>DATJFI010000001.1:0-5380 GCA_035495715.1 Casimicrobiaceae bacterium
GGAAGCCGGGTTCGCGATGCTGAAGAAGATGGCGGACCTCCGTCCGATCTGGGCCAAGGACACCGATACGATGATGAACTCGATGCGCACCGAGGACGCGATGATCGGCATCCTCTACAAATCGCAGACGTACACGGTCAAGGGTTACGGCGCACCGGTCGAGTGGGTGTATCCGAAGGAGGGCGGCATCGCGTACACGTCGGGTACATGCATCGCGAAGGGGACGAAGAACCTCGAGGCGGCGGAGGAGTACATCAACGTCACGATGGACCCGAACGTGCAGACGTTCGCCGCGAAGATCTACAACTACGGTGGCACGAACAAGGACACGCTGTCGAAGCTCTCGCCCGAACTGCAGGAGCGCGTCAAGTTTCCGCAGGATCAACTCGACCACCTGATCAAGCTCGATCTCGGCATGATGACCGACAAGCGAGCGGAGTGGGTCGAGCGCTGGAACCGCGCGGTTTCGGGTTAGCCGGTCGAACGTTTCGATCGTCGCGCGTCCTTCGGGAGCTCGATCGATGCCGGAGGCGGGCGGACAGCATTCGCTCCATCACCTGAGCTGGCGCGCGAACGGGGACGCGTTCGACGTCGCGCTCGCGGTTAACCGGCTGCTCGGAGCCGGCGCGCGCGCATGGTGGCTCGGCGAGCGGCACGATGACGCCGAGGCGGGCGACTATGTCGTCGAGATCTCGCCGGCCCGGCGGCCTTCGCTTGCGCACCTCGGCCTTGTGCTGCGGCGCTGGCCCGGCGGCGTTCCCGACGATGCGCTGGCGCTTGCGCGGCCTGCGGTGCGCCTCTTCGCCGGCAGCGCGTCGAAATTTCCGTATTTCGCGTATTACGCGCTATGCCTGCTGCGCCTTGGCATCGATTACGTGCCCTGCGACGGCGCATCGCTCGCAGGCGGTGCGCTCGACGACGCGAATCTCCTGATCCTTCCCGGCGGCTTCGCGACATGGGGTATCGACGCGGCGGAGGAGGTGCGCGGCGCCGACGCCAACGTGCGCGCGTTTCTCGCGGCAGGCGGCACCGCGATCGGTTCCTGCGGCGGCGCGTTCTACCTTTCGGCGGGGCGGCCCGCCTGGACGGGAACCGCCGCGGCGAAGCCGCTCTACACGCACGAGTACCTGCAAAGTGGTGTCGCGGTCGTCACGATCGCGCTGCGTGAAGCCGCACTCGCGCGCGGCTGTCCGCCGACGATCGAGGTGCCGTACTACCACGGCCCGATCTACGATGTGCTGGGCGAGGGTGTCGGCGTCGCGGCGACCTTTCACGCGTTCACGCTGCCTGCGCGCCTCGCGATCGACAATCCGCTCGATCGCGAGCGCTTCGACCGCGACATGCTGGGGAAGCCCGCGATCCTGACGACGAGCGGCGCACGCGGGCGCGCGGTCCTGTTCTCGCCGCATCCCGAAATGGGCGATCTCGTCCGCAAGTACATCGCACTCGATGGCTACGTCCGTCGCTATCTGCCGATCCGTGGTGCAGCGACGATGCGCGACACGCTGCGACATTACCGTGTCACGGACGCGCCGAGTTTCCGGCTCGTGCTGAACGCCGTGCACATGCTGCTCGGCACCCGGTGCGTGCAGACGCAGCCGCTCGAGCGGGCGGCGAACGTCGTGCGGCCGTCATCGCCGTCGGTTGCCACGACCGGCGTGACCGCATCGTGCCGCCGCGCGCTCGACGCACTACCGGACTTCCCTGCGGGTGAAGAAGGCGACCTGCTGCGCGATGTCGCGGGGCGCATCTCGGCGCGATTGACAGCCGTGGCGCAGCGTCACGCCGCGGTGACCGCCGGGCCGTCCGGTACGGAGAGCCTCGCGCCTTCGTGGCGCCACCTCGCCTCGACGATCGCCGAACACCGGATCGCCGCCGATGCGACGCTCGCGCAACGCCTGATGGAAGCGGATCTCGCGGTGTCCGTCATCGAATGCTGGACGCGCGCGGCCGAGATGGACCGCGCGCTAACGGCGACATGAGCGAAGACGCCGCCGACGTCCGGCTTGTCGCCGTGCGCAAGCGCTTCGGCGCCGTCGTCGCGGTCGACGATGTCAGCGTCGACATCGGCCGGGGCACGATCTTCTCGCTGCTCGGGCCGTCCGGCTGTGGCAAGACCACCACGCTTCGGCTCATCGCGGGCTTCGAGCAACCCGACGCCGGCGACGTCTACATCCGCGGCGTGCGCGTGACCTCGACGCCGCCGTACCGGCGCGACTTCAGCATGGTGTTCCAGAGCTATGCGCTGTTTCCGCACCTCACCGTCGCGCAGAACGTCGCGTTCGGCCTGCGCATGCGCCGCGTTGCGCGCAGCGACCGCGCACGAAGCGTCGACGAGGCGCTCGGGCTCGTCAAGCTCGGCGCGCTCGCCGATCGCTATCCGCGGCAGTTGTCGGGCGGACAGCAACAGCGCGTCGCGCTCGCGCGGGCAATCGTCGTGAAGCCCGCCGTGCTGCTGCTCGACGAGCCGCTCGGTGCGCTCGACAAGATGCTGCGGGAGGAAATGCAGGTCGAGCTGCGAAGCCTCCAGCAACGGCTCGGCATCACGGCGGTGTTCGTGACCCACGATCAGGAGGAAGCGCTCACGCTGTCGGACCGCGTGGCGGTGATGCGCGACGGCGTCATCGAGCAGATCGGCGCACCGCGCGACATCTACGACCGGCCCCGCAACGCATTCGTCGCGAGCTTCCTCGGTGCGAGCAACTTCGACGAGGGCAACATCGTCGCGCGTGAAGCGGGCGTGAACGTCGTCGAAACGCCGGCCGGGCGCGTCACGGTGCGGGCGGACCGGCCGATCGGCGAGCGCGTGCGCATCGCCGTACGGCCGGAACGGCTGCGGCTCGACCAAATCGATGGGGAAGGCATTCCCGCGCGCATCCGTGACGTCGTCTACCGCGGGCCGGTGACGCATTTCTACATGGACAGCGCCGCGGGCTCGCTCATCGCGTACCGGCAGGATGCGCGCGCCGGCGACTGGTCGATCGGCGATCAAGTGCATTGCGCATGGGATCCCGACAGTGCGGTCGTGCTCGACGAGGCGCCGGCGAAGCAGGCCGCCTCGGCCGAAGTTGCGCGGTGAACGCGCGTTACGGCTGGTTTCTGCTTGCGCCGCCGCTCGCGACCGTGAGCGTCCTCTTCGTCGTGCCCGTCGTCTATCTGTTCTGGGTGAGCCTTCATGCCCCGTCGACAAGCGAGCTCTATGGGGCGTCGCTCACATTGCACAACTACGTCGACCTGCTGCGCGACTCGTTCTATCTGACGATCATCGGACGCACGCTGGGCGTGGCGGCGGTGATCCTGGGCCTGTGCCTCGTCATCGGCTATCCGGTGGCCTATTTCGTCGCACTCCTGCCGCCGCGGCGGCGGATGCTCGCGCTTCTTCTGTTGCTGTTTCCGCTCATGGTGAGCAACGTGGTGCGCGCCTACGGCTGGGTCGCGCTCCTCGAGCGACAGGGCGTGGTCAACACGACGCTGCGCGATCTCCGATGGATCGATGCGCCCCTCGATCTGCTGTACACGCCCTCGGCGGTCGTCGTCGCGCTGATGACGATCCTGTTGCCGTACATGGTGATCTCGATCGCCAACACGCTCGTCGCTCTCGATCGGCGCTACGAGGAGGCCGCGCAGGCGCTCGGCGCGTCCCCGCTTCGCACGTTCGTGCACGTCACGCTGCCGCTGTCGACGCCCGGCATCGCGTCGGGAACGCTGCTCGTGTTCCTGCTGACGCTCTCGGCGTACGTGACGATCACGCTGCTTGGCGGACCGCGCTCGAAGCTTCTCGTGAGCATGATCTACGACAGCGTCACCGCCTTCCAGTGGCCGCTCGCGGCGGCGCTCGCGTTCGTCCTGCTGGCGATCGCGCTCGCGTTCACCGCGCTGATCCTCGCTCTCCTGCGGCCCGGGCGCGTGCACGGGACGGGGCGATGACAGGCTCATCGCGCGCGGGTGTGGCGATTCGCGGCGTCGCGACGAGCGTCGCGTTCGCGCTCATCGTCTTTCCGATCCTGATCGTCGTCGTCGCCGCCTTCTCGCCGAACGATTACTTCCAGTTCCCGCCGCCAGCGATCTCGCTGCGCTGGTTCGCCGAGTTCTTCGGTCTCGAGAACATGCGAAGCGCGTTCGCGCTGAGTGTCGAGCTCGCGCTCACCTCGGCAACGATCGCGACGATTCTCGGCACGCTGGCGGCGCTGTTTCTCGCGCGTCGCCGCGGTGTCATCGCCGGCGTCGTGCAGTCGCTGTTTCTCGCGCCGCTCGTGTTCCCGACGATCATCCTCGGCGTCGCGCTGCTGCTGCTCTACAAGACGATCGGCATGCCCGTGTTCGCCGGCCTTCTCCTCGCGCACTGCGTCGTCGGCATGCCGTACGGCTTTCGTACGGTGCTGGCGAGCGCGCAGGCGCTCGACCCGGCGCTCGAAGAGGCGGGTCAGAGCCTGGGTGCCGGCCCCGTTCGCACGCTGTTCCTCGTGACGCTGCCGCTGATCTGGCCGGGCGTGCTGTCCGGGTGGCTGTTCGCGTTCATCGTGTCGTTCGGCGAACTGAACACGGCGCTCTTCCTGACCGGCCCGGGGCTCACGACGTTGCCGATCGAGATTTTCAGCTACCTGCAGTTCCAGGGAAGCCAGCTCGTCATCGCCGCCGCATCGACGCTGCAGATCGCGCTCATCGTGATTCTCGTGGCACTCGTCGAGCCGGTCGTCGGGATCGCGCGGATCACGCGGGCGCGGTGACGGGTCGCGCGAGCGAACGCGCCGGCGAGGACAAAGCGCCAGGAAGTCATCTGCTTCCGGGTGCAGCGCGATTGATGGAGCGAGGGTGCGGAGCGCATTCTTGCGCTCCGCTCTGAAACGAAAAGGATCGGCGGATGCCGCCCCGTGAGGTCTGGTGGAGACGAAGGGGATCGAACCCTCGACCTTCGCATTGCGAACGCGACGCTCTCCCAGCTGAGCTACGTCCCCGAATCCGTAATTATACCGAGCGCTCCGCGGGCCGCAATCGCGCGGATGTCCAGCCGGTGCCGCGCTCCGTTAAAGACCCCCGCTGCTAAACTGCTGATTCGAAAAACGGAGGTGCCATGCCCAAGCAGGCGATCCACAGCCCCGGCGCGCCGGCCGCGATCGGGCCGTATTCGCAGGCGATCCGCGTCGGTGACACGCTCTACCTGTCCGGCCAGATCCCGCTGGATCCGAAGACGATGCAGATCGTCGAAGGCATCGAGGCGCAGACGCATCAGGTGTTCAGGAACCTGCGCGCCGTCACGGCGTCCGCCGGTGCGACGCTGAACGACATCGCAAAACTGACGATCCTGCTCGCCGACCTCGCGGATTTCGCGAAGGTCAACGAAATCATGGCCGGCTATTTCGAAGCGCCGTACCCCGCGCGC
>DATJFI010000002.1:0-89993 GCA_035495715.1 Casimicrobiaceae bacterium
TTCTGCTCGAAGTGGACGTAGCCGCGCGGTGGATCGCCCCATGTCGTCCTATCGCCAATTGCACTACACGCTGCGCCAGCTCGGCTACTTCGTCGTCACGGCCGAGGTGCTGTCGTTCACGGCAGCGTCGAAGGTGCTGCATATCTCGCAGCCTTCGATCTCGACCGCGCTCGCGGAATTGGAATCGTCGTTCGGCGTCCAGCTTTTCGTGCGCCATCACGCCGCCGGCCTGTCGCTGACGCAGGCCGGGCGCGATCTGCTCGGACTCGCACGCAGCCTGCTGAAGAACGCCGATGAACTGCAAACCGCAGCGCGCGAGATGAACTCTGGCTTGAGCGGCGTCATCACGCTCGGCTGCCTCGCCTCGCTCGCGCCGCCGGTGCTCCCGCCGATTCTCGCGAGCTTCATCGCCGAGCACGCGAACATCGAGTTCGACACCCGCGAAGTCGGCCAGGAGGAACTGTTGCGCGGCCTGCGCGATGGCAGCCTGGACCTCGCGCTTACTTACAATCTTGCGCTCGTCGACGAAATCGAATTCACGCCGCTCGTCGAGCTGCCACCCTATGTCATCCTGCCGAAGGCGCACAAGCTCGCGCAGGGAGATTCGGTGGCGCTCGCAAACCTGCTCGACGAGCCTTACGTGATGCTCGACCTGCCCTACAGCCGCGAGTACTTCGCGTCGCTCTTCGATACCGTCGGTCGCCGCCCGGTCCCGGCGTTCCACTCATCGCAGCCCGAGGTCGTCCGCGGCATGGTCGCGAACGGGCTCGGCTACAGCATCCTGAACTTTCCGCTCAAATCGACGCGGACCGTCGACGGCAACGAATTTGCGATTCGCCCGTTCAACGAGAAGCTGCGACCCATGACGCTCGGCATCGCGCGACTCGCAAGCGTCCAGCCGCGCCGGGTCGTACAGCGTTTCGCACAGTTTTGCGCGGAAAAGATCAGCCGAACGCCGCCTCGCGCAGACCACGTCCTCTTGGGCGACGTATATCGGTCGTAATGGAACGTCATAGCCTCAATGCATGCATTGCATCTTTAGAAAGTTTTTGCAGATGCACGCCGGGCGACATAGAGTAGTCGGCTTACCCGCAAGCGTTTGACGGTCCTCGGCAGCATGCACGCCGACGTCGACCGATCATGCAGCAGCCAAGGATTCCAATGTCAATCGAGAAAACCGACGTCGTCGTCGTCGGTGCCGGCCAGGCCGGCGTTGCCATGAGCGAGCATCTGGGTCGCGCCGCGATCCCCCACGTGGTGCTCGAGCGCGGGCGCATCGCCGAGCGGTGGCGCAGCGCGCGCTGGGATTCCCTGGTCGCCAACGGCCCGGCGTGGCACGACCGGTTCCCGAACATGCAGTTTTCGGGCGATCCGGACGCGTTCGTCCCCAAGGAGGACATCGCCGACTATTTCGTCGCGTATGCGCGAAAGATCGGCGCACCGATCCGCTGCGGCGTCGATGTCACGCGCGTGACGCGCAAGGTCGGCGGCTCGGGCTTTCGCGTCGACACGTCGCACGGAACGATCGAAACCGAGTACGTCGTCGCAGCGACCGGCGCGTTCCAGGTGCCGGTCATCCCGCCGCTGGTCCCCGAGACGGCGGGGATCGCGCAGATGCATTCGGCGAGCTATCGCAATCCCGGTGAACTACCCGACGGGGCGGTGCTCGTTGTCGGCGCCGGCTCGTCGGGCGTGCAGATTGCCGACGAACTCGTGCGCGCCGGCCGCCGCGTCTACCTGTCGGTGGGCGCCCACGACCGGCCTCCGCGCAGCTATCGCGGCCGTGACTTCGTCTGGTGGCTCGGCGTGCTGAACAAGTGGGACGCCGAGGCGACGCCCGGTGTGGAGCACACGACGATCGCCGTTAGCGGAGCCTACGGCGGCAACACGATCGATTTCCGGCGTCTCGCGGCGCGAGGCATCACGCTCGTCGGCCGCACGGAGGGGTTGGAGAACGGCGTGATGCGCTTCGCCGACGATCTCGCGGCGAACATCGAACGCGGAGACGCGAACTACCTGCTGGTGCTCGACGAGGCCGACGCGTTCGTCGCGCGAAACGGCATCGCGCTCCCCGAGGAGCCCGAGGCGCGCGAGTTCCTGCCGATGCCGGCGTGCGTGACCGATCCGATCCGCGATCTCGACCTCGCGCGCGCGGGCATTGCGTCGATCATCTGGGCGACGGGCTATGGGGCCGACTATGGCTGGCTGAAGCTCGACGCGTTGGACGACAAAGGACGCCCCCGGCATCAGCGCGGCGTGTCGTCCGAGCCGGGTGTGTATTTCCTCGGCTTGCCGTGGCAAACGCGGCGCGGGTCCTCGTTCATCTGGGGGGTCTGGTACGACGCGAAGTACATCGCCGATCACATCGCGAAGCAGCGCAGCTACCTCGCGTACGCGCCGTCGCCTTCACGCGAGATCGCAAACGTCTGACGCAATCGACGGAGGGCCCGATGGCGCACACCCGCATCCGCAAGTTCAACACGCGCGACACCTACCCGGAGCAGAAGCTCGACAACGACCTCTGCCAGGCGGTGGTCGCCAACAACATCGTCTTCCTGCGCGGACAGATCGGCCAGGACCTCGACACGCGCGAGTCGGTCGGCATCGGCGACGTCACCGCGCAGGCCGAGAAGGCGATGGCCAACATCAAGATGCTGCTCGACGAGGCGGGCAGCGAGCTCGGCCACATCTGCAAGGTCACCATCTACCTGGTCGACGTGCGTTACCGCGAACCGGTCTACAACGTCGTCGGGCGCTGGTTGAAGGGTGTGTTCCCGGTATCGACCGGCGTCGTCGTCGCGGCGCTGGCGCGGCCCGAGTGGCTCGTCGAGATCGACGCCACGGCCGTCATCCCCGACAAGCGGTAGCCAGGAAGACGATGACGATCTCGCTCGCAGGACGCTGTGCGCGCACTGGCTCTGTCGGCGGCATCATCGCCAGCTCGAGCCCGGCCGTGGCGAGTCGCTGCCTGTGGGTCGGCGCGCGAGGCGTCGTGCTGAGCCAGAACGTCACCGACCCGGTGCTGGGCGTGCTCGGCCTGGCGCTGCTCGAGCAGGGTTATGGTGCGACCGGCGCGTTGGCGCAGTTGACGGCGGCGCGCGCCCATTCGCAATGGCGGCAACTGGCGGTGCTCGACGATGGCGGACACAGCGCCGCGTTCACCGGCGCCAAGGGTCTCGGCGTCACGGCCGTGGCCCAGGGGCGCGACTGCGTGGCGGCCGGCAACCTGCTCGCGAACACCGGCGTCGCCGCGGCGATGGTCGAGGCCTTCGAGGCGAGGCCGCAGGACTTCATCGCCGATCGCTTGCTGGCGGCGCTCGCGGCAGGAGTAGCGACGGGCGGCGAAGCCGGTCCCCTTCATTCGGCGGGCATCGCCGTGCACGAGCACGATGTCTGGCCGTGCGTCGATCTGCGCGTCGATTGGTCGGAGACGTCGCCGCTCGCCGGTCTGGAGTCGCTGTGGCAGCGCTACCAGCCGCAGATGAAGGACTATGTGAACCGCGCCAGGAACCCCGAGCAGGCGCCCTCGTTCGGCGTGCCGGGCGACCTCTGACGGTCAAGGATCCGCTGCGTGGACCATCCTTCGCTCGCCCCCGCGCTCGACATCCTCGAACGGCTGATCGCGTTCGACACGCGCAGCTCGGAATCGAACCTGCCGCTGATCGACTACGTCCGCGACGTCCTCGGTGGCTACGGGATCGAATCCACGCTGATCCACGATGCGACCGGCCGCAAGGCAAACCTGTACGCGACGATCGGCCCGAGCGACCGGCCGGGCCTCTGTCTGTCGGGACACACCGACGTGGTGCCGGCGGCCGGCCAGCCGTGGACGGTGCCGCCATTCGCAATGACCCGTGGAGGCGACCGCGTGCTCGGCCGCGGCGTGGCCGACATGAAAGGCTACCTCGCGGTGGTGCTGGCGATGGTCCCGCGCTTCCTCGCCGTCAGCCGCCAGACGCCGGTGCACCTCGCCTTCAGCTACGACGAGGAAATCGGCTGCCTCGGCGTGCGCGGCTTGCTATCGCAGTTGGCGGCCGCCCCGGTCAAGCCGCTGGCCTGCATCATCGGCGAGCCAACCAGCATGCAAGTGGCCGTGGCGCACAAAGGCAAACGGGCGTATCGCTGCTGCGTCAAGGGGCTCGCCGGGCATTCGTCGCTGACGCACCTCGGCGTCAACGCGGCCGACTTCGCGGCCGAGTTCGCGACCTGGCTGCGCCGCACCGCGCGCGATCTGCGCGAGCGCGGCATGCACGACGGGGCTTTCGAGCCGCCCTACACCACCGTGCATACGGGCCGGATCAGCGGCGGCATCGCGCTCAACGTGATTCCCGACCATGCGGAGGTGGAGTTCGAGATCCGCAACCTCCCCGGCGAGGACCCCGGGGCCGTCGTCGATGCCGCCCGCGCCTACACCGAGCAAACGCTGGTGCCCGAGATGCGCACCGTCCACGCGGGCAGCGCGATCGAGTGGCAATCGCTGACCGACTACCCGGCGCTCGCCGATCGACCGGCCGACGCGTGGCTCAAGCGCCTGGCCTGCGCCGCGGCCGGCAACCCGAAGACGCGCACCGTTTCGTTCGGCAGCGAAGGCGGCCTGTTCCAGGCCATCGGCGTGCCCACGGTCGTCTGCGGACCAGGCAGCATCGAGCAGGCGCACAAGGCGGACGAGTACGTGACGCTGGCGCAACTCGCCCAGTGCCTGACCTTCATGGATACGCTGACCGGGCGCATCGCCGCCGGGTCGCTTTACGCAGCCTGACGTTCTTTGTGCAATCGTTCGCGGTTACGCGGCGATTGGTAGCGAGCCGCGCCGCCTAGCCGGAATCTTCCAGCAACCTTATGCTGACTGCCATGCACGCTTTGCAAGAACATTCCGTTCCGCCATCACGGACACCCGACGCCGCCGCGGCGGTGCTGGCGAAGCTTTGCGAGTCGTCGTCGCGGCCGTTCGAAGAGGCGCGCGCGATGCCGCCGCAGGTCTATACGTCGCCGGCTTTTCTGGAATTGGAAAAGCAGACGATCTTCGCCCGCGAGTGGCAGTGCCTCGGCCGTGCGAGCGCGCTCGCCAAGGCCGGCGATTATCTGACGGCCGACATCAACGGCCAGCCGGTCGTGGTGCTGCGTACCGCCGAAGGCAAGCTCCGAGCGATGTCCAACGTGTGCCTGCACCGGATGTCGGTGCTGCTCCAGGGACGCGGCAATGCGCGCGTCATCGTCTGCCCGTATCACGCGTGGAGCTACACGCTGGACGGCGAACTGCGCGGCGCGCCGCTCTTGAGCAACCAGCCCGGCTTCCGCAAGGAATCCTACAAGCTGCCCGAAGTCCGCTGCGAAGTCTGGCAGGGCTGGGTCTACGTCACGCTCGACCGCGAGGCACGTCCCGTGGCCGAGCGGTTGGCCGAACTCGACAAGCTGATTGCACCTTACGAGATGGGCAACTACGTCGAGACGTTTTATGAAGAGCACGTCTGGAACACGAACTGGAAGATCCTCGCCGAGAATTTCATGGAGAGCTACCATCTGCCCGTGCTTCATCGGGCGACG
This sequence comes from Casimicrobiaceae bacterium, assembly GCA_035495715.1. GTDB lineage: Bacteria > Pseudomonadota > Gammaproteobacteria > Burkholderiales > Casimicrobiaceae > VBCG01. The sequence continues at coordinate 5,545 of DATJFI010000002.1, forward strand.
GTGGGACCGCACTCGAAGCTCGAAGACATGCAATGTCCGCCCGGACACGAGACCTTCAACTATCACTGGATCGCGAAGGAAGCGTCGCTGCCGATCGGCAACGCGCACCCGGACAACGCGCGTCTGACGGGCCACTGGCGCAAGACTACGGTGCTGATCGCGATCTATCCCACGCACCTGATCACGCTGACACCCGGCTATTTCTGGTATCTGTCGCTGCAGCCGCAGGGCGTGGACCGCGTGCATATCCGTTTCGGCGGCGGATTGGCGCCGGAATTCGTCTCCGATCCGCAGGCGCACGATTACATGGGCAAGCTCAAGAAGCTGCTCGACGACGTCAACGCGGAGGACCGCCGCGGCGTGGAAGCCGTGTTTCGCGGCGTGCAGGCGCCGTTGGCGACGCCCGGTCAGCTCAGTCCGCTCGAACGGCCCAACTACGATTTCGCGCGCTACATTGCAAAGCGCGCATCGGCTTTCGTTGACCCGGATCGCGCACGGTGAGGGCTGCAATGCCGGACACTCCTTCACCTTTCATCGCCTTTCACGACATCGACAAGACCTACGACGGCACGCATTTCGTCGTCCGCGGCTTGAATCTGCAGGTGGCGCGCGGCGAGTTCGTCTCGCTGCTCGGGCCGTCGGGGTCGGGCAAGACGACGACGCTGATGATGCTGGCCGGTTTCGAGATGCCCACGCGCGGCCACATCGTGCTCGACGGCAAGCGGCTGGACGACAAGCCGCCCCACCAGCGCGACATCGGCATGGTGTTTCAGAACTACGCGCTGTTTCCGCACTTGACGATTGCGGAGAACGTCGCCTTTCCGCTCTCGGTGCGGCGCGTGTCGAAGACCGAGCAGCAGGCCCGCGTCCGGCGCGCGCTCGACATGGTGGAGCTCGGCCATCTTGGCGCCCGTCGTCCGGCGCAATTGTCGGGTGGCCAGCAGCAGCGCGTGGCGCTGGCGCGGGCGTTGGTCTTCGAGCCGCGCGTGGTGCTGATGGACGAGCCGCTCGGTGCGCTCGACAAGCATCTGCGCGAAACGATGCAGTACGAAATCATCCGGCTGCATCGTGAGCTGGGACTCACCATCGTCTACGTGACGCACGACCAGGGCGAGGCGCTCACGATGTCCGACCGCGTGGCCGTGTTTTCCGAAGGCTGCATCCAGCAGCTCGCCACACCCACCGAGCTGTACGAGAACGCGCGCAACGCGTTCGTCGCGAACTTCGTCGGCGAGAACAACGGACTGCATGGCCGTGTGACCGAGCTCACCGACGACTGGGCCACGCTCGCGTTGGACAACGGCGACATCGTGCGCGGACGACGCAGCGACGGCCTGTTCGCCGACAGCCGTGCCACGCTCGCTCTGCGCCCCGAGCGCACCCGCCTCGGTGTCGGCGATGGGACCACGACGAACGCACTGCCCGCCCACGTGCAAACGCTGATTTATTGCGGCGACCACTACCGCGTCGAAGTGGCGCTGGCCGGCGGCGCCAGCATGGTCGCCAAGGTGCCCAACGTGCAGCACTACGAGTTGCCGTCGGTTGGCGAAGCTGTCAAAGTCAGTTGGCGCCACGACGACTGCAAGGTTCTTCATCTGCCTTCCGCTGGCGCGAGGCTGTGACGAGCCAGGACCGCATCACGATCGCTTTCCGCCCACCCACCACAGGAGGTGTCACCGTGTCGCTTCGTTTCCCTTACAGCCGCCTGCTCGGCTTGACGTTGGCCGCCGGCGCATTGCTCACTGGACCCGTTCACGCCGCAACGCTGTCGGTCGTGGACTTCGGCGGCGCGTATGAAGACGCCGCCAAGCACGCGTATTTCACGCCGTTCACCGAGAAGACCAAGAACGATTTCACGTTCGAGTCGTACGACGGCGGCATCGCCAAGCTGCAGGCGATGGTGCAGGCCAAGAACACCACGTGGGACCTGATCGACCTCGAGACCAACGACGCGATCACCGCGTGCGACGAAGGCCTGCTGCAGAAGTTCGACGCGAAGATGATCGGCGATACCAAGGACTTCCTGCCCGGCGCGATCCTGAAATGCGCGATCGCGAGCATGGTGTGGTCGACGGTCTACGCCTACGACAGCTCGAAGATGAAAACCGCGCCGACGACGATCGCCGATTTCTTCGACGTGCAGAAGTTTCCCGGCAAGCGGGGTCTGCGCAAGTCGCCGAAGGTCGCGATGGAATGGGCGCTTCTGGCCGACGGCGTGCCGAGGGCCGAGCTCTACAAGGTGCTCGGCACGCCGGCGGGCGCCGCGCGCGCATTCAAGAAGCTCGACACCATCAAGAGCAACATCGTCTGGTGGGAGGCCGGCTCGCAGGCTCCGCAGCTTCTGGCCGACGGCGCCGTCGCGATGGTCATGGCGTACAACGGCCGCATCGCCGACGCCGTCAAGAAGGACAACAAGCCGTTCAAGATCGTCTGGGATGGCCAGGTGTACGACTACGAATGGTGGGGCGTGCCGACCGGCGCGAAGCACACGAAGGTGGCCGAGGAGTTCATCGTCTTCGCGTCGCAGCCTCAGCAACTCGCCAACCTCAGCAAGTACATTCCGTACGCTCCGCCGCGCAAGGACGCAATCCCGCTCGTGGACAAGGCACGCCTGAACGAGCTGCCGACGGCGCCGGACAACTTCAAGAACGCCGTGCAGATCAACGCGGCCTTCTGGGCCGACAACGGCGATTCGCTCGGCAAGCAGTTCCAGACGTGGATGGCCAAGTGAGCCGTTCGATCTGACTGGTCCGCCAGCAGCGCATGACACCGGAACTCTCGGTCCGCTCCCTGCCCGCCGGCGCCGGCGGCGCGGCGGGCAGCGGCGCCGAGGGTTACCGCCATGAGCGGCGGCGTGCCGCGCGCGATGCGCTGCTCCTCGCGTTGCCGTTGCTGCTGTTCCTGCTCGCGACGTTCATCACGCCGATCGGGCTCTTGTTGGCGCGCAGCGTTCAGAACTCCGAAGTACCGCAGACGCTGCCCCGGCTGACGCAAGCCATCGCGCACTGGAATGGAGAGGGCGTGCCGGACGAGCCGGTGTTTGCCGCGTTGGGCGCCGACTTGAGTGCGGCATCCCAATCCGGGGCGCTGGGCGGCGTGGCACGCCGGCTCAACTTCTACCAACCCGAGATGCGCAGCCTGGTGATGCGCGCGGCGCGCAGCCTGCCCGACAACGCGCCCGCCGCCTGGAAGCCGGTGTTGATCGGCATCGATCCGCGCTGGGGCGAGCACGAAACATGGCGCATCCTGAAGCGCGCGGCGCAGTCTCCTACGCCGGACTATCTGCTCACGGGTGTCGATGCGCAGGTGAACGAGCGCGGCGCCATCACCGCCGTCAATGCGCAGAGCGCGGTTTATCTCCCCGCCTTCGGCCGCACCGTGTGGATCAGCGGCACCGTCACGCTGATCTGCCTGTTGCTGGGCTACGGCGTGGCGTGGCGACTCGCCACGCTGCCGCCCCGGCAAAGCGCACGGCTCATGCTGCTGGTCATCATTCCGTTCTGGACGTCGCTGCTGGTGCGCATTACCGCGTGGTACGTGCTGCTCCAGCCCGGCGGCGTCATCAACAGCCTGCTGCTGAGCGTCGGACTTGTCCGCCAACCGCTGCCGCTCGTGTTCAACCGCACCGGCGTGCTGATCGGCATGACGCACGTGCTGCTGCCGTACATGATCCTGGCGATCTATTCGGTGATGAAGAGCGTTCCGCCCACGTACATGCGCGCGGCACAATCGCTCGGTGCGCACCCGGTAACGGCGTTCCTGCGCATTTACGTGCCGCAGACATTGCCGGGCGTCGGGGCCGGTTGCTTCCTCGTCTTCCTGCTTGCGCTCGGCTACTACATCACGCCGGCGCTGCTCGGCGGCGCGGGCGACGAAATGATCAGCCAGTTGATTGCGCAGCAGACCAACGAGCTGCTGAACTGGGGTCTGGCCGGCGCGTTGTCGCTCTACCTCGTCGCCTTCACCGTCGTGTTCTACCTGATCTTCAACCGGCTGGTCGGCATCGACCGCTTGCGTTTCGGCTGAGAAACCGATTCATGTCAGTCACCAACATCGCGGACAACCGCCCGCTGTCGACGCGGATCGCGCTCGTCTGGACCAACTGGCAGACGGGCATCGTGCTGGCCTTCCTGATCTTGCCGGTGCTGGCGATCATTCCGCTGTCCTTCAACGCCGGCTCGTATTTTTCGTATCCGATGACCGGGTTTTCGCTACGCTGGTATGAAAAGGCGCTGCTCAATCCCGACTGGCAGCGCGCCTTTCTCAACAGTCTCGGCATCGGCGCGATGGCGACGCTGATCGCCACCGTGCTCGGCACGTTGGCCGCCCTCGGGCTGTCACGCTCGAACTTCCCATGGCGCTCCGTCATCATGCCGCTCCTGATCTCGCCGATGATCATTCCGGTGGTGGTCGTCGCCGTGGGCTTCTACATGGTGTTCGCGCCGCTCGGCCTCACGGACTCGTATGCCGGCGTGGTGCTCGCGCACGCGGCGCTCGGGACACCGTTCGTGGTGATCACCGTGACCGCTTCGCTGCTCTCGTTCGACCGCAACCTCGTGCGCGCCGCCGCCGGGCTGGGGGCGCCGCCATGGACGGCGTTCCGCCGCGTCATGCTGCCGCTCATCTCGCCGGCCGTCGCCACCGGCGCGATCTTCGCGTTCGCGACTTCGTTCGACGAAGTCGTCGTGATCCTGTTCATCGGTGGCCCCGCGCAACGCACGGTGCCGCGCCAGATGTGGAGCGGCATCCGCGAAGCGATCGACCCGTCTATCCTCGCGGTCGCGACATTGCTCACCGTGTTCGCGATCGCCCTGTTCGTCACCCTCAACTGGCTGCGCAGCCGCGGGGCCGCGCAGAGCAGCCCGAGCGGTTGACCGTTGTCGACACAAGGCGGCTGCGCCCATCGATGAACGTCGGAACGCTGCACGTGCGGGTGGCCCGCAAGACGGCCGAAGCACGGGACATCTGCACGTTCGAGCTCGTCGCCGTCGATGGCGCCGTGCTGCCGGCATTCTCGGCCGGCTCGCACATCGACGTGCAGCTGCCCAATGGGCTGACGCGGCCAGTACTCGCTGTGCAACGATCCGAGCGAGAGCCACCGCTATCTGATTGGCGTGTTGAAGGACCCGGCAACCCGCGGCGGCTCGCTCGCGATGCACGAACGGGTCAACGAAGGCGACGTTCTCGCCCTCAGCACGCCGAGAAACCACTTCGCGCTGGCTCACGACGCGCAGCGTAGCCTGCTGCTGGCGGGCGGGATCGGCATCACGCCGATCCTCTGCATGGCCGAGCGCCTGGCCATCGTCGGCGAGGCGTTCGCGATGCACTACTGCACGCGTGCGCCGGAGCAGCGCCACGCCGGTTACGAGCGAGACGGACGGCAGCTTCGACGTCAGGCTCGCGAGCTCGGGCCGCGTGATCGTCGTGCCGAAGGGCAAGTTGGTCGTGCGGGCGCTCGCCGATGCGGGCGTCGAGATCGTCACCTCCTGCGAGCAGGGTGTCTGCGGCACGTGCCTGACGCGCGTGCTCGAGGGTGAACCGGACCACCGCGATCTTTTCCTGACGGCCGAGGAACATGCGGCAAACGACCCGTTCACGCCGTGCTGCTCGCGGTCCCGATCGCCGCTATTGGTGCTCGACCTTTGATCCTGCGGACACTGCGACTGGCGGACCTCAGCGCGGCTTGCGCACGGCCGGCGTCTCGCGAAGCATCGATCCGAACATCCGGCGCACGGCGCCCGCCGTTTCCCGCTCCAGCGCACGGTAGCGAGCGACGAGCGCTTCGCCGGTCGGGGTCAGTGCACTGCCGCCGCCATGTTCTCCACCGGAAGCCGTGTCCACGGCCGGATGGGTGAGGCAGCGGTTGGTTTCATCGACCAGCAGCCAGGCGCGGCGATACGACATTCCGAGCGCCTTCGCAGCCGATGTGATCGAGCCCGTATCGCGGATCGCCTCGAGCAATGCGACCTTGCCGGGCCCGATCGCGAACGCGCTCGCATGGCCGGCGTCCCGGATATGCAGGCGGACCTCGGCCTTCATGGATGGCCAGCTCCGGCGTAACCGACGCTGCGCTGATCGAAGGACACGGCTTTCACCAGCACGAAGACGTTGCGCCCCGGTTCGATGCGCAGTTCGTTGTGGGAGTACCGGGTGATCCGCGCGCTGATGCGGGCCGCGCCGACCGCGATCGTCAGATCGATGATGCGACCCGCATCGTCGTCGATCGACGCGACGCTGCCCGGCAGCACGTTGAGGATGCTGATGTCGGGCGGGCGCGTCAGCGCGAGCGAGACGTCGCGCGCGCGGATGCGCACGCGCAACCGTTTGCCGACGGAAACGTCGAGTTCCGGCACCCGCAGCTCGCCGCCGTCGAACGCCAGCGTCGTGAGCCCCAGGGCCGCCTGGTGTGCGACGACCTCGGCGTCGATGATGGAACCGGCCTCGTAGCGGCCGGTTGCCGGTCGCAGATCCGGCCGCCCCATCACGTCTTCCACGTCGCCGACCGCGAGGCACTTGCCGTCGGCGAGGACGACGACGGTGTCGGCGAGCCGGGTGATCTGCGCGACCGAATGACTGACGAACACGATCGGAATCGCGAGCTCGTGGCGCAAACGCTCGATGTAGTCGAGTATCTCGACGCTGCGCGGCACGTCGAGCGAGGCAAGCGGCTCGTCCATCAGCAGGATCCGCGGTTGCGCCAGCAGCGCGCGACCGATCGCCACCCGCTGCTTCTCGCCGCCCGACAGCGTTTGCGGCGCGCGCCGCAACACGTTCGCGAGCCCGAGCAGGTCGACGACGCGGTCCTGCGAAATGACACGCTCGGCCGCTGACCGCAGGCGCTGCCCGTAGGTCAGGTTGGACTCGACGTCGAGGTGCGGAAAAAGCAGCGCGTCCTGAAACACGTAGCCGACGCGTCGCCTGTCGGGCGGCACGTCGATGCCGCGGTCGGAGTCGAAGAGGACGTCGCCGTTGATCCGGATCCTTCCGCGGTGCGGTCTGCCGATGCCGGCGATCGCGTTCACTACGCTCGTCTTGCCGGAACCCGATCGCCCGAACAGGCCGACGATCGGCGCTTCGACTGCGAACTTCACGTCGAGGCGGAATGCGCCGAGGCGCTCTTCGACGTCAACGTCGATCATCGCTTTGCAGACGCAGCGCTCGCCGCGTCAGCCACTCCGATGTCGCGAGCGCGACGATCGACAGGACCACCGCGATGACTGACAGGCGCAGCGCCTGCGCGTCGCCGCTCGGCACTTGTGTGAACGTGTAGATCGCGAGGGGGAGTGTTTGCGTCTCGCCGGGAATGTTGGACACGAACGTGATCGTCGCGCCGAATTCGCCGAGCCCGCGCGCGAACGACAGCAACGTACCCGTGACGATGCCCGGCAGCGCCAGCGGCAGCGTGATCGAAAAGAGCACCCAGAGCCGCGACGCGCCGAGCGTGCGCGCGGCGACCTCCAGCCTCCGGTCGATGGCTTCGATCGACAGCCGGATCGCTCGGACCATGAGCGGAAAGCCCATCACGGCGGATGCGAGCGCCGCGCCGGTCCATCGGAACGCCAGCACGATGCCGAACCACCGATCGAGCCAGCTCCCGATCGGACCTTGCTTGCCGAAGAGCACCAGCAGCGCGAAGCCGACGACGACCGGCGGCAGTACGAGCGGAAGATGGACGATCGCGTCGACCACGGTCTTCCCGGGAAACGTGAACCGCGCGAGAGCGAACGCGACGAGCACCGCGACCGGAAGACTGCACAGCACGCTGAAACCCGCCACCTTGAGGCTCAGCGCCAGGATCTGGATCTCGTTCGCAGTCGGCGGCGTCATTGCCTACTTCGCGAGCCCGAAGCCGTACTTCTCCCAGGTGCGGCGTGCCGCCGCGGACCCCAGGTAATCGAGAAGCGCGCTTGCCGCCGCCGACTTGCTTGCCGCCGTCACGGCCGCCGGGTAGACGATCGGCGGATGGCTCGTTTCCGGAAACCTGCCGACGATGCGTACGCCCTTGTCGGAATACGCGTCGGTTGCATAGACGATGCCGAACGGCGCTTCGCCGCGCGACACGAGCGCGAGCGCCGCGCGTACGTTCTCGGCGCGCGCGATCCGCCGCTCGACGCTGCTCCAGACTTCGAGTCGCTCGAGCGCCGCCTTGCCGTACTTGCCCGCGGGAACGCTGTCGGGATTGGCCATCGCGAGCTTGTCCGTGCCGAGAGCCGCCGCAAGCGCGAAATGCGGCGCGATCGGGAGCGCGGATTTGGTCCAAGCCGGGGCGATCAGCACCAGCGTGTTGCGCAGCAGGTCGACGCGCGTGCCTGGCCTCACCAGCTTCTTTTGCTCGACGTCATTCATCCAGTCGCGGTCCGCGGAGATGAACAGATCGGCCGGCGCGCCCGATTCGATCTGCCGCGCGAGCGCGTTGCTCGCTCCGTACGCGATCACGACCCTGTTGCCCGTCGCCGTTTCGAATTGCCGCGCCTGGTCGTCCAACGCCTCCTTGAGGCTCGCCGCGGCGAACACGGTGACGTCGGCCGCCCTCGCGCACGGCACGCCGGCCGCGGCGAAAAACACGAGAATCAGCGCAATCGTCGCTCGCCTGGCGATCATGGCGTGGCCTGTCGATCCGAAACCGCGCGTAATATACCGAAAAATATAACGCACGGCGACCCGCACGCTTGGGCTGCGAGCGTAACGCGCAATCGCTTCGCCCTATAATCGACTCATTCCGTCGCGGGTGCCTGCCAACGGCACCTGCACATTTCTCGCGCAAACATCCCCGATGCCCGCGAATCGACCCATGCCGAAGGACGTGCGCATGCATGGCTTCAGCCAGCGTTCGGAGGTCGCGCCCGTCCTCGCATGGATCGACGCGCACGCTGCGCGGCTCGGCTCCGAGCGCATCGGGCTCGAAGCGGCGTGCGGGCGCGTTCTCGCGCGTCCTGTCACCGCGAGCCTCGACGTCCCCGCGTTCGATCGTTCCGCGATGGACGGCTATGCCGTGCGCAGCGTCGACACGTCGGGCGCCGGCGATTACAACCCATTGACGTTCGCGATCGTGGGCCAGGCGTTACCGGGGCAACCCTTCGCCGGCGACGCGGTCGGTCCGAGCCGCGCGGTGCGCGTCATGACGGGGGCGCCGATGCCGCGCGGCGCCGACGCCGTCGTGCCGGCCGAATACGCCGAAGAGAAGGACGGCAACGTCGATTTGACGCTCGCCGTCGGCGCCGGCAAGAACGTCGGCGTGCGCGGTGAAGACATCCGTTCGGGCGCGCTCGTCCTGGAAGCGGGACGGCGCCTGCGTGCGCAGGACGTCGGTCTTCTTGCGTCGCTCGGGATGTCGACCGTGGACGTCGTGCGCGAGCCGCGCGTGCGCATGCTCGTGACGGGCAACGAAATCGTGCAGCCGGGCGAGCCGAAGGACACGTATCAGATCTACGACGCGAATTCGCCGATGCTGCGCGCGCTCGTCGCGCGCGATGGCGGCGTCGTCGAGCAGCACCTGAAGCTCCGCGACGATTCGGCTTCCATCCGCGAAGCGCTCACGGCACCGGGCGCGGACATCGTTCTGCTATCGGGCGGGTCGAGCGTCGGCAGCGAAGATCACGCGCCGAGATTGCTCGCCGAAGCCGGCGAACTCGCGATCCACGGCGTCGCGATGCGCCCGTCGAGCCCGGCCGGCGCCGGTCGCGTCGGTGAAACGCTCGTGTTCCTGCTCCCCGGCAACCCCGTATCGTGCCTGTGTGCCTACGACTTCTTCGCGGGACGTGCGATTCGTCTGTGCGCGGGCCGGTCCGGCGACTGGCCGCATCGCACGAAGCAAGCGGTCGTCGCGCGCAAGATCGCCTCGGCGATCGGGCGCGTCGACTACTGCCGCGTTCGCTTCGAAGGCGACGCGATCGAACCGCTCGCGCTGAGCGGCGCTTCGATTCTCTCGTCGACGACGCGTGCCGACGGCTTCGTGATCGTGCCCGGCGAGAGCGAGGGATACGCGCCGGGGACGACGGTCACCGTTTACCTGTATGAATGAGCCAACGCGGCAACCCGCGCCCGACGCGCGCCAGACGCAATTCCTGACCGTCATCACGCGCGACGAGGCCACCGCGCGCTTTCAGCAGCATCTTCGGCTGGCTCCGCTCGGCAAGGAGACGGTGCCGCTCGCGCGCGCGCTCGGTCGCGTGCTCGCCGACGATATTCGATCGGCCGTCGACGTGCCCGGCTTCGATCGCTCGAACGTCGACGGCTTCGCGTTGCGGGCCGAGGATACGTTCGGTGCGATGGAAGAAGACCCGCGTGCCCTCGCGCTGAACGACGAAGTGCTCGCGACCGGTGTCGCACCGCGCGAGGAAGTGCATTCGGGCCACGCGACGATGATCGCGACCGGCGCGATGGTTCCGCGCGGCGCGGACGCGGTCGTGATGGTGGAACACACCGAAGTGATCGCCGGGGAGCTCGAGATCGCGCGCGCGGTGGCGCCCGGCGACAACGTGAGCTACGCAGGTACCGATATCGCCAAAGGCGAAACCGTGCTGCGCGCAGGGCAGCTCCTCACGTCGCGCGAGATCGGCGTGCTTGCCGCGATCGGCCTGGCCGAGGTCGCCGTGTATGGCCGGCCGCGTGTCGCGATTCTTTCGACGGGCGACGAGATCGTCGCCCCCGGCGAGCCATTGCGTCCCGGCGCTGTCTACGACTCCAACGCCGCGATCGTGGGTGCGGCCGTCGAGGAACTCGGCGGCGAGGCGCTTCACCTCGGCATCGTTCGCGACGACGAAGCGGCATTGCACGAGGCGCTCGATCGCGCGTTGCGATGCGACGTCGTCATCCTGTCCGGCGGCACGTCGAAAGGCGCGGGCGACCTGTCCTATCGCGTCGTGAGCCGGCTGCGCGACCCTGGCATCGTCGCGCACGGTGTCGCGCTGAAGCCGGGCAAGCCGATCTGTCTCGCGGTCTCGTCAGGCAAGCCGGTGGTGATCCTGCCGGGCTTTCCCACGTCCGCCGTCTTCACGTTCCACGAGTTCGTCGCGCCCGTCATTCGCGCCTACGCGGGACTGCCGCCGGCACGCCGCCAGAGGGTATCGGCGACGCTGCCGATGCGCGTCAACTCCGAGCGCGGACGCACCGAATACCTGCTCGTCGGTCTCGTCCACGCCGAGTCGGGCTTTGCGGCATATCCGATGGGCAAAGGTTCCGGATCGGTGACGGCGTTCAGCAACGCGGACGGCTTTGTCACGATCGATCAGCACACCGAGATCGTCGACGCCGGCACGACGGTGCCCGTGCAGTTGCTCGGCGAGAAGCTGCAGCCGGCCGACCTCGTCATCATCGGCAGCCATTGCGTCGGGCTCGACTTTGTCGTCGGCAAGTTGCGCATGCGCGGCATCGAGGCCAAGACGATGTACGTCGGCAGCATGGGCGGCCTCACGGCGGCGAAGCGCGGCGAGTGCGACGTGGCCGGCATTCACCTGATGGATCCACAGACCGGCGAGTACAACCGCCACCTGCTGACCGACGCGCTGACGCTCGTGCGCGGATACGGCCGCATGCAGGGCATCGTTCATCGCAAAGACGACGCGCGGTTCGAGGGCAAGCGTGCCGAGCAGGCGGTCGCCGCGGCGCTCGCCGATCCGAATGGCGTCATGGTGAATCGCAACGTCGGCAGCGGCACGCGCGTGCTGGTCGATCGCCTGCTCGGCGATCGCCGCCCGCGCGGCTATGGCGTGCAAACCCGATCGCACAACGCGGTCGCCGCCGCCGTTCAACAGCGACGCGCGGACTGGGGCGTGGCCATCAACACGATCGCCCTGCAATACGGGCTGGGCTTCATACCGCTTACGCAGGAGCAATACGACTTCGTGATCCCCACGGCACGGCTGGACCGAAACGCAGTCCGGCTCTTTTGCGAGATCCTCGCCGACCGGGGCGTGCGGGCGGAACTGGCGCGAATGGGTTTTTACGCGTAGCAACAACGACAGCCCGCCCTTTCCACCGTCCGTCTTGTCGATTTTTCCCGTTGTAAGGCGCCGCCGACGGCACCGGCCGGCATCCGCCGATGCCCGCTCGACGCGATCGGCGTTAGCGTCACGGTGTGTCTTCACAGGAGAGATCCGCATGAAGTGCAACCGTGTTCTGTGGTCGATGTTGTTCAGTGCAGGCATTGTCGCGTTCGCGACGCAGGCGCAGGCAGCGCGCGTGGATTTCGACGTCACCGTCGCCCCGCCTCCGGACCGCGTGGAAGTCGTGCCCGCGCCGAGGCCCGGCTACACGTGGGAAAGAGGTTATTGGAACTGGGACAACGGCCACTACGCCTGGCATGAGGGCGAGTGGGTCCGGGACCGCGAAGGCCACCATTACGTCGAGCACCGCTGGGAGCACGATGGCGACCACTACCGCTTCCACGGCGGCCATTGGGACGACGACTAGGCTGAAGCCGGTTTGACGCCGGCCGCGAGGAACTCGTAGTCGCTCGGCAGGACTCTTCGCGGCTGAGCAACGGGGCGCGCCGACGACTGGCCGGCGCGCTCCTTCGAGCGGAGGTGCGCGCGGATCGGTTGTGCGCTAGCATTCACCCGTTCGCGTTCCGCTTTCGGGTGATTGCATCATGACGCCGCGCATCTCTCGCCGCACGCTCGCCTCCGGTGTCGGGATCGTCGTGCTGGCGATCACGTCCTCGGCAATCGCGCAGGGCAGCACGGCCGGCTCGGTTTACCGCTGCAAGCAGGCGAACGGTTCGATTGCCTATCAGGACTATCCATGCAAGGGCGGCGTCGCCGTCGAGATCAAGCCGGACGCGCCCGACCCGATCACCATCGACCGTCTGCACCGGCAACAAGCGGACTTCGACCGCGCGTACGCGCAACGGCGCGCCGAGGAAGCGGCGCAGCGCGAGCGCCAACCCATCGTGCCGCCGCGCGCGGCGCTACCGCCCCAGGCGGACAACGACTTCGAACCCTACGAAGCGCCTGGATACGTGTTCTTCGGAACCGTTCCGCGAATGGGCTTCCCGAACCGGGACAAGCACGTCGTTCATCACAATCCGCCGAAGCGACCGAAACCGACGGTACCCGGCACGATGAACCGGTCGCGCCGCCTCGAAACCCTCTGAGGCGCTCGCGCCGACCCGCACCAGGCCGAAAGGTCAGGTGACGTGCAGCGCGCTTCCCCCGAACAGGCCGATCAGGCCGATCAGGATCAGGTAGATCGCCACGATGTAATTCAGAAGGCGCGGGATGATCAGGATGAGAATCCCGGCGATCAGCGAGATCAGGGGTCCGGCGCTGATGGTGACGTTCATGGCGTGTTCTTCGAGTGACGCGCAAGGCCGCGCGCGACCCGATGTTACTGCAGCCGACGCGCGTGCAGCGTGAAATGCAGCGCGAGCGCGTCCTGAACCTGCACGGCGCCGCCGAGGATCGATAGCGGCACGATGCCGAAATCGGTCTGCCGCAGCGTGAGGTCGCCGGAAACTTCGAGGCGATCGACGTCGACCGCGACATGGACCAGCACCCGCACGACGCGCGACACGCCGTGGAGCGCAATGTCGGCGTCGACATGCTCCCCGTCCGCGCGGCGCACACGCACACGCGCGAACGGATGCGCATCGACGTCGAGCACGCGCTCGAGCATGTTGCGTCGCGTGCCCACGATGTCGGCATCCGACGGCGTCGTGTCGAAATGCGCCGCCGCCCGCAGCCCCGGCTCGTCGACGACGAGCTTCGCCAGCGGCACGTAGAGATCGGCGCGCGCATCGGCCGGCAGCACGTAACCTTGCACGTCGTGGCTGGCGACGACGTGGTCGTGGCCGAGACGCGCGAGCGATCCGCCGCGGCGCACTTCGATGACGACGATCGACGACGCCGGCTCGATCCGATACACCGCCTTGCCGGCCGCTGCCGCCTGCCGATAGTCGCGTTGCGGGAAGTCCGCCGGCGCGCCGGATTCGATCGGCGTCTCGCGCGGCGCCGGCGTGCACGACGCCAGCGCCACGCAGACCGCGATCGCGGCGAGCAGCGCAGCGCGCATCTCAATTCGGCGCAGCCGCGGCGCTCCTGCGCTCGATCTCGGTCGCGAGCGCCTCGAATCCGCGCAACGCCGTTTCCTCGAGCGCGCGTTGTTCCGCGCGGTCGATCATCGGCATTCCCGCTCCGATGTGCCCCTCGTAATGCAGCCGGATTCCGGCGCCTGAGCCGTCGAGCCGGAACGTGCTTTCGAGCGGTGGAAAGGCCGGCGCGAGTGCGCGCGACGTCAGGCGCACCGGCGGATATTCGTCGATCTCGTATGTCACGCGGATCGGCAGGCGCAAAAGCCAAAGCGAAAGCTCGTTCGATTGCTCGACGAGAACGGTTCTGCCGCGCCGCGCGACGACCCGGCTCGTGCGCACGCCCGGAATGAATTCGCGATAGTGCGCGTAATCGGTGAGCACGCTCCACGCCGTCGCCCGGTCCGCCGCGAGGCGCGCGCTCGCGGAGATGACGAGCGTCCCGCCGATACGGTCGACGCGCACGTCGACCGGCGACGCGATCTCGGCGCGCGCGGCACCCGATGCGAGCGCGACCGTGGAAACGAGACCGAGCAGTGTCTGCCGAATGCCCATGGCATCGCGGCGAACAGCCGCCGCGACCGCGCATTCCGCGTCAACGCACGACGAAACGTTTGAAATATCCGTCGACGCTGCCCTGCTCACGCTCGCGCAGCCGCACGCAGGCGTCGATCGACTCGAGCGCTTCGGCCAGATTGCGCGCGGCGCCCGCGTATCGCGGAACGCGCGGCTGCCAGAACGCCTCGACAGCGGCGCGATCGCGCGTGCTGCAAAGCGCTGCCGCATAACCCGGCCAGCGGCCGGGAGCGTCGCGGTCGACGCGCGCGGCCAGCGCATCGAAATGGGCAGTGATGAAATCGTAGGGCTCGCGCCTCGGCGGCACGATCTCGTCGGCGAGGCTCAACGCCGTCGTCGCTTCGCGCACGTCGACGGCAGGGTCGAGGAGGAGGCCGAGCGCGCGCCGCTCGAGCACGGGATCGCGAAACGAGAAAAGCGCGATCATCAGGTTGCGGCGATCGAGCGCGTCGTGCGTCCTCGGCAGATCGCCCATCATCGCGCCGAACAACCACGGATCGCCGCCGCGCGCTGCAACGAAGAGCGCCGTGTCGGCGATGGCCGGGTCCACGGCCTTCGGATTGCGAAGCCATGCGCGCGCGAGGCGGCGGGCCTCGCGCGCAACGACCGGATCGGCCGCCCCGGCGAAGCGTAACAGCGCACGGCGCAATAGCGCGTCGTCGTCGCTTTCGCCGGGTTTCGGGGAGAAGCCGAGCGCGCGCACCCGAACCCCGAACGCCCGCGCGACGAAACGTTCGAAACGCCCGCGTGACGATTCGGACACGGCGCCATCGCGAATGACGCTCGCCAGCGCGATCGCCGCCATGACCACGCTGCGCTCAGGCGACGACGCCGCCGTACGGGCCCAGTCGAGCGCCTGCGCGCCATCGATCGCCCCCGCGCGCAGCAACGGCTGCATGTCGTAGACGAGGCTCGCGAGCTCGGCTGTCGTCAGCGCCTGCGGCCGGGCGCGCAGACGCACGAGCAGCGTCGCGTCGTATTCGGGAACGTAGTAGCCGCGGCCGCCGGCATTCGCGACGACGAAGGACGGACAAGACGCGCTATCGAGCGCGAGCGTCGCCCGCGGTTGCGTGAGCAGCGTGCAGGCTTCGTGCGTTTCGTGTCCGTCGCCGTAGCGAACGCAGACGGGAATGTCCCAGCGCTGCGTGCCGGGCGCCACGCCGGCGGGCACATGCCGATGCTGCGTGAGCGCGAGCGACGCGGGATGCGTCGAGCAGTCGAGGTCGACGCGCACCTGCGGCACGCCATTCTGATCGAGAAACGTCGAGAACGCCGAAGCGACCGGCTGCGCGCTGACCGTCGACAGGGCATCGAGGAAGTCGGTCGCCGTCGCGTTCCCGAAGCGGTGCTGCGCGAGATAGGCGCGTACGCCGCGGCGGAACGTCTCCTCGCCGAGCCAGCCTTCGAACATCCCGAGGACGCTCGCGCCCTTCTCGTACGTGATCGCGTCGAACGCGTTCACGATGTCGCCGCGCGTGATGATCGGCTCGCGGATGCGCCGCGCGGAGACGAGCGAATCCGCCTCGATCGCGTTCGCGCGCGAGCGCACGTGCGCTGCCCCGTGCTCGTAGTCGGGCTGCCAGGCATCGACCATCTTGGCGGCGAACCACGTCGCGAACGACTCGTTCAGCCACACGTCGTCCCACCACGCCATCGTCACGAGATCGCCGAACCACTGATGTGCCATCTCGTGCGCGCCGACGTTCGCGAGACCGTGACGAAACGGCGGCGCCGGCGCGCGCGACAGCAGGATCGGCGCGCCGTAGGTGATGAGCCCGGGGTTCTCCATCGCGAAGCGCACGCCGAGCGGGATCGCGATGTGATCGAGCTTCGCGAACGGATAGTCGGTGCCGAACCAGCGCTCCTCCTGCGCGAGCAGCTCGGCAAGCGCGTGCACGGCGAACGCAGCCTCGTCGCGATGCCCGCGTCCGGCGATGAGGCGAAACGGCGTGTTCGCCGGCCCCACGTTGCCGGCATCGACGAACTCGAACGGGCCCACCGCGAACGCGACGAGATACGACGGCAGCGGCTGCGTCTCCGCGAAGCGCACTTCCTTCATCCCCTCCCCGAGATCGTTCTCGCCGGCGATCGGCGCGTTCGCGACGGCGACGAGGTCACGCGGCACGCGCAGCGTGAGTTGCCACGGCGCCTTGAATCCGGGCTCGTCGAAGCACGGGAACGCGCGGCGCGCCGCCGTCGCCTCGAACTGCGTCATCGTGTACCAGGCGCCTCCGTCCTGCAGCGTGAAGATGCCGCGCGTCGAGTTGCGGCTCTGCGTCGCTTCGAATCCGAGATCGATGCGATGCGTTCCGGCCGCGAGCGGCTCCGCGAACGCGAAGCCGACGAACTGGTCGTCGTCGGCGATGATCCGCGGATGCGCGTCGTTCCCGTCGACCGCGACGCGCGAGATCGCCAGCATCGCCGCGTTGAGCCACAGGACGGCTTGCGGACGCTCGAGCGCGACGTCGATCGCGATATCCCCCGTGGCCTTGTCGGCGCCGGGAACGACCGTCAGCGTGAGCGCGTAATGCGTCGGTCGCGCGCCGGCCGGCAGGCGCAGCGTCGGCCGCGCCGATGCTTCAGCCGTCGTTTGCGCGTGCGCCGCGAGGCACGTCGCCAGCGCGAAGCCGGCAACCGCGATCGCCCGCCGGTACGTCGTCAATCGCGCTCGCCTGCGGTGACGCTCTCGACCCACGATGCCGTCAGCTTCTCCTGCACGACGTTCTGCCGCAGGCGCTCGTCGAGCGCCGCGAAATCGACCTCGTCGAGCGACTGGTCCTGGTTGAAGCACGAGAACACGTAGCGCGTGCGCCCGGTGAGCGGATCGCGCTGCGGTTGCAGGCATTGCGCGCAGATCTCCTTCATCATGCACTGCATCGGCGAGTTGATCGAGGCGATCGCGCGATGGCCGGGCCGCAGGAACGGCGCCAGCACGTCGTGGCGGGCCGCCGCAACCGCCGCCATCATCTTGTCGGAGCCGATCGCGATCACGCGATCGCAATCGGCGAACCGGATCGGCTGCTCACCGAGCGCATCGGACGCATAGGCGTGCATGCCCTGCACGATGTTGCCGACGAACGCGCGGTCCTGCGGCCGTCTCGGCGCGAAACCGGGCGCCTCGTCGCAGCACCAGACGACCGCATCGGCGGCGGCCTCGATGTCGTCGATCTTGTAGCGATCCTGCAGGTGCCGGTAGCCGGCGAAGTAGAGCACCTTCGATCCAGCCTCGCGAAACGCGCGCCCGATCGAGAACAGCACCGCGTTGCCGAGCCCGCCGCCGACGAGGACGACGGTCTCGCTTCGTCCGATCTCCGTCGGCGTCCCGGTCGGGCCCATCAGCACGACCGGCTCACCCGGAGAAAGCGCGACGCACAGATCCGACGAGCCGCCCATCTCGAGCACGATCAGCGACACGAGTCCCTGCGCGCGATCGACCCAGGCTCCGGTCAGCGCCAACCCCTCCATCGCGAGTTGCGTGCCGCGACGGCGGGCGGCGAGCGACTCGTAATTCTGCAGCCGATAGAACTGACCCGGGCGGAAATGCCGTGCAGCGGCCGGTGCGCGGACGATCACTTCGACGATCGTCGGCGTGAGCCGCACGACGCGCTCGACGCGCGCGCGAAACGTGTCGTTCAGCATCGCGACGAACGCATCTTCGCTGTCGCGTTCGACGCGGGGCAACCGCGCAAGCATCCGCGACACGATCGGGTAGCCCTGCTTGGCGCTCGCCATCGCCTTGACGACGTTGCCGTAGAACGACGGATGCAGGTCGCCGAAGAAGCTGATCGCGCGTCCGTCGTCGCGAACGTGCGTCAGCACCGCGGCCTCGGCCGGCTTCGCGAGTCCGCGTACGGGCTTCGCGACCGAGCCGTCTTCACGTACGAGGCGGAAATGGCGATCGTCGAGCGTAAAGTGCGCCGCGTCCTCGCGCGCCAGCACGGTATTCGGCTGCGTGCCGGCGGCGACGAGGATCGTGCGCGCGGGGAGCCGGGCGCGCGACGTCTCGTGCCACGTGCCGTCGTCGCCACGCGCCTGCACCGAGACGGCAAGCGCCGCGGCGTTGCCGGCGTCGTCGACTTCGATCGCGAGCGGTGTCAGCCCCTCGGCGAAGCGGATGCCCTCTTCCAGCGCCTTCTCGACTTCCTCGTGATTGAGCGTGTACGACGGGCTGTCGATCAGCCGCTTGCGATACGCGATCGTCACGCCGCCGAACCTTCGCAGCAGCTCGACGATCGCCGGCGCACGGCCTTCGGCCGCTGCTTGCGCGCGCTCCGCGCGAATCGCGCGCGCATGTGCGACGAACTCGTGCGCGATCGCACGCTCGTCGTCGGTCCACGCGCTTTCGGCCGCATCGCGCCCGTTGGCGGCGACGAGCGCGTCGTAACGCGCGAGAAACTTCTCGACCTGGACCGGGTAATACGCGAGCGCTTCGGTCGCCGTGTCGATCGCCGTGAGCCCGCCGCCGATCACGACGACCGGCAGTCGCACCTGCATGTTCGCGATCGAGTCCGCCTTGGCGGCGCCTGTGAGTTGCAGCGCCATCAGGAAATCCGAGGCCGTTCGCACGCCGGGGGCGAGCCCGTGCGGCAGATCCAGCACGGTCGGACGCCCGGCACCGGCCGCGAGCGCCACGTGATCGAAGCCCATCGCGAACGCGTCGTCGGTGGTGACGGCACCGCCGAAACGCACGCCGCCGAAGAGCGCGTAGTGCGCGCGGCGCTCGAGCAGCAAGCGAACGACCTTCAGGAAATTCTTGTCCCAGCGGACGGTGATGCCGTACTCGGCGACGCCGCCGAAGCCCGCCATCACGCGATCGTCGAGCGCGTCGGTCAATGTCGCGACGTCCTCGATCGGCCGGAACGCCACGCGTTCACCATCGGCGCGCACGCCGGACAGTGCCGGATCGAGCGGCTCGATTTTCAAGCCGTCGATCGCAACGACCGTGTGCCCGTCGTTCAGCAGGTGATGCGCGAGCGTGAAGCCGGCCGGTCCCTGGCCGACGACGAGCACGCGTTTGCCGGTCGCCGGCTGCGGGAGCGGGCGTCGCAGATCGAGCGGATTCCAGCGCGTCAGCAGCGAATAGATCTCGAAGCCGAACGGCAGCGCCAGCACGTCCTTCAGCACGCGCGTTTCCGATTGCGGAATGTCGACCGGATCCTGCTTTTGATAAATGCAGGCCTTCATGCAGTCGTTGCAGATCCGATGCCCGGTTGCCGCCACCATCGGATTGTCGACGCAGATCATCGCGAGCGCGCCAAGCGGAACGCCTTCCGCGCGAAGCTTGTGAAACTCGGAGATCCGCTCGTCGAGCGGGCAGCCGGCGAGCGTCACGCCGAAAACCGATTTGCGGAACGGATCGTCGGGCGCGGGCACCTTCGCGCGCAGCCCCTTCGCGCACGAATCCTTGCCCTGCTCGTGGCACCAGATGCAGTAGTGCGCCTGGTCGACGCCGCCGACGAGATCGGTTCCCGGATCGGTCAGCTTGAATCCGTCGCGACGGCGCAAGCCTTCGGCCTGCGGGCGCTGCAGCGCCGTGATGCCGTCCTGCGCGACGGCCTCGACGGGCACGAGGTGCAGCATGTCGAGCTTGCGCGGCGCGCGGAAGAGCACGCCGCCGCGGTGCGCGGCCTTGCCCGCATGCGTGTGCGCGGCCCACGCCGCGTAGCGATGCGCCGTGTCGAGCGCGTGGGCGTGCGCCGCCTCGTCCTGCTGCCATGCGGTGACCGCACGGGCAAAGGCCAGCTCGAACGCGGCGACGTCGTCGTGCGGGCCGAGCAACGCCTCGAGTTCCGCTCGCAGCGACGCCCCGTCGAACGTCGACGCGACGTCGGCCTTGTACGCGTTCATCGCCTTGCGCTGCACGAACTGGCGCTTGACTGCGAAGAGCGGCGCGAGCGCGTGATGACGCGCTTCCAGCGCGCGCACCGCATCCTCGATCCCGAACAGCTCGGCCAGAAAGTCCTCGACGTGCGGCGCAACGTCGATCAGCAGCGTCGCTTCCTCCTTCGCGGAAAGCGATGCGGGCGCCGCGCGGGCGCGCTCGAAGCGCTCGGTGAGCGGCGCGTCGGCGCGCGTCAGGTGCGCGACAAAGCGCGCGTCGATGCGGGCGGCGCCGTCGACGCAGTAAAGGTCCGGGAACTCGAAGCCGTGGGCCAGTCGAAGCATGCTGGTGTACGCTCGCCCGCTTCGCGACGGATTCGGGCAAACCATTGATTTTAACTCGCGAGGCCGCCGCGCCGTTTGCTACCATCGTCCTCCGCCGCCCGCGCGCGGACGGCGGCACCTTCGATCGTCGGGAGCCCGCATGGCAAGCCGCTTCACGATTCTGCTGCTGATCCTGTTCGGGTCCGCGTTCGCTGCGCGAGGCACGCTCGCGCAGGCGATCAGGATCGGCGAGGTCAACGAATACAAGCAGTTCCCGGCGTTCCTCGAGCCCTACCGCAAAGGTATGGAGCTTGCGGTCGACGAAATCAATGGCGCCGGCGGTGTGCTGGGCCGCAGGATCGAGGTCGTTTCCCGCGACGACAACGGCGTGCCGGGCGATGCGGTCCGCGTCGCCGAGGAGCTTCTGACGCGCGAGCAGGTCGGGTTGCTGATGGGCACCTTTGCATCGAACATCGGCCTCGCCGTCGCCGATCTCGCGAAGCGCCGCCACGTGCTGTTCATCGCCGCCGAGCCGTTGACCGACAAGATCGTCTGGGACGACGGCAACAAGTACACGTTCCGGCTCCGTGCATCGACGTACATGCAGACGGCGATGCTCGTCCCCGACGCGGTCAAGCTCGTGAAGAAGCGCTGGGCGATCGTCTACCCGAACTACGAGTACGGACAGGCGGCGACCGCCACGTTCAAGACGCAAATGCAGGCGCAGCAGGGGCCGGGCGTCGAGTTCGTCGAGCAGGCCGTGCCACTCGGCAAGATCGAGCCGGGCCCTGTCGTGCAGGCGCTGATCGACGCGAAGCCCGATGCGATCTTCTCATCGCTGTTCGGCCCCGATCTGGCGCGCTTCGTTCGCGAAGGACAGTTGCGCGGACTCTTCAAGGACCGCCCGGTCTTCAATCTGCTGGGCGGCGAGCCGGAGTACCTCGATCCGCTGAAGGACGAGGCGCCCGTCGGCTGGTACGTGACCGGATACCCGTGGTACGCGATCGAGACGCCCGAGCACAAGCGCTTCCTCGCGGCGTACCAGGCGAAATTCCACGACTATCCGCGCCTCGGCTCGGTCGTCGGCTACAGTGCAGTGAAGTCGGCGGCCGCGGCGCTCGCGCGCGCCGGATCGACCGATACGGAGAAGCTCGTCGCCGCGATGCAGAACCTGGCGTTCGACACGCCGTTCGGCGAGGTCACCTATCGCGCGATCGATCATCAATCGACGATGGGCGCTTACGTCGGCCGCACGGCGGTGCGCGACGGCAAGGGCATCATGGTCGACTGGCACTACGCGAACGGCAAGGACTTCCTGCCGCCCGACGACGTCGTGCGGCGGCTGCGGCCTGCGGACTAAGGCCTGAATGTGGCCGATGCCTTGCGCACCTGACCGGGCGCACGCGTGTCGCTCGCGTCGCTCGCCGTCCAGCTTCTCAACGGCCTCGCCTCCGCCTCGTCGCTGTTCCTGATCAGCGCGGGCCTCACGCTGATCTTCGGCGTGACGCGCATCGTCAACTTCGCGCACGGCTCGTTCTTCATGCTCGGCGCGTACGTCGCGTATTCGGCCGGGAACGCGCTGTCCGCCTTTACCGGTTCGGCACTCGGCTTTTTCGGCGCGGCGCTTCTCGCCGCTCTCGCGGTCGCGCTGCTCGGCGCGCTCGTCGAGGTGTTGCTGCTGAAGCGTCTCTATCCGGCGCCCGAGTTGCTGCAGCTCACGGCGACCTTCGGCGTCGTGCTGATCGTGCGCGACGCGGCGCTCGCGTTGTGGGGCCCCGAAGATCGGCTCGGCCCGCGCGTGCCGGGCCTCGACGGCGTCGTCTCCTGGCTCGGGCGTGCGTTCCCCGAGTACGACCTGTTCCTCCTCGCCGTCGGCCCGCTCGTCCTCGTCGCGCTGACGCTGCTCGTGTCGCGCACCCGCTTCGGGATGCTGGTACGCGCCGCGTCCGAGAATCGCGTGCTCGCCGGCGCGCTCGGCATCGACGAGAAGACACTCTTCACCGCGGTGTTCGCGCTCGGCTCGTTTCTCGCGGGCCTCGCCGGCGCGCTGACGCTGCCGCGCGAGCCGGCGAACCTCGGCATGGACCTCGCGGTCATCGCCGACGCGTTCGTCGTCACCGTGCTGGGCGGCCTCGGTTCGATACCCGGCGCTTTCATTGCGGCGATCGTCATCGGCGTGACGAAGGCGCTCTGCATCGCGGCGGGCACCGTCGACGTTGCCGGCATCGCGATCGCGCTTCCGAAGCTCACGCTCGTCATCGAGTTCGTCGTGATGGCGCTCGTGCTGCTCGTGCGGCCGACCGGTCTGCTCGGCAACGTGCAAGCCCCGCCGGCGACGACGGCGGTAACGGCCGAGCGGGCGCTCGTCCGGCGTCCCGGCACGCGCGGCGCGATCGCCGCCGCCGTGCTCGTCGCGCTCGCGCTGCTGCTGCCGCTCGCCGGCGATTCTTACGCGCTCGTCCTCGCGACCGACATTCTCGTCGCCGCGCTCTTCACCGCGAGCCTGCAGTTGATCGTCGCGACCGGCGGCATGATCTCGTTCGGGCACGCCGCGTATTTCGGCATCGGCGCCTATGCGGCGTCACTCGCCACGGCGCACGGCTGGCCGTTCCCGATTGCACTCGCCCTCGCGCCGCTCGCGGCCGCCGTCGCGGCGGTCGCGTTCGGCGCGCTCGTCGTGCGAACGTCGGGCATCTATCTCGCGATGCTGACGCTCGCGTTCGCGCAAATCCTGTGGTCGGTCGCACTGCAGTGGGACGCCGTCACCGGGGGCTCGAACGGCATCACCGGCGCGTGGCCGCCCGATTGGCTCGGTCAGCGGACTCACTATTACCTCTTCACGCTGGTCGTCGTCGCGGCGAGCCTCGTCGCCCTTGCGGTCGCCGCGTTCACGCCGTTCGGCTACGCGCTGCGCGGCGCACGCGACTCCCCGCTGCGCGCAGCCGCTTCGGGCATCGACGTGCGCGCGCGGCGCATGCAGGCGATGGCGATCGCGGCCGCGTTCGCGGGCATTGCGGGCGCGCTGTTCGCCTATTCGAAAGGCGGCGTCGCGCCGGATGCATTGTCGATTCCGCGCTCCGTCGATGCGCTCGTGATGATGCTGCTCGGCGGCCAGGGCGCGCTGTTCGGTCCGCTGCTGGGCGCGACGGCGTTCACGTGGCTCTCCGACGCGCTTGCGCGCGCGACCGAATACTGGCGCGCGTGCGTCGGCGTCGCGATCCTGCTCATCGTGAGCGCATTTCCGAACGGCATGGCGAGCCGCTACCCGTTGCCCGCCTTCCGCCGTTCGCTTTAGGGCCTGTTCACACTATGTCTGCCGACGCGAACGGGTGGCATGGAGCGCCAATCGAGGCGCTTGACGAAGCGCAGACTGGGCGCCTGCGCGAGAAAAGCAACGAAGAGTGGCGCTCCAGGGCGCCCGTTCCCGTCCGGTTGCGGCCGAAATGGCCCTGCGCGTCGTTGCAAAGCCTCGCCAGGCGCCCGGCCTGCCTTCGGCTTCGCGCCTCGCGCACGGCCATTTCGGCATCGCAACGCGTCAACGGACATAGTGTGAACAGGCCCTATCGATGAAGTCGCCGCTTCTCGAAGTCGCCGCGCTCGCGAGGTCGTTCGACGGCGTCGATGCCGCGCGCGACGTCTCGCTGTCGCTCGACGCCGGCGACGTCGTCGCGGTGATCGGCCCGAACGGCGCCGGCAAGACGACGCTTTTCAACCTGATTCACGGCGAGTTGCTGGCGGACTCGGGCGACGTCTATTTCGACGGCCGCTCGATCGTCGGCATGCCGACGCACGCGATTGCGCGTCGCGGGATGGGCCGCACGTTCCAGGTCCCGGCGACGTTCGCGTCGATGACCGTGCGCGAGAGCATTGCGCTCGTGCTCGCGTCGCGCGCGCGTCGGGATGCCACGGTCCTTTCGTCGATGCTCGCAGTCGATGACCGCTGCGAGCCGTTTCTCGCGCGGCTGCTGATCGCAGACCTCGCGGATGCGCATTGCGCGGCGCTCGCGTACGGCGACGCGAAGCGCGTCGAGGTCGCCCTCGCGCTCGCCGGCGAGCCGCGCCTTTTGCTGATGGACGAGCCGACAGCCGGCATGAGCGCGCGCTCGCGGCGCGAGCTGATGCAGATCGTCGTCGATCTGGCACGCGCCGGCAACGTCGCGCTGCTTTTCACCGAGCACGACATGGACATCGTGTTCGGATTCGCGCGGCGCGTGATCGTGCTCGACAAGGGCAGCGTGATCGCGGACGGACGCCCGGAGGCGGTGCGCAACGACCCGCTCGTGCGCGCCGCGTACCTGGGCGACGTGCCGTGACGTCGACGACGCCTGCCTCCATCCTCGGACAGAGGCAGGCGCTGGTCGCTAGGCCGGCGCCGCGAGCGAGCGCTCGCGCATCCGGTCGTAGTCCTGCTTCGGCACCGGCGTCGCCGACGGCTCGCCGAGATCGTTCAGGTGGATTCGATACGTCTCGCGCGCGCTCCATGCAGCGATCGCGCAGATGATCGTGATCGCGAACGTGATCGCGCCGATCGTGAGCGGAATGTTCGCCGATCCGGGCGGCGCCACGGTCGCGAAGAGCGCCGGCAAGAGCGCCGTGATCGTCGTCCCGATGTTCTGCGCGATGGCCATTGCCGTCACGCGCGTACGCGTCGGAAAGAGCTCCGGATAGAAGCTCGGGAACACGGCGTTGTAACCCTGGTACACCGTGCCCCACATCAGCAGCGACATCACGATCGCGAGCGGCACGCTCTTGATGCTGATCGCATACAGATATGCGAACGACAGCAGCCCGGCGATGAGCGAGCCGACGATCATCGGCGGGCGGCGACCCACCTTGTCCGACAGGTTGCCGACGAACGGAATGACGAGGACGGCCAGGATGTTGCCGAGCACCGGTATCCACAGGTACACGTCCTTGTGGAAGCCGATCCCGTAGGCCGCCTGCACCGCGTAGGCGCCGCCGAAGATCGTCGCGACGACCGGAATCACGTTCATCAGCGCCATGCAGATCACGCGGATGATGTCCTTCCAGCTTTCGCGGAACGCGTCGGCGATCGGCGACTTCGGCACCGCGCGGTGCTCGCTTTCCTCCTTGAAGGCCGGCGTTTCGTCGACGCGGCGGCGGATGATGTAGCCGGCGATGATCACGATGAAGCTCAGGATGAACGGCACGCGCCAGCCCCAGCTGTTGAACGCGGCATCGGGCAGGAAGCGGGCGAGCGGGATGAAGACCGCCGCCGCGAAGATCTGGCCGGCCTGCACGCCCTGCAGCGTGAAGCTCGCGTAATAGCCGCGACGACCGAACGGCGCGTGCTCGAGGATCATCGAGCTCGCGCCGGAGATCTCACCGGCGACTGCAAAGCCCTGGATCAGCCGCAGGACAACGAGCAACACCGGTGCGAGCACGCCGACCTGCTGATAGGTCGGCAGGAATCCGACCGCCATCGTCGAGAAGCCCATCAGGAACATGCAGACGAGCAGCACGGTCTTGCGGCCGTGCGTGTCGCCCCAGTGTCCGAGCACGAAGGCGCCGATCGGCCGGGCGACGTAGCCGACGCCGTATGTCGCGAGCGACGCAACGATGGCGACCGTCGGATTGCCCGAAGGGAAGAAGATCTGCGGGAAGATCAGCGCCGCCGCCTGCGCATAAATGAAGAAGTCGTAGTACTCGAGCGCCGACCCGATCCAGCCGCTCGCCGTCGCCTTTCGGGTCTGATGCATCCCGTGCGGTTCGTGGTCCGTCGTGCTTGCCATGATCCCCTCCTGCTCCGCGTTGGTCGGAATAGCGCTACTTCGTCGCTGCAAGACGCACGAGCGCGTCGATCGCGATCGCGTAGCCCAGCACGCCAAAACCGACGACGATGCCGCGCGCCGCCGGCGAAATGTACGAGTGATGGCGGAACGCCTCCCGCGCGTGCACGTTCGAGATGTGCAACTCGATCAGTGTCGCGTTCGCGCCCTTGATCGCGTCGTGCAGCGCGACCGACGTGTGCGTGAAGGCGCCGGCGTTCAGCACGACGCCCAGCATGTTGCCGGATGCGATCTCGCGCCCCGCTTCCTGGATCCAGTCGATCAGCACGCCTTCGTGGTTCGATTGCCGGCATTCGACGGCGACGCAGAGCTTCTCGCCTTCGTCGCGGCAAAGCCGCTCGACGTCGGCGAGCGTATCCGCGCCGTAAACGCCGGGCTCGCGCGTGCCGAGCAGGTTCAGGTTGGGACCGTTCAGAACGAGCACTTTTTTCATCGCACCCTCAGTACCTGACCTGCGACAGCGCGCGGAGAACCTCGGGCGTCGTGGTCGGAAAGCCGAAGAATTCGAGATAGGCCGGAATCATCTCGTAGAGCATGTCTGTTCCGACCTGCACCGGGCATCCGCGCTCCATCGCCGCGCGCAGGAACGGCGTGAATTCTTCCTTCATCACGACCTCGCCGACGAACGTGCCGGAGGCTAGGCGCGACACGTCGAGCGGCAGCGGGTCGCCCGGCTTCATGCCGAGCGGCGTCGCGTTGACGACGACGTCGCAGCCGGACGGGTCGTTCGATCCGGTGCGCACCGAGAGCCGCGAATAGTGCTCGCGCAGGCGGCCGGCCAGCGCGTCGGCCATCGGCGCGTGCGCATCGTAGAGATCGATCTCCGCGACGCCGGCGCCGGCGAGCGACGCCGCGATGGCAGACCCGACGCCACCACAACCGACGACGAGGCAGCGCGCGCCGTCGAGCGCCCTTCCCTTGCGCTGGACGCCGCGAACGAACCCGGCGCCGTCGAACATGTCGCCGAGAAGCGATCCGTCGCCGCGCTTGACGATCGCGTTGCACGATCCGGCGATACGAACGGTCGGCGTCACCTCGTCGAGCATCGTGACCGTCGGTACCTTATGCGGCATCGTGATGAGCGCGCCGCGGATGTTCGTGAGCCGGAACAGCGGGCGAAGCAGCGCGGCGTAGTCCTCCGCGCGCACGCCCATCGGCACGACGACGGCATCGATGCCCGCCTGCTCGAAGTACGGGTTGTAGATCATCGGCGCCTTGAATGACTCGGTCGGGTAGCCGATGTGCGGGATGAGGGTCGTCTTTCCGGTGATCATCGTCGTTTCCCGGCCGTGGATGTCGCGGCGAACTTCACACGCGCGAGGCACGTGCGTCTATGATTTGGGCTCACCGCGGGCACGAGGGAGGAGCTAGGTGGCAACCATCACGACCGCGAGGACCGACGCGGGAAAGGCCGTTCGTCCGCGCAAGGCGGTCCGCGCGCGCAAGTACGATCGCGAACGGACGCGCGAGGACATCCTCTCGGTCGCGCAGCGCGAGTTCGCGAGGAAGGGGTTCAACGGCGCACGGGTCGACGCCATCGCCGCACAGACGTCCACGACCAAGCGGATGATCTACTACTACTTCGGCGGCAAGGAGCAGCTCTACATCGCCGTCCTCGAGCAGGCCTACGAGCGCATCCGCGAAGCCGAGGCGAAGCTCGGCCTCGACGCGATGGACCCCGAGAGCGCGATGCGCCGGCTCACCGAGTTCACGTTCGACTACGATCACGCCCATCCGGATTTCGTTCGTCTCGTCGCGGTCGAGAACATCCATCACGCGCGTCACCTCGCGAAGTCGACGCGCATTCGCGCGATCAACGGCAGCATCGTCGCGACGATCGACCGGATTCTTCGCCGCGGCAGGCGGAGCGGCGCGTTCCGCGCGCGCGTGTCGGCGGTCGACGTGCATATGCTGATGAGCGCGCTCTGCTTCTTCCACGTCTCGAACCTTCACACGTTCGGCGCGATATTCCGGCGCAACTTCGTGTCGCCGCGGCTGCGCGCCTCGCATCGCAGGCTCGCCGCCGACTTCATTCTTCATTTGCTCCGGCGCGGAGACCGCTCTTGACGGCCTCGCCGCCGTTGCGCATGATCGCACAAAATGTACGAAATGGTGAGTACGGGGGAGCCGCGCGCGGCGCGGCCCGCCCAAGGGCTGTGCGTTGCCGACGCCGCGGCAAGCGGCCCGATACCTGAGACAAGCCTGACCATGCGACCCGAGTTCAATTACGAGCCTCTTACGCCGACCGCGTACCTGCACCGTGCCGCGCAGGTGTTCGGCGACCGCGTCGGCGTCGTCGATGGAACGACGCGCTTCACCTACGCCGGGTTCCTCGAACGCTGCCTGCGTTTCGCCGGCGGCTTGCGCGCGGCGGGCATCGGCGCAGGCGATCGCGTCGCCGTGCTGGCCGGCAACACGCACGTGATGCTGGCGGCGCATTACGCCGTGCCGTTCGCAGGCGCCGTGCTCGTCGCGCTGAACACTCGCGTGACCGCCGCCGACATGGCGTTCATTCTCGACCACGCCGGCGCGTCGGTGCTGATCCACGACCGCGATTTCACGGAGATCGCGCAAAGAGCCTCCGCCGGCGGCCGCATGCGGCTCGTGTGCGCCGGCGGCAGCGACGACACGCTCGAGGCGCTGATCGCCGAAGGCAGGCCGTTCGAAGAGCGCGTGTCCGACGAGCGCGGCATGCTCGCGATCAACTACACGAGCGGCACGACGGCGCGACCGAAGGGCGTCATGTATCACCATCGCGGCGCGTACCTGCAGGCGCTCGCAATGGCGGCGCAGATGGGCCTTACCAGCGATTCGGTTTACCTCTGGACGCTGCCGATGTTCCACTGCAACGGCTGGTGCTTCCCGTGGGGCGTGACGGCGATGGGCGGCGTGCACCTGTGCCTGCCGAAGCTCGAGGCGAGCGCGATCTGGCGGCATATGCGCGAGTCGGGCGTCACGCATTTCTGCGCGGCACCGACGGTGTTGACGATGACGATCTGGGATCCCGGCGCGAGCCCGTTGCCGAAGCCCGTGCGCATAGCCACGGGCGGTGCGCCGCCGACGCCCGCACTGCTCGAGCGGCTCGCGGTGCTCGGCATGGAAATCACGCACCTGTATGGGCTCACGGAAACGTACGGCCCTTCGGTGATCTGCGAGTGGCGAAGCGAGTGGAACCGCCTGCCCCTCGCCGAGCAGGCGCAGCGGAAGGCGCGGCAGGGCGTCGCGAACGTGATCGGGCAGCGCGTCCGCATCGTCGACGAGAACGGCGCCGACGTGCCGGCCGATGCGACGACGATGGGCGAGATCGCGATTCGCGGCAACAACGTGATGCTCGGCTACTACCGGGACGAGGCGGCGACGCAGAAAGCGTGTCCCGACGGCTGGTTTCGCACCGGCGATCTCGGCGTGATGCACGCCGACGGATACGTCGAGCTGCGCGACCGCGCGAAGGACATCATCATCTCCGGTGGCGAGAACATCTCGTCGATCGAGATCGAGCAGGCGCTCACCACGCACCCGGCGGTCCTCGAAGTCGCGGTCGTCGCGGGCCCGGACGAGAAATGGGGCGAAGTGCCGGTCGCGTTCGTGGCGCTGAAGGAGGGTGCGAGCGCAACCGACGCCGAGCTGATCGAGCACGTCCGCGGGCAGCTCGCGCGGTTCAAGGCGCCGAAGCGCGTGATCTTCGGGCCCCTGCCGAAGACGTCCACCGGCAAGGTGCAGAAGAAGCAACTGCGCGATCGCCTGCGCACCCGCTGAAGGCGCGCCGATCGCATCTTCGGGAGAGCGACACATGGACACGGAAGTCAAGACGCCGGCCGCGAAGCGCACGGCGAAGATCAAGCCGCGGCTGCCACTCAAGGAGATCGACGAGCGGAACAAGAAGCGCATTCGCGAGCTGAACGGCGAGTTTTTGAACCTCTATCGCGTGCTCGGCCATCACGCGCATCTCCTGTCCGCATGGATCGAGTTCGCCTACACGCTGCGACGCGACTGCACGACGGCGCGGACGCTGCGCGAGTTGATGATCCTGCGCGGCGCGCAACTCGAAGGCTCCGCCTACGAATGGCACCAGCACCGGCGCTGGGCGCGCCAGCAGGGGGTTCCGGCCGAGCAGATCGAGGATCTCTTCTTCTGGCGCCAATCGCCGCGCTTCAGCGACGCCGAATGCGCGGCGCTGGCGTTGACCGAGGCGATGATGGAAGGCGACGTCTCCGACGACGTTTACGCGTCCCTCGAGAAGCACTTCACGCCGAGCGAGATCGTCGAGCTCGCGCTGACGGCCGGCTTTTACGCGATGGTCCCGCGCGTGCTGAACGCGCTCAAGGTGCCGATCGAGGAGGAGACGCTGCTCGCGCCCGTTCCGGGCGAAACGACGCCACGTGCGCCGACGAAATCGCGGGATGGGGCATGATGACGTCTGACGAGACACCGAAGGAATCTTCATGAGCAAACGGCCGCCGGCCTACGAGTTCAACGCGCGCGACCGCTCGGCCCATCCGCCGTCCTACGCGCCGGGGTACAAGACGACCGTGTTGCGCTCGCCGCGCCATGCGCCGATCGCGCTGCAGAACTCGCTGTCCGAGATCACGGCGCCGATCTTTTCGAGCGACGAGCTCGGCGACCTCGACAACGACCTGATCCTGAACTACGCGCACGGCGGCATGCCGATCGGCGAGCGGATCATCGTCCACGGCTACGTTCGCGACGAATTCGAGCGGCCGGTCGCGAACGCGCTCGTCGAGGTGTGGCAGGCCAATGCCGGCGGCCGCTACCGGCATCGCAACGATACCTACATCGCGCCGATCGATCCCAACTTCGGCGGCTGCGGACGCATGCTGACCGACCGCGACGGCCACTACGTGTTCCGGACGGTCAAGCCCGGCCCGTACCCGTGGCGCAACGGCGTCGACGACTGGCGGCCGGCGCACATCCACTACTCGCTCTCGGGCGCGGGCTGGGCGCAGCGGCTCATCACGCAGATGTACTTCGAAGGCGACCCGCTGATCGCGCAGGATGCGATCATCCGCACGATCCCCGGCGAGCGGGCGATCCGGCAACTGATCGCGCAGCTCGACCGCAATGCCGGCGCGCCGCTCGACAGCCTCGCGTATCGCTTCGACGTCGTGTTGCGCGGCGCGCGCGCCACGTGGTTCGAAAGCGCCGTGCAGGGCCAGCCGCCGATGCAATCGGAATGACCGATGATCAACATCCCCGACTACCTGAAGGAATCGCCGTCGCAGACCGCGGGCCCGTACGTCCACATCGGCCTCGCGCCGCATGCGGCCGGCTTCGACATCTTCGAGAAGAACTTCTCGAACGTGCTCGTCGCGCCGGGCACGAAGGGCGAGCGCATCCGCATCGAGGGCCGCGTCATCGACGGCTCGGGAACGCCGGTGCGCGACGTGCTGCTCGAGATCTGGCAGGCGAACGCAGCCGGCAAGTATCGGCATCCGGCCGATCTGCAGGACAAGCCGGTCGACGACACGTTCCGCGGCTTCGGCCGCGCGTGCTCGAATTTCGAGACCGGCGTCTGGCACTTCGACACCGTGAAGCCAGGCCCTGTCGAGGGGCGGCGCGGACGCACGATGGCGCCGCACGTGAACCTGTGGATCGTCGCGCGCGGCATCAACATCGGACTCAACACGCGAATGTACTTCGCAGACGAGACCGAGGCGAACGCGAGGGACCCGGTGCTGAACCTGATCGAGTGGGACGTCCGGCGCAAAACGCTGATCGGGAAGCGCGAAGTCCGCGACGGCGGCGTCGTCTATCGGTTCGACATCCATCTCCAGGGTCCCGACGAGACCGTGTTCTTCGACGTCTGATGGCCATCGACTTCGAGGTTCCGTCCGAGCTTTCGGAGCTTTCGGCGCGCATTCGGACGTTCGTCGCGGAGACGATCGTTCCGTTCGAGAACGATCCGCGGCGCACCCGCCATGGGCCGACCGACGAGTTGCGGCGGGAGCTCATCGAAAAAGCGCGAAGCGCGGGCCTGCTCGCGCCGCAGGTCGCGCGCGAGTACGGCGGCATGGGACTTTCGCACGTCGGCCGCGCGATCGCGTTCGAGGAAGCCGGCTATTCGCCGCTCGGCCCGATCGCGATGAACGTCGCCGCGCCCGACGAAGGCAACATGCACCTGCTCGAAGCCGTCGCGACGCCCGAGCAGAAGGAGCGCTGGCTGCGGCCGCTCGCGAGCGGCGCGATCCGCTCGTGCTTCTGCATGACGGAGCCCGCGCCGGGCGCCGGCTCCGATCCGTCGATGCTCACGACGACCGCGCGGCGCGACGGCGACACATTCGCGATCGACGGCGGCAAGTGGTTCATCACGGGCGCCGACGGTGCGGCGTTCGCGATCATCATGGCAAACGTCGAAGGCGCCGGCGCGACAATGTTCCTGTCGGACATGAACGCCTCCGGCATCGTGCTCGAGCGCGCGATGACGAGCCTCGACGAATGCTTCACCGGCGGTCACGCGGTCGTGCGCTTCGACGGTTTGCGCGTGCCGGCCGGCGCCGTGCTGGGCGAGGTCGGTCGCGGCTATCGCTACGCGCAAGTGCGCCTGTCCCCTGCGCGTCTCACCCACTGCATGCGCTGGCTCGGCGCCGTGCGCCGCGCGCACGACATCGCGGTCGATTACGCGCGGCGACGCCAGGCGTTCGGCAAGCCGATCGGCGAGCACGAAGGCGTCGGCTTCATGCTCGCCGACAACGAGATGGACATGCACGTCGCGCGTCTCGCGATCTGGGAGTGCGCGTGGCGTCTCGATCGCGGCGATCTCGCGCTGCACGCGTCGAGCCGCGCCAAGGTGATCGTCTCGGAGGCGACGTGGCGCGTCGCCGATCGCTGCGTGCAGGTGCTCGGCGGCCAGGGCGTGACCGGCGAGACGATCGTCGCGCGGATCTTCGCGGATCTGCGCGCGTTCCGGATCTACGACGGCCCCTCCGAAGTGCATCGCTACAGCATCGCGCGGCGGATCCTGCGCGGCGAGCGGCAGCCCCCGACGCACGCGTGAAGCCGATGCCGGAAGCGCTTCCCGATCAGGTCGTGGATACGCCCGAAGCGACGGCCCTCGCCCTTTGGCTCGAAGGCGAGATGCGCGCGCAGGACCTGCGCGTGACGCGCTACCAGCGGCTGCCGGGCGGCGCGATCCAGGACAATTTCCTGCTCGACGTCGAGGCCGCGGGCGGTCCCTTCCGCGGCTCGCATGCGCTCGTGCTGCGCACCGACGCGCAATCCGCCGTCGCGGCGAGCCTCACGCGCGCCCAGGAGTTCGCGGTGCTGCGCGTCGCGCACGACGCCGGCGTCGCGGCGCCGAAGCCGCTGTTCCTTTGCCGCGACCGCGACGTGATCGGCCGCGAGTTCTTCGTGATGGAACGGCTGCCCGGCATTGCGCCCGGGCATCGGCTGACGCGCGAAGCGGAGCTCGTTCCCGATCGCGACGGGCTGGCGTACGCGCTCGGCGCGAATCTCGCAAAGATCCACGCGATTCGCCCGCCGGTCGCCGCGCTCGACGTGCTGCCGGCACCGAGCGACGATCCCGCGCGCGCGACGATTGCCGAAAACCGCGCGTACCTCGACGGGCTCGAGGATGCGTATCCGGCGCTCGAATGCGGGCTGCGCTGGTGCGACGTGCACGCTCCGTCGTCGCACGACGTGACGCTCGTGCACCGCGACTATCGCACCGGCAATTACCTCGTCGACGGCGGACGGCTCATCGGTGTGCTCGACTGGGAATTCGCGGGCTTCGGCGATCCGCGCGAGGATCTCGGCTGGTTCACCGCGCGTTGCTGGCGCTTCGCGGCGCCCGAGCGCGAGGCCGGAGGCATCGCGGCGCTCGCGCCGTTTGTCGACGGCTACGAATCCGTTGCCGGCTGGCGCATCTCGCGTGCCGATCTCGACTACTGGCAAGTGATGGCGCACCTGCGCTGGGCGATCATCGCGCTGCAGCAGGCGCAGCGCCATCGCGCCGGCGGCGAGCGCTCGCTCGAGCTCGCGCTGACCGGGCGCATCGTCCACGAGCTCGAGTACGAAGCGCTGCGGCTCCTTGCGCAGATCGCCCGATGAGCGACATCTCCGACGCCGCCGACCTGATCGCCACTGCGCGCGATGCGCTGCTCGCCGAGCTCCTGCCTGCGCTGCCGAAGGAGCGGCGCTACACCGGGCTGATGATCGCCAACGCAATGGCGATCGCCGTGCGCGAGGAGCGTCTCGGCTTCGACGCCGCGCGCAGCGAAGCGGCGCGTCTGCGCAACCTCCTCGACGCCGTCGGCGCATCGCCGATGCGTGCGGCCGATCCAATCGACACGGAGCTGGCGACGTTGCGCGCGTGCGTTCGCGACGCCGTCAGAAATGGCCGGTTCGACGATCCCGAGTGCTGGAAGATGCTGGTCGCCGCGCTCATGCACACGGCGTCCGACCGCGTCGCCATCTCGAATCCGAAGGCGCTGCGCGGCGAAGCGGCCGCGGCGCCGCGTTGAGGGAAATCCATCGTGGAACTGTCGCTTGCGGCGCGGAACGCGTTCGTCACCGGCGCGAACGGCGGACTGGGCAGTCATTTCGCGAAGGTGCTTGCCGAAGCCGGCGCGAACGTCGCGATCGCGGCCCGGAAGCTCGAGTCGCTCGAGCCGCTGCAGCATGCGTTGCAGGCGTCGGGACGCCGCATCTGCGCGGTCGCGCTCGACGTGACGAAGCCGGCGAGCGTCGCCGGCGCGATCGACGAAGCCGCGGCGGCGCTCGGGCCGCTCACCGTCGTCGTCAACAACGCCGGCGTCGCGATCACCAAGCCGTTGCTCGATCACACCGAGGAGGATTGGCAGCAGGTGATCGAGGTCAACCTGAACGGCGCCTGGCGCGTCGCGCAGGCCGCGGCACGCCACATGGTGAAGCATGGCCAGGGCGGCAGCATCGTCAACATCGCCTCGATCCTCGGCCTTCGCGTCTCGGCACAGGTGCCGAGCTACGCGGCGTCGAAGGCGGCGCTGATCCAGCTCACCAAGGCGATGGCGCTCGAGCTCGCGCGGTACAGGATCCGCGTCAACGCGCTCGCTCCCGGCTATGTGGAGACCGGCATCAATCGCGAGTTCTTCGCGAGCGAGCCCGGACAGGCGCTGATCAAGCGGATACCGCAGCGGCGCATCGGCACGCCCGGGGAGCTCGACGGCGCGCTGCTGCTGCTCGCGTCCGATGCGGGCTCGTACATGACCGGCGCCGTGCTCGCGGTCGACGGCGGGCACGTCGTCAATACGCTATGAGCGGGGCCGCGAACGGCAGCGGCGTCAACGCCGTCTACGATTTCTGGCTGGGCCTGCTGCCGCACTTCTTCGCACAGTTCGGCGCGCCTTACGCGCCGATCGGCGGGGCGACCAACGCTTCGAACCCGATGTCGTTGCCGTTCCCGGCCGATCAGGTCGCGAAAGCGGCTTCGATGACGCAGTCGGCACTGCAATCGCTCGCGCAGGCGTACGCGCCGATGCTGCAGGCGGCCGGCGGACCGGGGCTTCTCGGGCAGTGGACGAGCGCCCTGCCCTTCGCGCTGCCGATGCAGCAGGCGCTCGCGGCCAAGCCGTCCGATCTCGCGACGATGATGGCGCCGATGATGACGGCGATGTCCGGGCCGGCGGCGACGACGGCTTTCGACCGGACGTTCGGCGCCGTCTCGGACGCCCTCGGCTTCGGTCCGATGCGCAAGCTGCAGGCGGCCATGCACGAGCTGATGAGCGCGAGCCTCGCGCAGAACGAGGCGCGGACGCGCTACG
This sequence comes from Casimicrobiaceae bacterium, assembly GCA_035495715.1. Classification (GTDB taxonomy): domain Bacteria; phylum Pseudomonadota; class Gammaproteobacteria; order Burkholderiales; family Casimicrobiaceae; genus VBCG01. The sequence goes on from DATJFI010000002.1 coordinate 41,856, forward strand.
CGATGCTCGTGCAGGGCGCGTTCGCCGCCGGCTTCGACGCGCTGCTCGTGCGTCTCGCCGGCATGGCGAAATCCGGCGAGCGCGTCGAAAGCGTGCTCGCGCTGTTGCGGCTGTGGGCGGTTGCCGCCGAAGAGGCGGTGCACCTGGTGCTGCAGTCGGAACGAGGCCTGGAGGCGACGGCGTCGATCGCGCGCGCCGGCCTCGCGTATCGGCGCAAGCTGCAGAACGTCGCGTCGATCGTTGCCGACGCGCTCGACATGGCGACGCGGCGCGATCTCGACGAGGCGTTCCGCGAGATCCAGGAATTGAAGCGCGAGTTGCGGGCGCTGCGCGCGGTGCCGGCGCCGGCCAGCGCGCCGTCACGCGGGACCGCACGGAAAGGAAAGGCAACGCCATGACGCCGGCCGAGCGCGCGCTCCTGGTTCCCCAAGCCGCGAACGCGCTCGCGATCACGCCGGCGACGCTGGCGCGCGAGCTCGATCAGGCGCGCGAGAAGATCACGCGCGGCCTCGCCCGGCTCGCGAAGATCGACGACGGCGATCTCGCCATTGCGACCGTGCCCCGCGAAGAGGTGTGGCGCCAGGACATGGTGCGGCTCTATCGCTGCACGCCGGTCGTCGCGCGGCCGCATCCGGTGCCGATCCTGATCACGTATGCGCTCGTCGGCCGCTTCCAGATGATCGATCTCGAAGCCGACCGCTCGCTCGTGCGCAAGCTGCTCGCGCAGGGCTTCGACGTCTATTTCATCGACTGGGGACTTCCCGGCCGCGCGCAGCGCTGGCTCACCATCGACGATTACGTGTCCGGCTACCTCGACCGCTGCGTCGACGTCGTTCGCGCTCGCTCGGGCGAGGATCGCATCAACCTTCTCGGCATCTGCCAGGGCGGCGTCTTCACCGCGTGCTACGCCGCGCTCTACCCGACGAAAGTGCGCAATGTCGCGTTCACCGTGACGCCGATCGACTTTCACGGCGACAAGCGCGAGCCGCAACCGGGATCGGGTTACATGAACCAATGGGCGCGCGCGCTGACGCCCGAAGACGTCGACGAGCTCGTCGATGCGTACGGCTCGGCGCCCGGCAGCATGGTCGGCTTCGCGTTCCTGATGATGAATCCGGTGTCGAATCTCACGAAGTACACGATCGACCTGATCGACGTGCTCGACGACGACGCGAAGCTGCTCAACTTCCTGCGGATGGAGCGCTGGATCGCCGATCGTCCCGACCATCCGGGCGAAGTGTTCCGCCAGTGGTTCAAGGACCTCTATCAGGACAACAAGCTGATCCGCAACGAGCTCGTCCTCGGCGGCCGCACCGTCGACTTGCGCGACATCACGATGCCGGTGCTGAACATCTACGCGACCGGCGACACGATCATCCCGGTCGCGTGCTCGCGTGGCGTCGGCGACCGTTTCGGTACCAAGGACTACACCGAAGTGCCGGTGCCCGGCGGACACATCGGCACGTTCGTCGGCGGCAAGGCGCAGAAGATCCTCGCGCCGACGATCGCCGAGTGGTTCAAGGCGCGGTAAACGGCGCCGTCAACCGCGCAAACGCGCGAAACCGTCGTTCAGGTCCTCGATCAGGTCCTGCGGATCCTCGAGGCCGATCGCCAGGCGCAAACAGGGCCCGCCCGGGTTCCACGACGTCGCGGTGCGCGAACGCTCGGGCCACGTCGGAATGACGAGGCTTTCGAACCCGCCCCAGCTCCAGCCCATGCCGAAGAGGCGCATGCCGTCGAGCATCCGCGCGACGCTCGCGGCGTCGGTCGGCTCCAGCACGACGCCGAAGAGCCCGGAGGCGCCGGTGAAGTCGCGCGCCCAAAGCGCATGGCCAGGATCGGTCGGCAACGGAGGATAGAGAACCTGCCGCACTTCCGCGCGTTGCGAAAGCCAGCGCGCGATCGTGAGCGCGCTTTCGGCATGGCGCGAGAGGCGCACGGCGAGCGTGCGCAATCCACGAAGTCCCAGGAAGCAGTCGTCGGTCGACGCGGCGATACCCATGTCGGTCCATAGCCGCGAAAGCGGCGCGAACGATTGCTCGGTCGCGACGACCGCCCCGAGCAACACGTCGGAGTGGCCGCCGATGTATTTGGTCGCGGCGTGCACCGACACGTCGACACCGTGATCGAACGCGCGAAAACCGAGCGGCGTCGCCCACGTGTTGTCGAGGATCACGCGCGCGTTTCGCGCGTGCGCGGCCGCGGCGATCGCCGCAATGTCCTGCACCTCGAACGTGAGCGAGCCGGGCGACTCGGTGAACACGAGCGTCGTGTTCGGCCGGAACACGGCGGCGATGTCCGCGGCGAGCAGCGGATCGTAATAGCTGACCTCGACGCCGAGCCGCCGCAGGTGGTTGTCGCAGAAGCGGCGCGTCGGACCGTACACCGCGTCGGTGACGAGCACATGATCGCCCGGTTTCACGAGCGCCAGCAGTGGGAACGTCGTCGCGGTCAGCCCCGACGGCACGATCAGCGCCCCATGCCCGCCTTCGAGCGCCGCGAGCGCGCGCGCGAGATCGCTGACGGTCGGCAAGCCGTGCAAGCCGTAGCCGATGCCCGGAAGCTCGCCGCGCTGCGCCTGCTCGAGCTCGGCGACGCTGCGAAACAGGATCGTCGATGCGCGAAACACCGGCGTGTTGACCGCGCCCAGGAAGCGCCGCGGATCTCGACCGAGGTGCGCGACCTCCGTCGCGCGGCGATAACGGCGGCGATCGCTCATGTCGCGGGGGCAGCGCCGAGCGCGTCGACGATCGCGCGCACCTGCGCGTCGACGCTGGTTGCGATGTCGACGTCGATCGCGTCGGAGGGCACCTCGAGCGCCGCGAACTGGCTGCCGAGGAGCGTCGCCGGCATGTAGCGGTGGCGACGCGACGCGAGGCGCGCCGCGATCGTTTCGCGATCTCCCCGAAGATGCACGAAACGCACGTCGCCCGCAGCCGCAAGCCGGTCGCGGTATCGCTGCTTCAGCGCCGAGCAGGCGAGGATCACGTTCGTGCCGTCCGCAGTGATCCGACGCAACTCGGCGACGATGCGGTCGAGCCACGGCCAGCGATCGTCGTCAGTGAGCGGAACGCCGGCGGCCATCTTCGCGACGTTCTCGGGCGGATGCAGATCGTCGGCGTCGACGAGCGGCCAGCCGAGCGCCGCCGCGAGCGCGGCGCCGACCGTCGACTTGCCCGACCCCGACACGCCCATCAGCACGACGATCACGAAGCGCTGCGTCCCGTCATCGCTTGCCCGCGGCGTTCGCGATCGCGTGGCCGCCGAAGCTCTTGCGCATCATCGCGAGCATCCGGTTCGCGTAGTCGCCGCCGCCCTGGCTCGTGAAGCGCGCCATCAGCGCAAGCGACAACACGGGCGCTGCGACGCCCTGCTCGATCGCCTCCTGCACGGTCCAGCGGCCCTCGCCCGAATCGGCAACGATAGGCGCGACGTCGCGAAGCTCGGCATCCTCGGCGAGAAACGCCGCGACGAGGTCGAGCAGCCACGAGCGGACGACGCTGCCGTGCCGCCACGTGTGCGCGATCTTCGCGACGTCGAGCGCGAGGTCGCTGCGGTTGTGCATCAGCGCGAAGCCTTCGGCGAGCGCCTGCATCATGCCGTACTCGATACCGTTGTGGATCATCTTGACGAAATGGCCGGAGCCCACGGGCCCGCAGTGCAGCCACCCGGCGTCCGGCGCCGGCGCGAGCATGCGCGCGTACGGCTCGAGCATCGCCGCCGCCTGGTCGTCGCCGCCGAACATCAGCGTGTAGCCGTTCGCGAGCCCGTGAACGCCGCCCGATACGCCGCAGTCGACGAAGCGGATGCGGCGGGACGCGAGCATCGCGCCGCGCCGCTGCGAGTCGTGGTAATTCGCGTTGCCGCCGTCGACGAGCAGATCGCCCAATGAGAGCAGCGGCGCGATCTCCTCGATCGTGCGTTCCGTGACGTCGCCCGCGGGCACCATCAGCCAGACGACACGCGGCGCCGGCAAGCCGGCCACCAGCTCGTGCAGCGATGCGGCATCGACGATTCCTTCGGCCGCCAGCGAACGGCGAACGGACGCGTCGGGATCGAACCCGATCACGCGCGCGCCGCCGCGCGCAAGCCGCCGCGCCATGTTCGCGCCCATCCTTCCGAGGCCGACGAGACCGATGTCCATCGTGTTCCGTTCCGCTATTCCCGCGGACTCGATGCTACCGAAACCGCGGTCGCATCGCCAACTTCGACGCGCCGCGTCGCCTCGAGCGCGGCGCCGACGATGACGACGCCGCCGACGATCGTGCGCGCGTTCGGCATCTCGTGCAGCAGCAGCGCCGCGAGCGCGATGCCGTAGACCGGCTCGAGCGCGGCGACGACGCCGGCCGTATGCGCGGAGAGCCGGCGCATGCTGGCGATGAACAGCGTATGCGAAACGCCCGTGCACAAGGTTCCAAGCACGATGAGAAGCCCGAGTTCGGTCGGTGTCGGCAGCGCCGCGCGGCCCGCGATCGCGATCGTGACCGGCACGAGGCACGCGGCCGCGAACAGGTTTTGCCACAGCGCGATGTCGATCGCGGGGCGCTTTGCCACGAGCGCCCGATTGCGCACGGCAAGCCACGCGAACGTGAAGGCCGACGCGACCGCGAGCACGACGCCACGCGTCGCTCCGTTCGTCCACGCGAGATCGGGAACGAGCGCGACCAGACCGAGCGTCGCGAGCAAGGCCGACGCCCAGCCGCGGACGCCGCTCCGATCATCGCCGAGCCGATGCTCGAGCACCAGCACGAAGACCGGAAACACCGCGTAGCCGAGCAGCGCGATCGCGACGCCGCCTGCCTGCACGGCCGCAAAAAAAGCGACCCAATGCGCGGCGAGGATCGCGCCGTTGACGAACAGGCGCCGGTCGCCGCGGCCAAGCGGCACGTTGCGAACGCGCGCGACAGCAGCGAGCGTCGCGGCCGCCAGAATCGTTCGCGCGAGCACGATCGCCGTGGCCGGCAGCGCGAGCCACTTGCCGAACAACGCCGCGAAGCCGAACAGCGCGACCGCAACATGCAGCGCGGCAAGTGCCGACGCGTGGCTCATCACCTGCCTGTTTGGTTCGTCGTCGTTCTGATGCGCTTGCGTCACACGACGCTCGCGGCGTCACCGACCGGACCGCCGACGTCCCCCTGCCATCGGCGTTCCGCGTGCCCGTCGAGCCACGTACGAACACACGCTTGCGCGTGGCGGTAGCCGACCTCGACGATCGCATAGATCGCATCCCAATCGAAGAAGCCAAACCCCTGTACGGGAGGATTGATGTGAAGATCGATGCCTTCACGCAGCTCCCTGCGCTCGCTGCTGCCGCCGAGCATCGTCGACTTGATGAGCAGGCTGGGGAGCGTCGGCAGCAACGGGCGGGTCCGGCCCGCGACACGGGAACGCAGATAGTCGAGCGGCGACGGGAACTGTTCGGCTGAGATCGCGTATTCGACCTTGACGGTCGCTTCGACCGCCACGGTGGCTCCGCTGATGAAGCGCTTCATCACGCCGACGGGAAGATTGTCGACTACGCCGCCGTCGACGTACAGCCGACCGTGCGCGAGAATCGGTGGCAGCAACCCCGGCAGTGCCGCGCTCGCCTGCATCGCCTGCCACAACCTGCCGCGATCGTGCACGTGCAGCCGGCTTTCGGACAGATTGCTCGATATGCAGAAGTACGGCTGCCACAGATCCTCGATGTCGACGTCGCCGATATAGTGGTTCAGCGTGCGCGCGAGTTTGCGGCCCGACAACAGCGAGAACACCGGTACCGTAACGTCGCGAAGGGGCCGGTCGTCGACGAAAGCATGCTTGCACGATTGCAGGATCGCTTCGTCCTTCCAATCGAGCGCAACGAGGGCGCCGATGATCGCGCCGATGCTGGTGCCCCCGACCGCATCGATCGGCACCCCTGCCTCCCTCATCGCCCGAATGGCGCCGATGTGCGCAAGACCGCGTGCGCCGCCGCCGCCCAGCACCAGCGTGATGGCATTGCCGGAAAGCAGGCGCGCGAGTCGATGGAAGTCCCGGCTGTCGTCCCAGGCGACGTGCGAATGCCGGTAACCTTTGCGCTGCGCGAGCCAGACGGCCGTTCCAGCGGGCGCGGCGCCTCGGCTCGAGTGGAGCAGAACGAGCTCTTTCTGCGGGCCAAGCGGCCGCGTGCTCAGCGCGTGCTCGACGACCGTGAGGTCGATCGGACGCTCGGCATCGGCAATGAACAGCACGCGATCGGCATGAGCAACGCACCTTGTCGTCCATTCGGATGGAGCCGCGTCGGCCTCGCAAATCACGAAACGGCGCGCCCGCTCCGATCGATCGAGCAAGCGATCGAAGAATCGTTCGTCGCCCTTTCCTCGCGCGCCCGCACCGGCCGACCGCTGCGCACCTGCGAGCGTCGAATCGAGATAGACGGTGCTGCCGAAGCGCAGCAGTGCGAGTTCCAGACGCCGGCCGAACTCGGCGATCGGCACGTCGGCGGCGAGCGGCACCAGTGCAACGTTGCGTATCTTCGGAACGAATTCGGTCGTCCCTCGGCGAAGGGTGCGCAACGCGAATCGGGCGATGTTGAGGCCGGCGTCCGGATACGCGACCAGCATCGCCTCGAACTCGGGGCGATCGAGGCGCGCGAGCAGGGCATCGCGGATCACGACGACGTCCGCGGCACGCGCGTCTCCCGTGAGGAGCGACAACTCGCCGACGCAATCGCCGCTCGACAGGTGGGTGACGAGCCGACGGTCTCCGTCCCCATCCCGCACCCATACTTCCAGCCGACCGGTGATGATGAAATGCATGCAATCCGATGGGTCGCCCTGCCGATAAAGCAGCGTGCCGCTCGGGGCCTCCACCCGATGCAGACGCGAGGCAAACGCGGACAACTCGTCGTTGGGCTGCGGCCCGAGGAATCTCGTCAGGAGCGAGACCAGATCGTCCTTCTCGAAAGCCTCGACCATTTGCTGTCAGGTCTGCGCCGACGCGATGCGACGGCCGTCGACACGGTAATACCGACGCTCCGCTCGAGATGGGATCGAGCTCGCACCATCCAGATCGTCCCAGGCGAAACCATCGCCGGCCAATCTGCGCGCGGCATCCGAAACGGCGATCTCACCGTCCCTGGCGGCGTGCAGCACGGCAAGCAGCGTCTTCATCGCGTCGCCAAAAACGTCGTATGAAAGCTTGGACGTTTCGACGACCGCGCCGACGACCGGCCCCGTGTGGACGGCAATCCGCACATCGAACACGAACAGGTCGCGGGAGCGACGCGACGCCGCGAGATCAGCGAGGAATTCGCGCATCGCGAGCGCCGCCTGGACGCCATTGCAGGCGTCCCGCGGGCCGGGCACCGGCAGGCCACCCACGGCGATGTAGGTGTCGCCCATCGTTTTGAGCTTCTCGAGGCCGAACCGTTCGGCCACCGCGTCGAAGGCCTTGAAGCAGTGCATCAGGCAACCGAGTACGTCTTCCGCCGGATGTGCCTTCGCCGCGCGTGAAACGTGACGAAGCTCGATGGCGACGAGTACCACCGGGTCGAAGCGCGTGGGACGAATCCCCCCGGACGTCGACAGCTGTGCAGCGAGCCCGGCGGGGACCAGGTTGTAGCGCAGTCGGTCGGAACGCAGCTTCTCGATCTCGAGAGAGGCACTCCTGTCCCGAAGCTCGGCCTCGGAACGCTGCAGCAGCGCACTCCGGTTGTACGCCGAATAGGCAAATGCCATGAAATAGACGAACGTGAACACCGACGATGCGATATCGATCGAGATGATGTCGCCGCCTCCGACGTGAACGCCCTCGAGCAGTGCGAAGGCGACGATGCCGGCCGTGACGCACCCCGCGCTGACGAGCATCTGGCGCAGGCCATCCACCGAGAGCGAGCTCGCGAGGGCGACCGTTATCAGCACGAAGGTCGGCAGGGGCGCGAGGCCGATCGCGTGCACGACGATGCCGACGAGGAACGAGTCGAAGGCGAAGGTCCGCAACTCGATCTTGCGCCTGCTCTGCGGATACTTTCGGGCGAGATGATGGATGACGTGCGGATAGACGACGGCGACGGCTACGATCGCGCCGTAGAACACGTCGAATCGGCGCAGATGCGATGCGTGGAGGGCGACGATGACGACCATGAAGGTCGTCCCGACGAGGCGCATCGGGTAGAAGAGCGCGAAGCGATCGAGCAGGAGATTCATCGCGACAGGTGAATGAGATCGACGGATCGAGGGCGTGTCGGCGGTCTCGGCGAGCGTGGAGGATCATTGCTCGGATGTCAATCCGCGGCCGTCGCGAGCGAACCTCACCCCCGGCGAACCGTGGAACGTTTAGGATGCCGGGCGCGGACGGCGTCTTTCGTCCATCGCCTCTGCACACGTTTTCGAACGGCAACCGCAAGACATTCCTGCAAATGGGAGACGGCATGAGACGTATGAATCGGATGTTGCAGTGGCTTGTCGTATGCGTCGCGCTCGCCACCGGCGCCGCGCAGGCGTCGACGAGCAGCAGCGAGATCACCGACATGTGGTGGAATCCCGGCGAGACCGGCTGGGGTCTGAACGTCACCCTCCAGCGCGACGTCGCGTTCCTCACGTTCTTCGTCTACGACACGACGGGAAGCCCCACGTGGTTCACGTCCGACGCGCATCTCGCGACCGACGGCTCGGCGGTCTGGAGCGGGCAGCTTTACGCGACGACCGGGCCGTGGTTCGGAGGCCCCTTCAACGCCGGCAACGTGCGCGTGCGTACCGTGGGCTCGGCGACGTTCACGCTGGTGTCGCTCAACCAGGCAACGCTCACGTACACGGTGGACAACCTGACCGTGACCAAGACGCTCGAGCGGCAGACGTGGACGAGCGAGGACTACAGCGGCGAGTATCTCGGCGGCTATTCGGTCGCGAACTCGGGCTGCAACCCGATCAACCTGAACGGAACGCAGGAAGACGGCGGCTTCCTGTCGGTGCGCCAGAACGGCGCGGCGATCACGATCACGACGACGACCGCCGCGACGACGTGCACGTACAACGGCACCTACGTGCAAACGGGCAAGCTCGGACAGGTCAACGGCAGCTATTCGTGCACCAGCGGAGTCAGCGGCTCGTTCCAGTTGTTCGACATGACGCCGATGCTGAGCGGCTTCACCGGACGCTTCGCCGGGCAAAACAACCATTGCCAGTTCTCGGGTTACTTCGGAGGCGTCCGCCGCTCGATCTAGCTGTGGAGGCCCAGGAAAGGCATTGCATGAGCAGAATGGGTTTGGCAGGTGGGAAGCCGAGCGTTTCCCGCCGGTGAAGAACCTGCTCCACAAGCTTCGGGCGTGTTGGCACCGCTGCGACTCTCGCAGCCAAGGCGGCTAGCTCACGCATTCCCATAGATGTATTCCCTCCGGGATCCCGTGGGTGTCGGACTTGTTCAAAGCCTTTCGAGACCGGGCGGAAACATACCAGGGCTATTCGGTGATTGGACCTGAACTCGACGCCAAGCGAATCTGAACTTGGCTTGCCAGCGCTGGTAGACGCAGCGATGAAGCATAGCCTTCCGACCATCGCGGAAGATCGATACTTCGTGAGCGCAGGCTGCTTGTTATCGCTCTCGTCGATCCGACGGATCAAGGTCGCGCTTTCGCGTGGGTGATGGATCCCATTTTGCGGGGAGCCAAGCCCAGCGATATCCCAATTCAGCAACCGAGGAGGCCTTTGGCGGTGAATCGGCAGACCGCGCGGGCGCGCGGACTTACGATTCCGAAGGCACTGCTGCTTCGCGCGGACGAGCTGATTCAGTAGTCCGATGCGAATGTCCGCTTGTGGCCGGTTGGGCTACCGTCGTGGGTCGGGAAGATCGCCGAAAAGACGGAGGTTTAGCTGCTGGGGAGCAGCGGTCGTCAGCTCGCGAAACGCAAGATCGCTGACTGGCGAAGAGCCGTCGCAAAAACGCGCGTGAAACGCGTCGCCGCTAGTGGGCACGAGAGTTAAAGTCGCAACCGGGAGGCGCCGGGCCAACACGCGACAGATTTACGGTGCCTGACGCTCCAGCATTGCTTCCCGCGGTGAAATTGAAGGTCCACTGCGCATTCTCGCAGCCGAAGAAGGTTGCGGTGGCGGTGCCCACCGTTTGCGTCCTGACGGTGAACGCCGGGTCGGGGCTGCCCCCAATCACACCGCCCGTCGTCTCGTAGAGAGTCACCCCCAAGCCAGACATACTCGGAACGAGTGCCCCTAGCCCGGTGTACCAGCGTTGCACCTCCTCTTCCGCGTCCGTCAACGCGCCGTCCCTTGAATAGGTGTACCAGACGACGAATAACACATCGGCAACCGGATTCAGCTCGACGAACAGGCCCTGACCTGGGATCGCTGGGTCGAACCAGTTGCCGGAATAGGAGAACTGGATATCCGGGCGGCTCGCGCCGTCGTCGGAACAAGTGACGTTAGATGTGAGCCGCACCAAAGGCATCGTTTGGGAAAAGGGACCCCAGTGACGGTCCCATAGGACATCTTGGTACTTCATGCTTGCTATCGAGCAATCGAGAAACGTCAGCACCACGGTCCCGATAGGCGTGCTCTGAGTTGCTGGTGGCGCGTTGAATTTGCCGCCGCCGACGTTCTCGAAAAGTGTGAAGGTGGCGCCAGATTGCCCAGTCTGTACGGTTCCACCAAACGTGTACCAGCGCTGGCCGGTTTCCCAGCCAACGGCGAAGGTCGCCCAACTCCCCTGGAGGTAGCCGACTCCTGGAGCGATAGCGTCCTGATAGACCTCGATCTCGACGCCCTGGCCGGTGGCCGCGGGGTTGTACCAGGAACCGGTGAGGCCATGCTGGTTGATATCGACAGCCAGCGCAGGCCCGGAGAGCCAGGCGGGAACGATCACGATCGCCAGCGACAAGTGACGGATCAGGCAGGCGGGCGCGATGAGCAGCGTCGCGAACGCGCGGAATTCCATCGTTGTCTCCCAGGCTAGAGATCACGGAGAACGGTCGCCAACGAACCCCGCGAGTGCCTTCGCCGGCTGGTACATCGAGGCGCATCACGTGGGCGCAGCAGCACGCGGATGGGTACGTATACCGTACGCTTTCGAATCGACGAGCACAACTGGCTCTGCCACAACTCTACGTGGTGGGCTGCGGCGGCTACGGGGGCATGCTCAGTAGCGATAGTGGCGGTTCTGCTAACGCGATGAACTACGGCCTCAAACGCAATGACGCCCTAACGATGGATTCGGGATCGAGGGGACAACGTCTTGAACCTTCACACACATCCAGCCGCCGCTAGCGACTGCTAGAATCCGCGCGCAAGGAAGGGCGGCGTCGGGCGCATCGTGCATCGACGCGCCCTTCCGAAGCGAACGTAACGTCGGGGAGAGATTCGCATGCCATCGCCTGCCGCCGCTTCGGAAGTCCTGGCGGCCGTCCGCAAGTCGCCCGGCAACCGGGTGAAGGTCGCGGTTTCCGACATCGACGGCATCCTGCGCGGCAAGTACCTGCACAAGGACAAGTTCGAGGCCGCACTCGAAGGCGGATTCGGCTTCTGCGACGTCGTCTTCGGCTGGGACTGCCACGATCAGTGTTACGACAACACGACCTACACCGGCTGGCACAAGGGCTTTCCCGACGCGCTCGCGCGGATCGACCCCGGCACGCATCGCAAGGTGCCCTGGGACGACAACGTGGACTTCTTCGTCGGCGAATTCGTCGTTCGCGAGAACGGCCGCGACAAGCCCTATCCGCTCGACGGCAGACAGGTGCTTCGGCGCGTGCTCGCCCGTGCGGCGAAGCTCGGCGTCGTGCCGATGTGCGGGCTCGAGTTCGAATTCTTCAACTTCAGCGAAACGCCGCAGTCGTGGACCGCGAAGCAGGGCGTCGATCCGACGCCGCTGACGCCCGGCATGTTCGGCTATTCGCTGCTGCGCGCGAACCACTCGCGCGATTACTTCAAGGCACTTTTCGAGGAGATGGCGGCGTTCGGCGTGCCGATCGAGGGCTTGCACACCGAGACCGGGCCCGGCGTCTTCGAAGCGGCGATCGTTTTCAGCGAAGCGCTCGAGGCGGCCGATCGCGGCGCGCTCTTCAAGACAGGCGCGAAGGAGATCGGCGCACGCTTCGGCATCATGCCGAGCTTCATGGCGAAGTGGAGCGCGCAATACCCGGGATGCTCGGGCCACTGCCACCAGTCGCTTTCGGACGGCAGGAAGAACCTGTTCCACGACCCGAAGGGCCGCAACGCGATGAGCAAGCTGTTCGAGAGCTACCTCGCCGGCCAGCTCGCGACGCTGCTCGAATTCGCGCCGATGTTCTGGCCGACGATCAACAGCTACAAGCGGCTCGTCGACGGCTTCTGGGCGCCGGTCAAGCCGACGTGGGGCCTCGACAACCGCACCGCGAGCTTCCGCGTGATCGCCGGGTCGCCGAAGTCGACGCGGCTCGAAACGCGTTGCCCAGGCGCCGATATCAATTGCTACCTCGCCGTCGCCGCTTGCCTCGCGGCGGGACTCGACGGGATCGAGCGCAAGCTCGCGTTGACCGCACCGCCGATCGAGGGCACCAATCGCGGCGCCGAGACTATCCCGCGCGCGCCACGAACGCTCGGCGAAACGACACGCATCTTCCGCGCTTCGGAGCGCGCCCGCGACTGGTTCGGCGACGAATTCGTCGACCATTTCGCGGCGACGCGCGAGTGGGAATGCCGGCAGTGGCAGGACGCGGTGACCGACTGGGAACGCAAGCGCTACTTCGAGATCATCTGAATCCCTTGCGATGAATCTGCACCGATTCGCGTTCCCGACCTCGATCCTGTTCGGCGCCGGTGCGCGCCGCGAAGTCGCGCCGCATCTGCGCGCCGCCGGCTTCACGCGGCCGCTCGTCGTCACCGATCGCGGACTCGCCGCGCTGCCGGTGTTCGCGAGCTTTGCGAACGAGCTCGCCGGCGTCGCGCACGCGGTATTTTCCGGCGTGTCCGGCAATCCGGTGCGAAGCCAGGTCGTCGAGGGCGCGAAGGCTTACCATGCGCATCAGGCAGACAGCATCGTCGGCATCGGCGGCGGCGCCGCGCTTGACGTCGCGAAGGCGATCGCCGTGATGGCGACGCACCCGGGCGACATCCTCGAATACGCGTGGGACCATCCGCAGGTGCGGCCGATCGAGCACACGCTGCCCTATTTCGTCGCGGTGCCGACGACCGCGGGCACCGGTTCGGAGGTCGGACGCTCGTCGGTGATCGGCGACGACGCGACGCACGTCAAGAAGATCGTCTTCTCGCCGGCGCTGCTTGCGAAGGCCGTGTTCGCCGATCCCGAGCTCACGCTCGACCTCCCGGCCTCGATCACGGCCGCGACCGGCATGGACGCGCTCACGCACAACGTCGAGTCGTACCTGTCGCCGGCGTGGCATCCGCTGTGCGACGGCATCGCCGTCGAAGGCGTGCGCATCGCAGCGCGCGCATTGCCGATCGCCGTCACCAGCGGTCGCGACCTCGGTGCGCGGAGCGAGATGCTGATGTGCTCGATGATGGGCGCGATCGCGTTCCAGAAGGACCTGGGCGCCGTGCATTCGTGCGCGCACGCGCTGTCGACAGTGGCGGACCTGCATCACGGGCTCGCGAACGGGATCATGATCGACCACGTGATGCGCTTCAATCTGCCCTCCGCCACCGCGAAACTCGCCGAGCTCGCGCACGTCGCGCGCGTGAAAAACGGCGACGCCGGCAGCGACGAGTCGCGGGCGCAGGCGTTCGTCGCGTGGCTCTCCGAGCTCAAGCGCACGCTCGGCATCCCGGCGACGCTCGCCGACTATCACGCGGCGCGCCGCGTGACCGCCGACGACATCGGGCGTCTCGTCGACGTCGCGCTCGCCGATACCTGCCACCAGACCAATCCGCGCCCCTGCACCGCCGGCGACTTCCGGCGCATCTTCGAGGGCGCTCTGTAAATGCGGCTACTCGGGCGGCGCAAGCCGAAGGCCGAACGGGCGCCGCTCGTCTCGCCGCCGCTGCTGATTGGCGTGTCGGCGCGCATCCATCATCCGGCCGACAACAACCTCGTGAAGCTGGGCGGCGTCTACACGAAGACGCTGCATTACCTCGAGCAGTCGGTCACGCATTGGGTGATGTCGAAGAACGTGCTGGTGCTGATGATCCCTGCGATCGAGAGCGAGGGCCTGATCGAGCGCAGCGAGATGCGGCTCTATCACTATGCGGAAGCGCTCGACGGCCTCGTGCTCCAGGGCGGCGCCGATATCGCGCCGCCGACGTACGGCGAGGAGCCGCGCGATCCGGCGTGGGCCGGCGATCGCGTGCGCGACCGTTACGAGATCGAGCTCTTCGAGGCGTTCGTCGGCAAGGGCAAGCCGGTGCTCGGCATCTGCCGCGGCTGCCAGCTCATCAACGTCGCGTTCGGCGGCACGCTCTACCAGGACATCGCGACGCAGGTGCCCGACGCGCTCGTGCACCGGGACATCTCGAAATACGAGCGGAACTTCCATACGCTGAACTTCGTCCCCGGCGGCGGCCTCGCGAAGCTGTATCCGGGCCGCGCGAAAGCGACGATCAACACGATCCATCATCAGGCGGTGAACAAGCTCGGCCGCGGGTTGATCGTCGAAGGCGTCGCGGAGCCCGACGGCATCGTCGAGTCGTTGCGCTGGCGCGGCCCGAGCTACGTCTTCGGCGTGCAATGGCATCCGGAGTTCATGTTCGGCCCGTCGATGGGCGCGGAGCATCTCGACGGGGCGCCGATCCTCACCGAATTTCTCGAGGCAGCGCGCAAGCGCAAGGCGAAGCGGTAATGGCAACGAGCGCGACACTGCCCGTCGTCAATCCCGCGACAGGCTCGCTGATCCTGCGGCTCGCCGCCGATGGTCCGCGCGAAGTCGCGCAGCGCTACGCCGTTGCGCGCGCGGCGCAGCCGCGCTGGGCCGCGGCGCCGATCCGCAAGCGGATCGCGGCGATCGCGAAATTTCGCGAGCTCGTAGAGACGCGCGGCGACGCGCTCGCCCGGACGCTGACACAGGAAGTGGGCAAGCCGATCCGCCAGTCGCGAAACGAGCTCAAGGGGCTCGTGGCGCGGCTCGATTTCTTCATCGCCGAGTCGTCGCGCGCGTTGCGCGAGGAGAAGGTGTTCACCGACGCGTCGCAGCACCTCGACGAGCGGATCACGCACGAGCCGCTTGGAGTCATCGCTAATATCTCAGCGTGGAATTACCCGTATTTCGTCGGCAGCAACGTCTTCGTGCCGGCGCTCGTCGCCGGCAACGCGGTGCTCTACAAGCCCTCCGAGTTCGCGACGCTGACCGGGCGTCACATCGCCGATCTGATGCATGCGGCGGGCGTCCCCGACGACGTGTTCGTGCCGCTGATCGGCGGCGGCGCCACCGGCGCGGCGCTTCTGCGACAGCCGATCGACGGCGTGTTCTTCACCGGCTCCTATGCGACCGGCGCGAAGATCGCCGCGAGCGCCGGCAAGCGGATGATCAAGGTGCAGCTCGAGCTGGGCGGCAAGGACCCGGTGTACGTCTGCGACGACGTCGACGTCAGGACGGCGGCCGCCGCGGTCGCCGATGGCGCGTTCTACAACACCGGGCAGTCATGCTGCTCCGTCGAGCGCATCTACGTCCACGAGTCGATCCACGACGGGTTCGTCGATGCGTTCGTCGCCGAAGTGAAGACGTACAGGATCGGCGATCCGACCGACGAAGCGGCGTACATCGGCCCGCTGACGCGCCGCGCGCAACTCGACGTGCTGCGCCGGCAGGTCACCGACGCGAAACGCAAGGGCGCGTCGCTGCTGCTCGGCGGCGCCGCGATCAAGCGCAGCGGCAACTGGTTCGCGCCGACGGTGCTCGCGAACGTCGATCATTCGATGCTGGTGATGCGCGACGAGAGCTTCGGGCCGATCATCGGCATCCAGGCGGTTGCCGACGATGCGGCCGCCGTCGAGCTCATGAACGACACCGATTACGGCCTGACCGCCGGCGTCTACACGCGCGACGCGACGCGCGCGCGCCGCATCCTGTCACGCGTCCATGCCGGCAGTGTCTACTGGAACTGCTGTGATCGCGTAAGCCCGCGGCTGCCGTGGTCAGGCGTCAAGCATTCGGGCATCGGGCTCACGCTGTCGACGATGGGAATCCAGGCGTTCACGCGTCCGAAAGCGTGGCACCTGCGCTCAGCGTAGGTTGCGGCTCGACCACCACAGCGACAGGCCGAGCGCGAGCAGCACGAGCGCGGCCGCGGCCATCGTGATCAGCGATGTCACCTCGACGTTCCTGCGCTCGAGCACGAGTCGCGAATTCAGGTTGCGGTAGACCTTCTTGAGCTCGGCCGACGTGCTGGCGTTGAAGTACTCGGCGCGCGTGATGTCGGCCACCGCCCGCAACGTCTCCTCGTCGAGACGCACGTAGACCGACCAGCCTTCGAAGCCGATCAGCCCGCCGGCGGCGGTGCCGAAGCCGACCGTGAAGACGCGTACGCCGCGGTCCGCCGCGAGCTTCGCGGCGTCGAGCGGATCGGGACCGGTCGTGCGGCGGCCATCGCTCATCAGGATGATCACCTGGTTCGTGTTCGAGCCCGGCGCGACCGGCTTGAACGGCTTCGGCGGCGCCTTCGGACGTGGCTCGAGTCGCTTCGACGCGGATCCGGTGTAGAAGCCTCCGGGGAACGTCAGCGCCTCGAGGTCGATGCCGGCATCGGGAAAGAGCGTCGCCAGTGCGACGTAGAGCGCGCTGCCGGTCGCGGTCCCGCGCTGCAGCTCGAAGCGGTCGATCGCCTCGATCAGCTTGTCCTTGTCGTTGGTCGGCGGCTGCACGAGCGCTGCGTTGCCGCCGAAGGCGACGATGCCGATACGCGCGTTGGGCGGCCGCTCGTCGACGAACGATTTTGCGGCGATCTGCGCGGCGGTCATCCGGTTCGGATCGACGTCGGTCGCGCCCATGCTGAGCGACACGTCGATCGCGAGGATGATCGTCTGCTGCTCGGACGGCAGCGTGACGAGCGCCGTCGGCCGCGCGACGGCGACGATCATCGCGATCAGCGCGAGCAGCAGCAGCGCCGGCGGCAGGTGACGACGGATACGGTCGGACGGACCCATCGCCGCCTTGACGAGGTCGAGGCTCGAATAGCGGACCGCGCCCTTCTTGCGCTTGCGCAGCCAACAGACATACGCGGCGACCAGCAGCGGCGCGAGCAAAAGGAACCAGAGGACCTGCGGCCAGAGGAACTTCATGCGGCCGCCTCGAGCGGTTCGCCGTCCTGCCACTGCGCGGCGCGCAGCGTGTTGGCGAGAAGTGTCGCGATCGTCATCGGACCGACGCCGCCCGGCACCGGCGTGATCCACGCCGCGCGATCGCGCGCCGCGTCGAAATCGACATCGCCGACGAGCTTGCCGTCGGCCCCGCGGTTGATGCCGACGTCGACGACGATCGCGCCGTCGCGAATCCAGTCGCCGCGCACGAAGTGCGGCTTGCCGACCGCCGCGACGACGATGTCGCCTTCGCGCACGATCCCCGGCAGGTCACGCGTTGCCGAGTGGCAGACGGTGACGGTGCAGCGCGCCATCAGAAGCTCGAGCGCCATCGGGCGCCCGACGATGTTCGATTGACCGATGACGACCGCGTGCTTGCCCGCGAGGGGCTCGCCGGCTGCCGCAAGGAGTCGCATGCAACCGTAGGGCGTGCAGGGCCGAAGCGTAGGCATCCGAAGAACCAGCCGCCCGATGTTGTACGGGTGGAAGCCATCGACGTCCTTCCGCGGATCGATGCGCTCGATCACCCGTTCCGACCTCATCTGCGACGGCAGCGGCAATTGCACGAGGATACCGCTGACGGCGGGATCGGAGTTGAGACGATCGACGACCGCCAAAAGTTCGTGCTCGGGGGCGTCCGCAGGAAGGTCGATCGCGAGCGAACGCATGCCGACCGTCTCCGTCGTGCGACGCTTGTTCCGCACGTAGAGCTGCGAGGCGGCGTGCTCGCCGACCAGGACGACGGCGAGGCCCGGCGGCGGCTTGCCTGCCGCAACGCGCGCGGCGACCTGCTCGCCGACCTCGCTCGTCAGCTCCGCGGCGACGAGCCTGCCGTCGAGGATCCGGGCAGCCATGGCACGACGGGGGAAGAGAGTCTTTTAGAATCGAAGCATGATCGACGCCGCCATTCTAGCCGCAATCGAAGCACGGATCGTCCGCGCCACGGCGTTCCCGTCGTCGGGATTGCGCCGGTTCGAAGCGGCCGGAACGGCGCTCGGCCTCGTCGACGACGCGCGCGCCGCGCGGCTTGCGCGATTCGGCTGCTTCGACGTCACGCCCGAGGCGGTCGTGCTGGATTCAGGTCTCGCGACGGCGCAGGCGCGCTCGGCCGCGATCGCCGACGTCGCGGCGACGCTTCGCAGCGAGGGCGCCCTGCCCGCCTGGCGCGACGAGCTCTACACGGTCGCGCCGCAATTCGATGCGCCGCCGCTGTTCCGGATCGAGCGCGGCGCCGCGCGCTATTTCGGCGTGCGCACGTACGCCGCGCACGTCAACGGCATCGTGCGCGACGGCGACGAAACGCGGATGTGGATTGCGCGTCGCAGCCTTCAAAAGGCGGTCGATCCGGGCCTGCTCGACAACCTGGTCGGCGGCGGCATCGCCGCCGGCATGCGCGTCGACGAAACGGTTGCGAAGGAAGCGTGGGAGGAAGCCGGCATCGACGCGACCACGGTGCGCGCCGCACGCCCGGTTGGCGTCGTTCACGCGGTGCGAATCCTGTTCGACGGCCTGCAGCGGGAGACCTTGTTCGTGCACGATCTCGCGCTGCCACGGACGTTCGTGCCGAGCAATCAGGACGGCGAAGCGGTCGGGCACCGCCTCGTGAGTCTCGCCGAGGCGGCGCGCATCGTCGCCACGGAAAACAACGACGACGAGGCAACGCTCGACGCGAGCCTCGTCATCCTGGACTACCTGGTTCGCCACGGAGCGATTCGCCCCGATCAGCCGCGCTTCGCCGCGCTCGTGCGGCTGCTGCGCGTGGGTTTGTAGTCGGGGCCGCGGTCTCCTCAGTAGCGGTCGCGCTCCTCGTGGCGACCGACCTGGTTGCCGATCACGCCGCCCACGACGCCGCCGATGGCCGCGCCACCGACGTCGCCGGTGACGCCAGCGCCCACCGCAGTGCCGACGCCGGCACCGACCACCGTGTCGCGGTCGCGCTCGCTCATGCCGGCGCACGCGGCAACCGACGCGGCTAGGAGCGTGCAAATCAGTCCTTTGCCCGCGCTTCTCATGGTTGCCCTCCGTCGCGGGCACGACCGGCCCCTTGCCGGACGCCGACCCCGTTCGCGTAGCGATGCTTCGACTATGCCGTGGCGCGGGCGATGCCGTTATCGAGCGGCGGCCGAAAGCGCTGCCGGCCATGCGCCGACGAAGGGTCGGAGACGAGTTTTCGCGCCGCGAAAAGCCGTCCCGTTGGACGTCGGACCCCGCTTCCGTTGTTATTTCAGGTCATGCGGCGCGACGCGCGCGATCCCCATCTCGGCCAGCGCGTCGCCCACCGCGTTCACCGCCTGGCGCATTTCGTCGGGCCCGATCGCGCCGATGCAGCCGACGCGAAACGTCTCGACCTGGGTGAGCTTGCCCGGGTAGAGGATGTAGCCCTTCTCGCGGACGCGGTCGTAGAACTCGCGGAACGTGTAGCGCGGGTCGGCCGGCGCATGGAACGTGACGATGATCGGCGCCTGGATCGCCGGATCGAGGAACGGCCGGAATCCGAGCGCCCGCATGCTGCGCACGAGCATGTCGCAATTGCGCTCGTAGCGCGCAAGCCGCGCCGGCTGGCCGCCCTCGGCCGCGTGCGCGTCGAGCGCGGCGGCGAACGCCGCGACGACGTGCGTCGGCGGCGTATAGCGCCACTGCGTCGTGCGCTCCATGTACTGCCACTGGTCGTGCAGGTCGAGCGACAGCGACGTGCAATTGCCGGCCGCCGCGTCGAGGGCCGCCCGCTTCGCGATCACGAAGCCCATTCCCGGGGGGCCTTCGATGCACTTGCCCGACGCCGCGACGAGCGCGTCGAACGGCGCCGTGCGCGCATCGATCGGCAACGCGCCGAACGAGCTCATCGCGTCGACGATCAGCCGCTTGCCATGGCGCGCGACGACGGCGGCGATGTCCGGCAAGGGATTCAGGATGCCCGTCGACGTTTCGCAATGGATCAGCCCCACGTGCGTGATGGAACCGTCGGCCGACAGCAGCCGCTCGACGTCGGCGGGCGTCGTCGGCACGTCCTCGGCGGTCTCGAATACCGAGACGCGCCGGCCCATCATCTGCGCGAGCTTCGCGAGGCGCTTTCCGTACGCGCCGTTGATCAGCACGAGCAGATGTCCGTTCCGCGGTACCAGCGTGTTGACCGCAGCTTCGACGGAAAACGTGCCGCTGCCCTGCATCGGAACGCAGACGTGCGAGCCCTGCGCGGACACGATATCGAGAAGCTGCTCTCGGATCGTCGCCGTGATCGCGTTGAACGACGAATCCCACGAGCCCCAGTCGCGCAGCATCGCGACCTTCGTCGCAAGCGAAGTCGTCAGCGGTCCGGGCGTCAGCAGGATCGGGTCGCGGCTTGCATTGGCCATTTCGATTCCTTTTTTGAAAAACGGTCAGCGCAGCGATGCGCGCGTCGGGATGTGCGACAGGCCGACCAGGACGATCGACGTCGTGATCGCGAGCACCATCGTGAGCGCAGCCGCGTCGAAGATCGCGCCGCGGTCGGACAGCGCGAAGATGCCGACCGGCATCGTCACCCAGCCCGGCGGATACACCATCACCGTCGCGCCAAGCTCGCCCATCGACAGCGCGAAGCTCAGGCTGAACGCGGCGATCAGGTACGGCGTGACGAGCGGCAGCGTCACCCGGCGCAGCCGATAGAACGGGCGCGCGCCGAGGCTTTCGGCGACCTGCTCGAACTCGACGGGCAGCCGCGCGAGGCCGGCGGACACGTTGCCGTACGTGAAGGCCGAGATCAGCACGAAATGGGCGATCATCACGATCGTCGTCGTGCCGTTCAGCAGCAGCGGCGGATGGCTGAAGGCGACGAGCAGGCCCAATCCGACCGACACCGATGGCACGGCGCTCGGAATGAAGAACACGACGTCGAGCAGGCGCTTCGGCACGCGTCGAAGCGGCCGCAGCGCGAGCGCCGCCCACGTGCCGCTCACGAGCGCGACGCCGCTCGCCACGAAGCCCGTCGCGAGGCTCACGCGAAGCTGCTCGAGCGATTCACCGCGCAGCGCGTCGACGTAGTGCTCGAACGTCATGTGGCTCGGCAGCACGCCGTTCCACTGTCCGCTTACGCTCGCGAGCGCGATGACGCCGATCGGCAAACCGTAGAGCACCGCGAAGAGCAGCGTCGCAAGCGCCCACGTGAACGCGCGGCCGGCGTTAGACCAGACCAGCACGGCGGCCCCCGAAATAGGCGACGACGAAACGGTACAGCGAATAGAGCGCGATCGACAGCGCGACGTTGACGACCGCGATCACGCAGGCAGTCGTGTAGTCGAACTGCTGGATCGCCTTGTCGTAGATCAGAAGCGGCAGCGTGATGACGTCCTTGGCGCCGATGAAGAGCACGATGCCGAACTCGTTGACGGTGAGCAGCAGGCACAGGCTGCCGCCGGCGATCAGCGCCGGCAGCGCTGCCGGAAAGATGATCCGTGACACGATCCGCAGCGGCCGCGCGCCGAGGCTCGCGGCAACCTCGATCTGCGCCGGCTCGATCAGCGAGAACGCCGCGAGCAGCGGTCGCATCACGAACGGCGTGTACACGGTGACCTCCGACAGGATCACGCCCCATTGCGAATACAGGAAGTCGACCGGCGGCAGCTCGAGGTTCAACACGACCTTCAGCGACTCGTTCAGCATGCCCGCCGAGCCGTAGATGAACGTGAACGCGAGCGCGACCAGGAACGTCGGCAGCGCGATGACCGTGTCGATCAGCCGCGCAAGCACGCGGCTGCCGGGGAACGGCGTGAACGCGATCAGCACCGACAGCATGAAGCCGAGAACGAGGCAGCCGGCGGTTGCCGACAGCGCGATCGTCAGCGTGTTCCGGAGCGCGTGGTGGAATTCGCCGGACGCGACGACCGAAGCGAACTTGGCGAGCGACAGCGGCTGGGTGTCACCGCCCAGCGCCTGCCGCACGATGAGCGCCAGCGGAAACAGGAACAGCGCCGCGAGGATCAGAAGCGGCGGTGCAATCCAGACGTTGCCCGCCGGCCGCTCCGAGGCGACCGGCAGCGGAAGCGCAAGGTCAGCCACGTACGATGGTTTCCGGAACCAGTGTCGCCTGCGCAGCGCTGAAATGCACCTGGAGCGCCGCGCCGGCGGGTGGCGGCTCGTGCATCGGCGCGCACGACATTCGCAACACGTGACCGTCGACTTCGAGCTCGACGCTCTGCAGATCGCCCTGCCACTGGACGCTGCGAACCGTCCCGCTCAACGCGTTGCCGCCGTCGACGGGCGCCAGATGCAGATCGTGCGGGCGCACGCACAGCAGGCATTCGCCGCCGTCCGGAAGCCCATGGTGGTTGCGCGCGACGAGCGCGCCGTCGCGAAAGCTCACCCGCGCCATGCCGGCGCCGGCGGATACGAGCGCGCGCACCGGCAAGAGGTTCGCGCGCCCGAGAAATTCGGCCGAAAAGCGGTTCGGCGGATAGCGATAAAGCGATTGCGCATCGCCGAACGCGCACAGCTTGCCGTCGCGCATGATGCCGATGTGATCGGCGAGCGTCAGCGCCTCGGTCTGGTCGTGCGTGACGTAGAGCACCGTCAGCGACGGCAGCTCGCGGTGAAGCTTCGCGAGCTCGTCGAGCATCGAGCGGCGGATCTGCGCATCGAGCGCCGACAGCGGCTCGTCGAGCAGCAGCACCTGCGGCCGTATCGCGAGCGCCCGCGCGATCGCGACGCGCTGCTGCTGGCCGCCCGACAGCTCGCGCGGATAGCGCTTCGCGTAACTCGCCATGCCGACGAGACGCAGGCACTCGGGGACGCGCTCGCGAATGACGTCGGCCCCGGCGCCGCGCGCACGCAGCCCGAACGCGACGTTCTCCTCCGCGCGCATGTGCGGGAACAGCGCGTAGTTCTGCACGACCATGCCGATGTTGCGCGCGTGCGGCGGCACGTTCGTCACGTCGCGGGTGCCGATTGTGATGCGGCCGCGCGCGGGCCGCACGAAGCCGGCGACCGCGCGCAGCGCCGTCGTCTTGCCGGATCCCGACGGACCGATCAGCGCGACGATCTCGCCGGGATTGACGGTCAGCGTCAGCGAATCGAGGACGACGAGGCCGCCGTACGCGACGGTCACGTCGTCGAAGCCGATGCCGCTGCTGCTGCGATCGGCGACGCGCTCGACGCCGCCGCGACGGGCCGCCGGAACCGCAGCCGCGGTTCCGGCGAGGTCGACCGGCATCACTGCGTCGCGATCGCCTTGTTGTAGGCGGCGACGTCGTTCTGCAGGTTCGAGAGCACGTCGTTCCAGTCGGGCGACCAGATCTCGACGCCCTCGAGCATCGCATTCATCTTCTTGAAGTTCTCGTCGGTCGGATGCACGTCGCTGCGCACCGGGAAGCCCTGCGCGACCGAGCTGACCTCTTCCTGCGCCGATTGGCTCAGCAGCCAGTCGATCAGCTTCTTGCCGTTGTCCGCGTGCGGCGCGTTGGCGACGAGGCCGATGTAGTACGGCAGCGCGAACGCCGAGCGCTTGCCATTCGGGCCCGCCGGGAAGAACACCTGCACGTTCGGGTTGTTGCGCATCTGCGCCAGGTTCATCTGCATGTCGCCGTTCGCGACGTAGAGCTCGCCCTTGTTGACGAGCGCCGTCAGCTTGCCCGTCGACGCCGAGGGTCCGAGGTTGTTCGCCTGCAGCTTGCCCAGGTACGCGAGGCCCGCCTCCTTGCTGCCGAAGGCGTGGAAGGCCTGCAGCATCAGCGCCGTCCCGTCGCCCGCCTGTCCCGGCGTCGAGTACTGAAGCTTCTTCTTGTACTTCGGGTCGAGCAGCTCCTCGTAGGTCTTCGGCGGGCTCTTCAGCACCGACGCGTTGTAGATGAAGGTCGGGTAGTTGTTCATCATCACGACGTACAGGCCCTTCGGGTCCTTGTCGCGCGCGGCCAGCTTGTCGGCGTCCTTGGGCGTGTACGGCTGCAGCAAGCCGTCGGCGGCCGCGCGTTGCATGAACGGCGGCAGCGTCGCGAGCACGTCGGCCTGCGTGTTCGACTTCTCCTTGGCGACGCGATCGACGACGCCGCCGGAGCCCGCCTCGATGTACTGCACCTTGATGCCGGTCGCCTTCGTGAACGCGTCGAACTGGTTGCCGAACCAGCTTGGATTACCGTCCTTCAGACCGTCGGCCGCGTAGATCGTCACGACCTGCTGGCCGAATGCGCCGCCGGCGAAAAGCACCGCCGCGAACGCGAGGATCGTCGTCACTTTCGACTTCATGGGTTTCCTCCTTCAGTCAATCGAATCGAACGTCGTCAATTGCCGTCGTGCGTTACCGGGCTTCGCGACGGCGTCAGCAACTGGGCGGCCATGTTAGCGCGTGCGCGTTGCCGCTGCATGACGCTTCCGGGGTTCCGGCCGACGGTTGATTGTTGACAATCTACAACCGACAGATTCTAATGGCAACCATGTTGAAGTCGGGCTCCGCCAATCCGGTGCGCGTGGCAGCGCGCGCGCGCGCCGGCTCGCCGCTCGGCGCGGCGGGCTCCGACGCGGTCCGCCCGGCGAACAGCGCGTCGATCGGCGGCACGGCCGCCGGCCCGCGGCGTCGGCTCGTCGCCGACGATCATCCGATCGCGCTGATCCAGGCCCACTCGCTGCCGGCGCTCGTCCAGTCCGAGCTTTCGCGGATGATTCTCGCCGGCGACCTTCCGGCCGGCGCCCAGCTTCGCGAGGCGGAGATCGCGTCGATGCTGGGTGTCTCGCGCGGGCCCGTACGCGAGGCGTTTCGCGCGCTCGAAGAGTCGGGGCTCGTTCGCCTCGAGAAGAATCGCGGCGTGTTCGTGCGCCAGATCGACATCGACGAGGCCGACCAGATCTTCGAGCTTCGCGCCGTGCTCGACGAGTTCGCGGGACGCCGGGCGGCGCAGCGGGCGACGCCGGCCGAAGCCGCGGAGCTCCGCGCGCTCGTCGACCGGATGGACAGCGCGGTCGCGCGCGGCGACGTCGACGGCTACCACGCGGCGAACATCGCATTCCACGACCGGATCGTCGAGCTCGCCGGCAACGTGAAGCTCACGTTCGTCTACCGGCGGCTCGTCAACGAGCTGAACCTCCACCGGCGCGCCTCGCTTGCGCAGGCGGGGATACTGCCCGTCTCGATCCGCGAGCACCGCGCGATCGTCGACCGCATCGCCGCGAAGCAGCCGGCTGCCGCCGGCCGCGCGCTGCACGAGCACGCGATGTCGAGCCGCGAACGCGTGCATCGCACGAACGCCCCACCCACCCGAGCAAGAAAGGCACGATGACGTCCGAAAAGTCCAGCCTCGTCGTCAATGGCCGCCGCTATCGCTGGCCCGCGCGCCCGCTCGTCGTCGTCTGCGTCGACGGCTGCGAGCCCGATTACGTGAACCAGGCGATCACCGCCGGCGCGGCGCCGTGGATGGCGAGCCTGAACGGCCGCGCGACGTGCCTCACCGCCGACTGCGTCGTGCCCTCGTTCACGAATCCGAACAACCTGTCGATCGTCACCGGCGCGCCGCCGTCGGTGCACGGCATCTGCGGCAACTACTTCTACGACACCGACGCGCAGGCCGAGGTGATGATGAACGACCCGAAGTATCTTCGGGCCGGGACGATCCTCGCCGCGTTCGCCGATGCGGGCGCGAAGGTCGCAGTGATCACCGCGAAGGACAAGCTTCGCGCGCTCCTCGGGCATCGGTTGAAGGGCATCTGCTTCTCGTCGGAGCATGCCGACAAGGTGACGCGCGAGGCGAACGGGATCGACGATGCGCTGTCGCTCGCCGGCATGCCGCTGCCGTCGGTCTACAGCGCCGAGCTGTCCGAGTTCGTGTTCGCGGCGGGCTGCGCGCTGTTCGAGCGCGAGCGGCCCGACATCATGTACCTGTCGACGACCGATTACGTTCAGCACAAGCACGCGCCGGGAACGCCCGCCGCGAACGCCTTCACCGGCATGCTCGACCGTTACCTCGCGCGGCTCGACGCAGGCGGCGCGACGATCGTGCTCACCGCGGATCACGGCATGAACGCGAAGACCGACGCGTTCGGCCGGCCGAACATCATTTTCCTCCAGGACATTCTCGATGCCGCGTACGGCGAAAACGCGACGCGCGTGATCCTGCCGATCACCGACCCGTACGTCGTGCACCACGGCGCGCTCGGCTCGTTCGCCACCGTCTACGTCGACGGACGCGCCGGCGTCGACGACGTGCGGGCCCGAATCGCGGCGCTCCGCGGTGTCGACCTCGTCCTGCCGCGCGCCGACGCCTGCGTGCGCTTCGAGCTTCCGGAGAATCGCGTCGGCGATCTCGTCGTCGTCACCGAGCGGCTCACCGTCGTCGGCAGCCGCAAGAGCCGGCACGACCTGTCGGGCCTCGATGCGCCGCTGCGCTCGCACGGCGGCATTTCCGAGCAGCGCGTGCCGCTGATCGCGAACCGCGCAGCACCCGACCTGCCGCAGCGCCGCTGGCGCAACTTCGACGCGTTCGACCTCGGCCTCAACCATCTCGCTTAACCGTCCCGAAATGCTCACTGCCGCCAAGCGCGCGTCCGCGCGCAGCCCCCTCACCGAATCCATGCGCATCGCCGGCGAACGCGTCGGCAGCGCGCGCACGCTCGACGTGCACAACCCGTATACGGGCGACGTCGTCGGAACGGTGCCGCGCGCGAGCGTCGACGACATCCGGCGCGCGTTCGCCGTCGCACGCACGTACAAGCCGACGCTGTCGCGCTACGAGCGCCACGAGATCTGCCGCAAGGCGGCAGAACTGATCGCGGCGCGCGCGACGCAACTCTCGGACCTGATCACCGCCGAGTGCGGGATCTGCAAGAAGGATTCGCTCTACGAGGTCGGCCGCGCGCGCGATGTCTTCACGTTCGCCGGCAACGCGGCGCTCCAGGACGACGGCCAGGTCTTCTCCTGCGACCTGACGCCGCATGGCAAGTCGCGGAAGGTCTACACGCTGCGCGAGCCGCTGCTCGGCGTCATTTCCGCGATCACCCCCTTCAACCATCCGCTGAACCAGGTCGCGCACAAGGTCGCGCCGTCGATCGCGACGAACAACCGGATGGTCCTGAAGCCGACCGAGAAGACGCCGCTTTCCGCGATCGCCCTCGCCGACATCCTCTACGAGGCAGGGCTGCCGCCGCCGATGTTCTCGGTCGTCACCGGCGACCCGCGCGAGATCGCCGACGAGATGCTCGTCAATCCCGACATCGACCTCGTCACGTTCACGGGCGGCGTGCCCGTCGGCAAGTACATCGCGGCGAAAGCCGTCTACAAGCGGCAGGTGCTGGAATTGGGCGGCAACGACCCCATCATCGTCATGGACGACGCCGACCTCGACGAGGCGGCGACGCTCGCCGCGACCGGGTCGTACAAGAATTCGGGACAGCGCTGCACGGCGGTCAAGCGGATGCTCGTTCACCACGGCGTCGCCGACGCCTTCGTCGAGAAGCTGCTCGCCCGCACGCGCGCCTGGACCTACGGCGACCCGATGGATCCGAAGGTCGACATGGGCACCGTGATCGACGAGGCGGCCGCGAAGACCTTCGAGGCGAAGGTCAATGCCGCGGTCGCGCAGGGCGCACGACTTTTGCATGGCAACCGGCGCGAGGGTGCGCTTTACTCGCCGACGGTGCTCGACGAGGTGACCCCCGAGATGGACGTCGTGCGGACCGAGACCTTCGGGCCGGTCTCGCCCGTGATTCGTTTCCGCGACATCGACGATGCGATCCGGATCTCGAATTCGACGGCGTACGGGCTGTCGTCGTCGGTTTGCACGAACCGGCTCGACGCCATCACGCGTTTCGTACGCGAGCTGCAGGTCGGGACCGTGAACGTTCGCGAGGTGCCGGGCTACCGGCTCGAGCTGACGCCGTTCGGCGGCATCAAGGATTCGGGCCTCGGCTACAAGGAGGGCGTGCAGGAGGCGATGAAGAGCTTCACGAACGTGAAAACCTATTCCTTGCCGTGGTGAGGACGTCGTAGCCAACTGATTCGGACGAGAGCAGGTTCACGCTTTCGTCCGCCGAACCCAATGCAACTGCTGCTGAACCTGCTGGCCGGCGTGTCGCTCCTGGTGTGGGGCACGCATATCGTGCGCATGGCGATCCTGCGCATGTACGGCGGCGAGTTGCGTCGCGTGCTCCGGCGCAGCGTGTCGAAGCGCGTGCCGGCGTTCTTCGCCGGACTCGGCGTTACCGCGCTATTGCAGAGCAGCACCGCCGCGGCGCTCATCGTCGCCGCGTTCGCGGGCCAGGGCCTGATCGGAACCGCGCCCGCGCTGGCGGTGATCCTCGGCGCCGACGTCGGCACCGCGCTCGTCACCGTGCTGCTGTCGTTCGACCTGTCGTGGCTCGCGCCGCTTTTGATCTTCAGCGGCATCATTATGTACCTGTCGAGCCAGGCGAACGCCGCCGGCCGCTTCGGCCGCATCCTGATCGGCCTCGGCCTCATCATGTTCGCGCTGCAGTGGATCTCGGTGTCCGCGCATCCGATCGTGCAGGCCGCGGGCGTCAAGGTCATCTTCGCGTCGCTCACCGGCGACGTGATGCTCGACATGCTCGTCGCGGCGCTCTTCACCGTCCTTTGCTATTCGAGCCTTGCCGTCGTGCTGCTCGTTGCGACGTTCGCGTCGCTGCACGTGATCGCGCTGCCCGTCGCGCTCGGGCTCGTGCTCGGCGCCAACCTCGGCAGCGGCATGCTCGGCATGCTGTCGACGATGCGTGCCGCGCCCGAGGCGCGCCGGGTCACGCTCGGCAATTTCCTGTTCAAGCTGATCGGCTGCATGCTTGCCGTGCCGCTCGCCGGTCACCTCGACCAGTGGATCGCGGGCATCGGGCTCGACCCGGCGCGCGAGGTCGTGCTGTTCCATCTGTTCTTCAACGTGACGATCGCCGCGCTGCTGCTCTTCTGGACCGAGCAGATCGCGAAAGTCGCCGAGCAGATCCTGCCCGCGCGGCCGGCGTCGGAGGACCCGACGAAACCGCGCCATCTCGATCCGTCGGCGCTCGACACGCCAAGCCTCGCGATCGCCTGCGCGGCGCGCGAGGCGATGCGCATCGGCGACGTCGTCGAGCACATGCTGACCGGCATGCTGACGGTGCTGACGACGAACGACCGGACGCTCGCCGAGCGGCTGCGCAAGATGGACGACGTCGTCGACGAGCTCTACACCGCCGTGAAGCTCTACCTGACGCAGATCCCGCGCGAGGCGCTCGAGCAGCGCGAAGGCCGGCGCTGGGCCGACATCGTGTCGTTCGCGATCAACATGGAGCAGGTCGGCGACATCATCGAGCGGATCCTCGGCGACCTCGAGGACAAGAAGATCGACAAGGGGCGCAACTTCTCGGAAGCCGGCATGACGGAGATCTGCGACCTGCATGCGCGGCTCGTCGCGAACCTGCGCCTCGGGCTGTCCGTGTTCCTGAACGGCGACCTGAAGCACGCGCAGGAGCTCCTTGCGCAGAAGGTGCTGTTCCGCGACCTCGAGCGCGCCTACGCGAACTCGCACCTCGGGCGGCTTGCCGGCAACACCGTCGACAGCATCGAGACCTCGTCGCTGCATCTCGACCTCATCTCGGATCTGCGGCGCATCAATTCGCACATCTGCTCGATCGCCTATCCGATTTTGGAGGAAGCGGGCGTGCTCGCGCGCACGCGCCTCAAGACCGACGAGGCCGCGGCGTCGGCATCGGCCGAGCGCATGGCGATGCCGCTCGCCGACAACGCGGGCACTGCCTGGCAGAAGCGCAACCCGAAGACCGCGTGATGCCGCGCGCGGCCGTGGCAGAAGTCCGATCCCGCCACACGATTTCGCAAGTCCGCACATCCGGCGCAGGCGCGTCCGCGTAAGCCCATGCCGCAGGAACTGTCGCTCGGCATCACGCTCGCCGTCCTCGGCGCGGGCCTGCTGCACGCCGGCTGGAACGCGCTGCTCAAGGCGGCGCCCGGCGGCGAGCCGATGCTCGACACCGCAACCGTCGTCGCCGGCTCGTGCATCTGGGGCGCGCTCGCCCTGCCCTTCGTCGGCACGCCGGATCCGGCCGCGTGGAAGTTCGTCGCCGGCTCGACGGTCATTCATTTCGCGTACTACGTGACGCTCGCGCACGCGTATCGTACCGGCGACCTGTCGTTCGCCTACCCGCTGATGCGTGGCACGGCGCCGTTGCTCGTCGCGGTGCTGGGCATCGCGTTCCTGCATGAGCTGCCGAGCCCGCATGCGCTGGTCGGCATCCTGCTGATCTGCACGGGCATCGTCAGCATCGCGTTCGTGCGCCGCGAACGCCATTCTCGCGCCGCGGCGGGCTGGGCGTTCACGAACGCCTGCGTGATCGCCGCGTATACGCTCGTCGACGGCAGCGGCGCGCGCGCGTCCGGCAACCCGATCGCGTACGTCACGTGGCTGATCACGATCGAGGGCTTGCCGTTCATCGCCTGGATCCTGTGGCGCGGCCGGCGCGCGGCCGCCTCGTATCTCGGGCGGAGCTGGCGGCGCGGCCTGCTCGGCGGTGCGGCAAGCCTTGGCGCGTACGGGATCGTGCTCTTCGCGATGACGCGCGCGCCGGTCGCCGCGGTGGCCGCGTTGCGCGAGACGTCGGTGCTGTTCGCGGCGCTGATCGGCGCCCTGTGGCTCAAGGAAGGATTCGGCGCGATGCGTTTCGCGGGCGCTGCGAGCGTCGCGGTCGGCATCGCGGCGCTGAAACTGTGATTCCCGCGCATGCGCACGTCGTCATCGTCGGCGGCGGCATTGCCGGCGCATCGGCGGCCTATCACCTGACGAAGCTCGGCGTCGCCGACGTCGTGCTGCTCGAGCAGGGGCGCCTCACCTGCGGCACGACGTGGCACGCGGCGGGACTCGTCGGCCAGATGCGCGCGACGCGCAATGCCACGCGGATGAGCCGCTACGGCATCGAGCTCTACGCGTCGCTCGAGCGCGAGACTGGGCTCGCGACCGGCTGGAAACCGTGCGGCAGCGTCAACGTCGCGAAGACGCGCGAGCGCATGCAGCTCATGCGCTGCCAGATGGCGCGCGCGCGGAGTTTCGGCGTCGAGTTCGAATGGCTGACACCGCAGGACGTGGCGGCGAAGCTGCCGCTCCTTCGCACCGACGATCTCGCCGGCGGCGTCTGGATTCCCGGGGACGGCAAGGCGAATCCGACCGATCTGACGCAATCGCTCGCGAAGGGCGCGCGAGTGCGCGGCGCGAAAATCTTCGAAGGCGTCAGCGTCGCCGGCGTCGACGTGCACAACGGCCGCGTCAGCGGCTTGCGCTGGCGCACGGTCGACGCGCAAGGCGCGATCGGCTGCGAATTCGTCGTCAATTGCGCAGGCCAGTGGGCGCGCGAGTTCGGCGCGTTGGCGGGCGTCGCCGTGCCGCTGTCGTCCGCCGAGCACTTCTATCTCGTCACCGAGCCGATCGCGGGCGTGTCGGGCGACATGCCGGTCATCCGCGATCCCGACGGCTACATCTACTTCAAGGAAGAGGTCGGCGGCATCGTGATGGGCGGCTTCGAGCCGGTCGCGAAGCCTTGGGACGTCGCGCGCATTCCGGACCGCTTCGAGTTCCAGCTCCTGCCGGAAGACTGGGACCAGTTCGAGCTGCTGATGCAAAACGCGATGCACCGGATGCCGGCATTGGAAACGGCGCCCGTCAAGCTGCTGCTGAACGGTCCCGAAAGCTTCACGCTCGACGGCAATTTCCTGCTCGGCGAAGCGCCGGAGCTGCGCGGCTATTTCGTCTGCGCGGGATTCAATTCCGCGGGGATCGCGAACGCCGGCGGCGCGGGAAGGCTCGTCGCCGAGTGGCTGATCGCCGGCGAGCCGCCGTTCGACGCGTTCGACGTCGATGTCCGCCGCTTTTCTTCGCTGCACGTCAATCGTCGTCACCTCGCGGACCGGACCGTCGAAACGCTGGGGCTGCATTACGCGATGCGCTGGCCGCGCGAGGAATTGCAGTCGGTGCGGCCGCTCCGCCGCTCGCCGCTCTACGAGCGCCTGCACGCGAAGCGCGCGGTGTTCGGCACGAAGAACAACTGGGAGCGCGCGAACTACTTCCTGCCGCCCGGCGCGTCCGAGCCGGCGCCGACGCTCGACACGCCCGGCTGGCTGCCGTACGTGCTCGAAGAACAGCGCGCGTGCCGCGAGGACGTCGTCGTATTCGACCAGACGTCGTTCTCGAAATTCGTGCTGAAGGGCCGCGACGCGCTCGCGGTGCTCGAGCGCCTGTGTGCGAACCGGATCGACGTGCCGGTCGGACGCATCGTCTACACGGCGCTGCTGAACGACCGCGGCGGCTTCGAGAGCGACGTCACGGTGACGCGGCTCGGCGCGAACGAATTCTTCATCCTGACCGGCACCGCGCAGACGACGCGCGATTTCGCCTGGATCGAGCGGCACATCGGCGACGGCGAGCACGCGTCGCTCGTCGACGTGACGAGCGCCTTCTCGATCCTGTCGCTGATGGGGCCGCGTGCCGAAGCGCTGCTCGCCTCGCTGTCGCGCGACGACGTGTCGAAGGCGGCGCTGCCGTTCGGCGCGGCGCGGACGATCGACGTCGGTTATGCGCAGCCGCGCGCGGCGAGGATCAGCTACGTCGGCGGGCCCGGCTACGAGTTGTGCGTGCCGACCGACCAGTGCGCCACGCTCTACGACGCGCTGTGGCGGGAAGGCGAGGGTTTCGGCCTGCGCGACGCGGGCTATTACACGATCGATGCGCTGCGCATCGAAGCCGGCCGCTGTGCATGGGGCGCGGAGCTGTCGCCCGACGAGACGCCGCTCGAAGCCGGCCTTGCGCGCGCGGTCGCGTTCGACAAGCCGAACTTCATCGGCCGCGACGCGGTGCTCGCGCAGCGCGAGCGCGGCGTCGCGAAGCGCCTCGTCCGGTTCACGCTCGACGATCCGCACGCATTCGCATGGGGAGGCGAACCGCTGCTGGCGGACGGCCGGCCGGTGTCCGAAGTCACGTCGGCCGGATACAGTCGCACGCTCGGGCGAAGCGTCGTGTTCGCGTACGTCAAATCGCGTGCCGCCGTTCCGCTCACCGACGCGACGATCGCCTGTTCACGCTACGAGATCGACATTGCCGGAACGAACGCCGGAGCGACGCCTATAATGCGTGGCAGCCCGTCGCAGACCGCCTCCTGAGCTTCCACCGATGAACTCGAACCACGATCCTGCGGGCGGCTTCGCGGCGCTCGCCCGGCATCTTCGCTCGCGTCGCGACAAGATCCTCGACGCGTGGCGGCGAGCCGCGCAACGCGATCCCGAGGTCACGACGTCCACCGCGCTGTCGCGTGTCCAGTTCTACGACCACATTCCGCGCATCCTCGACGCGCTCGAGCGCCGCCTTCGCGCCGACGACCTTCGCGATTCGATCGAGGCGCAAAAGGACGAGAACGAAAGCGCCGAGGGCCACGGGCTTCTGCGGTGGCAACAGGGTTACGACGACGAGGAGGTGATGCGCGAGTGGATCGCGCTCGACGCCTGCCTTGCCGACGAGGTGCAGGCATTCGCCGATGCGAATCCGGGGTTGTCGCCGTCGATCGTCGCCGAGGCGTGCCGCCATGTCGCCGCGGTGACGATCAACGGGATGAGCGAAAGCGTCGCGCAATACACGCGCCTTGCGCGCATCGAGGCGTCGGAGCGCGTGAGCACGCTCGAGCACGCGATCGCGCAACTTGCTGAGCTCGAGAAGCAGCGCGCGGAGGCGTGGCGCCAGGCCGCGCACGATCTTCGCGGCAATGTCAGCATGGTGCAGAACGTTGCCGCGGTCATCGAGAAAACGGGACCGAGCGAGAAGTTCCTGCGCATGCTCGGACGTGGCGTCGCGTCGCTGCATGCGCTGCTCGACGACCTGACGACGCAGGCCCGCCTCGATGCAGGACTCGAGAACCGCACGGTCAGGCGCTTCGATGCCGGCGTCGCGCTGAGCCAGCTGGCCGCGAGCCTGCAGCTCGCTGCCGCCGACCGCGGGCTCTACCTCATCACCGAAGGAATCGACGCGCTCGTCGTCGACGGCGACGAAGTGAAGGTATGCCGCATCGCGCAGAACCTGCTTCTGAACGCGCTCAAGTACACGGCGCAGGGCGGCATCAAGCTCGGATGGGAAATGACGGGCGCGGACGCCGCCCGTTGGAGCCTCACCGTGCAGGACACCGGCCCGGGCCTTGGCGATGCGGCGCTGGAGCCGCTCGCGGCCGCGCTCGAAACGGCGACGCGCGACGGCGCCGCGGTCGAGCTCGGCGGGGCGCGGGAAGGCGCCGCTTCGCCGGCGCCGACGCTGCCGTCGGAATCGGAATCCGCGGACGCCAATGGCGGCGAGGGCGTGGGACTGTCGATCGTCAAGCGGCTTTGCGAGCTGCTCGACGCGAAACTCGAGCTGCACACGAGTCCGGGCCAGGGAACGACGTTTCGCGTGACCTTTCCCACGCGCTATCCGAAAGGGTAGCGGCCGCCGATGAACGCGAGCACGCTTCATCGCCTGCCGGCGCCGGTGCGCGGACGCACGCCATCGCGGCCGGGGAGCGAGACCGCGCAGGTGCAGAGCCTGACGCGTGGCCTGTCGATCCTCGAGTGCGTCGCGCGCAGCGAAGGCGGCTTGACCCTTACCGACATCGCGCAACGGGTGCAGCTTCCAGCGTCGACGACGCATCGGCTGCTGTCGACGCTCGAGAAGACCGGCTACGTCTACCAGATGGGCGACCTCGGCCGCTGGTACGTCGGCCTTTCGGCGTTCACGGTCGGCGCGAGCTTCCTCGCGAACCGCGATTTCGCTGCGCACAGCCACGCGTACATGCGCAGGCTGATGGAGCAATGCGGCGAGACCGCGAACCTCGCGATCCTCGACGGCACCGAAGCGGTGTTCATCGACCAGGTGCAATGTCGCGAGACGATGCGCACGATCGTCAAGCTCGGCAGCCGCGTGCCGCTGCACGCGTCCGGCGTCGGCAAGGCGATCTTCGCGTCGCTGCCCGACGACCAGATCGACGCGCTGATCAAGGTCAAGGGCCTGCCGCGCATCACCGAGAACACGATCACCTCGCCCGAGACGATGTGGGCGAGCATTCGCGTGATTCGCCAGCGCGGCTGGTCGTTCGACGACGAGGAGCACCTGCCCGGCACGCGCTGCGTCGCCGCGCCGATCTACGACGAGCATGCCGAGCCGCTCGGCGCGATTTCACTCGCGGGTCCGTCGACGCGACTGACCGACGCGCGGATCAAGCAGCTCGGCCCGCTCGTGTCGCACATCGCCGAGGAGATCACCGGCCGCGTCGGCGGCCGCTGGCCGCATCCGCGCTGATGCCCTGCTTCGCCGGTATCGTCTGCACGATCATGAAAAGGAGCATCGCTTGAACGCCCAACGCCTGCACGGCGCGCTTGCGCCCGTCGTCACGCCGTACACCGCCGATCTCGCACCCGACGCCGGGCGCCTCGTTGCGCATTGCCGCTGGCTCGTCGCGAACGACACGGGGCTCGCCGTCTTCGGCACGACATCCGAAGGCAATTCGCTGTCGGTGCCGGAAAAGATCGCCCTGCTCGACGCGCTGTTCGACGCCGGGCTTCCCGCGTCGCGGATGATGCCGGGCACCGGCTGCTGTGCGCTGACCGACACCGTCGCGCTCACCCGGCATGCGGTGCAGCACGGCTGCGGCGGCGTGCTGATGCTGCCGCCGTTCTACTACAAGGGCGTGTCGGACGATGGCCTGTTCGCGAGCTACTCGGAAGTGATCGAGCGCGTCGGCGATGCACGGCTGCGCGTCTACCTCTATCACATCCCGCAAGTGTCGCAGGTGCCGATAAGCTTCGCGCTGATCGAGCGCCTGCTCGACCGTTATCCCGGCACGGTCGCCGGCATCAAGGACAGCGGCGGCAATTTCGACAACATGCGGGGCATGATGGAACGCTTCGCGGCGCGCGGCTTCGACGTCTTTTCCGGAAGCGAGCTGTTTCTGCTCGCGACGCTGCGCGGCGGCGGTGCCGGAACGATCAGCGCCATCTGCAACGTGAGCCCGGCGACCATCGCGAGGCTCGCGCGCGAGTGGCGCAACGCCGACGCGGACGCCCAGCAGAAGGCGATCGATCGCGTCCGCGGCGTGCTGTCCGCGTACCCGATGGTACCGGCGCTCAAGGTGATCGTCGCGCAGTTCACCGGCGACGACGCCTGGGCGCGCGTGCGTCCGCCACTCGTCGCGCTTGCCGCCGAGCAGTCCCGCGAAATCGGCGAGAAGCTCCGCGCGATCGAGTTCGCGATGCCCGGACTTGCGCACACCGGCGCCGCACCGATCGCGCCTTAGCGACGACTGCCTACAGCACGTCGAACAGCGCGGCGGCGCCCATGCCACCGCCGATGCACATCGTCGCGACGACGCGCTTCGCACCGCGTCGCTTCCCTTCGATCAGTGCATGCGCCGCGATGCGCGTGCCCGACACGCCATACGGATGGCCGACGGCGATGGCGCCGCCGTTCACGTTCAGACGCTCGTCGGGAATGCCCAGACGGTCGCGGCTCTCGATCACCTGCACGGCGAATGCCTCGTTCATCTCCCAGAGGTCGATGTCGCCGACGCGCAGGCTCGTGCGCGCGAGCAGCTTCGACACGGCGAAGACGGGACCGAGGCCCATCTCGTCGGGCTCGCATCCGCAAACGGCGAACGCGCGGAACGCGCCGAGCGGACGCAAACCGCGCGCGGCCGCGGCCTCCGCGCTCATCACGACGCAAGCCGCGGCGCCGTCTGAAAACTGGCTCGCATTGCCGGCCGCGATCACGCCATCCGGCAGCGCGGGCTTGATCTTCGCGACGGCCTCGTACGTCGTATCCGCGCGAATGCCTTCGTCGGCGGCCAGCGTGACGTCCCTGGTCGAAACCGCGCCCGTTTCCTTGTCGGTGATCGCCATCGTCACGTCGATCGGCACGATCTCGTCGTCGAACTTGTGCGCCGCCGCGGCGGCCGCTGCACGCTGCTGGCTCTGCACGCCGTACACATCCTGCCGCTCGCGCGATACGCCATAGCGTGCGGCGACCGTTTCGGCGGTCTGCAGCATGCTCCAGTAGATCGACGGCTTGTGCTCCGCGAGCCACGCCTCCTGCGCCATGTGCTGGTTGCGCTGGTTCTGCACGCACGAGATCGATTCGACGCCGCCGGCGACGTAGACGTCGCCCTCACCGGCGATGATCCGCTGCGCGGCGAGCACGATCGTCTGCAGGCCCGACGAGCAGAACCGATTGACGGTCATCCCGGCGACGGAAACGGGACAGCCCGCGCGGAACGCGATCTGGCGCGCGATGTTCCAGCCGGTCGCGCCCTCGGGAAACGCGCAGCCGATCATCACGTCGTCGACTTCCTGGGGTCCGACGCCGGCGCGCGCGAGCGCGTGGCGGACGACATGGCCGCCCATCGTCGCGCCGTGCGTCATGTTGAGCGCGCCGCGCCACGACTTCGCGAGCCCCGTGCGCGCGGTGGAAACGATTACGGCTTCACGCATCGAACGTTTTCCTCGCATACCGCGCGCCGGCAATGGTTGCGAGCGTCGCGATTGATATATATCATTGCACTATACCATGGTCGAGGAAGCAAGCATGGATTCGGCGAAGATTTTCATGTCGGGTCGCAGCCAGGCGGTCCGTCTGCCCAAGCAGTACCGCTTCGAAGGCGACGAGGTACTGATCAAGCGCGTGGGCGAGGCGGTCGTTCTGCTGCCGCGGACGCGCTCGTGGGACACGCTGTTCGACAGCCTCGATGCATTCGATCCGGAACTGAAGCTCGAGCGCGAGCAGCCACCGTCCAATCAGAAGCGTACTGCGCTGAAGTGAAGTACCTGCTCGACACCGGCATTTGCATCTCTATCATCAACGAGCGTCCGGAGCACGTTCGCGCGCGCTTCGCCAGGCACCGCGTCGGCGACGTCGGCATTTCCAGCATCACCGCCTCCGAGCTCGCCTTTGGCGTGGCGAAGAGCAAATCGCTGCGCAACCGGCGGGCACTCGAGCAGTTCATGCTGCCGCTGGATGTTGCGGCGTACGATGCCGAAGCAGCCTTCGCGTACGGCGACATCCGTGCCGGACTGGAAGCGCGAGGAATTCTTCTCCGGCCGCTCGATAGGCTGATCGCCGCTCACGCGATTGCGCTCGGCGTTACTTTGGTGACGAACAACGAGGGCGAATTCCGGCGCGTCCCCGGCTTGGCCTGCGAGAACTGGGCGTCGCCCTCCCCACGCTAGCCACGCACGGTCATGCGTTGCCATCGCCGCGCAAGCCCCGGCTGCACCGGTGGCGTCCAGCGCGCGAGCAGATCGTCGATCGCCGAGAAGTCGTTGCAGACCAGCACGACGTCGCAGCCGGCCGCGATGGCGGCATCGGCGCGCGCGACGATATCGCCGGCCGAATGCGCGCCCGCCATTTCGAGGTCGTCCGAAAACACGAGCCCGTCGAAGCCCAGCCGCCCGCGCAGGATCTCACCGATCCACACCGGCGAGAACCCGGCAGGCCGTGCATCGACCGCCGGATAGACGACGTGCGCCGGCATGATCGCGTCGAGTCCCTGCTGGATCAGCGCGGCGAACGGCACGATGTCGCTTCGCAGCACCTCGTCGAGTGCGCGCGAATCGACCGGCGTGTCGACGTGCGAATCGGCGGCGACGTAACCGTGTCCGGGGAAGTGCTTGCCGACGGATGCGACGCCGCCGGCCGCGAGCCCGCGCGCGAGCGCCCCGGCAAGGTCGGCGACGACCACCGGGTCCGCATGAAATGCGCGGTCGCCGATGACGGCGCTCGCGCCGTAGTCGAGATCGAGCACCGGCGTGAAGCTGAAGTCGACGCCGTGCGCGCGCAGCTCGCGCGCGATCGTGGCGCCCGTATCGAATGCGGCCGCGTTCGCTGGCATCGGATCGGACTCGAATCGTTCGCCGAGTGCGCGCATCGGCGGCAGCGCGGTGAACTCGTCGCGCCGGAAGCGCTGCACGCGTCCCCCCTCGTGGTCGACGGCAATGAGCAGATCGGAGCGCACCGCGCGAATCGCGGCGGTGAGCGCGCGCAACTGCGGCGACGATTCGAAGTTGCGGGCGAAAAGGATGACGCCGCCGACGCGCGGATCGGCGAGCCGCGTGCGATCGCCGTGCGTCAACGCCGGACCCTCGACGCCCAGCATGACAGGCCCGCGAGCGGCGGTCGTCACGGCGCCGGCTTCGCCGCCTGCCGCATCAGCGCCTTCATCTCGCGGACCGCTTCGCGCAAGCCGACGAAAACGCTGCGCGAGACGATCGCATGTCCGATGTGCAGCTCGCGCACGCCGGGCAGTGCGGCAACCGGCTGCACGTTCACGTAGTTCAGCGCGTGACCCGCATTGAAGCGCATGCCGAGGTCGCGAATCGCCCGGCCGGCGACGTGAATCCGGTCGAGCTCCTCGATCACCGCGCGGCTTTCGGCATCGCGCCCCTTCGCGTGGAACGCGTGCGCGTACGGTCCCGTGTGCACTTCGCAGACGCGAGCGCCGACGCGCGCCGATGCCTCGACCTGCGGCAGGTCGGCGTCGATGAACACCGACGTGACGATGCCGGCGTCGGTGAGCCGGCCGATCGCGACCTTGAGCTTCGCCTCGTGCGCGACGACGTCGAGCCCGCCTTCGGTCGTCACCTCCTGCCGGCCCTCGGGCACGAGCATCGCCATCTCGGGACGCAGCGTGCACGCGATGCCGACCATCTCGTCGGTCGCGGCCATCTCGAGGTTGAGCTTGATGTGCACGAGGTCGCGGAGCCTCCGCACGTCCTCGTCCTGGATGTGACGCCGATCCTCGCGCAGATGCACGGTAATGCCGTCGGCGCCGCCGAGATGCGCCTCGACGGCCGCCCAGACGGGATCCGGCTCGTAGGTGCGGCGCGCCTGTCGCAGCGTCGCCACGTGGTCGATGTTCACGCCGAGCTCGATCACTTCAATTCCTTTCGTCGTCTTCGAGCGCCGCCAGGTCCTGCACGACGCGCCGGCTGAAGATGCGCCGCGCCTCGAGGTAATGATCGAGGACCCCGCGCATCAGGCGCTTCGCTTCGGCCGCGACGTCGGCATCCGTATAACGCTCGCTCGCCAGCGCGATCAGCGTCGCGCCGCGCACCACCGGCCACGACGCGCGCGGCTCGGCGGCGACATGCTGCGGCCCGCGATCGAAAACATAATGGTAGCGCTCACCTGCCGCGACCGGCCTGCCGCTCGCGACGTCGTGCGTGAGCGTCAGCGCGTAGCCCAGTTCCGCGAGCAGGCGCAACTCGAAGCGGCGCAACGTCGCCGCCTGCGATGCCGGCGCCGAATCCTCCGTGAGCGAACGCAACGCGGATGCGTATTCGTGCCACAGCATCGGATGCGCATCCTCGCGCGCGAGAAGCTTGAGCAGGAGCTCGTTCAGGTAGAAGCCGCACAGCAGCGCGGCGCCGGTCGGCAGCGGCAAGCCGCCCTGCCATTCGGCCTTGACGAGCGTCTTCAGCTCGCCCGCACCCGCCCATGACAGAAGCAGCGGCTGGAACGCCTGCAGCACGCCGCGCATTTCGGAACGCGGCCGCTTCGCGCCCTTCGCGACCATCGCGACCCGACCGTGCCGCTCGGTGAACGCCTCGACGATCAGGCTCGTCTCGCGATACGGATGCGTGTGCAGGATGAACGCCGGCTCGTCGTCGCGGCGCTCGCGTCGCTGGCGCATGTCAGAGGCAACCCGTTTCAGTACCCCAGCCGCGTCAGCATTGCGTCGCTGTCGGACCAGCCGCGCTTGACGCGCACCCACACGTCGAGGAACACTTTGCCGCCGAAGAGCTGCTCCATGTCGAGTCGCGCCTTCGTCGCGATCGCCTTCATCCGGCTGCCGCCCTCGCCGACCAGGATCGCGCGCTGGCTCGGCTTGTCGACGTAGATCGTCGCGCGAATGCGCCGCAGCTCGCCCTCCTGCTCGAAGCTCTCGATCTCGACCGCCGTTCCGTACGGCACCTCGTCGCCGAGCTGGCGGAAGATCTTCTCGCGGATGAACTCGGCGGCGAGGAAGCGCTCGTCGCGGTCGGTGATGTCGTCGTCGGGATAGAGTGCGGGACCCTCCGGCAACACGGCGGCGATTGCGCGCGCAAGCGCCTCGAGATCCGTCCCGCGTTCCGCGGAAACGGGCACGATCGCGGCGAAGTCGCGCAACGCGGCGATCTCCGCGATGCGCGGCAAAAGCGCGCGCTTGTCGTCGAGCGCGTCGACCTTGTTCACGGCGACGATCACCGGCACGTTCGCAGGGAGGAGTTCGACGACTTCCCGATCCTGATCGGTGATCCGCGCGGCGTCGACGACGAGCACGATCGCGTCGACGTCGGCGAGCGCGTCGCGCACCGCGCAGTTGAGCCGGTCGTTGAGCCGCGATCGATGCCGCGTCTGCCAGCCGGGCGTGTCGACGAACACGAATTGCACGCCGTGGTCGCTGCGCACGCCAGTGATCCGGTGACGCGTCGTCTGCGGCTTCCTCGACGTGATGCTGATGCGCGCACCGACGAGCGCGTTCAGCAGCGTCGACTTGCCGACCGAAGGCCGCCCGACGATCGCGACATGCCCCGCGCGGTGCGGCGCGGCTGCGTCAGCCATTGCGCTTCGGTTTGGGCAGCAGGTCTAGCGCCTGCGTCGCCGCGTCCTGCTCCGCGACACGGCGGCTCGCGCCGACGCCGCGCGTGACGATCGCGAGATCGGCGATCCGGCACTCGACGGCGAACTCCTGCGCATGCGCCTTGCCCGTCGTCGCGACGATTTCGTAGACCGGCTCGGGCATCCGCCGCTTGTGCAGCGCCTCCTGCAGCCGGGTCTTCGCGTCCTTGCCGAGCCGCGCCGGGTCGGCGTCGCGCAAGATCTCGCCGTAAGCCGTCTCGATGGCCGCGCGTGCCGCCGCGAAGCCGCCGTCGAGGAACACGGCGCCGAACATGGCTTCCATGGCGTCCGCGAGAATCGACGGGCGATCGGCGCCGCCGCTCTTCAACTCGCCTTCACCCAATCGGATCGCGCCGCCGAGATCGATGCGTCGGGCGACCTGAGCAAGCGTATCCTCGCGCACGAGGTGCGCCCGCGCGCGCGTCAGTTGCCCTTCGGGCGTGTCGGGGAAGCGCTCGTAGAGCGTCAACGCGACGACGAACCCCAGCACCGCGTCGCCGACGAATTCGAGCCGCTCGTTGTTGGGCGTGCCGTAACTGCGGTGCGTCAGCGCCTGACGCAGAAGATCGGGATTGGCAAACGCGTGCCCGGTTCCGGTGCGCAATGCACCGGGCGGCGACGCATCGGACGGAGCGGGTTCGCTAGCCGCGGGACGAGCGGGCTTCGAACTCGAGGAGGATGCTCGCATTGCCGATCATGTGCAGGACCTTCTGCCATGACAGCGTCGCGACGATCGCGTTGCCTTCGCGGCCGATGGCGACGTCGGCCGCGTTCACCGAGTCGACGTAATCGGCGGAGAGCCGGCGGTCCATCGAGCGGCGAATCTCGTATGCAGTCGGGTTCTGCACGTCCTGCATCGTCAGGTCGAGCGCCTTCTGCACGGTGAAGTATTCGATGTACGAGGGACCGACGCGAAACGCGACCAGCGCGAAAATGATGATGACGGCCGTCGTGAAGAGGAACCCGATCATCGACAGCCCACGCTCGTTACCGCCCACGATGCTCCCTCCCGCGCTGCCGGTCACCGGATGCCGCTGCCGACGCGCTTGAACGCAAACGACGCGATGTCGTCCCAGTTGAACCAGATGAAGAAGGCCCTGCCTCGCAAGTGGTCGTCCGGGACGAATCCCCAGTAGCGGCTGTCGTCGCTGTTGTCGCGGTTGTCGCCCATCATGAAGTAATGGCCAGCCGGGACTCTGCATTTGAAGCCGCGCTCATTGTAGTCGCAATTTTCGCGCCCGGGAAAAGGCCGCACGCTCGATGGATACACCGGCTGCGCCTGGACGTTGATGCCGATCGTGTGCGTCAGCGCGGGCTTCCCGTCGGTCTGCTCGTCGGTCTTCTGCAACGTTTCGAAACGCAATCCCTCGAGGTAGCTGTACGTGCCGTCGCCGGTTTGCGGCCACGGGGTGCCGTTCACCGTCAGTTTCTTGTCGCGATACTCGACGACGTCGCCGGGCAGGCCGATCACCCGCTTGATGAAGTCCTGGGACGGGTTCAGCGGATAGCGAAAGACGACGACGTCGCCGCGCTTCGGATCGGAAACGGGAATGATCTTCTGCTCGATGACCGGCAGCCGGATGCCGTAGATGAACTTGTTGACGAGGATGAAGTCGCCGACCTCGAGCGTTGGCCGCATCGACGACGACGGTATCTTGAACGGCTCGGCCAGGAACGAGCGCAAAAGGAAGACGACGAGCAGGACCGGGAAGAACGACTTCGAATATTCGACCCAGACGGGCTCCGCCGCTCCGGCTGCCCGCCGCGAAGCGAGGAACAGGCGGTCGACCAGCCACACGACGCCGGTAACGGCCGTGAGCACGAACAGGATCAGCGCGAAATTCATCGAGGATCGTTGGTGTGAGCGAGTGAAGGTGGCGCCGGCCCGTCAGCGGCGCGGCATTGTCGCACGCCCACTTACTTGTCGCCGACCGAAAGGATCGCGAGGAACGCTTCCTGCGGAATCTCGACGCTGCCCACCG
Source organism: Casimicrobiaceae bacterium (assembly GCA_035495715.1). Lineage (GTDB taxonomy): Bacteria > Pseudomonadota > Gammaproteobacteria > Burkholderiales > Casimicrobiaceae > VBCG01. Next base: position 85,633 of record DATJFI010000002.1, read on the forward strand.
ACTTCATCCGCTTCTTCCCCGCCTTCTGCTTTTCGAGCAGCTTCTTCTTGCGCGTGACGTCGCCGCCATAGCATTTCGCGAGCACGTTCTTGCGCAGCGCCTTGACGTTCTCGCGCGCGATCACCTGCGCGCCGATCGCGGCCTGCACGGCGACGTCGAACATCTGCCGTGGTATCAGCGAGCGCATCTTCGCTGCGACCTCGCGACCGCGGTAGATGGCGTTCGAGCGATGCACCATCACCGACAACGCGTCGACGCGCTCGCCGTTGATCAGGATGTCGAGCTTGACGACGTCGGCCGCGCGATACTCCCTGAACTCGTAGTCGAGCGACGCGTAGCCACGCGACACCGACTTCAGCCGGTCGAAGAAGTCCATCACGACCTCGGCCAGCGGCAGCTCGTACGTGAGCAGCACCTGGCGGCCCACGTACTGCATGTTCTTCTGCACGCCGCGCCGCTCGGTGCAAAGCGTCAGCACCGGCCCCACGTAGTCCTGCGGCATCAATATCGTCGCCGTGATGACCGGCTCGCGAATCTCCTCCACCTTGGATAGGTCGGGAAGCTTCGACGGATTCTCGATTTCAGAGAGGGTCCCGTCGCGGAGCAGCACCTGGTAGACGACGGTGGGCGCCGTCGTGATCAGGTCCATGTCGTATTCGCGCTCGAGCCGTTCCTGGACGATGTCGAGGTGCAGAAGGCCTAGAAAGCCGCAGCGGAAGCCGAAACCCAGCGCCTGCGACACCTCCGGCTCGTAGCGCAGCGACGCGTCGTTGAGCGAAAGCTTGTCGAGCGCGTCGCGAAGTGCCTCGTACTGGTTCGACTCGACCGGGTAGAGGCCCGCGAAGACTTGCGGCTTCACTTCCTTGAAGCCCGGAAGCGCCACCTTCGCCGGCCGCGCTGCGCTCGTGATCGTGTCGCCGACCTGCGCGGCCTTGAGCTCCTTGATGCCGGCAATCACGAAGCCGACGTCGCCGGCGGCCAGCGCGTCCCGCGCCTCAGAACGCGGCGTGAAGACGCCGACCTGCTCGCAGGTGTACGACGCGCCCGACGCCATCAGCGTGATCCGCTCGCGCGGCTTGACCGTTCCCTGCATGACGCGCACGAGCATCACCACGCCGACGTAATTGTCGAACCAGGCGTCGATCAGCAGCGCCTGCAGCGGCGCCTCCGGGTCGCCCGCCGGCGCCGGAATCCGCGCAATCACCGCTTCGAGGATGTCGTCGACGCCTTCGCCGGTCTTCGCGCTCGCGCGCACGGCGGCGTCGGCCTCGATGCCGATGATGTCCTCGATCTCGTGAATCACCCGCTCGGGGTCGGCCGACGGCAGATCGATCTTGTTCAGCACCGGCACCACTTCGACGCCCTGCTCGATCGCCGTGTAGCAGTTGGCGACCGTCTGCGCCTCGACACCTTGCGACGCGTCGACGACGAGCAGCGCGCCCTCGCACGCGGCGAGCGAGCGCGACACCTCGTACGCGAAGTCGACGTGGCCGGGCGTGTCGATCAGGTTGAGCCGGTACGTGTGGCCGTCGCGCGCGCGATAGCGCAACGCCGCGGTCTGCGCCTTGATCGTGATGCCGCGCTCGCGCTCGAGCTCCATCGAGTCGAGGACCTGCGCCTCCATTTCCCGATCGGAGAGCCCGCCGCAGCGCTGGATGAAGCGATCGGCGAGCGTCGACTTGCCGTGGTCGATGTGCGCGATGATCGAGAAGTTGCGGATGTCCTGCATCAAAGAAAAGGAAGGGCACCGTGCGGTGCCCGGGCTGTGCCGTGAGCGGGAAGGTCTTCGGGCCGTGCGGCGAGGCGCGCCGCGGCGTCGTCGACCTTGAATTTTAGCGGAAAGACAGCAACGATAACCGGATGAACCCGCAAATGGGCGGCGACGTCGCGATCGAGGCGGCCATCGGCACCGCCAGCGACGATTCGTTCGGCCCATGGAATCCCGGAATCCTGTCGGAGATTCCCGATGCGATTCGCCACCTGTCGACGTTCCTGCGGCCGGAAAACGCGTTCACGACCATCGCGGCCGCACGCGAGCTCCGCGACTTTACCGGACTCGAGCTCGCGGACATCGTCGCGCTTCGTCCCGAACGGCTCGCGCTGCACGAGTTGCTGATCCGCGTCACCGCCGACCTCTCGGTGCCCGACGGCGTGCGCATCGAGGACCTCGGCATCAATTTCCGGCAGATCACGCGCACGATCCTCGCGAAGCACGTGCAGCCTCGTATGGCGGAGGTCGACGCGGAGTACGCGCGCGTACGCCGCGAGCTTTCGACACTGATCGACCGCGAGCTCGCAAGGCTTTTCGCACCGCCGACGACGTCGACGCGCAAGCGCTCGCCATTTGCGTTCCTGACGCGGCGGCGCGGCGGCCACGACCTGCACGATTCATCGCCGAATCGCGATGCGCGCATCGCTGCGGATTGGGACGCGAAGGCGCAAGGCGCCGCCGATCCGCTGCAAGCGGCAGCCTATCGTGCGCTCGCCCGCGTGCTGTCGGCGCTGCTGGTCCGCCATGGACGCGCGTGGGGTAGCCGCGAGATGGTCGCCCGCCTGGCCGTCGACCTCGCGTGCAACGATGCGGCGAGCGACGCGATCGGCCGGCTGATCGAGCCATGGCTCGCCGAAGCCGTCCGCGCGGAAGGCTATCGGCGGCTGCCCCGGCAGGCGCAGCCGGTCGTGATGAACACGAAAGGCGCGTCGGCGTCGGGCAAGAGCACGCTGCGCCCGCTGCAGCGCGCGCTCGCGAGCCGGATCGGCGTCGAGTGGAGCGAGTTCGCGCTGATCAGCCCGGACATCTGGCGCAAGCAGCTCCTCGACTACGGATCGCTGGGGCCGCATTACAAGTACGCGGGCGCGTTTACCGGCGAGGAGCTCAAGATCGTCGATCAGAAGCTCGACCGTTACATGGCGCGAAAGGGCGCGCGCGGCGAGATGCCGCATCTTTTGATCGACCGCTTCCGCTTCGACAGCTTCGCGCCTTATTCGGACGAGGCGGGCAGCAACCTGCTCACGCGCTTCGGGCAAATCCTGTACCTGTTCTTCATGATCACGCCGCCGGCGTCGCTCGTCGAGCGCGCATGGAAGCGCGGTCTCGACGTCGGCCGCTACAAGGCGGTCGACGATACGCTCGCGCACGGCGTCGAGGCGTATTCGGGGATGCCCGAGCTCTTCTTCACCTGGGTCGCGCGTCGCGACAAACGGATGCACTTCGAATTCCTCGACAACAGGGTCCGGCTGCCCGAACGGCCGCGCACCGTCGCATTCGGCTGGAACGACGCGATGAACGTTTTCGACGTCGGCTCGCTGCTCGACGTCGAGCGCTATCGCCGGGTCGACATCGCGGCGAAAGACCCGCAAACGCTGTATGCCGATCCGCGCGTGCTCGCGCCCGCTGCGAATACGGCCTTCCTGCACGACTGCCTCGAACGCTTCGAGCAGGTGAACTTCGCGGAACAGGCGAGCGGACGCGTGTACCTGCACGTCGCACACGGCGCTGCCGTGTGGGCCGACCGCGATGCGCTCGCGCGCGCGCTTCGCGACGACGACACGCGCGAGGCGCTTGCGCACGTGCTGCCGGCCGCGCTTCGCGAGCCGCTGCCGGCGCCGGCGCGGGCGACGTTCGTTGCCGGCATGACGGATGGCGAGCCGATCGCCACGCTCGGCGAATGGGGCTGGGACGGAGACGAGATGGTCGGAGACGACTATCGCGAACGCGAAAGTCGTCTCTGACCCTACTTTGGGTTTGCCAGCGCCGCGCGCACCCGCTCGGCGTCGAGCACGTAGTGACACAACTCGCGGCCGTCGACGTCGCCCTGCAGCAGGACGGGAACGTGCTCGCCGAACCGCGCCTCGAGCGCGGGATCTGCGTCGACGTCGACCTCGACCACGGTCGCTCGCGCCTGCGAAGCGAGCGGCGCGAGCGCCGCGCGCATGTCGTCGCAGAGGTGACAGTACGCGCGGACGAGAAGCGTGAGCCGGACGGGTGACGGAACTTTCAAGAACCTATCTGGAAATCGGGCGAGCGGGCCGAGGGCGCGAAGACCCGCAGCGAGCCCCGAGACAGTACCGAGCCGTACAGCGGGGGCGAGCGAGGGGGGCGGTATCTCGGCGACCGCTAACGTGAGCGCAGCGAACGTTAAGTAAAGCGGCGGTCGCGCAACGACAACGCCTATCGGCCCGCGCAGTCCATTTAGAGATCAGGTTCTAGAACCTAGGTTCTAGCCGGTCCCCGACTTGAGCGTCGCATAGAACGTCTGGTCGCCGCGGCGCATCTGGAACGTGACCGGCGCGCTGTTGTCGAGCTTCGCGAGGTAGTCGTTGACCTGCGCGGCGCTTTTCACCTCGACCGGCGCGCCGTG
>DATJFI010000003.1:0-10049 GCA_035495715.1 Casimicrobiaceae bacterium
GATCGTGAGGTTGCAGCGCGTCGCGATCGCGACGCTGTTCGCGAGCGCCTCGGGCAGGTCGGCGAACTTCTCCGCCATCTGCGCCTGCGTGAGAAAGTACTGCTGCGCGGTGAAGCGGCGCGGGCGGCGGCTGTCCGACAGGGTATGGCCTTCGGCGATGCAGACGCGCGCCTCGTGCGCGCGGAAATCGTCGGCGGTCAGGAACTGGATCGGATGCGTCGCGACGATCGGCACGCCGACCGCGTCGCCGAGCGCGACGGTTGCCTGCAGCAATGCTTCGCAATCGGCGTGGCCGGCGCGCTGCACTTCGAGCATGTAACGCTGCGGGAACCACGCCGCCCATTCACGCGCATGGCGCTTCGCCGCGTCGACGTTGCCCTGCAACAGCGCCTGGCCGACATCGCCGTCGCGCGCGCCGGATAGTGCGAGGAGCCCGTCGGTGCCCTCGGCAAACCATTCGCGATCGAACTCGGCGCGACCGCGATGCTGATGCGAGCGATACGCGCGCGACAGCCACTCGCAAAGGCGCAGGTAACCGTCACGATGCGCGACGAGCAGCAGCGCGCGCGTTGGCTGGTCGGGCTCGCGCGGATTCGCAACCCAGATGTCGCAGCCGGCGATCGGCTTGATGCCGCGCGCGCGCGCCGCGCGATAGAACTTGACGAGGCCGAACTGGTTCGCGAGGTCGGTCAGCGCGAGCGCCGGCATGCGATCGGCCGCCGCCGCGTCGACGGCGTCGTCGATTCGCACTGCGCCGTCGACGACCGAATACTCGCTGTGCAGGCGCAGGTGAACGAAGCCGGGTGACGACATGAGAAGTGAGGAAGCGATGCTAGAATTTTACTCCGCCAACATCGCCGACCGGCTCCGGTCTTCGTGAACGCAGCGAGTCCATTCCTGCCGATTGCACGACGGATCGACGCGCGCGCAATCCTTTGCGTCGTCGGCGTCGTTTTCGTCGTCGGCGGTTGCGCAACGGCGCCCGTCGGCCCGTCTGCGTCGCCACCCGCCGCACCACCGCTGCCGCGCAACGCGGAGCCGCCACCGCCGCCGATCAACCTGTCGGGATTCCCGCTGCCGTATCGGCAAGGCTATGCCGACGGCTGCGCGAGCGTCAACGGTGCCGAGCGCAAGGACGCCGAGCGATTCGCGGGCGACCCCAATTACCGGATGGGCTGGCAGGACGGGCTCGCGCTTTGCAAACGCAAGTAGCGATCAAGCCCGCGACGTCGCATTTCGTCGACATCCGCGGCGAGCGGCATCACGTGCAGACGTGGGGAGAGCCGCAGTGGCCGCGGCTCGTGCTGCTGCACGGCTGGATGGACGTCGGCGCATCGTTCCAGTTTCTCGTCGACGCGCTCGCGCACGAGTGGTACGCGATCGCGCCCGACCTGCGCGGGTTCGGCCGTTCCGCGTGGCAGGCGCAGGGTTACTGGTTCTACGACTACTTCGCCGATGTCGAGGCGTTGCTCGCGCACTTCGTCGGTGACGCGCCGGCTTGCATCGTCGGCCACAGTCTCGGCGGCAACATCGCGATGGGTTATGCGGGCGTGCGTCCTTCGCGCGTCGAACGCGTCGTTTCGCTCGAAGGTTTCGGCATTCCGGCGGAACCGCCGGATGTCGCGCCGCGCAAGGTCGCGAAGTGGCTCGACGCGATCGCCAGGCCGCCGGGATTCAAGACGTACGCGAGTCTCGATGCGGTCGCCGACAAGTTGCAGTCGAAGAATTCGCGCTTGCCGCGCGACAAGGCGGAGTTCCTGGCCGCGCAGTGGGCCGCAGCCTTCCCCGACGGACGCGCCGAGCTCGTCTCCGATCCGCGCCACAAGCTGCCGTTCCCGCACGTCTATCGAATGGACGAGATCTTCGCGATCTGGCGCAACATCACGGCCCCGGTGCTGTGGGTCGCCGCCGAGGACTCCGAGATTCCGCGCTGGCTCGCGAGTCATCCCGAGGGCGAGGCGGGCGCCGACGGCCTCGAGGAAGTGCGCCGGCGCATCGCGCACGTGCCGGGCGCGACGCTCGTCGCCGTCGCCGATGCCGGCCACATGCTTCATCACGACCAGCCCGCGCAGGTCGCGGCGCTGATCGAGCCGTTTCTTCTCCGTTGAGCGTCGGCGTCCATTCGCGGCGCGCGGCGTACGTCGCGCTCGCGATTCTCGGCTTCATCTGGGGCTTCAACTGGATCGTCATGAAGGCGGCGCTTGCGCATTCGCATCCGCTCGCCTTCAACGTGCAGCGCACGTGGCTCGCGACGCTCGTGCTCTTCGCCGTGCTGATCGCACGCCGGCGTCGCTTCTGGCCGCATAGCTGGCGCGCGGTCGCGATCACCGCGTTCTTCCAGACGGCCGTCAACTTCGGGTCGACGACGATGGCCGTCGCGCTGGGCGGCGCGGGGCGGACGTCGGTGCTCGTTTACACGATGCCGTTCTGGACGATCGTGATCGCATGGCCCGTGCTGCACGAGCGCGTGCGTGGCTTGCAGGCGGCCGCCGTCGTGTTCGCGTTCACGGGCCTGTTGCTCGTCGTGCAGCCGTGGTCGTGGAGCGGCGATCTCACGCCGAAGCTCTGGGCCGTGCTCTCCGGATTCGGCTGGGCGGCGGGCACCGTCGCGATGAAGCATTTCCAGCGCGATCGCGGCTTCGACATGCTGAGCTTCATCGCCTGGCAGATGCTGATCGGCGTCGTGCCGCTCACGTTCCTCCCGTTCGCATTCGACGTGCCGGCCACGCAATGGAGCATCGCGCAGGTCGGCTATCTCGTGCTGGTCGGTGTCGTCGCGACGGCCGGCGGCTTCCTGCTCTGGATGGAGATCCTGCGCTGGCTGCCGGCGGGCACCGCGTCGCTCAACATGTTCGCGGTGCCGGTGATCGCGCTCGTCGCTTCGATGGTCGTTTACGGCGAGCGCCTCACGGGCGACGAGTGGCTCGGCATTGCGCTGATCGCCGTCGGCCTCGTGCTGATCGCGCTGCAGGCGCTCCGGCACGGACGGCGTGTCTCGCCGCTGCCCGCGACGCCGACACCTCTCGATTAAATGATAATCGTTATTATTTACATCCGCATCATCCTTTGCTATGCTGGGGTCCTGGGGCTGCCTGACGCGACCGCATCGAAAACGTCAGCGGCACGCGGGGCGTGAATCACGCGGATCGACGGCAATCATGGGCAACGCACTCTTCATCGTCTGGCGCGAATCGGCCGAAGCCATGCTGGTCGTCGGCATCCTGTATGCGTGGTTGCGGCAGCGCGCCGATGCAGCGGTCGGCATGCGCTACCTGTGGGGCGGCGTCGCCGCGGGCGCCGGCCTCGCGATCCTGCTCGCGCTCGTGATGCTCGGCATCGCGTCGTCGCTGTCCGGCGCCGCGCTCGATTACTTCCAGCTCGCGATGATGCTGATCGCGTCGGGGCTGATCGTGCAGATGGTGTTCTGGATGCGCCGTCATGGCCGAACGTTCAGGAAGGATCTCGAGACGAGCATGGCGCGCAAGGCGAGCGCCGCGAACTGGTGGGGACTGCTCGTCGTCGTCGCGCTCGCCGTCGGACGCGAGACCGCGGAGGCCGTCGTCTTCCTCTACGGGCTTGGCGCCGGCAAAGGAATCGCGGACCTGCCGCTCGTGATCGTGCTCGGTCTTGCCGCGGCGTTCGCGACGTTCTGGCTGCTGCAGCAGGGCTCGCGCGTGTTGTCGTGGCGGCTGTTCTTCCGCGTGAGCGAGATCCTGCTGTTGCTCCTCGCCGGCGCACTGCTCGTTTCGGGCGTCGAGAAGCTGATCGCGCTCGACGTTGCGCCGGCGCTCGTCGATCCGGTGTTCGACGCGTCGCGCATTCTCGACGACTCGGGTCGCATAGGCGGTCTGATCGCATCGTTCACGGGCTACCGCGCGCGTCCGGCGCTGCTGCCGCTGCTCGCGCTCGCGGTTTACTGGGTCGTCGTCTGGGCGGTCTTCTTTCGCAAACACCCGGCGCCGGTCAAGACCGCGCAGAAGGTGACGCCGGCGCAACCATCGGTGACGACGTTGCCGCGCGCCGAGCGCCGCTGACGATCCGAGCCTTGCCTCGGCTACGCGGCCGAGGGCATTCGCGGCGTACAATGAATCGTGCCGGCCCAAGAGGCCGGCACTTCGTTTATGACCGCAGCGCCTCCCGACCTCTCGAAGCTTCGCATCGATCGCGAGCTCGCGCCGATCCGCCGGCGCCGGCGCCGCAAGTGGATCTGGCTCGGCGCGATCGTCGTGCTCGTTGCCGTCGCCGCCGCGTGGCAGTTCGCGCGACCGCATCCGCAGAGCGTGCAGACGACGCCGATCGTCACGTCGTACCCGTCGCAGCAGTACGTCGTGCTGAACGCGACCGGCTATGTCGTCGCGCAGCGCAAGGCGGCGATCTCGTCGAAGGCGACGGGCCGTCTCGAATGGCTCGGCGTCGCCGAGGGCTCGCGCGTCAAGGCCGGTGACGTCATTGCGCGCATCGACGATCGCGACGTCGTTGCGCAGGCGCAAAGCGCGGAAGCCGCCGTGCGCGCCGCGCGCGCCAACGTGCAGCAGGCGCAGGTCGAGCGCGAGAACGCGCAGGTCGAATTCGGCCGCAACGAGGAGCTCGTGCGCCAGAACTTCATCTCGAAGTCGGCGCTCGACACGGCGAAGGCGCGGCTCGATCGTGCACAGGCGGCGGTCGCGAGCGCGCAGGCGAACCTGAACGTCGCGCTCGCCAATGCGCGCAATGCCGAGGTGGCCGTCGATTACACGCAGATCCGCGCGCCGTTCGACGGCGTGATCCTGTCGAAGAGCGCGAACGTCGGCGATCTCGTCACGCCTTTCTCGAGCGCGACCGACTCGAAAGGCGCCGTCGTGTCGATGGCCGACATGAGCACGCTCGAAGTCGAGGCGGACGTATCCGAGGCGAGCCTCGCGAAGGTGCACGTCGGGCAGCCGGCCGAGATCGTGCTCGACGCGCTGCCGGACGTGCGCTTCCGCGGCCACATCAGCCGGATGGTGCCGACGGTCGACCGCGCGAAGGCGACCGTGATGACGAAGGTGAGCTTCGACAAGATCGATCCGCGGGTGCTGCCCGAAATGAGCGCGAAGGTGAGCTTCCTGTCGCAGGAAGTGACGCCGGAGCAGCAGAAGCCGCTGACCGCCGTTGCGAAGGACGCGATTGTCGAGCGCAACGGGCACAGCGTCGTGTTCGCGGTGCGCAAGGATCATGCGGTCGCGGTACCCGTGGCGCCTGGCGCGACGATCGGCGACACCGTCGCGGTCACCGGCGATATCAAGGCCGGCGAGAAGGTCGTCGACAAGCCTCCGCCTTCGCTCGCGAGCGGCGCACTCGTCCAGACCGCCGTGGCGAAATGAGCCCGGAGGCCGCGCTGGCGCACGGTGCCGAAGGCGGCGCGCTGCCCGACGACGCGGACTCGGCGAAGACGCCGCTCGTGTCGATCCGCAACCTGTCGAAGTACTACGTGCGCGGCGACCAGGTGATCCCGGTTCTCGTGGACATCGACCTCGACGTCGGCGCCGGCGAGTACATCGCGCTGATGGGACCGTCGGGATCCGGCAAGTCGACGCTTCTGAACCTCGTCGCGGGCATCGACAAGCCCTCGTCGGGCGAGATTCGCGTCGCGGGCGTCGACATCGCGCGACTCTCCGACGCCGACCTCGCGCTGTGGCGCGCGTCGCACGTCGGCTTCATCTTCCAGTTCTACAACCTGATGCCGGTGCTGACGGCGTACGGCAACGTCGAGCTTCCGCTTTTGCTGACGACGCTGTCGCGCGCTGAACGGCGCGCGCGCGTCGACATGGCGCTGGCGCTGGTCGGCCTCTCGGATCGCGCGGACCACAAGCCGAACGAGCTTTCGGGCGGGCAGCAGCAGCGCGTCGCGATCGCGCGTGCGCTGATCGCAGACCCGACGCTGATCGTCGCGGACGAGCCCACCGGCGATCTCGACCGCACGACCGCCGAGGAGATCCTCGGGCTGCTCGAGCGGCTGAACGACGACCTGGGCAAGACGATCATCATGGTGACGCACGATCCGAAGGCCGCGGAGAAGGCGCACCGGCTCGTTCATCTCGAGAAGGGCGTGCTCGTCGAGTAAGATGAAACATCCCCCCGCGCTCGCTTTGCTCGCTGCCCCCCAAGGCAGAGGTCAGTCGGTCGGGGCGGCCCTTCCCGACTGACGATGTTCGTTTCGCTGCTCGTCCTTCGCAACGCGTTCCGCCACAAGCTGCGCACGACGCTGACGATCGTCGGCATCGTCGTCGCCGTCGCCGCGTTCGGCATGCTGCGCACGCTGATCGACGCGTGGTACGCGGGCGCGAACGCAAGCTCGTCGGCGCGGCTCGTGACGCGAAGCTCGGTGTCGCTCGTGTTTTCGCTGCCGCTCTCCTATGCGCAGAAGATCCGGCAGGTCGAGGGCGTCGAAGGCGTCGGCTGGGCGAACTGGTTCGGCGGCGTCTACGTGAACGAGCGCAATTTCTTCGCACAGTTCGCGATCAGCCAGTCGTATCTCGATCTCTATCCGGAGTTCGTACTGCCGGACGCGCAGCGGCGCGCGTTCATGGCGGACCGCCAGGGCGCGATCGCGGGACGCAAGCTCGCAGACAAGTTCGGCTGGAAGGTCGGCGACCAGATTCCGCTGCGCGGGACGATCTACCCGGGAACGTGGACGTTCAACCTGCGCGGCATCTACGACGGTAGCGACGAAGGAACGGACACGTCGACGTTCTTCTTCCATTTCGATTACCTGAACGAGACGATCAAGCGGCAGTATCCGGGTCGCGGCGACCAGACGGGCGTGTTCATCGAGTCGCTGCGCAACGCCGACGACGCGGCTGGGGTGTCGGCTGCCATCGATACGACGTTCAAGAATTCGCTTGCCGAGACGCTGACGGAAACCGAGAAGGCGTTCCAGCTCGGCTTCGTCTCGATGTCGGAGGCGATCCTGCTCGCGATCCAGGCCGTGAGCTACGTCGTGATCGTGATCATCATGGCGGTGATGGCCAACACGATGGCGATGACGGCGCGCGAGCGCTATGGCGAGTACGCGACGTTCAAGGCGCTTGGGTTCAGCAACGGCTTCGTCGCGATGCTGATCTTCGCCGAGTCGCTCGGCATCGCGCTTCTCGGGGGCGCGCTCGGCGTTCTCGCCACGTTCCCGCTCGCCGAGACGTTCGCGCAAACGATCGGATCGATCCTGACCGGGTTCAAGGTGTCGGGCGAAACCGTCGTGACGCAAATGCTCGCTGCGCTGACGATCGGCATCGTCGCCGCGGCGGTCCCGGCGTGGCGGGCCGCGCGCGTGCGGATCGTCGATGGCTTGCGGGCGATCGGGTAGAAGCGCAACTGTTATGGCGATTCCGGTCGGCTACATCGCACGCAATCTCGTCGCCCGCCGACTGACGACGACGCTGACGGCCGGCGGCATGGCGCTCGTCGTCTACGTCTTCGCGACGGTGCTGATGCTGTCCGCGGGCCTCGAGAAGACGCTCGTAGCCACGGGTCAGGACGACAACGTCGTCGTCATCCGGCGCAGCTCGCAGACGGAGGTGCAGAGCGGCATAGCCCGGGCACAGGCGGAAGTCGTCGAGACGCTCCCGCAGATCGCGCTCACGAGCGATGGCCGTCCGTTGATCTCTAAGGAGCCGGTCGTGCTCATCAATCTTCCGAAGCGCGGGAGCGGGAAGCCGGCGAACGTCGTCATCCGCGGCGTGACGGCGAACGGCCTGACCCTGCGGCCGCAAGTGAAGCTGGTCGCGGGCCGCATGTTCCAGCCGGGCACCGCCGAAATCATCGCCGGGCACTCGGTCGCCGACGGCTTCCAGGGCGCGGGTCTTGGCGAGACGCTCCGTTTTGCCTCGCGCGACTGGAAAATCGTCGGCGTCTTCGACGCCGGCCATACGGCGTTCGATTCCGAGATCTGGGGCGATGCCGAGCAGATGCTGCAGGCGTTCCGACGAACCGGATTCTCGTCGCTGCTGTTTCGCCTGAACGATCCCGACGATTTCGACGCCGTGAAGTCCGACATCGAGAACGATCCCCGCCTCACGCTGGAGGCGAAGCGCGAGAAGCGCTTCTACGCCGAGCAGTCCGAGGCGCTGTCGAAGTTCATCCGCTACCTCGGCACGTCGATCTCGATCATCTTCTCGATCGGCGCCGTCATCGGCGCGGCGATCACGATGTATGCGAGCGTCGCTTCGCGCACCGGCGAGATCGGAACGCTGCGCGCGCTCGGCTTCTCGCGCGCGGCGATCCTTACTGCATTCCTCGGCGAAGCGCTGCTGCTCGGCTTGCTCGGCGGCGTCGCCGGCCTGGTCGCCGCGTCGGCGATGCAGGCGCTGTCGATCTCGACCACCAATTTCCAGACGTTCGCCGAAATTGCCTTTTCGTTCACGCTGACGCCCGGCATCGTCATCGCGTCGCTGATCTTCGCGCTCGCGATGGGCTTCATCGGCGGTTTTCTGCCCGCTGCGCGCGCGGCGAAGATGAAGATCGTCGACGCGTTAAGGGCGGCGTGATCGCGGATTCGTCGCTAAAGGTAATTCGGCATGACGGTGACCGGATAAGGTTTGACCTCGTCGCTGTCGGGATCGAGCGGCGTCATGACCTTGACGCGATCGTCGTTGACTGTGCCCGGAATCGTCGCGTCGCCGTTGATCACGCAGGAAGCGTTGTACCAGCCATTGACGCCGCGAAGCTTGGTGATCGGATCGAGGCTGTATTGGATTTGCGAAGGAGTCAGGACCGTCATCTGCGCGTGGCGCGGTTGTATGTCGAATGGGTCGACGGGCAGGCACGCCCCCTCCTGCAGGAGCAGGGCCTTTTCGGGACCCGCATGGCGTCGCGCGCTGACCGTGACATTGCGACGCGCGCTCTTGGCAGAAACATCGCCGGCCTCGTTTGCGACTGTCAGATAGACGATCCGCATGAAGTGCCTCGGAGGCAACAACTCGACCGCCGCCAGCGGATTGGCGAGGTCGGAGAAGCCGACGATGAGATCCAGGTAGAACTGGCCGAAACAGTCGGCGGCCAAATGCGGCGGCGACTGCCGGTAGTCGACGCATTCTCGCGGTTGCACCTGCGCGAGCAAGTCGGGATTGGCGTCGACGTCGCTTCTCGTGTAAACGTGCTGTCCAATGTGAATGTAGTCGCTCGCATTCTGATAGGTGAAATACGTCGGCTCGGAGACGTCGAGCGTGCCGACGGCGACTGCGTCGCGTTCGCTGCCGAGCACGCCGCGGTAGATGATCTGGAGCACGGCGTCGGTCATGCCGAGCGGTATCAGGGGGTCCGCGAAGTCGAATTCGACCAAGGTTTCCGCTCCCGCGTCGAGCGACATGCCGTTGAGCGGTTTTGACACGACGATCTGCTCGACGCCATCTCGGCACGTCGTGGATGCGTCGAGCTTGTCTGGGTTGATTACGGACGTATAGTCGTCGCACGGCGCGGCGCCCACTACCTTGTCGAGGCTCGCGACGTATTGCTTGTCGGTGTGGTACTTGATGACGGCGAACAGCGTTCCGCCGGTCATGTTCTGCGGCTGCGGGTTGTTCTGCGCGTCGACGAACGAAAGTGTCGTATTGCGGACTTTGGCGCGCAGCTTCGTGAAGCCTTTGTCGATGCCATGGTCGGCGACCGCGAACACGCCTTCATCGGGAAGTGCGATGTCGAAGGTTCCGCGAAAGAAGAAGTTGATAAGACCGGCGGAGTAGGCGACAGCGCGAGGCAAGAGGAGATTGGCCATCGCGTCGTAGTTGAGGCGGTTGAGGGTGTATCGCGGGCTTGCCGATTTCTGTTTCAAAAACTGATCCCACAGTCCGAACGTCGTTAGCGGAACGTCAGACGTGCTCGTATCCAGGAACTTGTCGCGCACCTTGTCGTAAAACACTTGCACTGGCGTGTTGCCGCCAACAAATGATCCGTCCCAGTAGGTTGGATTGGTGTCACGAATCACGTAATCCAAAGGATCGTTTGAGGGCCATGGGTACTCCGACCGGCCCAGATTTTTTGCGGCGGTAAAGAAACCCCGATTGCTGTAATCGGCCAGTCCCTTTCCTCCGACGTCC
>DATJFI010000004.1:0-8342 GCA_035495715.1 Casimicrobiaceae bacterium
ATTGATCGATGCGATCGCCGGCGCCGAGCGGGAGATCTGGCTCGAATCGTACATTTACGCGGACGACGAGACCGGCCGTGCGGTAGCCGACGCGCTCATTGCGGCTGCGCGAAGGGGTGTCAGCGTCCGCGTGCTCGTCGACGGGTGGGGCGCGCGCCACTACCTGACACGGCCGCTCGAGCAGCGACTGGTCGACGGAGGCGTCGACCTGCTCAAGTACCGGCCGGAGGTGCACCCGTGGCATTTCCGCTCGCACCGGATGCGCCGGCTGCACCGGAAGCTGTGCCAGGTGGACAACCGCGTCGCGTTCGTCGGCGGCATCAACGTCATCGACGACATGAACACGCCAGGGCATACGCCGCCGCGGGTCGACTTTGCCGTGCGCGTGCGCGGACCGATGCTCGTGCCGATCATCCAGACGATGCAGCGCGTCTGGGCCATCGTCGAGATCGCCCAGTTGCGCAACTCCGACGTGCCGCTCTTTCCCGACGAGGACCCCGACGAGGATCCCGCCGAGAGCGCCGGGACGCAGGTCGCGAAATTCACGATCCGGGACAACTTGCGCCACCGGCGGGACATCGAGCGTGCTTATCTCGCCGGCCTGCGCACGGCGCGCGACGAGATCCTGATCGCCACGGCGTACTTCTTCCCCGGCGTCCGCTTTCGCCGGGCGTTGATCGGTGCGGCCGCGCGCGGCGTGCGCGTGACGTTATTGCTGCAGGCGCGCGTCGAGTATCGGCTGCTGCACTACGCGTCGCGCGCGCTGTACGGCCAGCTGCTGACGGCCGGCGTCGCGATCGAGGAATACCATCGGTCGTTCCTGCACGCCAAGGTTGCCGTCGTCGATTCGCGCTGGGCGACGGTCGGCTCATCGAACATCGATCCTTACTCTTTCCTGATGTCGCGCGAAGCGAACGTCTTCGTCCGCGATCCGGGGTTTGCCTCCGAACTGCGCGTCGAGCTTGGCGCGATGATGGCTTCCGGATCGCGGCCGGTGCCGCCCGAGGACTGGGCGAACCGCTCGCGTTTCGCAAAGGCCGCAACGTGGGTCGCGTACGGGATCGTTCGGGCGATGATGGGGTTGCTGCGTTATGGGGGCGACGAGTGGTGGCGCTCCGGCTGGCCCCGCCGGTGACGAAGACAGCTGCGGCGCCGACCTGCGTTGTTGCTCGCGCGCTCGAAATCCTCATGTACGTCCGTGTACATTCCGGTTTCTCGCACCTTAGCGCCTAGCATCTCGGCGTCCTCGCCGGTCTTCGCGCGCATCCGACCGAGCTGAATGCGCCACGCAACTTCGACACCGCTGCCTACCGAGACGAACGTACCGCGCACGCAGCGCGGCGACTGGCAGACGATCCGCACGCTGCTGCCTTACCTGTGGGGCTATCGCGGGCGCATCTTCGCGGCGCTTGCCTGTCTCGTCCTTGCGAAGCTTGCGAACGTCGGCGTGCCGATGCTGATGAAGAGCATCGTCGACAGCCTCGATCCGCGGATTGCCGTGTTGACGGTGCCGCTCGCGCTGCTCGTCGCCTACGGCCTTCTGCGGCTGTCGACGACGGTGTTCACGGAGCTCCGTGAATTCCTGTTCGCGAAGGTGACGCAACGCGCCGTGCGGCGCATCGGCCTCACGGTATTCCGGCACCTGCATGCGCTGTCGCTGCGCTTTCACCTCGCCCGCCAGACGGGCGGCCTGACCCGCGACGTCGAGCGCGGCCAGCGCGGCATCTCGACGCTGATCAGCTTCGCGCTGTTCTCGATCCTGCCGACGCTCGTCGAGATCGCGCTCGTATCCGCGGTGCTGATCGCACGCTACGACTGGACGTTCATGGCGATCACCGCGGTCGCGCTGGCGCTCTACATGTTCTTCACGATCATGATCACCGAATGGCGGACGCATTTCCGCCGCCAGATGAACGAGCTCGACTCGAAGGCGAACACCCGCGCGATCGACAGCCTGCTCAACTACGAGACGGTCAAGTACTTCGGCAACGAGGAGTGGGAGGCGCGGCGATACGACGAGAGCCTGCAGCGCTGGGAACGCGCGGCGGTCAAGAGCCAGACGTCGCTGTCCGCGCTCAACATCGGGCAGAGCGCGATCATCGCGATCGCCGTCGCGCTGATCATGTGGCGCGCCACTGCGGGTGTCGTCGCCGGCACGATGACGATCGGCGACCTCGTGCTCGTCAACGCGTTCATGATCCAGCTGTACATTCCGCTCAACTTCCTCGGCGTCATCTATCGCGAGATCAAGCAGGCACTTGCCGACATGGAGCGGCTGTTCAGGCTGATCGAGGAGCACGCGGAGATCGTCGACGCTCCCGGTGCGCCGCCCCTCGCGGTTCGCGGTGCGGAGGTGCGCGTCGAGCACGTCGATTTCAGCTACGAGCCCAACCGGCAGATCCTCTACGACGTGACGTTCACGATTCCCGCCGGCCACAACGTCGCCGTCGTCGGGCCATCGGGCTCCGGCAAGTCGACACTCGCGCGGCTCTTCTATCGGTTCTACGACGTCGACGGCGGACGCATCACGATCGACGGCCAGGACATTCGCGCCGTCCGGCAGGAATCGCTGCGCGCGGCGATCGGCATCGTGCCGCAGGACACGGTGCTGTTCAACGACACGATCGAATACAACATCGCCTACGGCCGTGCGGGCGCGTCGCACGACGAGATCGTCGCGGCCGCGCAGCTCGCGCAGATCCACGATTTCATCATGCGGCTGCCGGAGGGTTATGCGACGCCTGTCGGCGAGCGCGGCCTCAAGCTCTCCGGAGGCGAGAAGCAGCGCGTAGCGATCGCGCGCGCGATCCTGAAACGGCCGGCAATCCTGATCTTCGACGAGGCAACGTCGGCGCTCGATTCGCGCTCGGAGCGTGCTATCCAGACCGAGTTGAAGGTCATCGCGCGCGACCACACGTCGCTGACGATCGCCCACCGGCTGTCGACGATCGTCGATGCCAATGAGATCCTGGTGCTCGACCGCGGTCGGATCGTCGAGCGGGGCACGCATGTTGCTCTTCTTGCTGCGAACGGCGTTTACGCCCGGATGTGGCGGTTGCAGCAGGACGAGCGGCGTGGGGCGGCAGAGTCGCATCCGGCCGGTGAACGGCCCGTGCCGGAGCCGGGCGAGTTGCCCCGGCTGGACGAGGCGCCTGCAGCCGCCGCTGCGGCGACGCTGCGCAGTGGTTCTTAACTCACTGATTTAGAAGACCCGTTGACGACCCGGCGGAGAGTATGCGATAACGCCGCGGGAGATCTTGAGACTTGTGCTGATGAATCGGTTGCTCACACTTGTTTTTCTGGGCGTTTTGGCCACCCCGGCCTGGGCGCAATTCGCGTCCCCGGACCCGGCCAAACTCCGCCTTTCATCGGCCAACGTCCTCGTGTTCGATGCTGCCGCGGATCGTCAGATCTACGCAAAAGCGGCAGATGCCGTCACGCCGATCGCGTCGGTGACGAAGCTGATGACGGCGATGGTCGTCCTCGATGCCGCGCAGCCGCTCGACGAGATGATCGACGTCGACATGGGTGATTTCGACTACCTGAAGGGCAGCCGCTCGCGGCTTCGGATGGGCTCGACACTGTCGCGCCGAGAAATGCTGCGGCTCGCGCTGATGTCGTCGGAGAACCGCGCCGCGTCGTCGCTCGCGCGTCACTACCCCGGCGGCACGCGCGCGTTCGTCGACGCGATGAACTTCAAGGCCGCGTCGCTCGGCCTGTCGCATACGCACTACTCCGATCCGACGGGACTTTCGGCGGAGAACGTGTCGACGGCCAATGATCTCGCGAAGCTCGTGCAGGCCGCCGCCGAATATCCGATGATCCGCGATTTCACGACGACGCCGTCGCACTTCGTCGAAGTGGGCTCCACGGGCCAGACGCTCGGCTTCAACAACTCCAACTCGCTGGTGAAGAACCAGTCGTGGGACATCCAGCTGCAGAAGACCGGCTACATCCGCGAGGCCGGCAAATGCGTCGTCATGCTCGTCAACATCGCCAGCAAGCCGGTCGTCATCGTGCTGCTCGACTCGATCGGGAAGTACACGCGGATTGCCGACGCGCAACGCGTCAAGCACTGGCTGGAAACCGGCGAATCGCTCGTCATCGCCGAGCCAAAGACGGCGCGCGCGTCGAAAGCGGGCAAGCGCGCGAGTGGCAGGTTCGAACCGCGCATCGTGAAGACGTCGGCGCGCAAGCGCTAGCCGAAAGCCCGCACGCCGAAGTCGCGCCAACGGCGCGACCGGTCGCCTTCGAAGAAACGGTTCGCTACGACGCGTCCTTGCGCCGGTGCTGCTCGTAGAGCTCGCGCGCGTGAGCCCGGGTCTTCGTCGTGATCTGCGTGCCGGCCAGCATTCGCGCGAGCTCGTCGACGCGCGCGTCCCCCGACAATGACGCTAGCTCGCTCGAAACGTTCGTGCGATCCCCGGTCTTCACGACCCTGAAATGGTGATCGGCGTGCGCCGCGACCTGCGGCAGGTGCGTCACGCACAGCACCTGCCTGCGCGCGCCGAGCGCCTGCAGCATCCGACCGACCGTTGCCGCGACCGCACCGCCGATCCCCGTATCGACCTCGTCAAACACGAGCGTGGGGACGTTGCCGACCTCGCTGGCCGCGACCTGGATCGCGAGCGCGACACGGGCGAGCTCGCCGCCTGAAGCGACGCGTGACAGCGGACCCGGCGCCTGCTTCGGATGCGTCGCTATCGTGAACGAGATGCTTTCGTGGCCGAATCGCGCCGGCTCGGCTGTGCGCTCGAGCGTCGCCTCGAAGCGGCCGCCCGCCATCGCGAGCTCCTGCATCGCAGCCGTCACACGCCGCGTCAGCGACCGCGCGGCGGTCGCACGCTTGTGCGAAAGCGTGGCCGCCAGCGAATCGAAGCGCGCACGCGCGTCGTCGACTCGCCGCGAAAGCGCGTCGGCGTCGGTTGCGAGGTCGAGTTCGGCCATCCGCTGCGCGGTTGCCTGCGCGAGCGCGTGCAACTCGTCGGGCTTGGTCCGGTGGCGCCGCGCCATGTCGTGGATCGCTGCGACACGCGCTTCGACGCGCGCAAGCTCGGCGGGATCGACGTCGGCGCGCCGCAGGTAGTCGCGCAGCGCGCGCGCCGCTTCGTCGACCTGGATCGCCGCGGGCTCGAGCAGCGCGACGACGTCGGTCAGTGCCGGGTCGTCCGCGCTTGCCTGTCGCAGGCTTTGCACGAGTTGCGCGAGACGTCGCGACAGTGCGTCGTCGCCTTCGGCCAGCGCACTTTCCGCGCGGCTCGTCGCTTCGATCAGGTTCGTGGCATTGGCGAGCCTGCGCTGCGACGCCGTCAGGTCAGCCCATTCGGTCGGACCGAGGGCGAGCGCTGCGAGCTCGCGCTGCCGCTCGGCGAGCGCGTCGCGCTCGGCGGCGGTCGCTGCGGCTGCGGTCACCGCTTCATCGCGCCGCGCGACAGCGTCGCGCCACGTGCGCCACGCTTCGCCGACCAGCAGTGTCTGCGGGGCATGACCACCGAACTCGTCCAGCAGCACGCGTTGCGCTTCGGCGCCTGCCAACGCCTGGTGCGCGTGCTGACCGTGCAGGTCGAGCAACGTCTCGCCGAGCGACGCGAGCTGGGCGAGCGTGGCCGGCCGGCCGTTGATCCACGCACGGCTTCGTCCCTGCGCGTCCTGCACGCGGCGCAGCAACACGTCGGTGCCGGAATCGAGCTCGGCTTCCGCGAGCCAGTGCCGCGCATCGCGCGCCGCGGTGACGTCGAACACGGCGGTGAGCTCCGCGCGGTCCGCCCCCGGCCGAAGCTGCCCCGGCTCGAAGCGGTCGCCGAGCAGAAGGCCGAGCGCATCGAGGAGGATGGATTTGCCGGCGCCAGTCTCGCCAGTCAGAACGGTGAAGCCCGCGTCGAACTCGACGTCGAGTGCGTCGACGACGACGAAGTTGCGGATCGACAGCGAGCGCAGCATGCAGTCTAAAGCCGGTTTATGTGCCTCGGCGAGCGCACGCGCCGGCGGACGCCTTTCATTCGCGCTTGCCGCGGCTCGCGTTCTGCAACCGCTCCGGCGTTTCGCTCCAGTGGAGCTTCTCGCGCAGCATCGCGAAGTAATCGTGCTGCGCCGGGTGCAGGAAGCGCGCCGTGTGCGGCGCACGTCGCGCCGTCACGCGATCGCCTTCGGCGAGATCGAAGCGGGCCTGCCCGTCGCAATGGACGGCGGCATCGCGTCCTCGGCTCACGGTGATCTCGATCGTCGACGAATCCGGTATCGCGATGGATCGATGCGTCAGCGCGTGCGGGGCGATGGGCACGAGCGCGAACGCCGGCACTTCGGGCGCGATGATCGGCCCGCCCGTCGACAGCGAATAGGCGGTCGTGCCCGTCGGCGTGGCGACGATGACGCCGTCGGCACGCATCGCATAGACGAACCGTCCGTCAATCTGCACCGAGCATTCGATCATGCTGCCGAGACCACCGCGATTGACGACCACTTCGTTCAGCGCCGGCGCGTCCACGCTCGAGCCGTCGGCGCGCGAGATCGTCACGGTGAGCAGCGTACGCCGTTCCTCGGTGTATCTGCCGTCGAGCATCGCGCCGAGCGTCGACTCCAGTCCCTTGAGCGGGATGTCCGTCAGGAACCCGAGCCGCCCGAGATTGACGCCGATCAGCGGCACGCCGAGCGGCGCCAGCCGCCGCGCGATCGACAGCATCGTGCCGTCGCCACCCAGCACGATCGCGAGGTCGGCGCTGCCGGGCAGCGCGTCGTCGGCGATCGTCTCGACGTCCGCGATGCCCGCCGCGTCAGCCGTGTCGGCGTCGAGCGATACGACGTGCCCGCGCGAACGCAGGAACGCGACGAGCTCGGCGAGGGGCGCCTTCACACCGGGGCCCCCGTGCCGGCCGATCAGCACTATTCGATGGAATCGGTCGGGGGTGGGTGCCGGCATCGCGCGATTAAACCATAGCGGCGCCGGCGGCCGGACTCGGCCACCCGGCCGATGCGTGTTGCGCGTGGGCGCGGCTCGGGGCCGCACCGCCTGCGCACGGCCGGTGCGATTCGCGACGGCACGGTAATATAGGCAACGCGCGATCCCTCGAAGTCGCGCCGGATGCGAAATGCTGGACCCGCGTGCACAACACCTTCTGAAAACACTCGTCGAGCGCTACGTTGCCGAAGGGCAGCCGGTCGGCTCGCGTGTCCTGTCGCGGCATTCGGGGCTCGACCTGTCGCCGGCGACGATCCGCAACGTCATGGCCGATCTCGAGGAAATGGGCCTGATCGCGAGCCCGCACACGTCGGCCGGACGCGTGCCGACGCCGCGCGGCTACCGGTTCTTCGTCGACAGCCTGATGGTCGTGAAACCGCTCGAGGACGACGAGATCCATCGTCTGGAGGGCGAGCTCAGCGTCGACCGGCCGCAGCAGCTCGTCAATGCCGCCGCGTCGCTGTTGTCGCAGCTCACGCAGTTCGCCGGCGTCGTCGCAACACCGAAACGGCGCGAAGCGGTGTTTCGCCACCTGGAGTTCCTGCGGCTCTCGGAGCGGCGCGTGCTGCTGATCATCGTCACGCCGGATGGTGACGTGCAGAACCGGATCCTCCACACGGATCGCGCGTATTCATCCACGCAGCTCATCGAGGCGACGAACTTCTTCAACCAGAACTTCGCGGGCCAGTCGCTCGCATCGATCCGCGAACGGATGACCGACGAGCTTCGTGCGCTGCGCGAGGACATCGCCGGCCTGATGAAGGCGGCCGTCGACGCTGGCGAGGGCGCACTGGCGGAGGGCGAGGCGCTGGTCGTCACCGGCGAGCGCAACCTGCTCAACGCCGGCGACCTCGCATCGAACATGCAGCGGCTGCGGCGGTTGTTCGACCTGTTCGAGCAGAAGACGTCTCTGCTTCATCTGCTCGACGTCTCGCAGCGCGCGCAGGGCGTGCAGATCTACATCGGCGGCGAGTCCGGTCTCGTGCCGCTCGACGATTGCAGCGTCGTCACGGCGAGCTACGAGGCGAACGGGCAGGTGATCGGCACGCTCGGCGTCATCGGTCCGACGCGGATGTCGTATGCACGCGTGATTCCGATCGTCGACGTCACGGCCAAGCTGCTGTCCAACGCGTTGTCGCGCGAGTTCACCGACGATTGACGCGCGTCGTGCCGCGCCACCGGCTGGTCGCGGATCGCGCGCCTGACGCGTGAAATTCGTTGAGTATTGCGCCCGGCGCGTGCGGACACTCGCCGGGCGGATGCGCGTGCGCGGCTACGGCACCGTGCCGTCGCTGCTGCTGGTGCTGCCGCGCATCACGCTCGTCCGCGCTTATCGACACGTCGCACGCCGCGTGAATCGCGTGCTGTTCGATGCCGCCAATCGCCG
>DATJFI010000005.1:0-92590 GCA_035495715.1 Casimicrobiaceae bacterium
CCGCGCGTGCAAGGAGCGCGAGAGTGAGGCCAGCCAGCGCCACCAAGCGGCGCCGAGGCCCGCAGGGCCCGACGCTGGCCGAGCGAGGGAGCGCGACGCGCCGAACGTCGCGCAGCACCGCGCGTGCAAGGAGCGCGAGAATAAGCGCTCTACGCGCGAGGTCGCATCTCTTGCCCGACGCCCCGGATCCCGGGGCGTTTTTTCATGCGGCCGCGGGCGGCGTCGTGAGCCGCGTCAGCCGCTCGCCCGTCCCGACGATTTCGAAGTCCCTGGTGTCGTCGTGGTAGTCGAGCGCGCGGCCGTCGTCGAGCTCGTAGCGGCGAGCGGCGCCGGTGCTTTCGTCGGTCGCATCCTTCGTCTCGTAGGGCTGGCCCGCGACCTTGTACGCGACGTGAACGTTGCCGTTCGCGTCGACGAGCCTCAATCGTTGCGACATGGTTCGCTCCTGATGCAAAGCGCTTGCGCGAGCAGTGACTATGCGCCGGAAGGACGATTCATGCCAACTGGCGCCGATTCGTCGGATGCGGCGTTGTCTTTGCCCGCGAACAAGAGCATCGCCCTGGCTGACTGAACAGACCGGGGCGCTGCTTCCCCAGCGACCGACAGACGCGCGCATTTGACACGCGAGCCGGTAAGACTGACCCGGGCCGCGCCCGCGTCGACGCGCGCAAGTGCCCGATTCGCCAATGAAAATGCGCTCGCGGCGTCCGCATGGAATTTGCACGGACGCCATTGTTCGCGCGCGTCCAAAACGGTACGTGCGTCTTTCGTCGTACGCGCGGCGCGACCGCTCATTTTTCCGGAGGAGAGTCATGTCCACGAATCTTTCAGTGCCCGCGCGCATTGCGGGCGTCGTCTTGTTCTGTTTCGCGGCGGCCGTTTGTGCACAGACGCCGAACAACGTCAGCAGGCCCAACACCCACAGCGCGGCCAACGTCGGCACGACGGCGGCGGCCACGACCGGCTCGATGAATTCCAAGGCGTCGACGATCACGTCCGGCGATCGCAAGTTCATGGAGAAGGCAGCGGAGGGCGGAATGGCCGAAGTGAAGCTCGGCCAGCTCGCGACGCAGAAGGCGCAGTCGGATGACGTGAAGAAATTCGGCCAGCGGATGGTCGACGACCACTCGAAGGCCAACGACCAGTTGAAGCAGGTCGCAAGCACGAAGGGCGTCACGCTGCCGACCGAACCCGACAAGGCGTCGCAGCACGAGTACGACAAGCTGTCGAAGATGTCGGGCGCGCAGTTCGACCGCGAGTACATGGACCACATGGTGTCCGACCACAAGAAGGACATCAGCGAGTTCCAGAAGGAAGCGAAGAACGCGAAGGATGCCGACGTCAAGCAGTTCGCGTCGTCGACACTGCCGACATTGCAGCAGCACCTGCAGCTCGCGCAATCGGCCGACCAGGTCGCGCGAAACGAAGGCAAGACGCAGACGTCGAGCCGTTCGAATACGAAGTCGGGTTCGTAAAACGCGCCGCGCGGGCCCTCCGGGGCCCCACGCGCGCCTCGCGCGTCAACCTGGCAGCGCCAGCGTCGCGCTTACCTGGCCGGGATCGCCCGCGTCGTCCTTCGTCTCGAAGCCGAGCGAGCGCACGAACGCGATCATCGGCTCGTTCTCGCGCAGGACCGTGCCGCGCAGCGTCTCGAATCCGCGTCGCTTCGCGCAGACGATCAGCCCGCGCATCAGCACACGGCCGACGCCGCGCCGCTGCCAGGCATCGGCGACGACGATCGCGAACTCGGCGCTGGTCTGATCGGCGTTGGCGATGTAGCGCGCGACGCCGACGAACGCCGGCGTGGTCGCGACGTCGGTCAGCGCGACGAGAGCGAGCTCGCGGTCGTAGTCGACCTGCGTGAAGCGCGCGAGCATCTGCGGCGTGAGGTCGTTCAGCCGATAGAAGAAGCGGTAGTAACGCGTCTCGTCGGAGAGCCCGTGCACGAACGCCCGCTCGAGCGCCGCGTCTTCCGGCCGGATCGGGCGGACGTGCACCGGCGTACCGTCCGGGAGCGCGACATCGCCGATCAGCTCGACCGGGTATGGGTGGATCGCCATGTGCGGGTAGCCGCGCATCAGCCTGCGCTGCGGGTCGACGTCGAAGCGGGCTTCGCGGATCGTCAAGCGTCCGCCGCTCGTAATCGCCGTGTCGAGCACGACTGCGCGCACCCACGGCAGCATGCACGCGAGCGCGGAGAGCCGCGTCAGCGCGTCGATCAGCGCGTTCATCGTGGAAGGCTCGATCCGTTGCAGCGGATCGCCTGCGACGGCATGGGCGAGCAGATCCGCGGCGAGGCGCGCATTGATCGGCGGCAGCGTCAGTGCACGCCGCTGCACGAGCGACTGTGTGCGTGCGGGACGAACGAAGATGACCGGCCCGAACCGCGCGTCGCTGTCGACCCCGAGCTCGATCGCGGACGACGCATCGCGCTGCGCCTTCACGGCGAAGCCGAACGCGGCGAGAATCGCGTTCCCTTCGCCGGCATCGACGTCACGGCGATGCTCCTCGGCGAGCCTCGCGCGAAGCGTTTCGAGCGATGTCAAATCCTGCGGTTGCGGCTCGGGCTGCGGCGGCGGCACCTCGAGCAGCAACGCCTGGTTGTTCCGGTATTCGGCCAGAAACGAAAGCGCCTCGACGGCGGTTTCCGGCGTGTAGAAGTTGGAAACGCCGCCCGCGTCGAGGGCTTCCTGAACGTCGGCGCGTTCGACGGCCCCGAGCCACGCGGCGAGGATCGGCTTCGGCTGCGCGGCGGCAACCGATGCGAGCGCGCGGGCCGCCTCGATCGCCGGCGTGACCGGACGCGGGACGTGCAACGCGACGACGGCATCGACGTTCGGGTCCTCGGCGGCAATGCCGACGGCCTGCGCAAGCTGGACGGGCGGCGAGTCGCCGTGGACATCGATCGGATTCGCGGCGAACGCCGCGTTTCGCAACAACGCGGCGAGCCTCGTCGTCGTGAGCTCGGTGAGGCGCGCGAGCTCGAGCCGGCGGTCGAATGCACTGTCGGCGGCGAGCACGGCCGGTCCTCGTCCGTTCGACACGATCGCGATTCGGTCGCCGCCCGGAATTCGACCGCGCGCGAGGATGCCCGCCGCGGCGAAGAGCTGCAGATACGTGCGCGCGCGAACGGTGCCGCAGCGCATCAGCGCCGCATCGAAAACGTCGTCGTGAAGAATCGCCGCGTCAGGCTCGAGCGAGCGGCCGGCTCTCAGTACGACGACGGGCTTCGTCCGTGCTGCCGCGCGCAGCGCCGACAGAAAGGCCCGCGCATCGCCGATCGTCTCGAGGTGCACGAGGATGCCGTCGGTTTCCGGGTCGAGCAGCAACAGGTCGAGCAGTTCGCCGAAGCCGACGTCGACCGCGCCGCCCACCGAGATCACCGCCGAAAAGCCGATACGAAGCGGCGTCGCGAAGTCGAGCATCGCCGTGGCCACCGCACCCGATTGCGCGATCAGCGCGAGACGTCCCGCGACGGCGGTCGGCGCACACCACGTCGCATCGAGCCCTGCCGACGGGCGAATGACGCCGAGCGCGCCTGGCCCGACGACGCGCACGCCCGCGCGCCTCGCGGCATCGCGGATGTCGCGCGACCAGGCGGCGGCTTCCGCTTCGATGCTGCCGGCCGACGTCATGATCACCGCCACTTTCGCGCCGTGCGCCGAGGTGATGACGTCGACGACCGCGTGCGGCGGCGCTGCGATCAGCACCAGATCGATCGGCGTGCCGATTGCCGCGAGCGACGGCCAGGCGCGACGACCCAGCACTTCCCGGTGAGCCGGGTTCACCGGATAGATCTGGCCGCGATAGTCGGACGCGAGAAGGCGCTCGTAGACGATTCGGCCCAGCGCGTCGACGCGCTCGGATGCACCGACAAGCGCGATCGAATCGGGCTGCAGCAACGGACGCAAATGGTGTTGCATGGCGTCCGGGCGATTCTAGCCCGGATATTTCACCAGGTCGGCCCCGCTTCGATGCAGAGCCTCGTCAATTCAACGATTGCGCGTTCGCTTGCATCAGGGCAATTTGGACTTCGGTCCGCGCAGACACACCCGCGGCTGCCGCTGTTCCCGCGCGCGCCTTGCGCGATGCTGCTCGTCGTCCGTTAGACTCGCAGTCGCAGCGCGGGGCCCGTAGCTCAGTCGGTCAGAGCAGGCGACTCATAATCGCTTGGTCGCTGGTTCGATCCCAGCCGGGCCCACTTTGCCCGTCATCAACTCCGATGAAACAGCCACCACAGGTTCGCCCAGAGCGCCGCGCAAACCGCGATCGAGCCATATTTCCAGCGGAGCCCTTTACGCCGCTCAACAAGGACGAATGGCGAGTCACGCCACCGGCGGTCGGGAAAGCAAGCCCGCGCGTCCCGCCGCCCCGCGTTGACCACCGCTCGAAACCAGCGAACGTCGACGCCAGGGCGTTTTGCGTCAGTTCCGGACATCCTCGCGTTGGCGCTCTCCAGGGCGCGACGCGGGTTCGGTGATGTCCGTATGTGAACGTTCGCCCTCATCCGAGGATGAGCGGAACCCGCAGCGTTCGACATAGGCTTTTCCCCGGCTCGTGTTGGATGTATTTGCACAAGGCAACAAATATGCCAATCGTCGAGCCGCCGCTTCCAGGAATGCCATGCCCGGCTGCTGCGGATACATTACCGCCTGGACGTGCTTTCCATCTGATCGCACGACTGCACAGCGCATTGACGGCTTGGTCCAGCTCGTCGTGCACACGAACCGCGCGTTCGGTCGTCCAGGCGGCCCGCAAGAATCATCGCCAGTCGGGCTTCGCGGCTTGTCGTTCGAATCATTCTCGACTCCCGCGTTGAAAAAAATGCCGTCAACCGATGACCGGGAAAGTCTTCGCGAAACATCGAAGCCTCCCGGCCGACGGTTTCAGCGCGTGATTGCAAGATCGAACAGGCTCGTCGCGACGAGGTCGAGCACGTCGGCATCGTCCTGGTTCACGACGCGCCAGCGCCAGCGAACGATGCCGAGCGTCGGCTGCCGCTCCGAGCGCCGGGCCTCCATCACCTCGCAGACGACGCAGATCGCGTCACCGGGACGAACCGGCGCGAGCCATTTGAGATAGTCGAGCCCCGGCGAGCCGAACGATTCCGATCCGCGCAGCGCGCCTTCGGCGACGAGGCGCATCGCCATGCCGCAGGTTTGCCATCCCGAGGCGATCAGGCCGTTCCAGCGTCCCTTCTTCGCACGCTCGACATCGGTGTGAAACCACTGCGGATCGTAGTCGCGCGCGAACGCGACGATTTCCGCTTCCGAAACGCTCGCGGGTCCGAATCGCAGAACCTGTCCCGCGTGAAAGTCGGCGAATCTCATCTCATGCCCGACGCGCGGCGCGCGCCGTACGGAGGCGCTCGACTTCGCGCTCGATGAACGCGCGGTCGGTGATCCCTGCAGGTCGCGCGCGAGACGGCAGGCACGAAACGAAGGCCTGGAAGCGTTCGAGGCTTACGTCGTAAAGACGCCGCAATTCGACGAGTGGATCGGGGTGGTCGTCGACGCGAAGATCGAGCAGCGGATAGCTCTCGGTCGTGACGATGCGCAATGCCGCGGCCTGCTTGCCGCGCTTGTCGCCGCCCGCCGCTTCGCCCGCCTCCATCGCGACCATCAGGCGCTCGGCGAGCGGTAATCGGTCATGCTCGAGGAACGCCTCCACGGTGTCGGTGAGCACGCGCTCGCCGGCGAGCATGTTGCCGGCAACCGAAAGACCGTCGGCCGTGACATGACCGCACCAGCCGATGCATTGCGCGCCCGTATAGGCGGCGGTGCGGCCTCGGGCGTCGATCAAGTGCACTTGCCGATGTTCGCGCCCCTCGTCGTCCGCGACGAGCGCATCGACGACCTGTTGCGGCGAATCGCCGCGCGCAAGACGATCGAGCCCGGCGGGCCCGTAGCCGGGATTGACGAGCGCCTGCGTCGCGAGCGCACCGACGTCGCTTCGCGCGTACGGGCAAAGCGCGCCGACCGCGAAGAAGCGGCTTGCAACGGTGACGCCGAATGTGCCGCTGCGATCACGGGCGACGATGGACCAGGTCATGCGATCCTCCTGCCAACGCGGGCACTATAATGCAGCGCACCCGTGCAGCGCCTCGATCGCGCGAGCGATCCGCCGAACGCCAAGCGCCATGTCGACGCCCGCCCCGCCGCCGTCTTCGTTCAACCTCGCCGAGTACCTGATCGCGCGCAACGCGGAACGCGCCGCGCGCATCGCTTACGTCGACGATGCGGGCCGGATGTCGTACGGTGATCTCGCGACGCGCACCCGTCGCTTCGCCTCGGTACTACGGGATCGAGGTCTGCGGCGCGAGGAGCGCGTTTTGCTGCTTGCGCACGACAGCCTCGACTGGCCGGTCGCGTTCCTTGGCGCGATCGACGCCGGCGTCGTCCCGGTCGCTGCCAACACGCTGCTGACGCCCACCGACTACGCGTACATGCTGTCGCACAGCCGCGCGCGAGCGGCGATCGTGTCGTCGGCGCTGCTGCCTGCTTTCGAGCGTGCGATGGAGGAAGGCGCGAACGACGTCGAGACGGTCTGGGTGATCGGTGCCGCCGAAGGCCGTCGCCCGCAACGGCGCGACTTCGCTGCCGACGTCGGGGCTGCAAGCGAAGGCGCGCCCGCGCGCACGCATGCGGACGACGTCGCGTTCTGGCTCTATTCGTCGGGCTCGACGGGTGCGCCGAAGGGTACCGTGCACACGCACGCGAACGCATACTGGACCGACGCGCTTTACGCGCAGAACGTGCTCGCGCTATCCGAAGACGACGTCTGCTTCTCGGCGGCGAAGCTCTTCTTCGCCTACGGCCTCGGCAACGCGTTGACGTTCCCGCTTTCCGCCGGCGCGACGACCGTGCTGATGGCCGAGCGGCCGACGCCGCAGGCGGTGTTCAAACGGCTGATCGAGCGGCGCGTCAGCGTCTTCTATGGCGTACCCACGCTTTACGCGGCGATGCTCGCGTCGTCCGAATTGCCGAAGCGCGGCGACGTCGCGCTGCGCCTTTGCGCGTCGGCCGGCGAAGCGTTGCCGCGCGACATCGGCGAGCGCTTCACCGCGCACTTCGGTTGCGAAATCCTCGACGGCATCGGCTCGACCGAGATGCTGCACATCTTTTTGTCGAACCGTCCGGGCAGCGTGCAATACGGCACGACCGGCATTCCGGTGCCCGGTTACGACGTCGAGTTGCGCGGCGAGGACGGCCGCACGGTCGCCGACGGCGAGATCGGCGATCTGTACATCCGCGGACCGAGCGCGGCGCTCATGTACTGGACCGACCGCGACAAGACGCGCGCGACGTTCCAGGGCGAATGGACGAAGAGCGGCGACAAGTACGTGCGGCGCGAGGACGGCTATTACGTCTATTCCGGCCGCGGCGACGACATGCTGAAGGTGAGCGGGCTCTACGTGTCGCCGTTCGAGGTCGAGGCCGCATTGGTCCAGCATCCTGCGGTGCTCGAGGCCGCGGTGATCGGCAAGGCCGACGCGGACGACCTCACGAAGACGAAGGCCTTCGTCGTGCTGAAGCAGGGCCACGTGGCCGACGCCGCGCTCGAGGAAGCGCTGAAGGCGTTCGTCAAGGACCGTCTCGCGCCCTACAAGTATCCGCGCTACATCGAGTTCATCTCCGAGCTGCCGAAGACGGCGACCGGCAAGATCCAGCGTTTTCGACTGCGCGAGCGCGAGCAGGGCCGCGCATGACGACAGAGTTCGTCGACGTCCCGTTCGGCGGACGTTCGGTGCGCATAGAGCATCGGTGGCTTTCGCGCAAAAGAGAGGGCGCGCCGCTCATCGTGTTCCTGCACGAGGGACTGGGCTCGCTCGCAATGTGGAAGGACTATCCGCAGCGGCTTTGCGACGCCGGCGGCTGTCGCGGCCTCGTGTTCTCGCGCCCCGGCTACGGCCGATCGACGCCGCGGCCCGCCGACGAGCGCTGGAACGTCGACTTCATGCATCGGCAGGCTCAGGCGCTGCTGCCGCGGCTCTTCGATCGCCTCGGCGTCGCGGACGAGCGCGATGCGCCGTGGCTCTTCGGTCACAGCGACGGCGCGTCGATCGCGCTGATCCACGCGGCGACGTTTCCCGCCCGCGTCGCAGGCGTGATCGCGGTGGCGCCGCACATCTTCGTCGAGGACGTGTCGATCCGCAGCATCGAGGCCGCGCGCGAGCTGTACCGGTCGACGGACGTCAAGGCGAAGCTCGCGCGCTATCACGACGACGTCGATTCGGCGTTCTTCGGCTGGAACGACATCTGGCTCGATCCGCGCTTTCGCAGATGGTCGATCGAAGCGCTGCTGCCGTCCATCGCATGCCCCGTGCTCGTGATCCAAGGCCGCGACGACGAGTACGGAACGCTCGCGCAGGTCGCAGGCATTCGCGAGCGCGTGCCGCACGCGGAAGCCGTCGTCCTCGACGACTGCCGCCATTCGCCGCACCGCGATCAGCCGCAGGCCCTGACGCGCGCGGCGACCGATTTCATCGCGCGCCAGGTGGGCGCGGACATCAAGGGAGGAGTGCATGAAGCATCGTCGTAATACGCTCGCCGCGGCGCTCGTGGCCGGTGCGCTATGCGTCGCCACGGTCGGCGTGCACGCGCAGTCGAAGATCAAGGTCGGCATGATGCTGCCGTACACCGGCACCTACGCCGCGCTCGGTACCGCGATCGAGAACGGCTTCCGGCTCTATGTGCAGCAGCAGGGCGGCAAGCTCGGCGGACGCGAGATCGAGTACTTCAAGGTCGACGACGAGTCGGAGCCGTCGAAGGCCGTCGACAACATGAACAAGCTGATCAAGCGCGACAACGTCGACGTCGTCGTCGGCACCGTCCACAGCGGCGTCGTGATGGCGATGGCGAAGGTCGCGCGCGACACGAACACGCTGCTGGTCATTCCGAACGCGGGCGCCGAAGCGGTGACCGGTCCGATGTGCGCGCCGAACATCTTCAGGAGCTCGTTCTCGAACTGGCAGCCCGGCTATGCGATGGGCAAGGTCGCCGGCGAGCGCGGTGCGAAGAAGGTCGTGACCATCACATGGAAGTACGCAGCGGGCGACGAGTCGGTCGAAGGGTTCAAGGAAGGCCTGAAGGCGTCGGGTGGCGAAGTCGTCAAGGACCTGACGCTGCCGTTTCCGAATGTCGAGTTCCAGGCGCTTCTGACCGATATTGCCGCGACGAAGCCCGACGTCGTCTATGCGTTCTTCGCGGGTGGCGGCGCCGTCAAGTTCGTCAAGGACTACGCAGCGGCGGGGCTCAACAGAACGATCCCGCTCTATGGGCCGGGCTTCCTCACCGACGGAACGCTCGAAGCGCAGGGCGCATCCGCGCAGGGAATGCTCACGACGCTTCACTACGCCGACGGGCTCGACAACGCCAAAGACAAGGCCTTCCGCGCCGACTACGCCAAGACTTACAAGGTGGCGCCCGACGTGTACGCCGTGCAGGGGTACGATGCGGCGCAGATGCTCGGCGCCGGCCTGGATGCGGTCAAGGGCGACGTCTCGAAGCGCAACGAGCTCGTCGCGGCGATGGAGAAAGCGCGCATCGACAGCCCGCGCGGCGCGTTCACGTTGTCGAAGGCGCACAATCCCGTGCAGGACATGTACCTGCGCAAGGTCGTCGGCACCGAAAACCGGTTCGAAGGCGTCGCCGCGAAGGCGCTCGCCGACCCTGCGCGCGGATGCAACATGTAGCGAAGGACCGCCGTCGCCGCCGCGGCCCTCGATGGACTTCGCCGTCTTCCTCGTTCAGTGCCTGAACGCCGTCCAGTACGGCCTGCTGCTGTTCCTCGTCGCGAGCGGCCTCACGCTGATCTTCGGCATCCTCGGCGTAATCAATCTCGCGCACGGCAGCTTCTACATGATCGGGGCGTACCTCGCCTACGCGCTGGCACCGCTGGCCGCGGCGCATTCCGGTGGCGGCTTTCCGGCAGCGCTCGCGATCGGCGTCGTGCTGTCGATCGTATTCGGCTACGTGCTCGAATGGGTGTTCGTGAGCTATCTCTATGAGCGCGAGCACCTGCAGCAGGTGCTGATGACGTACGGCCTGATCCTCGTGTTCGAGGAGCTTCGCAGCATCGCGCTCGGCGACGACGTGCACGGTGTCGCGGTGCCCGAATGGCTTGCCGGCAGCGTGCCTTTGGGCGGCGTCATGACGTATCCCGTCTATCGCCTCTTCATGTCCGGCGTATGCCTGCTCGTTGCGCTCGCGCTGTACGCGGTGATCGCGCGCACGCGCGTCGGCATGGCGATTCGCGCGGGTGCGACCAATCGCGAGATGGCGCAGGCGCTCGGCGTCGACATTCGCCTGCTGTATCGGATCGTGTTCGCGGCGGGTGTCGCCCTTGCCGTGTTCGCCGGCATGCTGGCCGCGCCGGTCACGTCCGTTTATCCGGGGATGGGCAACCAGGTACTGATCGTGTCGTTCGTCGTCGTGGTGATCGGCGGCATCGGATCGATCCGCGGCGCGTTGCTCGCGTCGCTCCTCGTCGGCTTCGTCGACACGTTCGGCAACGTGCTCGTGCCGCAGATCGCCGGCGTGCTCGTCTACGTGCTGATGGCGGCGATCCTGCTCTGGCGTCCCGAAGGCCTTTTTCGCACCGGCTGACGATGAAGTTTCGCCGATTCGCGATCCTCGTTCGGCAAACGTCCGCGTGGCGCGGCTGGCCGCTCGCCGTCGCCGTCGTCGTACTCGCAGTGTTCCCGCACGTCGGCGGCGACTTTTACGTCGATCTCGTGCTGACGACGATGATCCTGTCGATCTTCGCGCTGTCGCTCGAGCTCCTCGTCGGACGCACCGGGCTCGTGTCGTTCGGCCACGCGGCGTTCTTCGGCATCGCCGCCTACGCGACCGCGCTGCTGTCGCCTTCCGGGGCGGCGCCTTCGCACGCGTGGCTTCTGCCTGCCGGCGTCGCGACCGCGGCACTCGCCGCGGCGGTGATCGGCGCCTTCTGCCTCCGCGCGCGCGGCGTCTACTTCATCATGGTGACGCTTGCGTTCGCGCAGATGACGTACTTCGTATTCCACGACACGAAGCTCGCCGGCGGCAGCGACGGCCTGTACCTGAACGTCAAGCCCGCGCTCACGCTCGACGGCATCACGATCGTCGATCTGCGCAATCCTCGCACGTTCTACTACGCGACGCTCGTGCTGCTCGTTCTCGTCTACGCAGTGCTGGCGGCGATCGGCCGCTCGCGCTTCGGGCACGCGCTCGCCGGCATTCGCGCGAACGAGCAGCGGATGCGCGCCGCCGGGTTCTCGACGTACGGCTACAAGCTCGCCGCTTTCACGCTGGCCGGCGCGCTCGCGGGCATCGCAGGGTTCCTGCACGCGGTCAAGGACGGCTTCGTGAGCCCCGAGATCCTCGCGTGGCACCAGTCGGGCGCCGTCCTGCTGATGCTGATCCTCGGCGGCATCGGCACGCTGCGCGGCGCGGTGCTGGGCGCGTTCGCGTTCGTGCTGATGAAGGAGCTGTTCCAGTCGGAGGCGCTGTTCGGCGCCTTCGCGAAGCACTGGCAGCTCCCGCTCGGACTTGCGGTCATCGCCTGCGTCGCGCTGATGCCGAACGGCATCGTCGCGCTTCCGACGCAGCTTCGGCGGTTTCGTGCGCCGTTACTGAATGCCGGCTGAGATCCTGCTCGAATCGATCGACCTGTCGAGACGCTTCGGCGGTCTTCTCGCCGTCGATCGCGCGTCGCTCACGCTCGCGCGCGGTGAGGTACATGCGCTGATCGGCACCAACGGTGCTGGCAAGTCGACGCTCGTCAACGTGCTGTCCGGCGAGATTGCGGCAAGCGGCGGCAAAGTGCGATTGTCGGGTTGCGACGTCACGCGCTGGACGCAGCCGCGGCGCGCGCGGGCCGGTCTCGGGCGCAGCTACCAGCGCACGACGATCTTTGCACACGCGAGCGTGTTCGAGAACTGCCGGCTCGCTGCGCAGGCGCATTTCCAGCGTGCGTACGACCTGTGGAGCGATGCGACGCGTTGCAGCGACGCGACGCGCGCCGCCGAGCAGGCGATCGCACAGGCGAACCTGTCCGCGCAGGCGCGCCGCGTCGCGGGAACGCTTTCGCACGGCCAGAAGCGACAGCTCGAAATCGCGATGTGCCTCGCCACGGGGCCGAGCGTGCTGCTGCTCGACGAACCGCTCGCCGGCATGGGACCCGAAGAAACCGACCGCATGCTGCTGCTGCTCGAGGCGCTGAAGCCCGGGCACGCCGTTCTGCTCGTCGAGCACGACATGGATGCCGTCTTCCGCATCGCCGATCGGATCACGGTGATGGTGAGTGGCCGCGTGATCGCGACGGGCGAGCCGGCGGCGATTCGCGGCAACGCGGACGTCCAGAGCGCGTACCTGGGCGAGATCGGCGACGACATGCCGCAAGCCGCGGGGATCGGCTGATGGCCACGGTCGCGCGTCCAGTCCGGCGCAGCGAAACCGCGATCAGCGCGCTGATCGAAGCGCGCGACGTCCATGCGCACTACGGGGAAAGCCACGTGCTGCGCGGCGTTTCGCTGGCGATCAACACCGGCGAATCCCTCGGCCTGCTGGGCCGCAACGGCATGGGCAAGACGACGCTGATCCGCGCGCTGACCGGACTCAATCGCGTGAGCGCAGGCGCGGTGCTCGTCCACGGGCACGACTGCACCGGCGATCCCCCGCACGAGATGGCGCGCCGGGGCGTCGCCTACGTGCCGGAGGGACGTGGCATCTTTCCGACGCTCACGGTCCGCGAGAACCTTCTTTTCGCCGCGCGTCCCCCGCATGATCCGAACACCGGATGGACCTTTGCGCGCGTTCTCGAGACGTTCCCGCAACTGCGCGCACGCGTCGCGAGCCGCGGCCACCAGCTCTCCGGCGGCGAGCAGCAGATGCTGGCGATCGGCCGCGCCTTGATGACCAATCCGGAGCTTCTGATCCTCGACGAAGCGACCGAGGGACTTGCGCCGCAACTGGTGCGCGAGATCTGGCGGATCGTCTCCGAGATACGCCAGACCGGCATCGCATCGCTGATCGTCGATCGCAACTATCGGCTCGTGCTCGCGCATACCGACCGCGCGATCGTGCTCGAGAAGGGTGTCGTCGTCCTCGAAGGATGGTCCGCGTCGCTTGCACAGCGCGGCGACGCGCTCGCGCGGCATCTCGGCGTCTGACCGTCCTTTCGCCCGCACGCGTCAGCGGTCGCGCCCCTTGAGCGCAACGGCGCGCGCATAAAGCGCATCGCGGGCGACCCCGGTTGCCTCGGCGGCGACGCGCGCGGCTCGCGCGGGAGGCAGCTCGGCGACGAGTGCGGCGAGCAGGCGTTGCACGTCCGGCGACAGGTCCGCCGCGGCGCCCTCTTTCGGCGGCGCGTCGACGATCAGCACGAGCTCGCCGCGCGCGCGATTCGCATCCTCGTCGAGCCAGCCGCGAGCGGTCCCGAGCGGCATCGACGCGATCGTTTCGAACGTCTTCGTGACCTCGCGTGCGATGACGATCGTGCGCCGCGCGTCGAGCGCGGCGGCGATCTCGTCGAGCGTCGCCGCCATCCGATGCGGCGCTTCGTAGAGAACGAGCGCGACCGGCCACGCCGCGATGGTCGCGACGAGTTCGCGGCGGGCCTTCGCCTGCGCGGGGAGAAAGCCGATGAACGCGAAGCGTTCGGCGAGGAGTCCGGCAACCGAAATCGCCGCCGCCACCGCGCTCGGACCCGGAATCGGCACGACGCGATGGCCCGCTTCGCGGACTGCACGAACGAGTCGCGCGCCCGGATCGCTGATGCCTGGCGTACCGGCATCGGTCACGAGCGCGACGCTGAGGCCTTTGCCCAGCGCTGCAACGACGTGCGCGACTTCGCGCGCTTCGTTGTGGCGATGCACGGCGCGCGGCCGCGCCGCGATGCCGTAGCGCGCGAGGAGCGTCGCGGTGACGCGCGTATCCTCGGCGGCGACGATATCGGCGGTGGCGAGGATATCGAGCGCGCGCAGCGTCACGTCGCGCAGGTTCCCGATCGGCGTTGCCACCACATATAATGAGCCGCCCTCGGCGCGAAACACGGCTTCGTGCGTCGACCGCGCCGTATCCTTCCCTCCCGTCATGCAGGCTCCGCGTCTTCGCTCGTCCACCGTCGCGTGTGTTGCGCGTCGCGCACTTTGCGCGATCGCGGCGATCGCGTTCGCCGCCGGCGCATTGTCGTGCGCATCGGTGCGCCCGGCAACCCGCGCGCACGGGACGCCGCCTGCCGTTCGCGCACCGGCCGAGGCGGGCCCGATCGAGACGTATCCGGCGCCGCCGCCGCTCGAGGTCGCGCCGCCGGGCGTCGAAGGTGCGCCCGACGAAGCGACGCCGCCCACCGTTAGCGCCCCGCCTCAACCCGGCACGCAGATGCCGGCGACGCCCACGAGCAACCGGATCGCGCTCGTCCTTCCGCTCGACGAGCCCGCGTTCGCGCGAGCCGCGAGCGCCGTGCGCGACGGCTTTCTCGATGCGGCCGCCGCCGCGCGCAGAAGCGACGATTGCATCGTGATCGCGCATCGCGGCAGCGACGTCGTCGGCGCATTCGCGGCTGCGCGCGACAAGGGCGTGCAGGTCGCCGTCGGCCCGCTCGTGCGCGACGATCTGAAGGCGCTCGCGAGCGCGAACGTCGCGCTGCCGTGGACCCTCGCGCTCAATCAGCTCGATGACGGCACGCCGCTGCCGCCGGCGATCTACGCATTTCCGCTCACCGTCGAAAGCGACGGCCGCACGCTCGCGAAGCGGGCGCGCGCAAGCGGGGCTTCGCCGATCGCGATCGTGCAGGGCGATTCGCCGCTGATGAAGCGTCTGTCGTCGTCGTTCGCGATCGAGTGGACCGGCAGCGGCGGTGCGCCGCCTTCCGTGTTGCGCTTCGATCCGTCGCCGGAGGGACTCGGCACGCTGCGCACGACGCTCGGCCGCAACGCGCCGGGCGCAGTGCTGCTCGCGGTGACCGGCGACTATGCGGCGCTCGTCAAGCCGTTCATCGGCAACGTCATCGCGTACGCGAGCGGCCTCGTCTTCGAGCGGCCGAGCCCGGCGGTCGCGCGCGACCTCGACGACGTGCGCGTCGTCGAGATCCCGTGGCTGCTCACGCCGAATGCGCCACAGTTCGCCTCGATCCCTCATCGCGACTTCGACAGCGACGCGCTCGCGCGCCTGTATGCGCTCGGCCGCGACGCGTTCGTGATCGCGCAATCGTTCCATGACGGGCCGCCCGACCGTTTCGAAACCGACGGCGCCACCGGTCACATCGCGCTCGTTCCCGGCCGGCTGTTCCAGCGCGAGGGCATGCTCGGCGTCTATCGCGACGGCGCGCTGGTGCCGCTGGATTCGACGCCTTGACGACGGCCGGGGCTGCCGCCGAAACGCTCGCCGCCGAATACCTGATGCGGCAGGGGCTCGCGATCGTCGCGCGCAACTTCCGCACGCGCGCCGGCGAGATCGACCTGGTCGCACGCGACGGCCGCACGCTCGTGTTCGTCGAAGTCCGGATGCGCCGCAGCGCGAGCCATGGCGGCGCCGTCGAGAGCATCACTGCGCAAAAACGGCGGCGGCTCGTCGCGGCGGCCAACGGCTATTTCGCGATGCTGGGCCGCGAGCCGCCGTGCCGGTTCGACGCGATCCTGTTGCGCTCGCTCGACCCGTCGACGATCGAGTGGCGGCAAAATGTCATCGATGACTAGGTCCCTTCGCGCCGCAGGGCGCCGCCTCAGGGGCAGCGAGCGCGTGAGCCCGACGGGCCGCCCCGAGGGCGTACAGATGAGCGCGAGCGCGAACATCGTCCGTTCCACCGCGAGCGTGGGGGGATCACGTCTACTGATAGAATCGCCGCGCGATGATCGATCATCTCGAGCGCATCCGCGGCCACTTCAACGACAGCGCCGCGCTGAAGCAGATGGCCGCGCAGACGATGGCGGCGCCGATTGCCCGCGCCGGCGCGATCCTGACCGATTGTCTGTTCGCCGACGGCAAGATTCTTTCCTGCGGCAATGGCGGCTCCGCTGCCGACGCCCAGCATTTCGCCGCCGAGCTCGTCGGCCGCTTCGAACGCGAGCGTCCGGAGCTGCCGGCGATCGCGCTCACGACCGACACGTCGCTGATGACCGCCGTCGCGAACGACTATTCGTTCGAGCAGATCTTCGCGAAGCAGGTGCGCGCGCTCGGCGCGAAGGGCGACGTGCTGCTCGCGATCTCGACGTCGGGCAATTCGCCGAACGTCATCGCGGCGATCGTGGCCGCGCACGAGCGCGAGATGCGCGTCGTCGCGCTGACCGGCAAGGGCGGCGGACACATCGGCGAACTTCTCGCGCCCGAGGACGTCCATCTGTGCGTTCCGCACGAGCGCACCATGCGCATCCAGGAAGTTCACCTGCTCACGATTCATTGCCTGTGTGACGTCATCGACGCCACGCTTCTGGGAGACGATGCATGAGGAAGTCGCCGTTGCTCGCCGTGCTCGCGTTCGTGACCGCGTCGTCCACGCTGCTGTCGGCTTGCGTGCCGGTCGTGATCGGTGCTGCGGTGGCCGGCACGGCGCTCGTCGTAGCCGACCGCCGCTCGGTCGGCGCGCAGGCCGACGACGAGGCGATCGAGCTCAAGATCTCGAACAATGTCGGCAGCACGTTCGGCGATCGCGTCCACGTCAGCGTCACGAGCTACAACGGCATCGTGTTGTTGACCGGCGAGGTGCCGACGGCCGAGCTCAAGGCGCAGGTCGAGCAGGTTGCGCGGACGACTGCGAAGGTGCGACGCGTCGACGACGAGCTCGCCATCGGCGCCGTGACGAGCATCGGCGCGCGCAGCAACGACGCGTACATCACGTCGAAGGTGAAGGCGCGCCTCGTCGAGTCGAACAAGGTCCCGGCGAATCTCGTCAAGGTCGTCACCGAGCGGCAGATCGTCTACCTGATGGGGATCCTGAGCCACGCCGAGGCCGACGCCGCGGCGCAGATCGCGGCCACGACGTCGGGCGTGATGCGCGTCGTCAAAGTGTTCGAGTACACCGACTAGCGGCAAGCAATCGCGGCGATGGCGAGCACCGGCGTTTCGCTGCCGCAGCCGCGCTATCCGGCGAAGATCGCCGACGCGGCGCATGCGCTCGAACGCATCGGCGCGCTCGCGCGGCCCCTGGTGTTCACGAACGGGGTGTTCGACATCCTCCACCGGGGGCACGTCACCTATCTCGAGCAGGCGCGCGGGCTCGGCGCGGCGCTCGTCGTGGCGGTCAATTCCGATGCGTCGGCAAGTCGCCTCGGCAAGGGCGACGGGCGTCCGCTGAACGCCGCCGACGATCGAATGGCAGTGCTGGCGGCCCTCGCCTGCGTCGATCTCGTCGTGCCGTTCGATGCCGATACGCCGCGCGACCTGATCGTCGCCGCCGGGCCGGACATCCTCGTCAAGGGCGGCGACTATTCCGCCGCCACGACGGCGGGGGCCGCCGAGGTGCTCGCAAGCGGCGGGCGGTTCGTCGCGATTCCGTTTCGCTACGACCGTTCGACGACGGCGCTCGTCGAGCGCATTCGCGCCGGACGCACGTAGCTCGCTATCGCTCGAACCTAGAACCTATCGCAAAATCGGGCGAGCGGGCCGAGAGCGCGAAGGCCCGCAGCGAGCCCCGAGATAGTACTGAGACGTACAGCGAGGGGCGCGAGGAAACGACAACGTCTATCGGTCCGCGCAGACCATTTTGCGACAGGTTCTAGTCCGCGGCCACGTTGCAGCGGCCGATATCCTCGAACGCTCCGTAGACCGGTTGCGGCGGTCGCGGCGTGCCGCAAAGATCGGCGGGCGGCGTGGCGACGCGCGCGCGTCGCGGCGGCTCGCCGCGCCAGCGCAGGTCGAGCTTCGCGGGATCGGCGAAGAGGCGTCGCAGCGGATGCATGCCGAGGTAGAGCGACCCGATGGCCGTCGTCCGATTGTCGCGGGCATCCACGCTGGCGTCCGCCGCCGCGCGAATCACGCCATCCACGAGGTTGCCCTCGACGTCGGCGCTGGTCTCGCCGAAGCGGGCCGTGATGCCGCCGGTATCGACGAGCGTGTTGTGCGCGACGACGCTGATCGCCGCACGATTCAGGTAAATGCCGTCGTCGGAGCACGACGCGACGACGTTCGAGGCGATGATGCCGCCGTACTGCTCGCTGACACAGCCACCATCGCGACAAGCCTGGCGGCTCGACCCGCCGCCACCGAGCGACAGGCCGACGCGGCGACCCGGGATGCCGCGCAGATGATGCTCGCAGACGACGAAGTTGCGCAGCAGCGCGTTGTCGCGGCCGCCGCCCTTCGCGAACGCGCCGTAGCTCGTACGATTGCCACCCGCCTTGATGAAATCGCTGATCCGGTTGCCGACGATTCGCCAATGGCTGGCGGCGACGAGATCGATCGGCGTCACCGGGTTGTCGGTTTGGCGTGGCGCGCTGTCGCGGATCACGTTGCCTTCGATGAGGCCGAAGTCCGGGTATTCGCCGCCGCTGCCGTTGATTTTGAACTGCGCATTGAAGTCGACGACTTCGTCGTTGCGCGCGACGAAGTGCGATGCGGCACCGACGACATGGAACGCGTGCTCGCAATTCGCGTGATCGGCGCACACGCCGCGAATCGTCAGGTTCTCGAACGTCCAGTACGGCGCGCGCACGCGAAAGCCTTCGAGCATGTCGAACTCGAGCACGACCGACTGCGGCCTGTCGGCGCGCACGGTGATCGGCGCGTCGGGGGTGCCCGGCCTGGCGACGTCGACGAAGACGCCGTCGAAGCGATAGGTGCCGGGGATGAACGTGATGACGTCGCCGGGCTGCGCGTCGTCGATCGCGCGCAATGCCTCCGCCGCCGAACCGACGATCACCGGGCGGCCGGGTATCGGCGCCGCAGGCGCGTCGAGCGCCGGTATCGGCAACGGGTCGTGGAACGTTTCGCGACCGCGCGCGAGCACGCGCAGCGCGCCCGCGACGTCACGGCCGATATGCACGATGAGGTTCGCGTGCCCGGCAACGTGCTGCTCGATCCACGGCGCGAGTTGCCGTGGCGGCGCGTCGATCGGGCCGACCGCCGCGACGGCGACGAGGGCGACGAGGGCGACCAGGACGTATCGCATGCGTTGCTATAATTGCACGTTCCCTTCCCTGCCGGCGCCCGTGCCATGCTGACGTTCGACCGCGAAATCGATGCGCGGGGCCTCAATTGCCCGCTGCCGATCCTGCGCACGAAGAAGGCGCTGAACGACATGACGTCGGGGCAGACGATCCGCATAATCGCCACCGATCCTGCGAGCGTTCGTGACTTCCAGGCGTTCGCCCGCCAGACGGGCAACGCACTGCTCGAGCACGGCGAGGAAAACGGCGCCTTCTGGTTCGTGCTGAAGCGCCGCTGACTCGCGACTTCAGCGCCCGTAGCGGTGCTGGAAATCGGC
Organism: Casimicrobiaceae bacterium; assembly: GCA_035495715.1. GTDB lineage: Bacteria > Pseudomonadota > Gammaproteobacteria > Burkholderiales > Casimicrobiaceae > VBCG01. The sequence goes on from DATJFI010000005.1 coordinate 19,402, forward strand.
GACGAGATTGCGCTCGACCTGGCGGATCGCCGCGTCGATCGCATGGTCCGACGGGTTGTACTCGCGCGCCTTGCGCAACGAGTTGAGCGCTTCCTGGTACTGTCCGCTCGCGTCCTGTGCCTGTCCGAGACAGCGCCAGGCGTCGGCGTTCCTGAGGTCGAGATCCGCCCATGCGCGGCACGCTTCGAGCGCGCGGTGCGTCTCTCCCGCGCGCAACAGGCGCGGACCCTCGACCTTCAGGAAGTCGATGCGCGCGCGGCGCGCGGCGAGCATCGCGCTGAACTCCGCTTCGCTCGGTCCGTTCGTCGCGTCGTTGCGCGCGGACCCCGCGGGCCCCGGCGTCCACGGCCAATGCAGGGCGCCGGCGACGCTCGGCATCGAAATCGCAGGCACGTAGCGCCCGAATTCGCCGCTTGCGCGCGTGACGTGCCCCTTGATCGCCTCGCGCGTCGGCACGGCGCCGACGACCGAGCTTCGCGCCCGGTCGACGGCACCGGCCATCGGCTGCTCCCATGCGACGCCGTAAAGCCACAGCATGGCGGCGAGGCCGCATACGCCGGTCACCGTATTCACGACCCCCGCCGGACCTTGCGTCACGAGACAGTCCTCGGCGAAATCCCAGTCCGTTTCCTGATGCTGCAGCAGCCGCTCGTGCGCGACGGCCATCAGGATCGGCGCGAGCAGCGGGAATCCGCAGCCGACGCCCTGCCACCAGACACGAAGCGCGCGGCGCACGCCGCGGACGAGTTGCGTTCGCGTATCGCGGCGCGCGTAGGCATCCGAGATCGAGAACTGCAGATAGACACCGAAGAGCCACTTGCCGGGTGTCGTGCCGACCGCCGTCACGAGCAGCGCCTCGATCGGCACGAACGATCCGGTAATGAGAATCGGCGCGACGAGCGGATGCGCGAGCCAGCGTGCCGTCGCATCCGGGATGATGCCGACCGCGCGCAATTGCGCCAGCAATAGCGCCAGCAGAAGTCCCCAGATCGCGTAATCGAAGAGCCGCGCGGCGAGGCGATGCCATGGCCGCGGCTCGCTCGTGCGCGCCGTCTTCGCGCGCTCGAGCTCGGCCATCCGCAGCTTGAAGATCCACGACGCATCCTCCTGCGGCTGATTCGTGCCGAGGAACACGCTGCGCTCGCGCCGCCAGTTGAGAATCGCGAGATCGGTCTGCGGCACGAGCGCGGAGCGCGGGCGCACCCGGCGGCGCCGGACGAGGCCGATGCCGTGCACGATCGCGTAGATCGCCGCGAGCAGCAGACCCGTGACGATCAGCGAGCCGAGCACCGAGCGGGCGACGACGACGAAGTTCGGCGGCGTGACGAACACGATCGCCGTCGCGATGAACGCGCCGAAGAGCGCGCAGAGGCCGTAGGTGAGCGCACCGGAGCGGTGGAACGACGCGACGCGCTCCGTGAGGCCCGGATGATGCGTCGGCGGCACGTCGCCGCCCTTGTCCGCCGGCAGCTCGGAATCGAGCGGATCCTCGATCGCTTCGTCACCGGCTCCCGTCGGCGCGCCGGTTTCGGTATCGTCGTCGCCGAACGGTTCGCCGATCGGGCCTGTCGTGTCACCTGTTTCGGCGGCCGAGCGCGAAAGCTCCGCGTCGTAGTGTTCACGCCGCTCGCTGTCGCTCAGGATGCGGCTCGCGTGGTTGATGAAGCGCAGCGCTTCCTCGACGTTGCCCTGCCCGTCGCGCGTCTTCGCGTAATATTTGCGAATGAGTCCGCGCAGCGCCGCCCGCACTTCCTCGTCGCTCGACGTCGGCAGGATGCCGAGGGCATCATAGAGCGTCGCCTTCATCGCCGCGTGGTGCGATTACGCAAGGGATATGACATCGGAATGGTCGGGCAAACGGATGCTCGACGCAACGGAAACGGAGACGCAGGCATTTGCGGTAGGTCTGTCTGCAAGTTCCGCGCCATATGCGTCGGCAAACGTCGTCCGCGCGCGACGCAAAAAAGCGGCCCCCGGGGACCGCTTCCGAAACTGCCGCAGGCGGGCGGGGAACGCCCCGCGCCGCCTTCGACGGTCAGGATGCCTGTTCGGGCTTGGACGCGTCGCGTGCGGCGAGCTTTTCGCGAATCCGCGCCGATTTTCCTGAACGGCCGCGCAAATAGTAAAGTTTCGCGCGGCGCACGTCGCCTTTGCGCTTCACCTCGATGGAGGCGATCAGCGGCGAGTACGTCTGGAACGTCCGCTCGACGCCTTCGCCGCTCGAGATCTTGCGCACCGTGAACGACGAGTTGAGGCCGCGGTTTCGCTTCGCGATCACGACGCCCTCGTAGGCCTGAACGCGCCGGCGCTCGCCCTCGACGACATTGACGTTGACGACCACGGTGTCGCCGGGCGCGAAATCAGGGATCGTCCGGTTGAGCCGCGCGATCTCCTCGCGCTCGAGCGTTTCGATGATGTTCATGGCATGGTTCCTTTCGTTCGTCTCGGAACGAGACGTCGCATGACGCGCAGCGCAGGGCGCCCCCTGATGCGCGCTTTGTTGTGGTTATCGGGAATCGCTCCTGCTTCGAGCGACCGCTTCCCGTTGGTACTCCGACAGCAGGAACTGCTCTTCCTTCGAAAGCGTGCGCCGGTCGAGCAATTCCCCCCGGCGCTGCCACGTCCGCCCCAGCGACTGCGAAAGGCGCCAGCGCCGGATCGCCGCATGATCGCCCGACAGCAGCACGGAGGGCACCGCGTCGCCATCGTACCGCTCGGGCCGCGTGTAGTGCGGACAGTCGAGCAGGCCGTCGGCGAACGAATCCTGCTGCGCCGATTCCGCATCGTTCAGCGCACCCGGCAATTGCCGGACGATCGCGTCGATCAGCAGCAGCGCCGGCAGCTCACCGCCCGAAACGACGAAATCCCCGACGGAAACCTCGGCATCGATCTCGCGGTCGATCAACCGCTGGTCGATTCCTTCGTAGCGGCCGGCAACGAGCGTAAGCGCACGACCGGGCGCGCGCGCGAGATCCATCACGCGCTCGTGCGTGAGCGGCGTTCCCGCGGGCGACAGGTAAAGCGTCACGCCGTCCGCGGCGCCCGCCCCGCGCTGCGCCGCGCGCGCCGCTTCGATGGCCGCGTGAAGCGGCGCCGCCATCATCACCATGCCGGGACCGCCGCCGTAGGGACGATCGTCGATGGTCCGGTACGCGTCGGTCGCGAAATTGCGGGGATTCCAGACGCCGAGCTGCCATAGCCCTCGCTCGCGCGCGCGTCCCGTGACGCCGTATGCAATCGCCTGCGTCACCATCTCCGGGAACAGCGTGACGACGTCGATGCGCATCCGAGACCGCTATCCGTAAAGCGCGCCGCGCGCCGCTTACGCGTCGGCCGGCCAATCGACGTCGATGCGACGCCCGTCCATGTCGACCCCGTCGATGTAAAGCGGAACCCACGGGATCAGCCGCTCGACGCCGCCATCAGCCCTCACGCGCGCGATCGGATGCGCGCCGCTGTCGACGAAATCGGCGAGCGCGCCGAGCGGAACACCTTCCCGATTCACCACCGCCATGCCGATCAGATCGGCCTGGTAATACTCGTCCTTTGCAGGCGCCGGCAAGCTTTCGCGCGGCACGCCGATCTCGGCGCCGCGCAACGCCCCGGCCGCGTCGCGAGACTCGATGCCGTCGAGCTGCGCGACCAATCCATCACCCTGCTCGCGCACACCGCGCACGCGATGCGCAGTCCACGTCCCGGTGCGACCGCGCAGCAGCCACTCGGTATGCGCGAGAAGCGAAGCCGGATCCGCCGATACCGGACGCACCCTGAAGGCGCCGTGCACGCCGTGCGGCGCGCCGACGCGCCCCATGACGACGACCGGCCGTGGCGTCGCGTTCAGCCCGCCGGCGCGCTCGCCGCCGCCGTCCCGGCTGTCGCTTCCGGCGTGCCCTTCGCCGCGCGGGCCACGAGCATCTGCACGGTGTCGGACAGCTTGGCACCGTTCTGCTGCCAATAGGCGACGCGATCGTGCGCGATGCGCAAGCCCTCCTCGTGCGCCGCGGCCATCGGGTTGTAGAAGCCGACGCGCTCGATGAAACGACCGTCGCGCCGGCTGCGCGAATCGGTCACCACCAGGTTGTAGAACGGCCGCTTCTTGGCGCCGCCGCGGGCCAGTCTGATCACTACCATGCGGGATCGTCCAGGTTCGGGCCGCGCGCTTGTCGCCACGCTTGTAGCCGATGCGGCGGCCGCAAAATGAAAAGTCGTTGATTATAAGCCGAAACGGCTGACGCGGGCAACGATCCCCTTACCCCGCCGCTTCGCGGCAACCTCTCCCCGCGTGGCGCGGAGAGGGCCGGTGGGGGGCGCGCCGCAGTCAGCGGCCCATCATCATGTTGCGCAAGCCCCGCATCATCTTCTGCGGACCCTTCGACACCATCTTCATCATCTTCTGCGTCTGCTCGAACTGCGCGAGAAGCTGATTGACCTCCTGCACGGTGACGCCGGCGCCCGCGGCGACGCGGCGCTTGCGCGACGCCTTCAGGAGCTCGGGCTTGACGCGCTCCTGGTGCGTCATCGAGTTGATGATGCCCTCGATGCGCGCGATGCGCCGCTCGTCGACGCTCGCCCCCTGCGCGGCGCGCGCGATCTCGGCCGGCAGCTTGTCGACCAGCGCCGCGAGGCCGCCCATCTTGCGCATCTGCTGGATTTGCGCCTTGAAGTCGTCGAGGTCGAAGCCCTTACCCGACTTGACCTTCTTCGCGAGCTTCTTCGCCTGCTCGACGTCGACGTTGCGATGCGCGTCCTCGATCAGCGACAACACGTCGCCCATCCCGAGAATGCGGGACGCCATCCGCTCGGGATGGAACACCTCGAGCCCGTCGATCTTTTCCGAAATGCCGGCGAACTTGATCGGCGCACCGGTCACCTGCCGCACCGACAGCGCGGCGCCGCCGCGCGCATCGCCGTCGAGCTTCGTCAGGATCACGCCGGTGAGCGGCAGCGCGTCGTGGAATGCGCGCGCCGTGTTGACCGCATCCTGGCCCTGCATCGCGTCGACGATGAACAGCGTCTCGACCGGCTGCGCCGCGGCGTGCAGATCGGCGATCTCGCGCATCATCGCCTCGTCGATCGACAGCCGCCCCGCGGTGTCGACGATCAGCACGTCGTGATAATGCCGGCGCGCCCAGTCGAGCGCCGCGCTCGCGATCGCGACCGGCTTGTCCGCCGTCGTCGACGCGAAGAAGTCGACGCCGACCTGCGCCGCGAGCGTCTTCAACTGCTCGATCGCCGCCGGCCGATACACGTCGGTCGACACGAGCAGCACCTTCTTCTTCTCACGTGCGAGAAGGCGCGCGAGCTTCGCGGCCGTCGTCGTCTTGCCGGCGCCCTGCAAGCCGGCGAGCAGGATCACCGCGGGCGGCCGCGCCGCGAGATCGAGCGGCTGCGCGGCGCCGCCCATCAGCGCCGTCAATTCGCGCGCGACGACGCCGATCAGCGCCTGCCCGGGCGTCAGCGAGCCGACGACCTCCTGGCCGATCGCCTTGTCGCGCAGATCGTTGACGAACGTGCGCACGACCGGCAGCGCGACGTCGGCTTCGAGCAGCGCAAGCCGCACTTCGCGCAGCGCGTCCTGGATGTTCGCATCGGTGAGGCGCGCTTCGCCGCGCAGCGTCTTGACGACGCGCGACAGGCGTTCGGTCAGCGTTTCGAGCATGGATCGAACGGACGCGAGAGCCGGAAAGCGGCGCGCGCGTTAGGTAAACTTTGGAAGTGACGATTCTACTGCACGTGCTCGTCGCGGCGCTGTATGCGGCCACGGCGTGGCTGCGCTGGCCGCGGCGCGATGCGCGTGCGCCGGGCGGCGTCGCGCAGACCCTGCTCGCGCTCGCGCTCGTTCTGCACGCGATCGCGATCGGGCGCGCGATCGTCGGTCCCGGCGGTCTTGACCTTTCGTTCGTCAATGCGTTGTCGCTCGTGGCGGGACTCGCCGCGCTCGCCGCGTGGCTTACCGGCGTGCTGCGCGCGCTTCCCGGCGTCGCCGCCGTCGTGCTGCCGGTCGCTGCGTTCTGCGCGCTGTTGCCGCCGCTCGCGACGTCGCCGCATCGAATCGGGTTCGCCGGCGAACCGTGGGCGGCCGCGCACATCGGCATCGCGCTCGTCGCGTATGCGCTGTTCGTCGTCGTCGCGCTGCAGGCGCTCGTGATGACCGGTCTCGAGAAGCGGCTGCACGGCGGGCGCGCCGCCGCGACCGCCACCGCGGCGCCGCCGCTGCTGACGCTCGAGCGCTACATGTTCCGCCTGCTCGGCGTGGGCTTCGCGCTTTTGACTCTGACGCTCGCAAGCGGGATGCTCTTCTCGGAGGAGCTCTTCGGCACGCCGGCGACGTTTACGAACAAGATCGTGTTCACCGTCGCCGGATGGGCGGCGTTTGCCGTGCTGCTCTTCGGCCGTTGGCGTTATGGCTGGCGTGGTCGCACGGCGCTAAAATGGATTCTCGCCGGGACGCTCCTTCTGGTGCTCGGCTACCTCGGCAGCAAGTTCGTGCGCGAGGTCGTTCTCGGTCGCTGAGCATTTTCCTTGGACGACATTCCCCTCGGCACGCTGGCGCTCGCGCTGGTCGTCCTGCTCGTTGCCTCCGGCTTCTTCTCGATCGCCGAAACCGCGATGATGGCGGCGAACCGCTATCGACTGAAGCACCAGGCGCAGCGCGGTGCGCGCGGCGCGAGGCTCGCGCTTTCGCTGCTCGAGCGGATGGACAAGCTGCTCGGGGTCGTCCTGCTCGGCAACGCGCTGCTGAACGCAGCGGCCGCGACGATTGCGAGCATCATCACGGTGCGCCTGTTCGGCCAGGGCGAGGCCGCGCTCGCGCTCGGTACCATCGTCGTGACGTTCCTGATCGTCGTGTTCTCGGAGATCACGCCGAAAGTCGTCGGCGCGGCGTACGCCGATCGCCTGGCGCCGCTCGTGAGCTACCTGCTCGCGCCGCTGCTGCGCTTCGCGCGGCCCGTCGTCTGGTTCGTCAATCTGTTCGTGCAGGGCCTGCTCAGGCTGTTCCGCTTCCGGCCCGCGGCACAGCCGAGCACGACGCTGTCGCAGGAAGAGTTGCGCTCGCTCGTGCTCGAAGGCGCACAGTATTTCCGCGGCAAGCACAAGACGATGCTTGCGAACCTGATGGACCTCGAGGCGATCAGCGTCGACGACGTGATGACGCCGCGAAGCCACATTCACGCGCTCGACCTGACCGAGAAGCCGGCCACGTTGCGCCAGCAACTCGGCACGTCGTATCACACGCGCCTGCCGGTTTGCGAAGGCTCGCTCGACAACGTCGTCGGCGTGCTCGCCGTGAAGAGCATCCTGCACGCGATGCAAAGCGGCGAGATCGACGCCGAGCGCATTCGCGCCGTCATGCGGCCGCCGTACTTCGTGCCGCTCGGCACGCCGCTCCTGACGCAGCTTTCGCAGTTCCAGGCCGATCGCCAGCGGCTCGGCCTCGTCGTCGACGAGTACGGCGAATTGCAGGGACTCGTGACGATCGAGGACATCGTCGAGGAGATCATCGGCGAGTTCACGACGCAGGCGCCGGGGGGCGCCGAAAGCTTTCGCCGCGAATCGGACGGCAGCGTCGTCGTCGACGGCATGGCGCCGCTGCGCACGCTCAACCGGCGCCTCGGGACCCGCTTCCCGCTGGACGGCCCGAAAACGCTGAACGGGCTGATCGTCGAGCACCTGGGGGAGATTCCCGATGCGGGCGTCACGTTCGAGGTGGACGACCAGTCCGTCGAGATCCTGCAGACGCAGGACCGCGCGGTGCGCGTCGTACGCCTGCTGCCCCCGGTCGGCCGGGGGAGCGCGCCTTTACAAACCCAGGCCGAGCGGGCATGATCGTCACGCTCAGTTTTATGCGAATGGAATAAGCGCGCCGCACGCCGTGGGAAGGGAGCGCCGGGCACAGCGCGCACGGGAGAGGACGCACGTCGCCGGCTGCCGACGAACGGCATGACGTTTGCTTTCGCTGACGTTCCATCATCCTTCTCCGCGTCGCCCGGCGCCGCCTTGCGGCATTCGTGGCAAAAATGCGACAGACCCTTCACTGACGATGGCCACCCACGCCGCCACCCGAAACATCAGCGGCCTTGCCCGCGCGCTCGCGCAGCACGGCGTCATGTCCGAATCCGAGGCCGAGGCGCTGCAGGTGCAGTCGCAGTCGTCGGGCGTGTCGTTCGTCGAGCAGGTGCTCTCGGGCAAGCGGCTTTCCGCGCACCAGCTCGCGGTGTTCGCGTCGCGGGCGTTCGGCGTCCCGCTGTTCGACCTGACCGGATTCGACTTCGACCAGTTGAACCGGGAGTACTTCGACACCCGCATTGCCCAGACGCGTCGCGTTCTGCCGCTGCACAAGCGCGGCAACCGGCTGTACGTCGCGACCTCCGATCCCGCCAACCTGCAGGCGCTCGACGAAGTCCGCTTCAAGACGAACCTGGTCGTCGAGCCGGTCGTCGTCGAGGACGACAAGCTCGCGCAGGCGATCGCCAAGATCGTCGAGTCGCTCGGCGCGAGCCTCAAGGAGATGGCGGCGCTCGAGGACATCGAGATCACGCTCGAGGACGGCAGCGCCGCGCCTGCAACCGTCGACGAGGACAGCGAGGTCGAGGACGCCCCGGTCGTCCGCTACATCCAGAAGGTGCTGATCGACGCGATCACCGCCGGCGCCTCGGACATCCACTTCGAGCCGTACGAGAAGTACTACCGGATCCGCTACCGGCTCGACGGCATCCTGATGGAGGTGGCACAGCCACCGCTCGCGATCAAGGACAAGGTCGCGTCGCGGATCAAGGTGATCAGCAAGCTCGACATCGCCGAGAAGCGCGTGCCGCAGGACGGGCGGATGAAGCTCGTGCTGACGAAGAACAAGGCGATCGACTTCCGCGTCTCGACGCTGCCGACGCTGTTCGGCGAGAAGATCGTCATGCGTATCCTCGATTCGTCGGGCGTCAAGCTCGGCATCGAGGTGCTCGGCTACGAGCCGGATCAGCAGCAGGCGCTGCTCTTCGCCGTCGGGCGTCCGTATGGGATGATCCTCGTGACCGGTCCCACCGGCAGCGGCAAGACGGTGTCGCTCTACACGTGCCTGTCGATCCTGAACCAGCCGGGCGTCAACATCGCGACGGCCGAGGATCCGGCCGAAATCATGCTGCCCGGCGTCAATCAGGTGAACGTCAACGAGAAGGCCGGGCTCACTTTCGCATTGGCGTTGCGGGCGTTCCTGCGCCAGGATCCCGACGTGATCATGGTCGGCGAAATCCGCGACCTGGAAACGGCCGAAATCGCGATCAAGGCGGCGCAGACGGGGCACCTCGTGCTGTCGACGCTGCACACGAACGACGCGCCGTCGACGCTCGTGCGGATGATGAACATGGGCGTCGCGCCATTCAACATCGCGTCGTCGGTCAACATCATCACCGCGCAGCGCCTCGCGCGAAAGCTCTGCACGCACTGCCGGCGTCCCGAGGATATTCCGCCGGAAGCGCTGCTTCGCGCCGGCTTCCCCGAGGAAGATCTGGACGGGAGCTGGGAACCGCTCGGGCCGGTCGGCTGCGACCATTGCAAGGGCACCGGATACAAGGGCCGGATCGGCATCTACGAAGTGATGCCGATCAGCGACGAGATGCGCCAGCTCATCATGCGCAACGGCACGTCGCTCGACATCGCGCAGCTCGCGCAGCGCGAAGGCGTTAAGAACCTGCGCCAGTCGGGTCTCGTGAAGGTGAAGGGCGGCATCACCTCGCTCGAGGAGATCGAGGCCGTCACGAACGAGTAACGCGCGCTCGCGTACGAAGGAAACGCCATGGCCACCGCAGCAGCAGTCCCCCGCAGGGATGTCAAGGTCAAGGAACAGACGTTCCTCTGGGAAGGCGTCGACCGCAACAACAAGCCGATGCGCGGGGAACTGCGCGCGGTGTCGGAGACGGTCGCGACGACGAACCTGCGCCGGCAGGGGATCCGCGTTCTCAAGATCAAGCGCCAGTCCTACAAGGGCGGCCGCTCGATCACCGACAAGGACATGACGTTCTTCACGCGCCAGCTCGCGACGATGCTGCGCGCGGGCGTGCCGCTGCTGCAGTCGTTCGACATCATCGCGCGCGGACACAGCAACGCGCGCTTTTCGCGGCTGATGCTCGACCTCAAGAACCAGGTCGAGACGGGATCGAGCCTTTCACAGGCATTCCGGTCGCACCCGAAGCACTTCAACCCGCTCTACTGCAACCTCGTTCAGGCGGGCGAAACGGCGGGCATGCTCGACGCGATCCTCGACCGGCTCGCGAGCTATCAGGAAAAGATCCTGGCGATCAAGGGCAAGATCAAGTCGGCGATGTTCTACCCGATCTCGGTGCTCGTCGTCGCGATCGTCGTCGTCTGGGTGATCATGATTTTCGTGATCCCGGCGTTCAAGCAGGTGTTCGCGAGCTTCGGCGCCAACCTGCCCTGGCTCACGCTGCAGGTCATCGCGATCTCCGACTTTTTCGTCAAGTACTGGTGGGCGTTGCTCATCATGATCGTCGGCGCGTTCGTCGCGATCCGAACGTCGATCAAGCGCTCCGAGACTGTGCGGTTGCTGGTGCATCGCGTGCAGCTCAAGGTGCCGGTGATCGGCGGGATCCTCGAGAAGGCGACGATCGCGCGCTGGACGCGCACGCTGCAGACGATGTTCGCGGCCGGCGTCCCGCTCGTCGAATCGCTCGATGCGGTCGGCGGCGCATCCGGCAATCTCGTCTATATCAATGCGACCAAGCGCATCCAGACCGAGGTCAGCACGGGCACGAGCCTCACCAACGCGATGGCGGCGACCAACCTGTTCCCGGTCATGGTGCTGCAGATGACGCAGATCGGCGAGGAATCCGGCTCGCTCGACAACATGCTCGGCAAGGTCGCCGATTTCTACGAGCGCGAGGTCGACGACGCGGTGGCCGCGCTCTCGAGCCTGCTCGAGCCGGTCATCATCGTGTTCCTCGGCGTGATCATCGGCGGGCTGGTCGTCGCGATGTACCTGCCGATCTTCAAGCTGGGCGCGGTGATTTGACGCAGGACCCGATCGTTTACACGGCGATCGCGCTCGTCGTCGGGCTCTGCGTCGGCAGCTTTCTCAACGTCGTCATCCATCGTCTGCCGAAGATGATGGAGCGCGAGTGGCGCGCGCAGTGCGCGGAGCTGCGCGGCGATGAGGTTCCCGACGAGAATCCGCCGCGCTACAACCTCGCAGTGCCACGATCGGCCTGTCCCGAATGCGGACACGCGATCGGTGCGCTCGAGAACATTCCGATCGTCTCCTGGCTCGCGCTGCGCGGCGCCTGCAAGGCGTGCGGCAAGCCGATCTCGATACGTTACCCGCTCGTCGAGGCGCTCGGAGGCTTGCTGGCCGCCTACGCGATCTGGCGCTTCGGTCCGACGTGGAAAGGCGTCTCCGCCTGCATCCTGGTTTGGACGCTCGTCGCGCTGACGTTCATCGACTTCGACACCCAGCTTCTGCCCGACAGCCTGACGCTGCCGCTGCTCTGGGCGGGCCTCGTCGTGAACCTGTTCGGCGTGTTCGTGTCGCTGCATGACGCGGTGACCGGCGCGATCGCAGGCTACCTCGCGCTATGGATCGTCTATTGGCTCTTCCGGCTGATCCGCGGCAAGGAAGGCATCGGCTACGGCGACTTCAAGCTGCTCGGCGCGCTCGGCGCGTGGCTCGGCTGGCAGATGCTGCCGCTGATCGTGCTGCTGTCGTCTGTCGTCGGCGCCGTCATCGGCATCTCGCTGATGGTGTTCCGGGGCCGCGATCACAACGTGCCGCTTGCATTCGGGCCCTATCTCGCGATCGCGGGCGGCATCGCGTTGTTTTTCGGGCCCGCGATCATCAAGGGCTGGTACGTCTAGAACCTTGAATCCTTATCTCGTCGGCCTCACCGGCGGCATCGGCAGCGGCAAGTCGGAAGTGGCTGCTGCGTTCGTCGCGCGAGGCATCGACGTGCTCGACGCCGACGAAATCGCGCATGCGATCAGCCGTCGCGGCGAAGCGGGGCATCGGGCCGTCGTCGAATCGCTCGGCGCGCAATTCCTGCGCGACGACGGCGAGCTCGACCGCGCAGCGCTGCGCCGCCGCGCCTTCGACGATCCGACGTTTCGCCGCGACCTCGAGCATCTGCTGCATCCGCTGATCGCGGCGCGTCTCGAAGATGCGGTCGCCGACTTCCGCGCGCCCTACGGCATCCTCGTCGTGCCGCTCTTGCTCGAGCGTGGCGGCCTGCGAAAACGCGTGTCACGCGTGCTGGTCGTCGACAGCCCGGAGCAGGAGCAGATCCGCCGCGTGCAGCTCCGCAGCGGCCTCGCGGCCGACGAAGTGCGGCGAATCATGGCGACGCAGCTTCCGCGCGCCGAGCGCCTCGCGCAGGCCGACGACGTGATCGACAATTCCGGGCCGCGCAACGCGCTCGAGCCGCAGGTTGCAAGGCTCGATCGGCGCTATCGCGAGCTCGCCGCGAGGGCTCGCGAGACGCGCCGATGAGCCGCTGCGACGCGTGCCGCAGCGCGTTTGCGGCAGAATGACGGCCTGACGCTTCGACACGCTTCGTGATTCGCTACGAGCATCCGCTGAACGAACGGATCCGCACGTTGATGCGGCTCGAGGATCTGTTCGCACGCGCCGACTTCTTCGCAAGCCGCGAGTACGCGCCCGACCACCACGCGGCGCTGCTGTCGTTGTTCGAGATCACCGAGGTCGCAGCACGCGCCGACCTCAAGGCCGATCTCGTCCAGGAGCTCGAGCGTCAGAAGCAGGTGCTCGGTCCGTTGCGCAGCAATCCGCAGATCGACCAGGCGGCACTGCTTGCGCTATTGACCGAGATCGAGCAGGTCAGCAGCAATCTGCTCGCGCAAGCCGGCAAAGTCGGCACGCACCTGCGCGAGAACGAGTGGCTGATGGCGATCAAGCAGCGCGCCGCGATCCCCGGCGGCGTTTGCGAATTCGATCTGCCCGCCTATCACCACTGGCTCAACAAATCGCCGGGCGCGCGCCGGCAGGACCTTGCCGCCTGGATCGAGCCGTTCGCCTCGATACGGATCGGCTCGGCGATCGTGCTGCGGCTTTTGCGCGAGAACAGCCGGACGAGCCGCCACACGGCATCGGGCGGCGTGTTTCAGCTCATGATGACAACCTCGAAAGTCGCGCAGCTCCTGCGGCTCACACTGGAGCAGGATCTGCCGGCGGTGCCCGAGATCAGCGCCAACAAGTACGCGCTCAACATCCGCTTCATCGGCGTTTCCGGGATGGATCGCGGCAACGTCGTCGACCAGGACATCGCCTTCGAGCTCGCGTTCTGCAATCTGTGACCGCGAACGCGGCGCGCCATGCTTTCGGTCAGGACGACGACGCGTGGAGATCGCGCCGCCTGCGCCGACGGCGACGAATTGCGATCCGAATGCCACGGATGCGAGGGTCATGTCGCGAGCGACCCGACGAGACTCCAGCCTGGTCCGTTGGAGTCCACGTCCGGGCGTCCAGGCTCCAGAAGGCGGCGCCGTTCGCGCCGACCTCGACGGTCGCGCTCACGCCCGCCGTGGTTGCGGACGTGAAGCCGGCGCCGAGCAGATTTGCCGGTGGACAGTGGCGCACCGGCTTCCCACACCGAGCCGGCGAGGCGCGGCACGATGGTCTGCGCCGGGCTTCCGGGGCCACCCGCGCTGCCGTTTCGACCGCGAATGTCGCGATGGCCGTCGCTTGCCGCCCGCAGGCCCCGCGTCGCCGTTGCAATTCGACGCGCGAATCCGCGTCCGATTTCTGTTGTCCAATCAGTGCGCCCCGCGTTCGCGCGAGGTGCAGCGGTTCTCTTTTTCCCTGGAGGTTTCGATGATGCGATTTACACGCTGCCAGCTCGGGCTGGCTGTCGCGCTGTCTGCACTGACGCTGTCCGTTCAGGCCCAGCAGCCTGCCAATGCGGCGCCATCCGGGACGTCTGCGCAAGGCTCGAACGCCCAGGCTGCCCATGCCGACAATGCGCACGCGACGCGGAAGCACGCGATGGCGCACCACGCGAAGCGACACGGCAGCCAGGCGTCCGCGAACGCCGAAGCGAGCGGTTCCGACTCGGCGTACAAGGCTGCGTTGCGCCAATGCGTCACCGGTCCCGCCGCGCAACGCGATAGCTGCCTCGACCAGGCGATCTCGCGTTACGCGCGCGCCTGACGACCGCGCAGCGTGCCGCGCTGAAGCGCTACTTCGGCCAGAACCGGGCCGACGCGATCCGCGCGCCTTCCGCCATGGCCGCCATCTTCGCCCAGACGACGTCGGCGTCGACCGCGGCCTGCCCGACCCACGTTCCGTAGCCGCAGTCGCTGCCGGCCATCACGTTCTCGCGACCGACGAGGTCCGCGTAGCGGCCGATCCGCTGCGCGATCAGTTCCGGGTGCTCGACGAAGTTCGACTTCGATTCGATGACACCGGGAATGAGCAGCTTGCCCTCGGGAAGCTTCACCGTCTCGAACAGCTTCCATTCGTGCGCGTGGCGCGGATTCGCCGCCTCGAACGCGAGCGCCGACGGCTTCGCGCGGAACACGACGTCGATCACGTCGGCGAGCGGCACGTCGCAGTGGTGCGGGCCCTCGTAGTTGCCCCAGCAGAGATGCATGCGCAACTGCTCGGCGGGAATGTTGCGCAGCGCGTCGTTCAGCGCCTCGACGTGCATCTGCGCCTTCTTCCGGAACTCGGCGAGCGACAGGTTCGCGTACTGGATGTGGCGGCCCATCCCGAGGTCGGGGCAGTCGATCTGCAGCACGAGCCCGGCGCCGGCGATCGTCTCGTACTCGTGGCGCATCGCGCCGGCGATCGCCGCGAGGTACGCCTCGTCGCTGCCGTAGTAGTCGTCGCGGAAGAACAGTGACACGACGCCCGGTGACGCGGCCGTCAGGAACGCGTCCTCGGCGCGCACGTTCGCGAGCGCAGTTTTCAGGTGCTCGACATCGCGGCGCGCCGCGTCGGCGTCGCGCACGCCGATCGCCGCATTGCACGCCGGCGTCTTCCGGCGCGAGCGCCCGGGGTCGCCGAACACGCGCTTCGCGAGATTCGGAAAATCGACGAGATCCTGGTAGACGAACGTGTTGCCGGCTCCGCCGAATCCCTGCAAACGATCCTTCACATACGTCGCATAACTCGGCTTGCTCATCTCGCCGTCGTTGACGACGTCGATCCCCGCCTTCGTCTGCTTGCGCACGACGTCGTCGACGGCGTCCGCCACGCGTCGCTCGAGCGCCTGCGCATCGACCGGAACACCTTCCTCGCGCGCATACATCGCGCGTACGAGGTCCTCCGGCCGCGGCAGGCTGCCGGTATGCGTCGTCAGGAATCGCCCGGTGCTTCGTCGCATCGTCGCCGGAACGGCTTCACGAAGGAAAGCGCTTACTATAAGCCGATGCCGGCCGCGCACAACGTCGTCGCGCACCTCGACATGGACGCGTTCTACGCGTCGGTCGAACTGCTGCGCTACCCCGAGCTTCGCGGCAAGCCCGTCGTCATCGGCGGCGGACGGAGGCACCAGCCGAGCGAGACGATCGACCCGGCGACGAACGCGGTGATTCGCACGTTCGCGACGCTCGAGCACTACGCCGGGCGCGGCGTGATCACGACGGCGACGTACGAAGCGCGCGCGCTCGGGCTGCATTCCGCGATGGCGATGATGAAGGCCGCGGCGCTCGCGCCGCAGACGATCCTGCTGCCGGTCGACTTCGACGCCTACCGGGATTATTCACGCCGCTTCAAGGCGGCGGTGCGCGCGATCGCGCCCAGGATCGAGGATCGCGGCATCGACGAGATCTACATCGACCTGACCGACATCGTCGGCAGCGATGGCGCGGGTGACATTCGCGCCGAAGGGCCGACCCGAGGCGCGAATTGCGCCCCCTCCGGGGGCAGCGCAGCTGCGGAGCAGCAAGCGTGGGGGGACCAACATACCGCACGCGTGCGCGCGGTCGCGCAGTCGATCAAGGACGCGGTGCGCGAGGCGACCGCGCTCTCGTGCTCGATCGGCATCGCCCGCAACAAGCTGCTCGCGAAGATCGCGTCGGACCTCGACAAGCCGGACGGGCTCACGCTGATTGGCGACGGGGATCTCGAACGGCGCATCTGGCCGCTGCCGGCACGAACGATCAACGGCATCGGACCGAAGACGGCGGCGCGGCTCGCGACGCTCGGCATCCGCACGATCGGCGAACTCGCGCACGCCGATCCGGCGTTTCTCGTGACGACGTTCGGCCGCGCGCACGGCGAATGGATGCACGAAGCGGCGCATGGACGGGACGACCGTCCGGTCGTCACGCATAGCGAGCCGCAATCGATCAGTCGCGAGACGACGTTCGATCGCGACCTGTCCGCGCGACACGATCGCGACCTGCTGTGGTCGATCTTCACCGAGCTTTGCGACGGCGTCGCGTCCGATCTCGCGCGGAAGGGCTACGTCGGCCGGACGATCGGCATCAAGTTGCGCTTCGACGATTTCAGGACCGTCACGCGCGATCGCACGATCGACGATGCGACGCAGGATGCGGCGTTGATTCGGCGCGTCGCGGCCGAATGCGTGAAGCGGGTCGCGCTTACGCGGCGGATCCGTCTCTTCGGCGTGCGCGTCGGCGGCCTCCTGCGCGCGGATGCGCTCGCGCCGGTCGCGCGCGAGCCCGAGCCGTCGACCGCGAATCTCTTCGACTAGCGACGGCGCTTGCGCGCCCGCGGCGTGCGCGTTGCGTCGTCCGCACGCATCTCGTCCTCGAGCCAGGCGCGAAACAGCGCGAGCTTCGGCGAACCGGCAATGCGCGGCGGGTAGACGAGGTAGTAGCGACGCGGCGCCGGCACGTCGATGTCGAAAAGACGCACCAGCAGCCCGTTCTTCAGATCGTTGCCGAGCAGCGACGCGCGAGCGAGCGCAACGCCCTGCCGTTCGACGGCCGCCTGGAGCATCAGCGCGGAATCGTTGAAGATAGGGCCGCGCGTCGGCTCCGGCCAGTCGAGGCCGACGGCGTCGAACCACGGCTTCCACCATTCGTCGTCGGAGCGAAGCAGCGTATGGCGCGCGAGATCGGCGGGCACGCGCGGCAGCCGGGGCGAAAGGCGCGGACTGCAGACCGGAAAGTACTTGTCGGACAGGATGTGCTCGGCGTGCACGTCCGGCCAGCCGCCGAAGCCGTAGCGAATCGCGATGTCGGTGTCGTCGCGGCGAAAGTCGACGAGCGCGTTGCTGGAGCGCACGTCGAGGTCGATGTCGCGGTGACGCGCGAGGAACTTCGCGAGCCGCGGCAAAAGCCACCGCGCGGCGAACGACGGCGTGACGCTCACGCGCAACTGCCGCGGATTGTTGCGCTCTCCCGCTTCGCGGACGGCGTCGGCGATGTCGGCAAGCGCCGCGCGCAGCCGCGCCGCGAGCCGCGCGCCGTCGTCGGTGACGCGAATGCCGCGGCCGGCGCGCTCGACGATCGGCACACCTACGATGTCTTCGAGCGCCTTGATCTGATGGCTGATCGCCCCGTGCGTGACGTTCAGCGTCTCGGCGGCTTTGGTCAGACTGCCGGTGCGAGCGGCTGCCTCGAATGCGCGAAGCGCCTGCATGCTGGGTATGGGTGCGGGCATCGGATTCGCTCGCCGAATCGTCAAAGACGCTCACATGTTAGCGGAAAACAAATCGATTGTCCCCGGCGACTCCCGCCTCTAGACTGGCCGCACGTGAACCATTCGACCGGAAACGACATCATGAGAACGCAATTGACAGCAGGATCGGCGGTGGAAAGCATCGTCACGCTCGCCGCGGCGGCAATGATGACGCTGGCCGCGTTCGCGACGATCGACGACGTCGTGCCCTCGAATGCGGCGGCGGCAACGCTCGCGGCATGCAAGGCAGGACCGGGGCCGACGGGATGACGCTACACTTCGCCGATGGCGCCGCGCACCGTCAAATGCCCGCAATGCAAGGCCGACGTGCCGTGGACGCCCGAGTCGAAATGGCGTCCGTTCTGCTCGGAGCGTTGCAAAACGGTCGACCTCGGCGCGTGGGCGAGCGAGCGCTACCGGATCGAGACGCACGAGGCACCGCAGGGCGGCGAAGCACCCAACGACGCGTCCGACACCGAACGCTAGCGGGCGCTCGACCCTTGTTTCAACCGACGCGGGTCGCTCACGCGGCAGGCCACGCATGGCGCCGCATCGCGACGCCATGCGCACCGTGCGCGATCGCGGCCTCGAGGTCATCCGCGCCGAGGCCGCCGAGCGCGTAGATCGGCACGCGCGTTCCTTCCGCGGCGATCGCGAGGCCGTCCCAGCCAAGCAGCGCCGCATCGGGATGCGTCGGCGTCGCGCGCACCGGCCCGAGCACGACGCAATCGACGTCGAGCGCAGACGCGCGCATCACGTCGTCACGCGTGTGGCACGACGCGCTGACGATGAGGTCGTGCGGACGTGTCGTCGCCGCCGCCAGCGCTTGCGAGGTCCAGTGCACGCCGGCGCAGCGGAGCCTGCGCGCGTCGCCGGCGCTGCCGTTCCAGAGCACGTGCGCGCCGAAGCGCGTGTTGAGCGCGACGACGCGGGCCGCGAATGCCTCGCGCCGCGGCCGGTCCCATGTCTTGTCGCGGACCTGCAGAAGCCGCAAGCCGCGCGCAAGCGCCCGTTCGGCGCGCGCGAGGAATGCCTCTTCGCCGATGTCTTCCGCGCAGGTGATCGCATAGACCGGCGGCAATGCGAGCGCACGCATGACGCGCGTGTTCGCGGGCAGCAGCGGGACGACGCGAACGTCGCGCGGATCCTGCCACGCGAACGCCTGGCCGTCGTGCCCGACGAAATCGCCGTCCCACGCGCGCACGCGAAAGAAATGCAGCTCGACGTGCGCATGCGGATAGACGAATTCCTGCACGAGCCATGGCGACGCCCGGGTGACGACGATCCCCAGCTCCTCGTGCAGCTCGCGTGCGAGCGCGGCGCGCGGCGTCTCGCCGGATTCGACCTTGCCACCCGGAAACTCCCAGTATCCGGCGTAGGCCTTCCCATGGGGTCGCTGCGCGAGCAGCACGCGACCGTCGGCCCGCTCGATGACGGCCGCCGCGACGGGACAATGCCCCCCCACGCTTGCGGCTTGCGCCGCTGCGCTGCCTCCGGAGGGGGCGCAGTTCGCGCCTCGGGGCGGCCCGTCGGCGCTCACGGGGTCACGCCCGCGAATCGAGGCCGAGGCCGCCGGCGTAATGGCGCGCGAACTGCCACGCGACGCGTCCGCTGCGCGAGCCGCGGGACAGCGCGAACTGCAGCGCTTCGCGCGTTCGCGCTTCGGCATCGTGCGGCGATGCGGGGCGCGCGACGCCGAAATGCGCGAGCCAGCGGTCGACGGTCGCGAGGTAATCGTCCTGCACGAACGGATAGAACGAGATCCAGAGCCCGAAGCGCTCGGACAGCGAGATCTTCTCCTCGACCGATTCGCCGGGATGCACCTCGTCGCCGACATGGCGCGTCTCCAGGTTCTCCGCGAAGTACTCGGGCAAAAGATGGCGCCGGTTCGACGTCGCGTAGATCAGCACGTTGCTCGCCGCCCCGGCGATCGATCCGTCGAGCATCACCTTGAGGGCCTTGTACCCCGCTTCGCCGGCATCGAACGTCAGGTCGTCGCAGAAGATCACGTAGCGGTAGGGCGCGTTCTCGACGCGTTCCGCGATGTCGGGCAGATCGGTAAGGTCGCTCTTGTCGACTTCGATGAGCCGCAAGCCTTCGGCTGCGTAGCGCCCGAGCATCGCCTTGACGAGCGACGACTTGCCGGTGCCGCGCGAGCCGGTCAAAAGGACGTTGTTGGCTGGAAGCTGCGCCACGAACTGGCGCGTATTGCGGTCGACGGCTTCCTTCTGCGCATCGATCGCCACCAGATCGTCGAGCGCGATCGCATGCGGATGGGGAACCGGCTGCAGGTAGCCGCGGCCATTGCGCTTGCGCCACCGCGCCGCGGTCGTGTTCGCCCAATCGGGGTCGGACGAAGGGACTGCAACGAGCGCCTCGACGCGCGCGAGCAGCGACTCGGCGCGCGCGAGCAGAGCGCGCAGGCCGTCATTGATTGCCGGTTCGCGCGTATCGTCGTTCACGACCGGTAGTCGGCGTTGATCGAGACGTAATCGTGCGAGAGGTCGCAGGTCCAGACGCTCGCGCGCGCACCGCCGCGACCAAGGTCGACGCGAATCGTGATCTCCGGCTGCTTCATCACCCGCTGGCCCTGTGCTTCCGTGTAACTTGCCGCACGGCCGCCCCGCTCGACGACGAGCACGTCGTCGAGCCAGAACGAGACGCGCTCGGGAACGAGATCGCGCGCGGCGCCGTTGCCGATCGCGCAAACGATGCGGCCGAGGTTCGGGTCCGAGGCGAAAAACGCCGTCTTGACGAGCGGCGAGTGCGCGATCGCGAACGCGATCCGCCGGCACTCGTCGACGTCGCGGCCGCCCTCGACGCGAATCGCGATGAATTTCGTCGCGCCCTCGCCGTCGCGGACGATCGCCTGCGCGAGATCGACGGCAACCTCCTCGAGTGCTTGCCGCACCGCGGCAAGACGCGGATCGGAACGATCGACGAGCGGTGCGATGCGCGCGCGACCGGTCGCGGCGATGACGAAGCTGTCGTTCGTCGACGTGTCGCCGTCGACCGTCGCGCCATTGAACGACACATCGGCGATCTCGCGCGTCAACGCGTCGAGCAGCGAGGCGGCAACCGGCGCGTCGGTGGCGACGAACGCGAGCATCGTCGCCATGTCGGGATGGATCATGCCGGCACCCTTCGCGATGCCGGTGACCGTGACGTCGACGCCGTCGATTGCGACGCGCCGCGATGCGCCCTTCGGCGCCGTGTCGGTCGTCATGATCGCGCGCGCCGCTGCGAACCAGCCGTCGCGCCGCTTTGCGTCACGCGCCTTCGGCAGCGCGTCGACGAGGCGATCGAGCGGAAGCGGTTCCATGATGACGCCGGTCGAATAGACGAGCGCCTGCTCGGGAGCACCGCGAGTGAGGCGGGCGGCTTCGGCGCACGACGCGCGCGCGCCGGCGAGTCCCGATTCGCCGGTGCCCGCGTTCGCATTGCCCGCATTGATGACGAGCGCACGAAAATCGAGGCGCCGCTCGCGCTGCGCAGCCAGGTGCGCGCGCGACACGATGACCGGCGCCGCGCAAAAGCGGTTCTGCGTGAACACGCCGGCCGCGACGCTGCCCGGATCGGCGACGACGAGCACGACGTCGTCACGATCCCAGTTCTTGATTCGCGCCGGCGCCGTCCCGAGCGCGATGCCGGGAACGGGCGACAGCGATTCAGCGGTCGGCGGCTTGTAATGGACCGGCATGGCTCAGGGGGCGCCCGTCGACGCCGCTCGCCTGAACGGATGGCGTAGCGAGCGGCTCGCAGGCGAGGCGGCCCGGAGCGAGGCGCGAGACAGTACTTGAAGGTACGGCGAGCGCCGAGCGAGGACACAACGAAGCATCTGAGTCGCGCAGCAGGCAGACGTCAGGCGAGCCGGCCATGACAGTGCTTATATTTTTTGCCGCTTCCGCACGGACACGGATCGTTGCGTCCGACCTTCTCGCCGGCCCGCACGAACGGCGGCGCGACCGCCACGGCAGTGTCGCCGCCTTCGCCGTTGTTGCCGGCGAGCGCCTGGTCGTAATCGGCGTGCTGGTACTGCACGTTGCTGACGGCGGGCTCCGGCTCGACGGCTTGCACGTCGGCCTCGGAGCGCACCTGCACGGTCAGTACGACACGCACGACGTCCTGCTTGATGCGGTCGAGCATGTCGGAGAAGAGCTCGAACGCCTCGCGTTTGTATTCCTGCTTCGGGTTCTTCTGCGCGTAGCCGCGCAGGTGAATGCCCTGGCGCAGGTGATCGAGCGACGCGAGATGCTCGCGCCAGTGATGGTCGAGCGTCTGCAGCATCAGGCTGCGCTCGAACTGACGCATGAGCTCGGTGCCGACCGCCGCCTGCTTCCCGTGCCATGCGTCGAGCGCGAGCTTGTCGATGCGTTCGCGAAGCGCCGCGTCGTCGAGGTCCGGCTCGGCCTTGAGCCATTCGCGAACCGGCACCGTCAGCTGGTATTCCGACGCGAGCGTCGACTCGAGTCCCGGGATGTCCCACTGCTCCTCGACCGACTCCGGCGGCACGTGCCGCTTGAACGTCGCGTCGACCTCGCCGCGGATCATGTTGCCGATCGTCTCGGCGACGTCCTCGCTTTCGAGGAGCTCGTTTCGTTGCTGGTAGATCACGCGCCGCTGGTCGTTTGCGACGTCGTCGTACTCGAGGAGCTGCTTGCGGATGTCGAAGTTGCGCGACTCGACGCGGTTCTGCGCCTTCGCGATCGAGCGGTTGACGATCGTGTGCTCGATCGGCTCGCCTTCCGGCATCTTGAGCCGCTGCATGATCCCGGACAGCCGCTCGCCGCCGAAGATGCGCAGGAGCGGATCCTCGAGCGACAGGTAGAAGCGCGACGAGCCCGGATCGCCCTGCCGTCCCGCACGCCCGC
Organism: Casimicrobiaceae bacterium; assembly: GCA_035495715.1. Lineage (GTDB taxonomy): Bacteria > Pseudomonadota > Gammaproteobacteria > Burkholderiales > Casimicrobiaceae > VBCG01. Next base: position 41,881 of record DATJFI010000005.1, read on the forward strand.
GGAGCTGGTTGTCGATGCGCCGCGATTCGTGCCGTTCCGTGCCGACGATATGCAGGCCGCCGGCCTTGACGACGGCGTCGTGGCGCTCCTGCCAATCGGCGCGCAACACGTCGATCTGCCTCTGCCGCTCTTCGGGCGCGATCGTTTCATCCTCGCGCATCTTCAGGATCTGCGGCTCGATGCTGCCGCCGAGCACGATGTCCGTGCCGCGGCCCGCCATGTTCGTCGCGATCGTGATGACACCGGCCTTGCCCGCCTGCGCGACGATCTCCGCCTCGCGCGCGTGCTGCTTCGCGTTCAGCACCTGGTGCGGCAGCCGCTCCTTGTCGAGATGCATCGACAGCATCTCGGAATTCTCGATCGACGTCGTTCCGACCAGCACCGGCTGTCCGCGCTGGTGGCAATCCTTGATGTCCGCGACGATCGCGGTGACCTTCTCGGCCAGCGTCCGGAAGACCAGGTCGTTCTCGTCCTTGCGGATCATCGGCAGGTGCGTCGGAATGACGACCGTCTCGAGGTGGTAGATCTGCTGGAACTCGAACGCCTCGGTATCGGCGGTGCCCGTCATGCCGGCGAGCTTGCCGTACATGCGGAAATAATTCTGGAACGTGATCGACGCCAGCGTCTGGTTCTCGCGCTGGATCGGCACGCCCTCCTTCGCCTCGACCGCCTGGTGCAGGCCGTCGGACCAGCGCCGTCCCGCCATCAGGCGCCCCGTGAACTCGTCGACGATGATCACTTCGCCGTTCTGCACGACGTAATGCTGGTCGCGGTGGAACAGCGCGTGTGCGCGCAACGCCGCGTAGAGGTGGTGGACGAGCGAGATGTTCTGCGCGTCGTAGAGGCTCGAGCCGGGAGCGGTCAGGCCCGACGCAGCGAGGAGTTGCTCGACCTTCTCGTGACCTTCCTCGGACAGCAGGACCTGATGCGCCTTCTCGTCGACCCAGTAGTCGCCGGGTCCCTTTTCCTCCTGCTGGCGCGTGAGCTTCGGCGGCAGCTCGTTCAGCCGGTAATACGTCTCGACGTTGTCGTCGGACTGGCCGGAGATGATGAGCGGCGTGCGCGCCTCGTCGATCAGGATCGAGTCGACCTCGTCGACGATCGCGTAGTTCAGGCCCCGCTGCACGCGCTCGCCCGTCGCGAACACCATGTTGTCGCGCAGGTAGTCGAAGCCGAACTCGTTGTTCGTGCCGTACGTGATGTCCGCCGCGTAGGCGACCTGCTTGTCGGCGTGCGGCATCTGCGACAGGTTGACGCCGACCGTCATGCCGAGGAAGCGGTAGATGCGGCCCATCCAGTCGGCGTCGCGCTGGGCGAGGTAATCGTTGACGGTGACGACGTGCACGCCCTTGCCGGCGAGCGCGTTCAGGTACGCGGGAAGCGTCGCGACGAGCGTCTTGCCTTCGCCGGTTCGCATTTCCGCGATCTTGCCGTTGTGCAGTGCAATGCCGCCGATGAGCTGCACGTCGAAGTGACGCATGTTGAGCGTGCGCTTGCCGGCCTCGCGGACGACGGCGAACGCATCCGGCAGCACCTCGTCGAGCGCCGCGCCGTCGGCGACGCGCTTGCGAAGCTCTTCGGTCTTGCCGCGCAGCGCCTCGTCGGACAGCGCCGAGATCGTCGGCTCGAGCGCGTTGATCGCGCGGACCTGCTGAGCGTATTGCTTGAGGAGCCGCTCGTTGCGGCTGCCGAAGATGCGGGTGAGGATATTGATCATCGCGAAGAGAGAAGCTTGGCGCGGGACGGGCAAAAAGCAAGGGGTGAGGACCGCCTCACCCCTCGTCCGGCCGCCGTTTCCGATGGGAAGCGAGAGCCCGTGGCTTGCCTTGCATCGCGACGGGCGACGCGATCCGGTGTGCGACCGGACGTGTACCGGGCGTGCGAGAAACCATGGCGAGACTTCCGCATACGACTCGTCCGGCCACCTGCACGTTCAATGGCGACGCCGGCTACGATAGTCCCGCCCGGTCGATCGGCGGCGATTCTAGCATGCGCATCGTCCCGTACGAAGCGGTGAAGCCGGCATCGTCCATCCGGCCGAGCGCCGGTTGCCGTGGCGTTCGTGCACGATAATCGCGCTCGCCTCCCATGACCCGCAAACCGCCGCATCTGCCGCTCGCCCGCGTGCTCGAAACGAACGCCGAGCTCGCAGGATGGACCGCGCGCCATCGCGAGGAGCTCGCGCTGACGCGACTCGTGCGCATGCATTTGCCGCGTGCGCTCGGCGAGCGCGTTCGCGTCAGCGACTCGCGCAACCACGTGCTGGAGCTCGCGGCCGCCGCTGGTGCGATCGCCGCGGCGCTGCGTCAGCGCGTGCCGGAGCTTCGCGCAGCGCTCGCCCGCGAAGGGCACGCGTTCGCGGAGATCCGCGTCCGCGTCGACGTGGCGGGATCGGTGGTGCCGCCGCAAGCGCGGCCAAAGCCGTCGTGGGACAGCCGAGCGGCAGCGCCGCTCTTCGACCTCGCCGACCGGCTGCCGCCGGGTCCGCTGCAGCAGGTGATCCGGCGGTGGTCGCGGCGCGCACGCGGGCGATAATCGCGCGTCCACCCCCGTCCCCGCGACCTTCGATGCCCGATCCCTCGCCGACGACGCGCAACGCGCCGTGTCCCTGCGGAAGCGGCAGACGGTTCAAGCATTGCTGCGGGCTTCAACCCACTACCCGCTATCGCGCGCTCGCGGCGCATCAGGCGGGCGCGCTCGGCCTGGCGGAGACGCTGTATCGGCAGGCGCTCGCCGAGAATGCGAGCGACGTCGACGCGCTGCACATGCTAGGCACAGTCGAGTACGAGCGGATGCGCTATCGCGAGGCGCTCGCGCACCTGTGGGACGCCGCCCAACGAACCGCATGGAGCGTGCCGGCGATCCGTCACAACCTCGGGCTCGTGCTCGGCAAGCTGCTGACGCGCGACGCGAATGCGCAACAGGCGGCGCTACTCGGCACGTGGGTCGCGCGCGACGAGGCGCGACGGCAGGCGCGGAGCGTCGACGAGCCGCTCGTGAGCGTCGTCATGCCGGCGTACAACCACGCGCGCTACGTCGGCGAGGCCATCGCGTCGGTCGCAGCGCAGACGTATCCGCACGTCGAGCTGATCGTCATCGACGACGGCTCGCGCGATGCGACGGCCGAGGTCGTCGAGCTTGCGCTCGCTGCGTTCGGCCGGCCGTCGCATTTCGTACGCCGCGACAATCGCGGCGCGGCGGCGACGCTGAACGAAGGCGCCACGCTCGCGAACGGACGCTACCTCGCGTTCCTCAATTCCGACGACTGCTACACGCCCGACCGGATCGAAACGCTGGTCGACGCGATCGCGCGCACCGCTTCGGCCTGGGGCTTCTCGCTCGTCTCGCACGCCTACGGCGACGCCGCGCCGCCCGCCGGCGCCGTCGACATCCAGCAGAAGCAGCGCAACTTCCTCGGCTCGGCGCCACCGAGCTTCACGTTCGTCGAGTTCAACGTCGCCGTGTCGAGCGGCAACCTGTTCGTCGCACGCGAATTCTTCGATTCGGTCGGCGGCTTTCGCGACCATCGCTACAACCACGACTGGGACTTCTGCCTGCGCGCCTGCGCGCGCGCGGAGCCGGTCGTCGTCGAGCGGCCGCTCTACCGGTACCGTCTGCACGGCAGCAATACGATCGCCGAATCGAAGGCGCGCGCGACGCAGGATGCCGATCGCGTCGTCGGCGACTTTCTCGCGAAGGCGCTGATCGACAACGACGCGACGAACGACCTGTCGCCGTGGTGGCCCGGCAATCGAACGCTTCTGCTGCGCCAGGTGCTCCGCGGCGGCCAGGGCGCCATCGTGCCCGTGTCGGCGTTGCGCGCGCTCGCCGACGAATTGCGCAGCGAACCGCCGCCGGTTGCCGATCACGCGTGCGTCGCCGGCCAAAGGACCGCGCTCGTCGTCCTCGGCATGCATCGGAGCGGGACCTCCGCGCTGGCCGGCGTGCTGAACCTCTGCGGCGCGCACCTGCCCGACAAGCTCAAGCCCCCGAAAATCGGCGTGAATCCGAAAGGGTTCTTCGAGCCCGAAGCGGTGCTCGATCTGAACGTGCGCCTGATGCGCCAGCTCGGCGGCGACTGGTGCCACGTCGACTTTGCCGTTCCGTCGGAAGGTGTGGTCGCCGACGAGTTCGTCGCCGACGCGTCCGCGACGATCGCGACCGAATATGAAGGCCAGCCGCTGATCGCGATCAAGGACCCGCGGATCTGCATGCTCGCGCCGCTTTGGCGCCGCGCGCTCGTCCTCGCCGGCTACCGGCCCGCGTTCGTCGTTCCGATCCGCAATCCGCTCGAGGTCGCGCAATCGCTGCACGCGCGCGGCGACATGTCGATCGCCGAGGGACTCGCGCTCTGGCGCACGTACATGCAGCGCGTCGTCGAATTCGCCGACACGCACGACGACGTCCTCTTGGTCCGCTACACGGAGCTTCTCGACGATTGGGAAAGCGTCGTCGAGCGCATTGCGCGCAAGCTCGACGTCGCGCTCGACGCGTCGCGCGGCGACGAAATCCGCCGCTTCCTCGAGAAGGACCTGCGCAACCAGTCGGCGGACGACGAAGCGCTCGCTGCGCGTCTTTCGGGCCCGCAGGGCGACGCCATACGTGCGCTCTACAACGCCTGCATCGCACGCTGCGATCGAGCAGCCGGCGCCGTGTCGATGGCGGAGTCACCGGAACGGCCCGTCGCGAGCGCGTGCTTCGTCCTGTGCATCGAGAACAACGCGATTCGCGAGCAGGCGCTGCTGCTGTGCCGCAGCATCCGGCGCTTCGCCGGGCGCCATGCGGATGCGCAGATCCTCGCGTACGCGCCCCGGCCGGGCCTCGGCATCGACGCGGCGACACGCCGCGCGCTCGCCGATCTCGGCGTCGAATACGTCGACGCGCCGCTCAACACGTCATGCCGCGAGTATCCCCCCGCCAACCGCGTCTTCGCAGGCGCGCACGCGGAGGCCCATTCCGACGCCGACTTCGTGATCGTCTGCGACAGCGACACGGTCTGGCTCGACGAGCCGGAGCTTCCGCACGATGCGGATGTCGCGGTGCGGGTCGTCGACTCGAAAGGCAGCGCGACGCGCGGACCGGGCGACCGCTTCGAGGACTATTGGGCGGACCTTGCAAACCGCGCCGGAATGCCGCTCGATCGCCTGCCGGACGTGACGACGACGATCGGCAACGAGCGCATCCGGGCCTCGTACAACGCCGGCTTCACGATCGTGCGCCGGCGTCTCGGCATCCTCGCGCGCTGCGCGTCGCTCTTCGCGATGACGATCGACGCCGGAATGCGCCCGTACCGCGACAGCGGCATCGAGATCGTCGCCTCGACCGGACGGGTCGGGCGCGCGGGCAGCGAATACTGGGGATCGAGCCAGGCGGCGCTGACGCTCGCGATCTGGTCGCTCACCGAGCGCGTCGCGCACTATCCCGATTCCTACAACGTACCGCTGCACCTCATTGCCTCGGAAGGCGAGATCGACCCGCGCTGGCTCGCGCGCTGGCCCGTGCATCTGCATTATCACTGGATGTTCGACGCGCGCCATCACGAGAACGCGATGGAGCTTCTCGCGCGGCTTCGCGTGCCCGCGGATCGCCGTGCATGGCTCGCCGAGCGGACGCCGTTTCGCGGCGACGCGGATTACGGACGCGCCGCCGCGAAGGTCAGCTCCCCGGAAGCGAATGAGCCTCGGGAAAAAACAGGTCTTTCCACGAGCCGGGCATCGTCCTGACGACGCCGATTTTCGCCTTGAACGCGGACGAACTTCATCACGTTCTCGGGCGCGAGCGTGAAGCGAAGCTGCGGATCGGCGAGCATCTCCGCGAGCTCGTCGGGCGGCGTACGGTCCCCGGTCGCCTCGACGCGAAGCTTGCCTCGCGCCATCGGCCCGCTGGACGATGCGTACATGCAGTCGGTGCTGCGCGTGGCGCGCGCATTCGAGGACGCGCTCGATCCGCGCAACCTCGACTTCGCGGCGTGCCTGCTGCGCTGTCTCGCGCGCATGCGCGAAGCCGCGAGCGATGCGTCTGCCGGCGAGCGCGTCGCGAGGAAGGCGGCCGCGACCGAAGCGCTCGACCGGTTCTGGCCGCGCTACAGCAGCGGCGCGAGCGCCGGCGCCAGCAGCCGCTCGGCCGCGAACCAGAGCAGGATCGCGAGCAGCATCAGCAACGTGAACTTGAGCGTGAGACCGATGAAGCGCAGGTAGCGCGGATCGCGCTTCACGAGCCACATCAGCACCGCCGCACCCATCGTGGCCAGCGCCGCGAACAGCAGCAGCCTGACCAGGATCATGGGGGAGGCGTCACGCCGCGCCGATCGCGGCCCAGTCCTTCCACGCCGACGGCAGGTCGTCGTCGGCGCGAAACGAGACGACCTCCCACGCGTCCTCGCGCGCAAGCAGCGCCCGCGCGAGCGCGTTGTTCAGCGCGTGCCCAGGCTTGTACGCGGTGTACTGGCCGATCAGCGGCCGCCCGAGCAGGTAGAGGTCGCCGATCGCGTCGAGGACCTTGTGCTTGACGAACTCGTTGTCGTAGCGCAGCCCCTCGCTGTTCAGCACGCGCGTCTCGTCGAGCACGATCGCGTTCTGAAGGCTCCCGCCGAGCGCGAGACCCGCTTCGCGCATCGCCTCGACGTCCTGCATGAATGCGAACGTCCGCGCGCGCGCCACTTCCTTGACGTACGAGTGCTCGGCGAAATCGACGACGACGTGGCGGCTCTCGGTGCCGAACACCGGATGCGGGAAATCGATCGTGAAGTCGAGCTTGAATCCGGCAAACGGATCGAAGCGCGCCCACTTGTCGCCGTCGCGCATTTCGACCGGCGCGCGCACGCGGAGGTAGTGCTTGGGCGCGTTCTGCTCCTCGATGCCGGCCGACTGCAGCAGGAACACGAACGGGCCGGCGCTGCCGTCCATGATCGGCAATTCGGGACCGGCGACGTCGATGTGCAGGTTGTCGATGCCGAGGCCGGCAAGCGCCGACATCAGGTGCTCGACCGTCGAGATCGACGCGCCTCCCAGCGCAAGCGTCGACGACAGCCGCGTATCGCCGACGTTCGCCGCCTGCGCGGGAATGGCAACCGGCGCAGCAAGATCGACGCGGTGAAAGACGATCCCGCTGTCGGCCGGCGCCGGCCGCAGCGTGAGCTCGACACGCGCACCGGTGTGCAGGCCCACGCCGGTCGTACGAATCATCGTCTTCAGCGTTCGCTGCCGCAGCATCGTTTCGGGGGCGCGAGGATAAGCGCGCCGCGCGGTGCGCGGTGCGCCGATTGATCGACCGATCATTTTAACATCCGCCGGTACGAAGCTTGCCCAAGCGAGCCTCTCCCCGCCTCGCGCAGGGAGAGGGTTTCGCGCCGCCTAGTCGGCCTGCTTGCGAAGGAAGGCCGGGATCTCCGACGGGTCGAACGCCGGCGACGGCGTCGCGACCGCATGCCGTCCGCGGCGCACGACCGCGGGCTGGTCGAGCTTGTCGTAGTCGATCGTCTCGACGCGCATGCCGACGTTGTCGGTGCCCGTGCGCTCGACGACCGTCTCGATCATCTCGAGCTTCGGCGGCTTGCGCGTCGCGACCACGGCACCTCCGAGGCCTGTCGCGATCATCGTCACGCGCAGCCGATCCTCCATCCCCTCGTCGAGCACCGTGCCGACGATCACCATCGCGTCCTCGGCGGTGAACTCCTTGATGGTGTTCATCACCTCGTGGTACTCCTTCATCTTGAGGCTCGCCGACGCGGTGATGTTCACCAGCACGCCGCGCGCGCCGGCCAGGTTCACTTCCTCGAGCAGCGGGCTCCTGACGGCCGCCTGTGCGGCGTCGCGTGCCCGCGTGGCGCCATCCTCCACCGCCGAGCCCATCATCGCCATGCCGACTTCGCTCATCACGGTGCGCACGTCGGCGAAGTCGACGTTGACGAGGCCCGGATTGTTGATGACTTCGGCAATGCCGGAAACCGCGCCGTGCAGCACGTCGTTCGCCGCCGCGAACGCGTCCAGCATCGACACGTCCTCGCCGAGCACTTCCATCAGCTTGTCGTTCGGGATGACGATCAGCGAGTCGACCTTCTTCGTGAGCTCCTCGATGCCCGCGGCTGCAACGCGCTGCCGCTTGCCTTCGAACTTGAACGGGCGCGTGACGACGGCCACCGTGAGGATGCCGAGGCTCTTCGCGATGTCGGCAATGACCGGAGCGGCGCCGGTGCCCGTGCCGCCGCCCATGCCCGCGGTGATGAACAGCATGTCGGCGCCCTCGATCATGCTGGCGATCCGGTCGCGGTCCTCCATCGCCGCGTCGCGGCCGATCTCGGGACGCGCGCCGGCGCCAAGACCGCGCGTGAGCGTCGAGCCGAGCTGAAGCTGCGTGCGCGCGGTCGAGCGCTTGAGCGCCTGCGCGTCCGTATTCGCGCACATGAAGTCGACGCCCGAGAGTCCGCGCGTGATCATGTGCTCGACGGCGTTGCCGCCGCAGCCCCCGACGCCGATGACCTTGATGATCGCGCCTTCTTCCGGCGCTTCCTCGATGATTTCGAACATGGTGCTTCCTTTCTCCTGGCTGGGTTTCAGGTGTCGGAGGTCAGGCATCAGGTATCAGTTGACCGAAAGGCCAGCCGATACATCACACGCGATCCCCTTGTTGGTGTACTCCATTGCTGCGGTTCCCCTTCCATTTCCACTCGTGCCCGTCATCGTTTTCTGTTCCCTGCTGCCTGTCCTCTGTTCCCTGATCAGAAATTGGCGCTGAACCATTGCCGCATCCGCTCGGCGATGCCGCCGATGCCCGCGACCTGCGCGCGCGCCGCCTGCCCGCGCAGGAACTGCTCGCGTCCCTCGAGCAGCAGGCCGACCGCCGTCGCGTAGCGCGGGCTGCGCACGATTTCAGCGAGGCCGCCCGCGTAGGTCGGCACGCCGACGCGCACCGGCAGGTGGAAGAGCTCCTCGCCGAGCTCGGTCATCCCTTGCAGCAGCGCCGAACCGCCGGTCAGCACGATGCCGGACGACAGGAGCTCCTCGAATCCGGAGCGGCGCAACTCGGCCTGCACGAGCGAGTAGAGCTCCTCGATGCGCGGCTCGATCACCTCGGCGAGCATCGGCTTGCTCAACTTGCGCGGACCGCGATCGCCGACGCCCGGCACTTCGATCACCTCGTTCCTGTCCGCGAGCTGCCGAAGCGCGCAGCCGTGGCGCACCTTGAGCTCCTCGGCCTCCTTCGTCGGCGTGCGCAGCGTCATCGCGATGTCGTTGGTGACCTGGTCGCCGGCGATCGGGATCACCGCGGTGTGGCGAATCGCGCCGCCGGCGAATACCGCGATGTCCGTCGTGCCGCCGCCAATGTCCATCAGACAGACGCCGAGCTCCTTTTCGTCGTCGTTCAGCACCGCCTTCGCGGATGCGAGCGGCTGCAGCATCACGTCGCGAACGTCGAGCCCGCAGCGGCGCACGCACTTCGTGATGTTCTCGACCGCGGACACGGCGCCGGTGACGATGTGCACCTTCACTTCGAGCCGCACCCCGCTCATGCCGAGCGGCTCGCGCACGTCCTCCTGCCCGTCGATGATGAATTCCTGCGGCAGGATGTGCAGGACCTGCTGGTCGTTGGGGATCGCGATCGCCTTCGCGGTATCGACGACGCGGTCGATGTCGGCCTGCGTGACTTCCTTCTCCTTGATCGCCACCATGCCGCTCGAGTTGAGGCTCTTGATGTGGCTGCCCGCGATGCCGGTGACGACGTCGCTGATCCGGCAGTCGGCCATCAGCTCGGCTTCCTCGAGCACGCGCTGGATCGACGCCATCGTCGCTTCGATGTTCACGACGACGCCTTTCTTCAGGCCTCGCGACGGCTGCGTGCCGAGGCCGACGATGTTGAGGCCGCCGTCGGGCAGGACTTCCGCGACGATGGCGACGATCTTCGAGGTGCCGATGTCGAGGCCGACGATCAGGTTGGTGTTGTCTTTCACGATTCCCCTTGCCCGCTTCGCGGTGCTGGGTGGCGACGACGGGGTGTTCTCCCTCGCTTGCACGGCAATGCGTGATAGTCGAAACATGTCATGACACCTTGTGGGCGGGCTTTTCGCGGAAGCTCGGCATCCTCGCTGCGAAGCCGTTCCGGTAACGGAGATCGACGTGGTCGACGCGCGTGCCGGCGTGCGCCAGCACGCCGATCGTCCTGCGGTAGATCGCGACGAAACGCGCGAGGCGGCCGGCGATGTCGTCGCGGCCGACGTCGAGCGTGATCGCCGCCTCGTTGTCGGCAGCCGCGATCTGCCAGCCGCCGCGCGCAGACAGGTCGAGGCCGGTGACGCGCAGCGCAAGCGGCGCGAGCAGCGCGTTCCATTCGCGATAACGGGCGGCCATTGCGGCGGACTGCCCGTCGGGACCGCGAAACTGCGGCAGGTCGCCTGCGTAGCTCGCGACGAAGACGTCGCCGTTCGTGTCGACGAGCGCGTTGTCGTTCCAGCGCGCGAGCGGCGCGTGCTCGACGACTTCGATCTCGAGCCGCCGCGGCCATTCGCGGCGCAGCGCGACGCTCTTCACCCACGGCACGCGCGACAGCGCGTCGCGTGCGCGGTCGAGGTCCATCGAGAAGAACGTACCGGCAAGCTCGCCGCGGATCACGGACTCGAGGTGCGCGCCGCTTGCGCGCCCGAGCGGCGTCGTGACGACAACGTCACGGAACTCGAACGTGGAAAGGCGCGTCAGCCGGCCGACGAGCGCCCACGTGAGGAACGCGAGTGCGATCAGCGACAGCGTGACCGCGATGGCGTTCAACTGGCGCGCGTCATCCCACATGGGCGCCTCGCAGGATCTCGACGCAAAGGTCGGCGAAGCCGACGCCGGTCTGCCTCGCGGCCATCGGCACCAGGCTGTGCGCCGTCATGCCGGGCGAGGTGTTCACCTCCAGGAACGAGAACGTGCCGTCCGGGCGAAGGATCAGGTCGAGGCGTCCCCAGCCGCTGCAGCCGACGACGTCGAACGCGGCGAGCGCGCGCTCGCGAATCTGGTTCTCCAACGCCTGTGGAAGCCCGCTCGGGCAGAAGTACCGCGTGTCGTCCGAGAAGTACTTGTGGTGATAGTCGTAGTTGCCGTGCGGCGCCTCGATGCGGATCAGCGGTAGCGCGCGGCCGCTCACGATCGACGCGGTGAGCTCGGTGCCGGCGACGAATTCCTCGACCAGCACGAGCGAATCGTGGCACGCCGCGGCGTCGTAGGCCAGCGCCATCTCGTCGTGGTCGACCGTCGTCACCTTCGTGATGCCGATCGTCGAGCCCTCGCGCGCCGGCTTGACGATGACGGGCAGGCCGATCTCCGCGACGACGCGCTGCCAGTCCGTTGTCGTGTCGACGACGCGGTATCGCGGCGTCGGGATGCCGCTCGCGAGCCAGACGAGCTTCGTGCGCCACTTGTCCATTGCGAGCGCCGACGCCATCACGCCGCTGCCCGTGTACGGGATGCGCATCGTCTCCAGTGCGCCCTGAACGGTGCCGTCCTCGCCGAAGCGGCCGTGCAGCGCGATGAAAACGCGCGCGAAGCCTTCGCTCGCGAGTTCGTGCAGCGCACGCTCGGCGGGATCGAACGGATGCGCGTCGACGCCGCGCTCGCGCAGCGCCTTCAGCACGGCGTTGCCGGACAGGAGCGAGATTTCGCGCTCGCCGGACGGACCGCCGAGCAGCACCGCGACCTTGCCGAAGTCTTCGGACGCAGTGGTCATGCGGTCTCACCGAGGATGCGCACTTCGGGCTCGAGCAGGATGCCGGTGCGCGCCTGTACGCCGGCCTGCACGTGCACGATGAGCTGCTCGATATCGACGGCGCGCGCCCGGCGCTCGGGGTTGACGATGAAATTCGCGTGCCGCTCCGAGACGCGCGCGCCGCCGATCGCGTGACCCTTGAGCCCGCACGATTCGATGAGCCGCGCCGCGTAATCGCCCGGCGGATTGCGGAACACGCTGCCCGCGTTCGGCAGCGACAGCGGCTGCGTCGCGATGCGCTGCGCGAGCAGCGTCTTGATCTGCGCGCGCGCCGTCGCGATGTCGCCGGGCGGGAAGCGGAACCAGGCCGCCGTGAACGGTTGCGAAAGCCGCGTGCCATCCGCGTTCTGCACGCTCCGGTAGCCGATCCGATAGTCGGAGGGTGTACGGATCGCGAACGTGCCGCTTCGCGGGAGCGTCTCGACGCGCGCCACGTGGCGCCACGTCTCGCCGCCGTAGCAGCCCGCGTTCATCGCGAGCGCGCCGCCGACGGTCCCCGGAATGCCGGCGAGGAATTCGGCCTCCGCGCATCCATGCATCGCCGCGAAGCGTGCGAGCTTGGGGCTCGCGACGCCGGCGTCCGCATAGATCAGGCCGTCGGCGACCGCGAGCGCGGCGCCGGGGTTGTGCATCAGCACCACGGCGCCGCGGATGCCGCCATCGCGGACCAGCACGTTGCTGCCGAGACCGAGCATCGTCAGCGGCATTGCGGCGGGCAGGCCCATCAGGAACTGCGCGAGGTCGTCGCGATCCGCGGGCGTATACAGCAGGTCGGCGTTGCCCCCGACATGCCACGTCGTGTGCCGTGCGAGCCGGGCGTCGCGCACGAGCTTGCCGCGAAGCGCTGCGAATGCGGTCGGTTCGTGCATGATCATGCGGCAACGCTCTTCAACTGTGCAGGCACGCTGCCGATCGAGCCGGCACCCATCGTCAGCACGACGTCCCCGTCGCGCGCGACGTCGCGGATCGCGTCGGCAACGCCGCCGACCGATTCGACGAAGACCGGCTCGACGCGGCCGGCGACGCGTACGCCCCGCGCAAGTGCGCGACCGTCGGCGGCGACGATCGGCGCCTCGCCCGCCGGGTAGACGTCGGTCAGCACGAGCGCATCGGCGCTTCCGAGCACGCGGACGAAGTCCTCGAACAGGTCGCGCGTGCGCGTGTAGCGATGCGGCTGGAATGCGAGCACGATGCGCCGCCCCGGAAAGCTTTCGCGGGCGGCATCGAGCGTCGCCGCCATCTCGGCCGGATGGTGGCCGTAATCGTCGATCAGCGTGAACGTGCCGCCGCCGGCGAGCGCGACGTCGCCGTGGCGCTCGAAGCGGCGGTCGACGCCCTTGAAATCCGCGAGCGCCCGCGCGATCTCGCCGTCGCCGACGCCCACTTCCCGCCCGACGGCGACTGCAGCCAGCGCGTTGCGCACGTTGTGCACGCCGGCGAGCGCCAGCTCGACAGGCAGCGGCGGCATGCCTTGCGCTTGCGCGACGAAGCGCACGCGCCCGCCGGCGTTGACGACGTCGACGGCACGCAAGTCGGCATCGTCGGAGAAACCGTAGGTGACGACCGCCTTCGCGATTTCGGGGACGATCGCGCGCACGTGCGGATCGTCGATGCAGAGCACGGCGACGCCGTAGAACGGCAGCCGTTGCAGGAAGTCGACGAACGCGCGCGACAGCTTCGCGAAATCGTGGCTGTACGTCTCCATGTGATCGGCGTCGATGTTCGTGACGACGGCGAGCACGGGCGTCAGGTAGAGGAACGACGCGTCCGATTCGTCGGCTTCGGCGACCAGGAATTCGCCGTGGCCGAGACGCGCATTCGCGTCGGCCGCAAGCAGCCGCCCGCCGATGACGAACGTCGGATCGAGCCCGCCCTCGGCGAGCACCGACGCGATCAGGCTCGTCGTCGTCGTCTTGCCGTGCGTACCCGCGACCGCGATCCCCTGCTTGAGCCGCATCAGCTCGGCGAGCATCAGCGCGCGCGGCACGATCGGAATGCCGCGTTCGCGCGCGGCGAGGACCTCCGGGTTGTCCAGGGGGACCGCGGTCGAGACGACGACCGCGTCGGCACCTTCGACGTTCGCCGCCGCGTGGCCGGTCGCGATCTCGACGCCGAGCGCGCGCAGGCGCCGCGTCGCCGCGCTTTCGTGCAGGTCCGAGCCCGATACGCGATAGCGCTGCGTTGCCAGCACTTCGGCAATGCCGCTCATCCCGGCGCCGCCGATGCCGACGAAGTGCACGCGCTTGACCTTATGTCGCATTCCGGTGCTCACCCGCGAGTGCAATGCACGCGTCGGCGACCCGATCCGCCGCATCGCGCTTGCCGACGCGGTGCGCGTTGATCGCCATCGTCAGCGCATCCGCTCGCCGCAACGCGCGAAGAACGCCGGCTAGTGGTTTGTCGCGGCCGAGCAGTTCAGGCTGCGTCATCACGATCGCCGCGCCGGCGTCGAGCAGAAAGCGCGCGTTCGCCGCCTGCTCGTCGGCGATCGCACCGGGCAGCGGCACGACGATCGCTCCCAATCCCGCTGCCGCGAGCTCGGCGATCGTCAGCGCGCCGCCACGACACACGACGAGATCGGCCCATGCATAGCGCGCTGCCATGTCGTCGATGAACGGGACGCACTCCGCGTCGACGCCGGCGTCTGCGTACGCCTGGCGTACGTGCTCGATGTGCCGCGCGCCTGCCTGGTGCACGACCTGCGGCCGCTCCGTCGCCGCAATGGCGGCGAGCGCCGCCGGAAGCGCGTCATTGATCGCGGCGGCTCCGAGACTGCCGCCGACGACGAGCACGCGCAGCGGACCGCTGCGATCGGCAAAGCGTGCAGCAGGCGCCGGCAGCGCGACGATCTCGTCGCGAAGCGGGTTGCCGACCCACGTCGCGTGCGCGGACTTCCCGCGTATCGCGTCGGGGAAGCCGAGCAATACGCAATCCGCGCCATAGGCGAGGATCCGATTCGCGAGGCCCGCGACGGCGTTCGCGTCGTGCACGATCAGCGGCTTGCCGCTCGCAACGCCCATCAGCGCGCCGGGAAACGAGGCGAAGCCGCCGAAGCCGAGTACGACGTTCGGCCGGCGGCGGCGTATGACGCGCACGCTCTCGATGCACGCGCCAAGCAGCGCGAACGGCCCTAACACGAGCGTTCGCAGTCCCTTGCCGCGCACGCCGCGGAACGATACCGGCTCGAAGTCGACGCCGTGCTCCGGCACGAGCCGCGCCTCCATGCCGTCGCGCGTGCCGAGCCAGAACACGCGGCAGCCGCGCGCGATGAGCTTCGCCGCGACGGCGAGGCCCGGGAACACGTGTCCGCCGGTGCCGCCCGTCGTGATCATCACGGTGGCGCTCATTCTGTGAAACCCCTGAGCAACCGCCTATTCTCGTAATCGATCCGCAACAGGATCGCGACCGCGATGCAATTCGCGACGATGCCGCTGCCGCCAAACGAGAGCAGCGGCAGCGTGAGGCCCTTCGTCGGCAGCACACCCATGTTGACGCCCATGTTGATGAACGTCTGGACGCCGATCCACACGCCGATGCCCTGTGCGACGAGCGCGGCGAACGGTCGCGACAGCCGCGCCGCCTGGCGCCCGATCGCGTACGCGCGAAACAGCAGCCACGCGAAGAGCGCCATCACGGCCACGACGCCGAAGAAGCCGAGCTCCTCGGCGATCACGGCAAGCAGGAAATCGGTGTGCGCTTCCGGCAGGTACAAGAGCTTCTCGACGCTCGCGCCGAGCCCGACGCCGAACCACTCGCCGCGGCCGAACGCGATCAGCGAATGCGAGAGCTGGTAGCCCTTGTGCAGCGGATCGGACCACGGATCGAGGAAGTTCGTGAGCCGCTGCACGCGGTAAGGCGCCGCGATCAGGATCGCCGCGAGCGCGACGGGCAACGCCACTGCGAGGCCGAGGAAGAGCCGCCAGTCGAGGCCGCCGACGAACAGGATGCCGAACGCGATCGCGAGAATCACGACGAAGGCGCCGAAGTCCGGCTCGAGCAGCAACAGGCCGCCGATCAGCACCATCACGGCGCAAAGCGGCGCGAAGCCGCGCAACAGCGTCTGCCGCAGCGGCTGC
This sequence comes from Casimicrobiaceae bacterium, assembly GCA_035495715.1. Classification (GTDB taxonomy): domain Bacteria; phylum Pseudomonadota; class Gammaproteobacteria; order Burkholderiales; family Casimicrobiaceae; genus VBCG01. Next base: position 57,693 of record DATJFI010000005.1, read on the forward strand.
TCGGCGTGCAGGAACGCGGCCTTGCGCACCGCGTAGCTCGCCGCATAGAGCACGGCGGCGAGCTTCATGAATTCCGATGGCTGGATATTGAAGACGACGAGCGAGAGCCAGCGCTTCGAGCCGTTCACCGACTTGCCGATGCCGGGAACGAGCACGAGGACGAGAAGCGCCGCACCGGCGATGAAGCTCCATGCAGCGACGCGCTGCCACACCTTGACGGGGATCTGGAACGCGAAGAACGCCGCGGTGAGCCCGAACACGAGGAACAGCGCGTGGCGGGCGAGGAAATACCATGCGCGATAGCCGGTGTGCGGCGACGCCTCGGCCATCGCGATCGACGCCGAGTACACCATCACGAGACCGAACGCGAGCAGGATCAGCGTGCACCACGCGAGCGACAGGTCCCACGTCATCATCGCGCGCGGCTCGCGCGGCAGCGGAGAAAGCGGCGGCCGCCGCAGCGTCGCGCTTGCAGTCAGTCGCTTACGCATCGACGTCCGCCGCCAGGCGCGCGTTGACGAGATCGGCGAAGCGCCGGCCGCGCTCGACGTAGTCGCGGAACTGGTCGAGGCTCGCGCACGCGGGCGACAGCAGCACCGCATCGCCGGGGGACGCGAGGTCGATCGCGCGCTCGACGGCGAGCGCGAGCGTGCCGGGCGTCTCGACGCGAACGGGACTGCCGGCAAGCGCGCGCTGGATCTGCGGGGCATCGCGTCCGATCAGCAGCACGGCACGGCAGGCGCGATCGACGGCGGTGCGCAGCGGCGCGAAGCTCTGGCCCTTGCCGTCGCCGCCTGCGATCAGCACGACCGGACGGCCGATGCCTTCGAGCGCCACCTGCGTCGCCGCGACGGTCGTGCCTTTCGAATCGTCGACGTAGAGCACGCCGCCCGCATCGGCGATCGGCGCCATCCGGTGCGGCAGTCCGCGAAACGCGGCGAGCGCATCCTGCATCGGACGGCCGAGCTTCGCCACCGACGACGCGAGCGCGAGCGCCGCGAGTGCGTTCTGCACGTTGTGGCGACCGACGAGCGCAAGACGCGACGCCTGCATGATCAGTTCGCCGCCGCGCGCGAGCCACGTGCCGTCGGCGCGCTCGACCAGTCCCCATTCCTCTTCGGACAGCGGCACGCTGGCGCCGAAGGTCTGCACCGTGCGTCCCGGCAGCCGCATCAGCCGCACGATCGGATCGTCGCGGTTGATCACCTGCACGTTCGCGTGCATGAAGATCCGCGCCTTCGCCCCGGCGTAGTCGGCGATGCCCGGGTAGCGATCCATGTGATTGGCCGATACGTTCAGCACCGTCGCGGCGACCGGCCGCAAGCTCGACGTCGTCTCGAGCTGGTAGCTCGAAAGCTCGAGGACGAACACGGCGGGCCATCGGGCGCCGGCTTCGATCGTCGCGAGCGCGTCGAGCACGGCATGTCCGATGTTGCCGGCGACGATCGTCGACAGGCCGGCGGCTTGCGTCAGCGCGCCGGTCAGCGACGTCACCGTCGACTTGCCGTTGGTGCCTGTCACGGCCAATACCTTCTGGTCGGCCGGCAGCGCGCGCGCGAAGAGCTCGATGTCACCGACGATCTCGACGCCTGCCTCGACCGCCGCGCGGATCGCCGGCTGATGCTGCGACACGCCCGGGCTGATCGCGATCAGGTCGGCGCCGTCGAACGTCGCATCCGAGAACGCGCCGGTTTCGAGCGGAACGTTCGGCAACGCCGCGGCGAGCGCCGCGCGGTTCGGCGGGTCGCTTCGCGTATCGGCCACGCGCACCTGCGCGCCGTGACGGACGAGATGACGCGCGAGCGACAGGCCCGTAAGGCCAAGGCCGAGCACGAGGGCGCGACGGCCGCGATAGCGGGGTTGCACTAGCGGGCCTCCGTCATCTGAGCTTGAGCGTGGAGAGCCCGAACAGCACGAGGAGCATGGTGATGATCCAGAAGCGCACGACGACCTGGTTCTCCTTCCATCCCTTGAGCTCGTAGTGGTGATGCAGCGGCGCCATCCGGAACACGCGGCGCCCCGTGGTCCGGAACGAGGCGACCTGGATCATCACGGACAGCGTCTCGACGACGAACACGCCGCCCATGATGAACAGCACGATCTCCTGGCGGACGATGATCGCGATGGCGCCGAGCGCTGCACCGAGCGCGAGCGCGCCGACGTCGCCCATGAACACGTCGGCCGGATACGCGTTGAACCAGAGGAAGCCGAGTCCGGCGCCGCCCATCGCGCCGCAGATGACGGCCAGTTCGCCCGCGCCGGGAATGTGCGGAAAGCCCAGGTAGCGCGCGAACACCGCGTTGCCGCTCACGTACGCGAAGATGCCGAGCGCCGCGCCGATCATCACCGTCGGCATGATCGCGAGGCCGTCGAGCCCGTCGGTCAGGTTCACCGCGTTGCTCGTGCCGACGATCACGAAGTACGACAGCGCCATGAAGCCCCAGACGCCGAGCGGGTACGAGACCGTCTTGAAGAACGGAACGATCAGGTCCGCCTTCGGCGACAGCCCGGCCGCGAACCCGCTTTCGACCCAAGCGAGGAATAGCTGGACGAACGTGCCGTTGCTCGGGGCCGATACCGAGAACGCGAGGTAAACGGCGGCGATCACGCCGATCAGCGATTGCCAGAAGAATTTCGCGCGCGCGGGAAGTCCCTTCGGATTGCGGGCGACGACCTTGCGCCAGTCGTCGACCCAGCCGACCGCGCCGAAGCCCAGCGTGACGAGCAGGACGACCCAGACGAAACGGTTGTCGAGGTCGGCCCACAGAAGCGACGTGACCGCGATCGACACGAGGATCAGCGCGCCGCCCATCGTCGGCGTGCCTGCCTTCGTGAGGTGCGTCTGCGGGCCGTCGACGCGCACCGACTGGCCGATGCGCATCCTCGTCAGCCACGCAATCATCCGCGGCCCGACGACGAACGAGATGACGAGCGCCGTCATCATCGCGAACACCGCGCGCAGCGTTATGTAGCCGAAGACGTTGAAGCCGCGCACTTCGCGCGACAGGTGCTCGGAAAGCCACAACAGCATCAGTGCGCCTCTTCCTTGCGCTCGCCCGTCAGCGCGGCGACGACGCGTTCCATTCGCATGAACCTCGAACCCTTGACGAGCACGCTCGTGCCGGCCGCGAGCGTGCCGCCGATATCGCGCGCCAATTCGTCGACCGACGCGAAATGGACGGCGCTTTCACCGAAGGCGTCCGCCGCTTCGCGCGCGAGCGTCCCGACCGTTACGAGCCGCTCGATGCCGGCCTGCCGCGCATACGCGCCGATCTCGCGGTGAAACGCGGGTCCCGCGTCCCCGACTTCGCCCATGTCGCCGAGCACGAGCACGCGCGGCGCGGCGCGCCCGGCGAGCACGTCGATCGCGGCGCGCACCGAATCGGGGTTCGCGTTGTAGCTGTCGTCGATCACGTTAACGCCGGCCGTCGTCGTCGCCGGGGAAAGCCGGCCGCGCAGGGGCCGGAACGCCTCGAGCCCGCGCACGATGGCCGGCAACGCCACGTGTGCGGCGTGCGCGGCGGCCGCGGCGGCGAGCGCGTTCGCAATCATCTGCCGCCCCGGTACGTGCAACAGCGCGCGCGCGCTGCCGGCAGGGGTCGAAAGCGCAAGCGCGCTGCCTTCGCGATGCGCTGCGTATCGCGCCGTCACGTCGGCGGTCCGGTCGATGCCAAACGTGACGACAGCGGCGCCCACTTGCTCGGCGGCGTCGCGCCACGTCGCGACGCGCGGATCGTCGGCGTTCAGAACGGCGCTCCCCGGCGTGCGCAGCGCGAAGACGACGTCGGCATGCTCGGTGGCCACTTCGTCGACCGAGCGCATGAATTCCTGATGCTCGCGCTGCGCATTCGTGACGACGGCGATCGTCGGCTGCGCGATCGCGGCGAGCTCGCACGTCTCGCCGCGATGGTTCATGCCGATCTCGAAAACCGCGAGCCGGTGCGACGCACGCAATGCGAGGATCGCGAGGGGCAACCCGATCGCGTTGTTGAAGTTGCCGGGCGTCGCCGCGACCGCGTCGGCGCCTGCCGCGGCGCGGAAGATCGACGCGATCATCTCCTTCGTTGTCGTCTTGCCGTTGCTGCCCGCGACGACCGCTACCGGAATGGCGAAGCGACCACGCCAGAACGCCGCGAGCATGCCAAGCGAGCGCAGCGGATCGTCGACGGCGATGAGATTGCCGCGCAGCGACGACGCGCGTGCGCGCGCCACGAGCGCGGCGGCCGCGCCCGACGCGAGCGCGCGCTCGACGAAGTCGTGCCCGTCGAAGCGCTCACCGCGCAAGGCCACGAACAAATCGCCGGGGACGAGGTCGCGCGTATCGGTCGTGACGCGCCTGATGGGTACGGACACGCCGATCACGGAGCCACCGACCGCGCCTGCGGCCGTCGCCGTGTCCATCATCCGGCCCTCCGATCCGCGAGCACGCCCGCCACGCATTGCACGTCGGAAAACGGGACGCGTCGGCCGTTCGCTTCCTGATAATCCTCATGACCCTTCCCCGCAATGACGACGACGTCGCCCGCGCGCGCGCCGCCGATCGCCTGCGCGATCGCCCGTGCGCGGTCGAGCTCCACGGCAAAATCGGCCTTGACCGACCGCAGGCCCTCGACGATCGCGTCCGCGATCGCGGCCGGGTCCTCGGAGCGCGGGTTGTCGCTCGTGACGACCACGCGATCGGCGAGCCGCCCGGCGACCTCGCCCATCGGCGCGCGCTTGCCGCGATCGCGGTCCCCGCCCGCGCCGAACACGCAAACGAGGCGGCCTGCGCGGGCGACCGCGGGCCGCATCGCGGTCAGCACCTGCGACAGCGCGTCGGGCGTATGCGCGTAATCGACGACGACGAGCGGCGCGGCGCCGCCGCCCAGGCGTTCCATCCGGCCGGCGGGTGCGCCGAGCCTCGACATCGCCGCGAGCGCGTCACCCAGGGCGACGTCGCTTGCGAGAAGCACGCCGAGCACGCCCTGCAGGTTCTGCACGTTGAACGCGCCGGCGAGCGACGTCGACATGCGGCCGCGACCCTGCGGTGTGCGGAACGCGATCTGCGTCGTTTCGGCGCGGAGGTCGACGTCGATCGCGGCGATGTCCGCGTCGTGCGCACCGTACGTCGTGACGCGAACGCCGCTCGCGGCGGCGCGCCCGGCGAGCGTACGGCCGAACGGATCGCCGACGTTGACCACCGCAGCGCGCAGACCCGGCCACGCGAAGAGGCGCGCCTTCGCCTCGCCGTATGCGTCCATCGTTCCGTGATAATCCAGATGGTCGCGTGTCAGATTGGTGAAGAGCGCGACGTCGAACGCGGTGCCGTTGACGCGACCCTGGTCGAGCCCGTGCGACGAGACTTCCATCGCGACCGCGACGGCGCCGCCACGCTGCCACGCCGCGAGCGACCCTTGCAGCTCGCACGCGTCGGGCGTCGTGTTCGCCGACGGCGCGAGCGCATCGGCGAACCCGTTGCCGAGCGTACCGACGATCGCGGTGCGGCGCCCGCAATGCGAGAGCGCGCGCGCGATGAAATGCGCGCACGAAGTCTTGCCGTTGGTGCCGGTGATGCCGATCATCCACATGCTTCGCGACGGATGATCGTAGATCGCCGATGCGATCGGACCCACGTTGGCCTTCAGGTTCAGGACGGCGGCGTGCGCGACATGCGCGTGCGCGTTCCACGCAAAGCCGCGCGCCTCGAACACGACGGCCGAAGCCCCGCGCGCGAGCGCATCGTCGATGAACGCACGCCCGTCGTGCGCGGCGCCCGGATACGCGGCGAATGCCATGCTGGGTGCGACGCGACGGCTGTCGGCGGTGATGCCGGCAAGCGGCGGCAACGTCGCGACCACCGCATCGGCTTCGGTTGCAGTCATCGAAGCGCTCGGATCCGCCACGTTACGACTCCTCCTCCACTTCGCTGCCCGGCGGCGGCAGCACGACATTGTCGATCGGCGCATCGGTCGGCACGCCGAGCATGCGCAGCGCGCCGCCCATCACGCTCGAGAAGATCGGCCCGGCGACGCTGCCGCCGTAGTAATCGCCGCCGGTCGGCTCGTCGATCATGATCGCGACGATGAGCCGCGGATTGCTCGCCGGCGCCATGCCGACGAACGAGGCGATGTACTTGCGCGTGTATTCGCGGCCCTCGACCTTGCGCGCGGTGCCGGTCTTGCCGGCGACGTGATAGCCCGCCACCTGCGCCTGCGGCGCGGTGCCGCCCGGTTGCGTCACGAGCTCAAGCATCCGCCGCACGGTGCGCGCCGTACCGGCCGAAATCACCGGGCGGCCGGCAACGGCGCCGTCGGCCTTGAGCAACGTGACCGGCTTCAGCTCGCCATCGTCGGCGAAGATCGTGTACGCGCGCGCAAGCTGCACGAGGCTGACGGAGAGGCCGTGCCCGTACGACATCGTCGCCTGCTCGATCGGCTTCCACGCCGACGGCGCGCGAAGGCGGCCCGACACTTCGCCGGGATAGCCGGTCGATGGCTTCGTGCCGAAGCCCGCCTCGGTGAACATCCGCCAGAGCGTCTCGCGCGGCAGCGACAGGCCGATCTTCGCGGCGCCGATGTTCGACGATTTCTGAATCACCTGCGCGACGGTCAGCGGACCGGCGCGGTGCGCGTCGTGAATCGTATTCGGGCCGATCGTCAGCGCGCCCGCTTCGGTGTGGATCACCGTGTCAGGACGCACCTTGCCGGCCTCGAGCGCGGCGGCGATCGTGAACGGCTTGATCGTCGAGCCGGGCTCGAACGTGTCGGTCAGCGCGCGGTTGCGCATTCGGTCGCGCGCGGCCTTGTCGCGGCGGTTCGGGTTGTACGTGGGCCAGTTCGCGAGCGCGAGGATCTCGCCCGTCTTCGCATCGAGGATGCAGAGACCGCCCGCCCTCGCCTTCGTGCGCTCGATGCCGGCCTTGAGCTCGCGAAACGCGAGATATTGCAGGCGCGAGTCGATCGACAGTGCGAGATCGCGCCCGGCCTGCGGCGCGCGGATCGCCGCGACGTCCTCGACGATCTCGCCGCGGCGATTGATGATCACGCGCCGGCTTCCCGGCGTCCCGCCGAGCCATTGCTGCTGCGCGAGCTCGATGCCTTCCTGGCCCAGGTCCTTGTCGCCGGTGAAACCGACGATCTGCGCGGTGACGTCGCCGCCGGGGTAGTAGCGGCGATATTCGTTCTGCTCGTTCAGACCCTTGATGCCGAGCTTCATTGCGCGCTCCGCCGTTTCCGGAGAGAGCTGCTTCGCGACGAACGCGAAATCGCCGTCGCCCGCGATGCGCGACGCGATCTCGCGCGGCGTCGTGTCGAGCACGCGCGCGAGCGCGGCGAGCTCCGCCGGCGATGCGCTGACCTGGTCGCGAAACACCCACAATGATTTGACCGGCGTCGAGATCGCGAGCGCCGCGTCGTTGCGATCGACGATGCGGCCGCGATGCGCGGGCACCTCGATCTCGCGCGAGAAGCGCGCGGCGCCCTGCCCCTGCAGGAAATCGTTCTCGACCCATTGCAGGTAGAGCGAGCGGCCGACGAGCACGACGAAGAGCAGCGCGAGCGCGCCGAAGAGGACGAGCGCGCGCGTGCGCGGCAGCTCGGCGGGCGGAGGTACCGGCTTTCGCATCGCCGCTCTCATGGACGCCGCTCTGCGGAATCGGCGGCCTGCGCGACGGCCGCGCTAGTCGCGGTCGGCGGCGGCCCCGCCGGCGACTCGACGATCTGCACCCGTGACGCGGCCGGCAACTGCATGTGCAGCGATTCGCGCGCGATCTTCTCGACGCGCGCCGGCATCGCCCACGTCGACTGCTCGAGCGAAAGCTGACCGTACTCGACGTCGAACTGCCGTGCGTGCGCCCGTTCGCGCTCGAGCTCGACGTAAAGCCGCCGCGCCTGGTGACGCGACGTGACGAGCGACAGCGCGCAGGCGACGAGCACGCAAAGCAGCAGCAGGTTGACCCGTGTCATCGCTGCAACGCGTCCACGACGAATCCGCGCGGCCAGCCGGAAGGCAGCGGCGCATCGGTGCGCTCGGCGACGCGCAGCACGGCGCTTCGTGCGCGCGGATTGCGCGCGATTTCCCCCGCGCCCGGCTTGATCGCGCGGCCGACCTGCACGAGCGGCGGCCGCGGCAGTTCCGACGTCGGGATCGGCATTCGCGCGAGGCGTTCATCGCCGCCGAACGGCTTCGACGCGAGCGCGACGAAGCGCTTGACGAGGCGGTCCTCGAGCGAATGGAAGCTGATCACGGCAAGGCGCGCGCGCGGCGCGAGGATTGCGGCGATTCGGGGCAGTGCGAGCGACACTTCGGCAAGCTCCCGGTTCACCGCAATCCGAAGGGCCTGGAAAGTGCGCGCCGCCGGATCCTGACGCCAATCACCCCGCGTCCGCGCGCCGACGGCTTGCGCGACAATCGCGGCGAGCGCGCGTGTCGACACGATGGGCTCGCGCTGCCGAGCCGCCGCAATCGCTCTTGCAATCGATTGAGCAAACCGTTCCTCACCATAGTCGCGGATCGCCTTCGTCAGTTCGCCGACCGTTGCCTGCGCGATGAACGCGGCGGCCGTCTCGCCGCGCGAGCGGTCCATCCGCATGTCGAGCGGTCCGTCGAGCCGGTATGAAAAGCCCCGCTCGGCACGGTCGAGCTGAGGCGAGGAAACGCCGAGGTCGAGCAGCACGCCGTCGACCGTGTCGATCCGAAGCGGTGCGAGGAGATCGGGAAGCGCCGAAAACCAGCCGCGGCGAAACGTGAACCGTGGGTCGTCGATCGTCGCGGCGGAACGCTCGGCGTCCTCGTCGCGATCGACGCCGACGAGGCGTCCGCGGGCCCCGAGCGCGGCGAGGATCGCGCGCGCATGTCCGCCGCGACCGAACGTCGCGTCGACATACGTGCCGTCGTCGCGCAGCGCGAGCGCGGCGAGCGACTCGGCGAGAAGGACGGGAGCATGCCCGTCGTCGGGGGCATTGCGCATCGGCGATTCAAAGGGAGAGACCCTCGAGACCCGCCGGCAATCCGTCCGGGAAGCTGATCGTCTGCGCGATCTGCGCCTGCCACCTGACCTCGTCCCACAACTCGAGCTTGCGGCCCTGGCCGACGAGGACGACGCGCTTGTCGAGGCTCGCGTAGCGGCGAAGCGCGGGCGGCACGAGGATGCGGCCTGCCGCGTCGATCTCGACTTCGTCGGCGTGGCCGACGATCAACCGCTGAAGCGTGCGAATCTTGTCGTCGAACGACGACAGGCCCATGAGCTGCGCCTCGATCGGCTCCCAGTCGGCAAACGGGTAGATCAGCAGGCAGCCGCCGTGGTCGGCGGTGACGACGGCGCGGCCGTCGTCCCCGACGAGGCCCTGACGATGACGCGCGGGAATGGCGAGGCGCCCCTTGGCATCGAGCACGAGTTCCGAGACGCCGCGAAAGACGGTCCGGCGCGCCGCTCCCGCGCTCGCTGCCGCGCCCGCCATGTCGCCGTTGCCGCCTGCCACGGACCCACCCTCCGCCCCGCGAAGTGAGCGCTTATGGACGCCGCGCCGGGGTCACCGGGCGATGGTCCAATGACTCACCGTCGTGACCCACTTCACCCCACTTTTTACCACTCCGGGCGAACTATACGTGGATCCTTTCCCGCCGGTCAACGTTTTTCTTGCGCTGGAACAACGACTTAGTTCATAAACGCAACACCCTTCTTTTACTGCAAAATGAGTTACTTAGGAACGCTTGTGAAAGGGTTTTCCCACCTTCAAGGCAATTTCGCGCCTGTGGCGTACGTTCGTTCGCCCTTGAAGTTGCGAGCCGACTGTTGTTTTCCCGCACGTTATGACAATGCGCTAATCGGCGACCGCTGGCGGCAGGCCTGGAACGCCCGGTAGACTTCCGAATGGAGCGATCCGAGCCGGCATTACGGCGCCGGACCTCGGCGATCGCCGACGATTCAGAACATCCGCAGGAGGTCTCGTGCGACTTGCTGGCATCATGTTGGCGATCGCAGCCGGTGTCGTTCTCGCCGGCTGCGCGGCCCGCGACGACTATTCGCTCTCGAGCGCGAGCGACGGTCTATGGGGCGATACCCGGTTCGACCTCGTCGATTGGAATTTTCCGACCTCCCGCAACCAGCCGCCGATCGAGGTGCCGAAGCGTCTGCGCCTCGACCGCACGGCGATCGGCGTGACGTGGGCGACGCGCAATCCGCTGCCGCTCTCGGACAACCTCGCACCGATCGACGCGCCGCCGGCGCTCGAACCCAAGGCGAATGACGCGGCGAAGCGATCGCAAGCGCCCGCCGCGGGCGCTGCTGCTGGCAATACCGCTGCTGATCGCGAGCCGCGCGCCGCTCGCTGAACCGCCCGCCACCCCTGCCACACCTTCGCCAGCGCCTGCGCCCGCCGAACGCGCGGGCGCGCTGCGCTATCGCGTCGACATCGATGCGCCGAAGGCGCTGCGTGACACGCTGTCCGCGAGCGTCGACCTCGTTCGCTGGCAGGACTATGCGGACATGACCGAGAGCCTGTTCGATGCGCTCGTTGCCAAAGCGATCGATCAGGCCAGGGAAGCGGCGGCGACCGAAGGCTTCTTCTCGGCGCAGGTCGGTGTCGACACCGACCGCAGCACATCGCCGATCGCGGTCAAACTGCACGTGTCGCCGGGGCCGCAGGCGCACGTGACGTCGGCGAACCTCGAGGTGACCGGCACGGCGGCGAACGACGCGGAAGGCCGCGCGGCAATCGCCGAAATGAAGCGCGAATGGCCGCTGTCGCCGGGCGCTCCGTTTCGCCAGTCGCTATGGGAGGACGCGAAAACGAAGGCGACTGCGACGCTCGCGGGCCGCTCGTTCGCCGCGACGAAGCTGACGTCGAGCGCAGCGCGCGTGGATCCGAAAGCCAACAGCGTCGCGATCGACGTCGCGTTCGACAGCGGGCCCGTCTTTCATGTCGGCGATCTCGACATCGAGGGACTGTCGCGGTATCCGGCAGAGCTCGTGCGCAACTACCGGACGCAGAAGCCGGGCGATCGCTACTCGATCGCCGAGCTCGACCAGTTCGTGCGGCGGCTGAACGGCACCGGCTATTTCGCGAGCGTGCACGCGGTGGTCGACAACGATCCCGCGGAGGCGGACGCCGCGCCGGTGCACGTAAGCGTCATCGAGGCGCCGCCGAAGAAAATCGAGGCCGGCATCGGCTACTCGACCGACACCGCGTTTCGCGGCAACGTAAGCTATCGCGACGTCGACGTTCTCGATCGTGCGATCCAGATGTACGTCGATGCGCGCCTCGAATCGAAATTGCAGAACGCGTCGCTTCGCTTCGTCGAGCCAACGGACGCAAGCGGCTGGTCGCGCTCGACGTTCGGCCGCATCGAGCGCACCGACATCGCCGGGCTCGTCACGCAAACGGCCGCAGCGGGGCTGCGCTGGAGCTCGCTCGACGAGCGCAACCAGTGGCAATACGGTGGCGCGTTCTACATCGACCAGCAGAACCAGCCCGGCTTCCCGTCGCAGCGCGCGCACGCGCTGTACGTCGATGCCCAGCGCGCGTGGCGCCGCGTCGACGATCTCGCGGCGCCGACGAAGGGATTCATCGTGCTGGCGCAGGCGGGTGTCGGCATTCCCGGCGCATCGACGCGCGGCTTCGAGCGCGTCGTGGTGCAATCGGCGTTCTGGCAGCCGCTCTCCCGCCTGTGGGAGCTGACCGGCAAGGCCGAAGCCGGCGCCGTCATCGCCGGCGACCGCGTGGGCGTTCCCTCGGAGCTGCTGTTCCGCACGGGCGGCGACACGACGGTGCGCGGCTACGCGTTCCAGAGCCTCGGCCTCAAGCAGGGCGATGCGGTGCTGCCGGTGCGCTACTACACGGTGCTGAGCATCGAGGCGACGCGCTGGATCAACGACTCGCTCGGCATCGCCACGTTCGTCGATGCGGGCAACGCGTTCGACGAGCTGTCGGATTTCAAGCTCGCCGTCGGTTACGGCATGGGGCTGCGACTGAAGACGCCGATCGGCCCGTTCCGGCTCGACCTCGCGTACGGCGAGCAATCGCGGCAGGTGCGATTGCACTTTTCGGTCGGTCTTGCGTTCTGAGCACCCATGACGCCGCAGAACGATGCCGCGCCGAAGCCCGCTCGCCATCGCCGTCGCGGCACGACGATCACGCTCGGCTTCGTCGCGCTCGTCGCGATCGCGATCGTCGCCGTCGTCGGCTTCGCGCTGTCCGAGCGCGGGCTCACGTACATCGCCGATCGGATCGTCGCCCGATCGGGCGGCCGGATCGGCATCGAAGGTGCGAGCGGCTCCATCGCGAGCACGATGCGCTTTCGCCACATCACGTGGCGCGGTGCCGATGCGACGCTCATTGCGGACGACGTCGTCGTCGATTGGAATCCACAGACGCTGCTGCACCAGCACCTGTCGATCCACGGCCTCGGCGCGCGCCATGTGGATCTCGCGATCAAGCCTTCGCCCGGCGGCACGCCGATATCGCCGCCCGACAACCTCGCGCTGCCGATCAAGGTCGACATCGACCGTCTCGGCATCGGTGAGCTCGCGTGGCACACGGGTCCGCGCTCGGGAAGCATCACGGGGCTGGCACTCGCCTATTCCGGCGACGGCGACCGGCATCGGATTCGCGATCTCGCGCTCGTGTCGCAATACGGCGCGCTTCACGGCAATGTCGAGGTCGGCGCGCGGGGACGGCTTCGCGTGTCCGGCCGCCTGACGCTCGCAGGCGATGGTCCGCTCGCGGGCGCGGACGTCGATGCGACGCTCGAAGGTCCGCTCGCGCGACTCGACGTCGCCGCGCACGGCGCCTATCGCGACGCGACGCTGTCCGTGCAGGCTGTCGCGACGCCGTTCTCCGCGACCCCGTTCGCGTCGGCGACGGGCGAGTTGACCAACGTCGATGCGTCGACGTTCGACCCGTCGCTTCCGCATACGCGCGTCCGTACGCATCTCGCGTTCGCGCCGCAGGGCGACGGCATCGCCGGCACCCTCGACGTCGTCAACGAGGCGCCGGGACCGATCGATGCGAACGCGCTTCCGCTAGCCCGCCTCGCGGCGAGGTTCGCGCTCGATACCGATGCATTGAGCCTCGCAGGCATCGACGCCGCACTCGCGGGGGGAACGGCGCAGGGCGACGGCCGCATCGCGTTACGCGGCGATCGCTCCGCGCACCTCGCGGTGACGATCGCCGATCTCGACCTCGCCCGCCTGCAAACGAAGCTCGCGCCGACGCGTCTGTCGGGACGCATCGTCGCGGACGCCGACGCGAAACGACAGACCGTCGAAGGCGAGGTCCGCTATCGCGACATCGCGCTCGCGTTCGCGGCGGCCGTCGCCGACCGTCGCGTCGAGGTGTCGCGCTTTCGCGCAAGCGCCGGCGCGGGATCGATCGCGGGCTCGGCGCGGTTCGCGTTGAACGACGCGAACGATTTCAGCGTGCGCGCGACGATGACGCATCTCGATCCGTCGCGCTTCGCGGCCGTGCCGAAGGCGTCACTCGACGGAACGTTCACTGCGAGCGGCCTCGTGCGCCCGCAGTGGCGTGCGAGCGTCGACATGAACGTCGCGCCGTCGAGCCGCCTCGAAGGCCTCGCGCTGTCCGCGACCGTCAAGGGGACGTTTGCGCCGCGCGCGGTCTCGAACCTGGCCGCCGACGCCACGCTCGGTTCCGCGCATGCGACGGCGCACGGCGGCGCCGGATCGCGCGGCAACACGCTCGCGTTCACGCTCGACGCGCCTCACCTTGCCGAAGCCGGCGTGGTGCTGCCGGCGTCGTTGCCACACCCGATCGCGGGCGCGGTGCACGCGACCGGCCACCTGGTCCTCGAAGGTAACGTCGCCGGTGGCGACTTCCAGTGGCGCGCGCAGTCGCTTCAGGTCGGCAACTACACGACGTCGGCGCTTGCGGGTCACGCGTCGATTGCACCGGCCGTGCTCTCGCGCGAGGCGCTTACGACGCGCGCACTCGACTTCGATGTCGAAGCGAGCGGCGTTGCCGTCCCGGGACGCACGATCGAATCGCTGCACGCGACGGCGACGGGTACGCTCGCACGCCACCGCGCCACGCTCGCGCTCCGCGCGGGAGATGTCGACGCGTCGGTCGCGATCGACGGGTCGCTGCGCCATGCAGACCGTCTCGACGACGCGTCGTGGAGCGGCACGCTCGTCTCGCTCGACAATCGCGGCGCCGTGCCGTTGCGTGTCGAGGGCAGCGCCGCGCTCACGCTTCGCGCGCACTATGCGCGTCTCGCCGATGCGAACATCGACATTGCCGACGGCCGCGTGGCCATCGGCGAGTTCGTATGGGACCAGGGGCGCGTCACGACGCACGGCCGCTTCGCGCGCATTCCCGTCGCGTCGGCCGCTCGCCTCGCCGGTCGCCCGCTTCCGCTCGGCTCGACGCTCGTGCTCGGCGGCGAATGGTCGATCGCCGCCGCGCCGCGCCTCACCGGCAGCTTTTCGGTCGCGCGCGAGAACGGCGACATCCAGGTCGACGTGCCGTCGGGCGCGACGACGAAACGCGAAGGCCTCGGCATCACCGAGTTGCGGTTGCGGGGAACGTTCCACGACGACGCGCTCGATGGAACGCTTGCGTTCGCATCGGCGAAGGCGGGCAGCGCGAACGGCACGATCAGCATCGGCAGCGTGAGCGGCGCGGCGGACGGAAAGATCGATCGCAGCGCGCCGCTCGCGCTCGCGCTGCGTGCAGAGCTCGCGTCGCTCGCCGTGTTCCAGCCATGGATGGGCACGGTCGCCGCCGTCGACGGCCGCGCGAGCCTCGACGTATCGGCGAGCGGTACGGTAGGCAAGCCCTTGTGGAACGGCACGCTGTCGGGCGACGACGTCACGATCGATGCGCCCCGGTACGGCCTTCACATCGGCGACGGCACGCTGCACGCGCATCTCGCGGACGAGGGCGTCGCGCTCGACACGCTGCATTTCCGCGGCGGCGACGGCACGTTCGAGGCGTCGGGGTTCATCGCGCTGCCCGCGGGGCGCGAGCGCACCGCGTCGCGGGTGACGTGGAAGGCGGAGCGCTTCCGGATCACGAACCGCCCCGACCTTCGCTTCGTCGTCGACGGCAACGGCGCGATCGCCGTCGCGAATCGCCGGCTCGAAATGCAGGGCAACGTGACCGTCGTCGAGGGTCATGTCGAATACGAGCCGCAGCCCAGCGGAAGGCTCGCGTCGGACATCGTCATCGAAGGGGCGCCGCGCGAGGAGCGCGACGCACGCGCGCCAAAGACGCCGCTCGCGCTCGACCTCGACGTCGATCTCGGCAGCAACCTGACGTTCGTCGGCGAAGGGCTGGATGCGCGCCTCGCGGGCCGCGTGCACGTCAGCACGGATGCGAACGGCAACGTGCGTGCGAAAGGCACGATCCGAACCGTGAACGGCACCTACGTCGCGTTCGGGCAGAAGCTGACGATCGACCGCGGCCGGGCCATCTTCGACGGTCCCGCGGACAATCCGGCGCTCGACGTCGTCGCATTGCGCAAGAACCTGCCCGTCGAAGCGGGCATCGAGATCACCGGCACGGTCAAGGTGCCGCAGGTGCGCATCACGTCGAACCCGCCGGTACCCGAGAACGAGGCGCTCGCGTGGCTCGTGACGGGACAGGGCCTCAACACCAGCGGACGCCTCGATTACGGCGCGCTCTCCGCCGCGTCGGCGGCGCTGCTCGGCCGCAACGGCAAGCCGTTCACCGCGGACGTTGCGCACCACCTCGGCCTCGATGAAATCTCGTTGCAGACGAGCAATTCGGGCACGAGCGGCGCACAGGGAACCGCGAGCCAGGTCGTCGTGTTCGGCAAGCGGATCAGCGACCGCCTCTCGCTCGGCTACGAGCAGGGTCTCTCGATCGCGAGCAGCGCGGTGCGTCTCGAATATGCGCTTTCGCGTCAGGTAACGTTGCGCGCGGAAGCCGGAACGACGAGCGGCGTGGCGGTCGTGTACCGCCGAAGCTTCCGCTAGTGCCGCTCACGCGACCCAGCGCATTGCAAATCCGCCGAAGCGACCTGCAGAAGTTGCCACCTCCGGTGCTTCGAGCGCGACGGATCGCGATGCGTCGGCGCTGCCATGCTGCATCCAGAACAACGTGTTCGCGAGCATCTCATAGAGTACAAAATAGCTGCGTGACAGACCGGACGGACTCGGGACGAAATCGCCGAATTCGTGCGGGACCGCCGGCGGAATCCCGATCGGCGCCGGAATCACGTTGATACCCGCTGCCTCGAACTCCTTGCGCGATCGCGGGAAATCGAAACTGTGGCCGACGAGAATCACCGATCGAACCCCGTCGTCGGTCAGGACCTTCGCCGAGTCCACGGCATTCTCGTGCGTGTTCCGCGAATGCATCTCCATCCAGCGAACCGGCACGCCGAACTCGTTCTCGAGAACGTCGCGCATCATGAGCGCCTCCGGCGGTGCGCCCCGAACCGCGCCGCCGGACACGAGAATCGGCAGCTTCGTCGCCCGCGCGAGCCATGCGCCATAGCGAATGCGATCGAGCGTGATGCCACCGATCGTCGCGCCTCCGTATTCCGCGGCGAAGCGACGCGTACCGCCTCCGAGGATGACGATCGCCTGGGCGTCGGCGGCCTTCGCGAGCGCCAGCGGCGGCGTGCGATCGAGGCAACGTTGCAGGAAATCCGCCACGGCAGGCGTCGCGAGGAGCCACAACGTCACGACACCCACGACGGCGATTCGGCGCCCCGCGTACGGGCGACGTCGAATCAATGCGAGACCGACGAACGCAAGCAGCAACGGCGCGACCGGCGGTAGCGCAACGAGTTTTACGACCTGCTTCAGCCAGAATAACGGGGGCATCGAGTGTGAGCGCTTGTTGGCCGGGGCGGTCGTCTTGCGACGATAAGGGTCGATCGGAGGGATGCACGAACGTTCTTCAGGCATCCCGGTCTTCCATGGTAGCTTTATTGCAAGGGGCGACACGGTCCCGCCCGGCTGTCGGGCCGTTTTACAACCGGGATCGACGAACGGCGGGTTTATTTCGCAAGCCTTTGTTTGTACCTGTGAAAGTGTCAAACGGCAGAATGGAACGACGCTTGCTTTACCCTCTCACAAATGGCGCTGCCAACTGAAATGCCGGGCGACCAGGGTCGACCGCGGTCCGGAGGACGTCGCCGGTTGCTGCAAGGCGGCCTCGCCAGCGGGTCCGTTTTGATGACCGTCGCCAGCCGGCCCGTGCTCGGCTCGACCTTATGCCTGTCGCCGTCGGCAGGAATGTCGATGCCGACGAGCGGTACGAAGACGCAGGAAGTCTGTACCGGCCTTACGCCCGATCAGTGGAAAGCCATTCCGGATCAGTGGCCCTCGCCTTACCTTGCGGGCACGACGAACAGCAACGTCGTCAAGTCGCTGACCGACGTCAACGCGACGTCGACCGATTTGCAGTCGACGACAACGACGACGTCGACGACGACGCAACGCCGGCAGCCTTCCGGAACCACCACCGCAACGAGCGGCACGACGGCCACGACGACGCAGGACCCGACGACGGATCCGAACGCGTCGACCGAAGCGACGCTTTACCACTGTCCGGTCACTGGATTCGGCGGTCGCGTGTTCGGCCATCGCACGATGATGGACGTCCTCGGCATGACCGACGGCGGGACCAACGTCCATACGCTCGGACGGTACATGGTCGCGGCACTTCTCAATGCCTGCTCCGGGCGCACGCCGGTGCTCGGCGAGGACGGCGTCCGCGACATGTGGAACGACCTCGTCAATCGGGGCTATTACGAGCCCGCAGCCGGCATGCGCTGGGACGCCGGCGACATCGTAGCGTATCTGCAGACCACGATGGGCTAGCGGGGTCACGCCCGCGCCTTCCGTTGTGAATGGAAACCGCACGTGGCGCGCGCTCGCGCCCGAAGCGATCGCGTCGCGCACCTTCGACGACGAGCTCGTCCTCTATAATGACGTCACCGGCAGCACGCATCACCTGAGCGTGCTCGGTCGCTCCGTCATGCTGGCAGTGCTTGCGCATCCTTGCGGCGTCGCACTTGACGCGCTCGTTCGTCGCGTCGCCGACGATTCCGGCATCGACGCCGACGATGCACTCGCGCAATCGGTCGAGCGCACGCTTGCCGAGTTGTCCGAGCTGAGGCTCGTCACGCCGACCATTTGATCCTCGCCGACCTCGCGCCGAGCGAAATGCGGCGCCGGCTGTCCGGGCCGGGATTGCGCGTCCGCCTCGGCCCGGTCGCGGTGCAGATCCGCTCACCGTTCGCTTCCGTCGCCTCCGCGATCGCGCTTCACTACGCCGAGCACGACCTGCTCGATCCTTCCGCGTTTGCCGACTTTCGTGTGTCCGTCGATCCGCCGTTCGGTGCGCGGCGCTTCGTCGGAAAGCAGGCACTCTTCAAGTTCGACGGCATGGCGAATTTCCGGCCTTTGCCGGCGACGCAGGCGTTCCCGCTGCTCGAATGGGGCCTCAACTGGTGCGTCACGTCGCAATGCCACCAGTATCTGATCATTCACGCCGCCGTCGTCGAGCGCGGTGGCAAAGCGCTGCTGCTGCCCGCCCCTCCCGCTTCGGGCAAGAGCACGCTCTGCGCGGCGCTGGTGGCCCGCGGATGGCGCTTGCTCTCCGACGAGCTCGCGCTGATCGAGCTTGGGCGCCGGTCCGTGGTGCCGATGCCGCGGCCCATCAGCCTCAAGAACAAGTCGATCGGCGCGATCGCGCGATTCTGGCCGGACGCTGCCATCGGCGACGTCGTGCCCGACACGTTGAAAGGCAGCGTCGCGCACGTTCGGCCGCCGGGCGACAGCGTGCGCCGCGGCGGCGAAGCCGCGGTGCCCGCATGGGTCGTACTTCCGCGCTACGCGGAAGGCGAAGCGACGGAGCTCGCCGCGCTATCGAAGGGCGAGGCGTTCATGCAGCTCGTCGACAGCGCGTTCAACTACAGCGTGCACGGACGCGCGGGATTCGAGACGCTTGCCGATTTGGTCGACGCCTGCGAATGCCGTGCATTCACGTACGGCGGCGCCCTCGACGAAGCAGTCGGCGCGTTCGACGACCTCGTCAAAACGTGATCCGATCGTCGAACGCGCTCGTCGCGAAGGCGCTCCGCACACCCGAGCGAATCCCGCAGGACGCTGCCGGCTGGGAAGCGCTGATCGGACGCACGCGCGAAGCCGGCCTGATCGCGACGCTCGCTGCCCGCATCGACGCATCCATCGGCCTCGATCGCGTGCCCGCTGCGCCGCGTGCGCACCTGATCGCCGCGCGTCATCGATGCCGGGCGCAACAGGCGGCGGTGCGCCGCGAGACGGCCGAGATCGCACGCGCGCTCGCGCCGCTGCGCGCGCCGGTCGTCCTGCTGAAAGGGGCGGCCTACCTGATGGCGGCGTTGCCGCCGGCCGAGGGACGGCTTTTCTCGGACATCGACATTCTCGTGCCGAAGTCGCACCTGCCCGACGTCGAGTCGGCGCTGATGCTCGCGGGCTTCGCGACGACTCACCTGCATCCGTACGACCAGCGCTATTACCGGCGCTGGATGCACGAGCTGCCGCCGATGCAGCACGTGAAGCGGCTCACGATCCTCGACGTGCATCACACGATCGTTCCGGAAACGGCCGGCGTCGCGCTCGACGCTTCGGCGCTCTTTCGCAGCGCCACGCCGCTTGCCGACGCGCCGCCGTTCTCGGTGCTGTCGCCCTGCGACATGGTGCTGCACAGCGCGACGCACCTCTTTCAGAACGAAGAGCTCACGCACGGGCTGCGCGACCTGGTCGACATCGATCGGCTTCTCGCGCATTTCGCCGCCGCGAACCCCTCCTTCTGGCGCGCGCTCGTCGCGCGCGCCGGCGAGCTCGACCTCGGACGTCCGCTTTTTTACGCGCTACGCTTCACCACGCGCTTGCTCGGTACCCCGATCCCCGACGCGATTGCGCCGGACGTCGCGCGGCTCGCGCCGGCGGCGCCGGTTGGCGCGTTGATGGACCGGCTGCTCGACGCCGCGCTGCAGCCGAAGTCGGCGAGCGCCGCGACGCGGTGGGCGCGACGCGCGCTCTATCTGCGCGGCCATTGGCTCAAGATGCCGGCGCCGCTTCTCGCGTACCACCTGACGTGGAAGGCGCTGCGGCGTGACGAAGAGCCCGCGTGAGCGAATCGTGGTCGCTCGGCCCGATCGTCCCGGATCGCGTTACTGCGCGTTCAACAGCGCCTGCAAACGACTCGCCGGCACCGCATAGGTGATGCCCGACGGCTCTTTCAGCGCCGCCTCCTTCGTGCCCTTGACGAACACCATGTTGACGATGCCGAGCACGTCGCCGCTCGCAGGGTCGTAGATCGGGCTTCCGCTGTTGCCGGGAAGCGCGGTCCCGTCGAGCTGAAAGACCGGAAACGATCCGCGCGTCAGGCGATGAATGACGGCCGGATTGAGCTGCGTCGCGTTGCCCTGCGGAATCGCGATCGGCGTGATCGCCGAGACCATCGCGCGATTCGTCGCGGCAAACGGACCGAGGACGCCGCCGAGCGGAAAGCCGGTCATCAGCACCTCCTCGCCCTCGCGAACCGTCGTCGAATCGCGCAGCGCGAGCGGCGGCAGCGGCGCGCCGCTCGCGAGCTTCAGCAACGCGAGGTCGGAACCCGGATCGACCGCGCCTCGCCGCACCTCGCGCACGTTCGCGGTCTCGTCGCCTTCGCCCGGCAGCAGGATCGCGAGCACCTCGTTGTGCGGCAGGTCCATGCTGGTTGGCAGGACGTGCGCGTTGGTGACGATCGTCGTGCCGTCGCCGACGGCGAATCCGGTACCGCGGAACTGGAATGCCGGCGAGCGATTGCGATCGAGCGTGCCGACCGCGACGACGGATCGCTTGACGCGTGCGATCGTGTCGACGCGATCGGCGGCATGCACCGGGACGAGCGCGCACAGCAGCACAAAGGCGAGCAGCCGCAGCAGGAAGGCCATGGGACGTCGCGCGAACGCTGCAGCGCCTCGCATCGCGCCCGGACCTTGGCGTCAGTCCGGCGACGACGACTCGGCGCTCACGCTCGACGGCTCGACGATCGCAGGATCGTACGGGTGGCGCGAACGCCGGAACAGCGCGAGGACGCGCCGCACGTAATCGCGTGTCTCGGGAAACGGCGGCACGCCACGGTAGCGGTCGACGACGCGTTCGCCGGCGTTGTACGCCGCGGCCGCCAGCGCGACCTCGCCGCGATAGTACGCGAGGAGCCACCGCAGGTAGGAAAGACCCCCGCGGACGTTCTCCTGCACGTCGAAGGGATTGCGCACGTTGAATCGCGCCGCGGTCTCCGGCACGAGCTGCATCAGGCCGCGCGCGTCCTTGACCGAGCGCGCGAGCCTGTTGAAATTCGATTCGACGGTGATGATCGCGAGCGCGAGCCGCGGATCGATCCCGTAGCGAGGCGCGAGGCGGTCGACGACGTCGGCGATCTTGCGCTTGTCGGATGGAAGATTCGCGAACGGGTCGGGGCCGTCGTCGACGTCGTCGGCGAGCTGCGTTTCCGGCGCCAGCGGCACCGGCGGACGCATGCA
The DNA here is from genome assembly GCA_035495715.1 of Casimicrobiaceae bacterium. GTDB lineage: Bacteria > Pseudomonadota > Gammaproteobacteria > Burkholderiales > Casimicrobiaceae > VBCG01. The sequence continues at coordinate 79,182 of DATJFI010000005.1, forward strand.
GTCGGGCAATAGCCCGTGCACGCCGCCGAGCCGCTCAAGCGTGAGCCGCGCATAGCGGTGCCCGTTCTTCGCGGCGAGATCGAACAGCGCGCTCGCCGTCGCATCGTCGCGCGGCACGCCGCGACCGTTCGCGTACATCCAGCCGAGCTCGAACGCGCCTTCCGCGCTTCCGGCCATGGCGGCTTCGCAGTAAAGCGCGGCGGCGATCCGTTCGTCCTTCGGCACGCCCTCGCCGTGCTCGTACGCGAGCGCCCGCGCGACTTTCGCCGACAACGCCGAGGTGACCTGCGGCAGGCCGGAGGCGTCGGCGGCGGTCGCGTCGACATTCGCGGCATCGGCGGCGACGGCGGGTGCCGCGATGCCGAGCGTCGACATCGCCGCGAGCGCCGCGACCGAGCACGCTCGCATGCGCGCGACGCGCGGCGAATCAGACCGCGCGCCGGACACGCGTAGGCTCCAGGACGTCGTTCGCCGGACCGAATCGCGCCTCGTACCACGGAAGCGCGTGCTCGAGCCCGCGCTCGGCGCTCCATTCCGGCCGGTAACCGAGGAGGCGCATCGCCTTCCCGATGTCGGCCTGCGAGTGGCGAACGTCGCCGACACGGAAATCGTCGTGGCGCGGCGGCGGGATGTCGAGCTCTCGATGGCGCACGGCGATCAGAGTGCGAAGCGTCCTGTGGAGTTCATTGAGCGACATTCGCTCGCCGACCGCCACGTTGTACACCTGTTGCATCGCGTTCGGATCGTCGGCGACCGCGGCGAGCAGGTTCACCTGCACGACGTTCGCGACGTAACAGAAATCACGCGTCGTCTCGCCGTCGCCGTGGATCTGCGCCGGCGTGCCGTGCAGCATCGCCGAGACGAAGCGCGGGATCACCGCCGCGTAGGCCCCGTCAGGATCCTGCCGCGGTCCGAACACGTTGAAATAACGCAAGCCAACGCTCGCCATCCCGTAGCAGCGGCCGAAGACGTCGGCGTAGAGCTCGTTCAGGTACTTGGTGACCGCGTACGGCGAAAGCGGTGCGCCGATCGCATGCTCGACCTTCGGCAGCGCCGGATGGTCGCCATACGTCGAACTCGACGCGGCATAGACGAAGCGCGCGACGCGCGCATCGCGCGCGGCGACGAGCAGGTTCAGGAAGCCCGTGGCGTTCGCCGCGTGCGTGCGCAGCGGATCCTCGATCGAGCGGGGAACCGACCCCAGCGCCGCCTCGTGCAGCACGACGTCGACGCCCTTGCACGCCTCGCGGCACGCGTCGGCGTCGACGATGTCCGCCTCGATGAACGCATGCCGGCGCCAGGCGTCGGCGCCGACGTTCGCGCGAATCTCGTCGAGGTTTCTCCGCGAGCCGGTCGCGAAGTTGTCGAGGCCGACGACGGACTGGCCGAGCGTAAGCAGGCTTTCGACCAGGTGCGAACCGATGAAGCCCGCGCTGCCGGTGACGAGGAAGCGGCGCGGATGCGCGCGCAGCGAATCGCGCGCGTGGGCGTACGCAGCGCTCTGCGCAGCGTCCGTCACAGCCGCCACACCGACACTCCGTGCTCGCGCAGCGCCGCGGCGTCGGCCTGGCACTTCACGTCGACGAAAAGGCCCTGCGGCTCGAGCTTCGCGACGAAGTCGCGGACCGGGCGGGCGCCGTACTCGCGATGGGCGACCGCCATGACGAGCGCGTGCGCACGCGGCAGCTCGTCCCAGGGCGTCAGCGTCACGCCATATTCGTGCACCGCTTCCTCGGGGCTCGCGACCGGGTCGTGCACGTGAACGTCGGCGCCGTACGATGCGAGCTCGCGGATCACGTCGATGACCCGCGAATTGCGCAGGTCGGGGCAGTTCTCCTTGAACGTGAGGCCGAGGACGTTGACCTTCGCATCCTTCACCGGAAAGCCCGACTGGATCATCTGCTTGACCGTCTGCTCGGCGACGTACTTGCCCATTCCGTCGTTGATGCGCCGGCCGGCGAGGATCACCTGCGGGTGGTAACCGAGCTTGTCCGCCTTGTGCGTCAGGTAGTACGGGTCGACGCCGATGCAGTGGCCGCCCACGAGCCCCGGGCGAAACGGCAGGAAGTTCCATTTCGTGCCGGCCGCATGAAGCACCTCGGTCGTATCGATGCCGATCTTGTGGAAGATCAGCGCGAGCTCGTTCATCAGCGCGATGTTGAGATCGCGCTGCGTGTTCTCGATCACCTTCGCCGCTTCGGCGACCTTGATCGACGACGCGCGATGCACGCCTGCCTTGACGACGCTCGCATAGACGCCGGCAACGCGCTCGAGCGTCGCGGGCGTGTCGCCCGACACGATCTTCGTGATCTTCGTGAGCGAATGCTCCTTGTCGCCGGGATTGATCCGCTCGGGCGAATAGCCGACGAAAAAATCGCGCTTCCACGTCATTCCCGAGTGCCGTTCGATCACCGGCACGCAGATTTCCTCGGTGGCGCCGGGGTAGACCGTCGATTCGAAGACGACGACCGCGCCGCGCGCGAGGTTACGACCGACGCTCTCGCTTGCGCCGAGCAGCGGCCCGAAGTCGGGCTGGTGCGCCTCGTCCACCGGCGTCGGCACCGCGACGACGATGAAGTTCGCGCGCGCAAGCGCCGATGCGTCGTCGGTCACCGTGAGCTTGTCGGCCGCCGCGAACTCCGCTTCGCCCACCTCGCCGGTCGGATCGAAACCGCGCCGGTACGCGCCGATCTTCGCGCGCGACAGGTCGAAGCCGATCGTGTCGTACTGTTTGCCGAACTCCACGGCAAGCGGCAGTCCGACGTACCCGAGCCCGACGACTGCGACGACCGTCCTTTCGTTCATGTTGGGCATGGCGTTGCGCGCGCGTCGTCGGCGGTCACATGGTCGCGAGGAGCTTCTCGGCTTCCGCCCTGACAGGCGAATCCTTGTCGAGCTTGGAAAGCTCGGTCAGCGTCTGCCGCGCAGCCGGCTTGTTTCCGGAGTCGAGCTGCGCCTTTCCAAGATGCAGCCGGATCTCGGGACTGTTCGGCGCGCCGGCCACCGCCATCTGGAGAAGCTGCGTTCCGCGTTTCGGGTCGCCGGTCCGCGTCAGCGCCCACCCCAGCGTATCGAGCACGTTCGGATTGAACGGCGCGAGCCGATGCGCGCGCTCGGCATACTCGACGGCCTTGGGATCGCCCTGCTCCGTGAATATCCACGCCATGTTGTTGAGGGCCGAGACGTTGTCGCCGTCGGTCGCGAGCACGCGCTTGTAGCCGTCGAGCGCGGCGCCGTAGTCCTTGCGGGCCTGATCCTGCTCGGCCACGACCAGCAGCAGCGCCGTGTCCTTCGGGTGCTCCTTGTTCCACTGGCTGGCAAGCGCGTGTGCCTCGGCCTTCATCCCCGCAGCCTGCAAAGCGTTGTAGGTGCGAACCGCGAGCGCAGAAGCCGGCTCGCGCGCAAGCCCCTTGCGGAACGCCGCGGCGGCGTCCGCCGGTTTCTTTTCAGCGGACAGCAGCTCGCCCTCGATCGCGTATCCGAGCGATTTGTCGCCATGCTCCTTCTGGAGTTTTCGCGCTTCCGCGAGTGCGGCGTCCGGCTTGCCGGAAGCGAGATACGTTTTGGCGAGCGCCACCCACGCGACCGAAAGTCCAGGCTGGATCTCGAGCGCCTTCTGCTCGTTGGTGAGCGCCGACGCATAGTCCTTGACTGCGGTCTGCACCTGAGCAAGGCGCACGAGCACGAGCGGATTGTTGGGCTGCAGTACGGCCATCTGCTTTAGCGTCTCGATCGCCTGATTGGCATCGCCGTTCGCGAGTTGCGCGTTGGCGAGCATTTCCAGCAACTGCATGTTCTTGGGAATGGCGGCCGTCGCAGCAGTGGCGGCAGCGAGCGCGGCCTTCGCGTCCTGGTGTCGCAGCTCGAACGTGATGCGCGCGAGACGTGACTGGACGGCGCCCGGGTTCGCCGCGACCGCCTTGTCCAGGGCCTCGCGGACCTGATCGCGCGTCGCGCCCGACAGCTCGAGCAGCTGCGCGGACGCGAGAAGCAGGCGCTCGTTCTTCGGGTCCTTCCTGAGCAGCCCGTCGTAACGGTCGCGCGCCGCCTGCAGCTTGCCTTCCTGGATGTCGATCGTGGCGAGGCTTTGGGCAGCAGGGAGGTAATCGGGCTGGATCGAAAGCGCCTTCTCGAAGCTCTGCCTCGCGTTGGCGAGATCGCGTTTCGCCAGAAACACGACGCCTCGCAGATTGGCGCCGACCGGGCTCTTCGGCTGCTTCTTCGCGAGGTCGTCGGCGACCGCGAGCGCCTTGTCGAATTCCCGGCGCTTCAAGTGCGCCGAGAAGAGCGCCAGGTCGGCTTGCGTTGCCGACGCGTCCTTCTGCGACAACGTCTCGAGATCGTTGAAGGCACGCTCCGAGTCGCCAGTCGCGAAACGCACTTGGGCAAGCCGCACCTGGCTCGCAACGTCGTTCTTGTCGATCGCGTTGGCGCGCTCGTAAGCAGACTGAGCGTCCGAGGCTCTTCCCGAGGCGAGATACGCCTCGCCGGCGAGCCGCAGCAGCGACGGATCGTCCGGCTTTCGCGCGAGCGCGGGACGGATGACGTCGAGCGCCTCCTGCGGGCGGCCGCTGCGCACCTCGGCCGTCGCCAGCGCCCGCCGCGCCGTGTCGTCGAGCGGGGCGCGATCGACGACGCGTCGCAGCTTCTCCTGCGCCGAATCGAGCGAGCCGAAGCGCAGATCGACCAAGCCCGACAGCATCACGACGGGAAGGTTTTCCTGGTAGGTCGTCATCAGCTTCTGCACGACGTCGCGCGCGTGCGCGTTGTCTCCCGCGGCGTACGCGACGAGTGCATCCGAATAGAGGGTTCGCGCGTCGTTCGGCGCGAGCTCCTTCATCTTCGCGACCTGCGCCTTCGCGATATCGAGCTTGTTCGTCGTGACGGCGAGCGTGGTCAACGCCGCACGCGGCTCGATCGCATCCGGCTGAGCGTCGACCGCCTGCTCCATCAGCTTGATGCCTTCGTCGAGGTGCCCGCCGGCGAGTTCGAGCCGTGCTTTGAACGCGAGCGCCTGCACGTTTTTCGGATCCCGCGCGAGCGCGGCGTCGACATGCTTGCGTGCTGCCGCCATGTCGCCGCCCCGTGCTGCGAGCTGGGCGTCGAGCAGGAGCGCCTCGAGGTTCCGGGCGTCGAGCGCGAGCACCTCATCGACGCCCGCCTGCGCGTCCTTGAGGTTGCCCTGGGCGGCGTTGGCGTTCGCGAGCGTGATCGCGAGGTCGGCGCGAGCCTCGGCCGATTCGAGCCGGCGCGTGCCGAGCTCTTTCGTCGCCTTCGCGAATTCGCCCTGGGTAACGAGAGCGCGCGCGAGGACCGGGTAAGCCGTATCCGCCGGCGCACCGGCGTCGATCGCCTTGCGCACCTCGCTTTCGGCGCCGGATGGATCACCGCTTCGCAGCAGCGCCTGCGCGAGCAGAAGACGCGCTTCGGCGTTGCGTGGATCTGCCTGCAGCGCGTTCTTCGCCTCGATGATCGCCGACTTGTACTGCGAACCGGCGAGATAGGCCTTGGCCGAACTCACGTAGGAAGCCGCGTCCTTGCTTCCGCAGCCGTACAGCGCGGCGAGCGCGGATAGCGCGGCGACGCACGCGACATTGCCCAAAGGTCGATCGCTCATCCAGGATCCTCTCGAACGGTTACTTCAGCCCGAATCGGTACATGAGGTCGTACAGCGTCGGCCGGCTGACGCCCAGAAGTTCCGCGGCGCGGCTCAAATTGCCGTTGACGCGCCCGAGTACGCGCAGCACCGCCTCGCGTTCGGCCTGCTCGCGCACCTGCCGCAAGTTCAATGCCGAGAGGTTCTGCTCCGACTCCGCGAGGCCGATGTCGGTGGCCCTGATCTCGGCGCCTTCGGCCATGATGACGGCGCGCTTGATGACGTTCTCGAGCTCGCGGACGTTTCCGGGCCATGAATGGGTCTCGATCGCCTCGATCGCATCCGGTTGCAGCGCCATGATGCCGCGCCGCTGGGCGTCGGCGAAGCGGCGGACGAAACCGTGCGCAAGAAGCGCAGCGTCGCCGGGGCGATCGCGCAACGGCGGAACCTCGACGACGATCTCGGCGAGCCGGTAATAGAGATCCTCGCGAAAGCGGCCGTCCGCGATCTGCGTCTTCAGGCTCTGATGCGTCGCGCAGACGATCCGTACGTCGACCGTGATCTCCTGCCTGCCCCCGATGCGCTCGATGACGCGCCCTTGCAGGAAGCGAAGCAGCTTCGCCTGCAGCGCCAGTGAAAGGTCGCCGATTTCGTCCAGGAACAGCGTCCCGCCGCTGGCCGTCTCGATCTTCCCGAGCGTCTGCTTGACGGCGCCGGTGAAGGCGCCCTTCTCGTAGCCGAAAAGCTCGCTTTCCAGCAGCGTTTCCGGAATCGCCGCGCAGTTGATCGCGACGAAGCGCTGTCCGGCACGCGGCGAAAGGCCGTGCAGCGCGCGTGCGAGAAGCTCCTTCCCGGTGCCCGATTCACCGAGGATCAGGACGGTTGCCGACGTCGGCGCCACCTTCTCGATCGTCCTGCAGACGCGACGCATCATGGGGTCGCGCGAGATGATGCCGCTCATCGCCGGCGCGTCGAGCGCCGAGTGAAGCCGCTGGTTTTCCTCCTGCAGCTCGTGGACGCGAAAGGCGCGGTCGATGGTCCACGCGAGGAGCTCCGGCTCGAACGGCTTCGTGCAGAAGTCGTGCGCGCCGAGGCTGATCGCCTTCAACGCGTTCGCATGATCGTTCTGGCCGGTCAGCACGATCACCTTGGTGTTCGGAGCAAGCGCGTGCAGCTCCTGGAGCAGCGCGAAGCCCTCGCTCGGGTCGTCAGGCGACGGCGGCAGCCCGAGGTCCATCGTGACGACCGCCGGCTCGTAACGCCGGAGCTGGGCGAGCGCGCCGTCGCGGTCGCTGGCGACGACCGTTTCGTACTGGTCGAAAGCCCAGCGCATCTGCTTCTGCAACGCAGGATCGTCCTCGACGATCAAAAGCGGCTTGCGCGTCTCCGTCATGCAGCGACTTTCTTCGTTTCACCGGCCGGCTCGCCCCCGATCGCGGCGCGCGGCAATCGCAGTCGGATCGTCGTGCCGGCGCCCGGCTTGCTGTCGACGACGATATCGCCGCCGACGGCGCCGACGTATTGCGCGCTTTCATACATCCCGATGCCCATGCCCGATGCCTTCGTCGTCTGGAACGGCTTGAACAGGCGCTCGCGAACGAAAGCCTCGGTCATCCCGATGCCGTCGTCGGTGACGACGATGCTCGCGTGATCATTATCGCTCTCGACCCGCACGGTCACGTGACCGTCGGCATTGGTGGCGTCGATCGCGTTTTGCAGAACGTGCGAAAGGACATGCTCGAGCCGATCCTCGTGTCCCATTCCGGTCACCGGCGCGCTCGCTTCGCAAACCAGTCCCTTGCGGGCGTCGGCCTTGGCGAGGCAGGCGCGACGGGCGATGCCGGCGAGGTCGATCGGATGCGCCTTGTCGACCGGCGTCGTGCCGGACCGAAGCTGCAGCATCAGTTGGTTCATCCGCGCGACGACGTGCTGCACGGTGGTCATCATGTCGGCCTGGAACTCGGCGTTGTCGCGATGCCGCTGCGCATTCTTCAGCATCAGCGACAGTTGGGCGACGAGGTTCTTCAGGTCGTGAACGACGAACGCGGACATCCGGTTGAACGCGTCGAACTTGCGCGCTTCCAGGAGCGCCTCGGTCGCGCGGATCTCGCCCAGGAAGCTCGCGGCCTGCCGGCTCGCCGTCTTCAGCAGGTCGCGCACTTCCCAATCGAGCTCGAGCGGCGTCCGCGGATTCGCCAGTACCACGAAGCCGATGAGCGTCGCTCCGGAGGCGAGCGGAACGATCAGCCACGCCGACGGATATCCGGAGAACCAGGCGGGAAGCTGCAATCCGTCGTAGTCCTCGGCGCCGGCGCGAACCTCGGCGACGCCGACGATCCAACCGGTGCGCTCGAGGAACGTCGCGAACGCACCGTCCGCGCGCTCGTCGCCTTCGACGCTTGGCGCGTTCCAGCGCGCGGCCTGGACGAAGCCGCGCGCCTCGTCGCGCAGCCATAGTGCGCCGCCAGGGCTTTCGACGAGGTTCGCGAGCGCGATGATCGTGCGCTCCTGCAGCCGGTGCGGCGGCCCTTCGGTGGCGAGCGTCTGCGTGAAGCGCAACCACTCCTGCCGATAATCGTAGCGATACGAAAAGAAGTGCTTGCTGACGAAGACCTTGAGCCGCGCGCGGAAGCGTCCCGACGTCGCGACCAGCAGGCCGAAGAGCGCCGCGACGAAAAGCAGCTCGATCTCGAGCGCGCGGCCCCAGTCGCCGCCGACGATGCGAACGATGTAGCCGGCGGCGGAGACGGCAAGAAGGAACGCGCCCGACAACAGCAACGCCGTCGAGTGGAATACCGCCTGTCGCGATACGTGCAGCTCGATGCTCCAGTTCGTGTTGCGCGCCGTGGCGACCGCGATGAACGGAATCACGACGGCGTTGGCAAAGCCGCGCGCAAGCCAGATGTCGCCGTCGAGCCGCGCGTAGAGCATCGCGTCGGCATACAGCACGAGGTCGATGCCGAAGACGCCGGCGAGCGCGACGACGAGCGGCTTGATCGACCAGCGCTGCTGCGGTTGCACGCGGCGATAAAGCTGCTCGACCAGGATGAGTCCGAAGACCGCGAGCACGAGATGGATCGCGAACGCGGCACGCACGTTCAGGTCGCTCGCCCCGACCAGCGGGAAGCCTGCGCCAAAGACGACGCTTGCCAGAAGCGCGAGCGCGGTCGGGACGACGATTCGCTGCGGGATGTGCTGGGCTGGCGCTGCGAGCGACGGGCGCGCGAGCACGACCGCGATGAACGCAAACCAGAACGCGTAGCGGACGGCGCTCGCGAAGTCGACCGCGACCACGACGAGCGGACGCCCATCCGAAGCGCGAAGCCACGACAGACCGGCCCACGCGGCGGTCGCGGTGAGCGCGCCAAGCAGCAGCCAGCCGCGCGCACGCGCGCGCGCGCCGACCGCGACCCGCGCGGCAAACAGCACGTAGCCGACGGCCGCCAGGCCGTAGCTCCAGCTGGCGATGGTGACGAACGCTTCCTTGGTCACGGCGAGGCAGGCGCAGGCGTGGGCCCGCCACGTGGACGCCCGGCGTCAGCGGGCGCCCTCTGCGAGAAGAACGACGCGAACGGTTTCCAGCAGAATGACAAGATCGAGCACCAGCGTGTGGTTCTTTACGTAATAGAGATCGTATTCGAGCTTGCGGACGGCCTGCTCGACGGTCGCGCCGTAAGAGTAGCGCACCTGTGCCCACCCGGTGAGACCCGGCTTGACGCTGTGACGCACCGCGTAATACGGGATCTGCTCGGTTAGCATGGCGACGAACTCGGGGCGCTCGGGCCGCGGTCCGACGAAGCTCATCTCGCCCTTCAGCACGTTCACGAGCTGCGGCAGTTCGTCGATCCTCGTGCGGCGCAGCCACCGTCCGACCCGCGTGACGCGCGCGTCGTTCTTGGCCGCCCACGTCGCCCTGCCGTCCTTCTCGGCGTCCTTCGACATGCTGCGCAGCTTGTAAAGCGTGAAGTGACGGCCGCGATAACCGAGGCGGTCCTGGCGATAGATGATCGGACCGTCGTCTTCGAGCGCGATCAGCAGCGCGGCGAGCGCGATCACCGGCGCCGCGAGGATGAGCAGCGTGCCGGAGACGACGATGTCGAACGTGCGCTTCACGAACGAGCGCCACCAGTTCTGCCGGAAGCCGTCGCCGTAGATGAGCCAGCTCACCTTGAGCGATTCGATCGGCACCTGCCCGTGAACGCGCTCGAAATATCCGGCGAGATCGGTGATCGCGACGCCTTCGAGTCGGCAATCGAGCAGTTCGCGCAACGGCAGAACGCCGCCACGCTGCTGGCGTACCGCCACGATGACCTCGTCGACGCGCAATTTCCGCACGGCATCGGACAGCGCGACGTCGCGAGCGATCACACGCGCCGGAGCGATCGTGATTACCGGCGCCTTGTCGAGCGCGTAGAACCCGACGATGCGCATGCCGAGCGGGTTCGCCGACGTGAGCGACGCCTCGACGAGGCGCGCATCCGGCCCGGTGCCGAGAACGAGCACGCGATGCGGGAGCAGCGCGCCGACGAGCGGCAGCACGACTGCGTGCCGAACCAGCAGCAGTCCGCCGAGCGCGAGAAGGATGGCGAGCGTCCAGCTCCCGTACATCGGAACACCGGGCGGCATCAGTTGGGCGATCAGGTAGGCGAGCGGTATCCCCACCGCGGGCGCCAGCAGTACGCGCAGGAAATAGCTGCTGCTCGACACGTCCTGCGATCGCCGGTAGAGGCCGAAGGCGCCGTTGAGGCACGTGATCGATATGGCGAAGATCAGCGCCAGCAGCATTTCGTGATGCGACGACACGGCAGTGCCGTCGATGCGAAACGCAACGAGGAGCGCGAGAAAGAGCCAGCCGGTCTCGGCGGCCAGCTGGAACAGCATGGCGGCGGAGACGCTCTGGCGAAGGAGGCTGAACACGTTCGCTGTCGAATCGACTCGGTTGCAGGTCAGTGCGCGTGAAGCGCAATGCGCATCAGTTCATTGCGCACCCGTCGAGCAAGCGACGTGCCAACGCATACCGATAAGAGTCGAAAACTATCGCGGAATATTGCGGCACCGTAAACACCAACCCGCTGTTCGGCAATGGTTTCGGCAAGCTGTGCATTACAAGTTCGCGTCGTTTTCCTATGCAAAAGCATGTTGCTTCACGCATGCGGGGGTGTCTGGCGAAAATTCGCCTGACCGCCTGTCGGGCGAGTCACCGCGCCAGTCGGCGATCGGACCGCCCGCGCGCAATGTCGTCGGCGAAAAACTGGAGCGCAGTATTACCGACTTGCGCTTGCACCGCGTAAGGTTTGCACGATCACCGCGCGATCGATCCACCCGGCGATCGCAAGTTCCGCTTGCGCCCGATCCGACGCGCGCGAAAACGTGTGATCCGCATCGTTCAGTCGAGCCACGACGACGTTTCGTCGTCGCGATGCCTTGCGACGCACGGGATCGGCATCGATCCAGTGCTCGAATTCGCGCGCGGTCAAATCGTTGCCGCTCAGCAACGCGAGAATGGGCCGGCGGAAACCGCACCAGCCGTCATGCATTCGCGCGAGAAACGGCAGTTCGCCCGATCGACCGGTCCCGGCGGCCGTCGCGACGGCCGTTGCAAGGTCACGTGCCGCATCGCGTGCGGCGAACGCGCCTGTGACCACCTTGCGCCAGAAGGCGAAGCTCGCGATGCGTTTCAGGTAATAGAAGCGCAGCCGGACTCGCGCCTCGCTGTCGGGCGAGCGAACCCACGGATTGATGGCGACGACGCCGCAGACGCGGGCATCGTCCCTGCAATAGCGAAGCGCGGCCGACGCGCCGTCGCAGAGCCCTGCGAGCACGACGTGCCGCGTCCCCGCCTCGCGCTGCAAGACGTCGATCGCGCACCGCACGTCGTCGTCGATCGCTTCGAACGTCGTGGGCTCACCCTCGGCGTCGCCCATTCCCCGGTAGTCGAAACGAATCGACGCGAGGCCCGCGGCGGCGAGCGCGCGCGCCAACAGGACGAATTGGCGATGGCTGCCGACGCGGTATTGCGGGCCCCCGACGATGATCGTCACGCCGACCGGCCGCGGTGTCGCCGGCACCGCCACGATGCCGAGCAGGCTCGCGCCGCGGCAATCAAAGAACTGCGCCCGCTCTGCGTACTGCATCGAGGGTCTCCGCCACGAGCGACGACGATTGCGCGACGAGCTCGTCGCAGCGCTCGATTTCCACCGACTGCCAGAAGCCGGGGCCGGCGATCGTTTTCGTCTTCACCGCGGCGACGTGGGCGGCGGCCGTCGCGGCCGCGGACATCGACGCGTGCGCCGAGCTGCTGACCTCGAGCCAGATCACCGGTCCGGTGTGCTCGACAGGAAGCGCGAACGTCGCGGCTTCGAGCTCGTCGGCGAGCGCCGGCGACACGTCGTAGCCTCCGATCTCGAGGACTTCTCCGCTCGCGAGGCGCGCGCGGAGCGCCTTCGTCGACGACGCGTCGCCACGCGCACTGGCCCATGCGCCCGCGGCCTTGAGACGCAGGAGCTGCATCAGATACTGCTTGCCGTTGACGACCGGCTGCCAAAGCAGCAGCGGCACGTCGGATCGCTGCGCGATCAGCGGTGCGGCGATGAGCGCACCGGCGCGCAGCGCCCACAGCCACGGCGGCGATACGTCGGGATGCCGCGCGCGCAGCCACGTGAGCGCCGCACGCGCGTTTGCGACCCACCGGGCGAGCGTCGCGTCGCGATGCTCGCCGCTGCTGTCGCCGCAACCTTCCCAGTCGACCTGCAGAACGGCGACGCCGGCATGCGCGAACGCGCGCGCGGCGCACGCGGTCATCGCGCGCGCCTTGTTCATTTCGTCGCCGAAGGCCGGCAGATGGAGCATCGTCGCACGCGCATCGGCGTGCGGCGCGCGGTACACGGCGAAACATCGACCGTCGTCGACCGGCAGGTAGAACGCCTCCTGGACGATCGTCAATCGTCGCCCTTCGCCGTCATGCGGCGCGCTTGCGACGGACGAACTCGACGAGGGTGCCCACGGTCTCGAACGTCGACGCGTCGATCTCGTCGTCGTCGATCGTGAAGCCGAAGCGCTCCTCGAGCGCGGTGAGCACGTTGGCGACGGCCATCGAATCGAGCTCGGGAAGTCCCGACATCAACGTCATATCGTCGCGAAACGACGCACTCCGCCCCTTGAGACTCAGCACGTCGTCCAGAACCCCGAGCACTTCGCCGCGCGTGTCCAACGCTCTCCTCGTCGTCGCCGCGAACGCAGGCGGCGTTTGAAATTCGCTCGATATTATATAGTCGCGCGGTTTTCGAACTCCGCGATTCGGTCGCCTTCGAAGATGCGCAAGCGGGTCCTGATGATCGCGTTCCATTTCCCGCCGCTTGTCGGGACGAGCGGGATCGAACGGACGCTTCGCTTCGCGCGCTACCTCCCTGAATTCGGCTGGGAGCCCGAGGTGCTGACCGTGCACCCGCGCGCCTACGACACGTTGGACGACACGCGCAGCGTTCCGCCCGATCTTCGCGTGCACCGCGCGCAGGCGTTCGACGCGGCGCGGCATCTCGCCGTCGCCGGCCGCTACCCGGGATTTCTCGCTCGCCCGGACCGCTGGAATTCATGGCGCTTTGCGGCGGTTCCGCTGGGCCTGCTCGTGATCCGCCGCTTTCGTCCGGAGGTCATCTGGTCCACCTATCCGATCGCCACCGCGCATGCGATCGGCGCCACGCTTGCACGCCGCTCGCAGCGGCCGTGGGTCGCCGATTTCCGCGATCCGATGGCACAGGACGGTTATCCGCCTGACCCGGTGACGTGGCGGCACTTCGCGCGCATCGAGGCGCAC
>DATJFI010000006.1:0-52477 GCA_035495715.1 Casimicrobiaceae bacterium
CGCGTGCTGACGTAGTTCATCGGCGTCAGCGCAACATGGCCATGTCAGCCGAGATCCTCGAGGCGAATGCGCACGACGCTGCCGCGCACGGTCGGCAACGACTCGATCCGCGCGATCGCATCGACGACGCGATGCTCGACCGACTTGTGCGTGAGCAGGATGATGTCCGTCTGGTCCTCGCCCTCGGTCGGCTCCTTCTGGATCATCGCGTCGATCGAAATCTCGCGATCGGCCAGGATGCGGGTGATGTCGGCGAGAACGCCGGGACGATCCAGCACGCGCATCCGCAGGTAGTAGCTCGTCTCGACGTCGCCGATCGGCAGGATCGGCACGTCGGTGAGCTGATCGGGCTGGAACGCGAGATGCGGCACGCGATGCTCGGGGTCGGCCGTGTGCATCCTTGTCACGTCGACGAGATCGGCGATCACCGCGCTCGCCGTCGGCTCGGCCCCCGCGCCCGCGCCGTAGTACAGCGTCGAGCCGACCGCATCGCCTTTCACCAGCACCGCGTTCATCGCGCCTTCGACGTTCGCGATCAGCCGTTTCGCCGGAATCAGCGTCGGATGCACGCGCAGCTCGATGCCGTTACGCGCACGGCGCGTGATGCCGAGCAGCTTGATCCGGTAGCCGAGCTCCTCCGCGTAGCGGAGGTCCTCGCGCGTCAGCATCGCGATCCCTTCGGCGTAGGCCTTGTCGTACTGCATCGGCACGCCGAACGCGATCGCCGACATGATCGTGAGCTTGTGCGCCGCGTCGATGCCGTCGACGTCGAACGTCGGATCGGCCTCGGCGTAGCCGCGCGCCTGCGCCTCGGCGAGCGCCGCCTCGAACGTCGAGCCTTCCTCGCGCATCGTCGACAGGATGAAGTTCGACGTGCCGTTGATGATGCCGGCGATCCACTGGATGCGGTTGGCCGTCAGCCCTTCGCGCAGCGCCTTGATGATCGGCACGCCGCCGGCGACGGCGCCCTCGAACGCGACCATCACGCCCTTCGCATGCGCGGCAGCGAAGATCTCGTTGCCGTATTCGGCGAGCAGCGCCTTGTTCGCGGTGACGACGTGCTTGCCGTGCGCGATCGCGTCGAGAATCAGCGTGCGCGCGGGCTCGATGCCGCCGATCAGCTCGCAGACGATGTCGACGTCGCGGTTGCGGACGACGGCTGCCGGATCGTCGCTGAACTGGACGCCGGTGATGCCGCGCGTGCCCTGCCGCGCGCGCTCGAGCGTGCGCGTGCCGATCCACGTGATGCGGATCGGACGTCCGGCGCGGCGCGCGATCTCCTCCTCGTTGCGGCGCAGCACGTCCCAGGTGCCGCGTCCCACCGTGCCGAAACCGACGAGGCCGACGTGAAGCGGTTTCATCGCGCGTCCGCCTCGTGCGGATGCGCGATTCGCAGCTTTGCCGAATCGTAAACGGGCGGCGGGGGCATGGTCTTTTCGTGAGCGCCCGCAACGCTGCGGGTGACGAAAGAGCGGGAGGGGCTACAATCGTAAAGGAAATCGCGCGGTTACCGCAACGCACCAATGAAGTTTCACCTGCAGGCGCCGACGCAGAACGTCGTGACCGGCAGCGGACCCGGCTGGGTGCGCGTCGGCAGTGACGAGTATCGCGACAACGTCGTCGTGACGGCCGACGGTGTCGAGCCGGGCTTCGCGCCCGGCGGCTTCGACGCGCTGCGTGCCGAAGACTTCGCCGCGTTGCTGCGCGACAAGGCGCCCGAGATCGTGCTGCTCGGCACGGGCGCGACGCAGCGCTTTCCGCAGCCGGCCGTCGTCGCGCCGCTTCTGAACGCGCAGGTCGGGCTCGAGGTGATGGACACGCGCGCCGCGTGCCGCACCTACAACATTCTCGTCGCGGAAGGCCGGTCGGTGACGGCCGCGCTGATCGTCGAGTAGGTATCGACGCGACGCGCGCTCTCGACGGACCTCAGCACTGGATCGTGTTGCGGCAGTATTCGGTCAGCTCGCGGACGACGGTCGTGTCGGTGACGAGCATATGCGCACGCGCGAGGCTGCCGTATTCAAGCGTGAGCTTCATCGCATACTTCTCGAAGAACGGCTCGAACTGCTCGGCGCCCACGGTGCCGGTCGCGTAGAGCTCGTCGCGCGACGCGTCGTGCTCGAGCGCGATGCACGCGAGCGGCTGCGGCGCCGGGCCCGCGACGACGCGCGCGCCGGCTGCCGGATCGTAGACGCTGTGGTCGGCGCAGCAGTGGATCACGTTCCCCGACGACGTTGCCGAGCGCTTGCGCTGATAGCGGATGAACGACACGTCGCGCGTCGGATACGCAAGCTTGTGCGCGCAAATCGCCGAGAACGCGACGAGGTCGCGCTTCGGCCCGATGCCGCCGGGCGCGACGTATGGCGGTCCCTGCTCGCGCCGCATCGAAGATGCCGGCTTGACGGCCGCCGCGAGACGCAGGAGGAAACAAGGCGTCGCCGCGAACGGATACTGGAAGACGTAATTCGTCTCGCCTTCGATCGCCGCGTAACGGATCGGCGAGCCGTGGATGTCGACGAGACGCGTGCGCGCATACGAGCGCACCTCGCTCGACGCGGCGGACTGCGCGCAAGCGAGCGGCGCGATGCCGGCCAAAAGCGAACAGGAGCCGAGGAACGCGCGGCGCTTCATGCAACCGATGCAGTCAGGCGGTCGCGAGCTCGCGCAGGTGGGCGACGACGCTGCGCCCGAGCGCGGACAGCGCATAGCCGCCTTCGAGCGACGACACGATCCGTCCCTTCGCGTGCTGCTTCGCGACCGCCGCGAGCTCGCGCGTCACCCACGCGTAGTCCTCCTCGACGAACGCGAGGCCGGCGAGCGGATCTTCACGGTGGGCGTCGAATCCGGCGGAAACGAGGATCAGCTCGGGCGCGTGCTCTTCGAGCGCGGGAAGCCAGCGATCGCGCACCGCGTCGCGGAACTCGCCGCCGCCGGCGCCTGCCGACAGCGGAATGTTGACCATGTTCGGCGACGTGTTGTCGATGCCGCTGTACGGGTACAGCGGATACTGGAACGTCGACACCATCAGCACGCGCGGGTCGTCGGTGAACATCTCCTCGGTGCCGTTGCCGTGATGGACGTCGAAATCGACGATCGCGACCCGCGACAGCCCGTGCGCGGCCAGCCCATGCGCGGCGCCGACGGCAACGCTGTTGAAGACGCAGAAGCCCATCGCGCGCCGGCTCTCCGCATGGTGGCCCGGCGGGCGAACCGCGCAGAAGGCACGCTGATAGTCGCCGTTGCAAACGAGGTCGACGCCGTGCACGACGGCGCCCGCCGCATGCCGCGCCGCGTCCACCGAATGCGGGTTGAGCGCGGTGTCGGGATCGAGGTAGCGAAGGCCGCTCGACGGCGACGCGGCCTCGATGGCGTCGACGTAGCGGCGGTCGTGCACGCGGGCGAGCTGCTCGGCGGTGGCCGCCGGCGCTTCCCGCATTGCGAGGTGCGGCTCGAGCCCCGACGCGATGATCTGGTCGTGAATCGCCCGCAGGCGGTCCGGGCATTCGGGATGGTCCGGGCCCATTTCGTGCTGGAGGCACGACGGGTGCGTGATAAAAACGGTGGTGGTCACGTTCGGATGGCCTGTTTACGCTGGTGGGCCGCGACGGGCGCCCGGCGGGGAACGACGAAGGCGTGCCGCTTTCGCCCCGAAGTCTAGCGCCATGCGCCGCCGCTGACGACCCTCGTTGACGCCGTCGAAGCACGCCGAACCCCCGAGTCCCGGTCGCTGATCCCTGATACCCGATACCCGACACCTGATCCCCGAACATGACCGTCCGAGCCGCCACCGACAACACCCCCACCGCGCACCGCCTCTCCGTCGTGCTGCAACAACTGTCGCAGATCGTCGTCGGCAAGGACGCGCCGCTTCGGCTCGCCCTCGCCTGCCTGCTCGCTCGCGGGCATCTCTTGATCGAGGACATTCCCGGCGTCGGCAAGTCGACGCTCGCGCAAGCGCTCGCGACGACGCTCGGCCTCAACTACGCGCGGATCCAGTTCACGAGCGACCTGCTGCCCGCCGACGTCCTCGGCGTATCGATCTTCGAGGAGCGCGCGCAGGCATTCCGCTTCCACCCCGGCCCGATCTTCCATTCGGTCGTGCTTTCTGACGAGATCAACCGCGCGCCGCCGAAGACGCAGAGCGCGCTGCTCGAGGCGATGGAGGAGCGACAGGTGTCGATCGACGGTGTCACGCGCGTGCTGCCGGAGCCGTTCTTCGTCATCGCGACGCAGAATCCCGTCGAGCAGATCGGCGCTTATCCGCTGCCCGAGTCGCAGCTCGACCGCTTCGTCATGGCGATCGAGCTGGGCTATCCCGATGCGGCGGCCGAGCGCGAGCTCCTCGCCGGCGGCGATCGGCGCGGCAAGCTGGTCGACGTCGTGCCGCAGGGCGATCCGGCGACGCTCGTGCAATGGCAGCGCGAGGCGGCCGCGATCCACATCGCGCCAGCGCTGCTCGATTACGTGCAGGCGCTGCTCGCGGCGTCGCGCGGCCATCTGCCCGGGCAAAGCGCCGGTGCAAGCAGCGAGGCGGCGTCGCGCCGGGGCCTGAGTCCGCGCGCCGGGCTGATGCTGATCGCCGCCGCGCGCGCGTGGGCACTCCTCCAAGGACGCGCGATGGTCGTGCCCGAGGACGTGCAGGCCGTCTTCGCGTCGGTGGCCGGACATCGTCTCGCCGGCGGCGCGCGTGCCGGCGCGCTGCAGGCGCAGACGCTGCTGCGGGCGGTCGCGTTGCCGTGATCGCCGTCAATACCCGTCACCCGCCTCGGGTGCGCTCGGCTGCCTCTCCCCGCGAGCGGGGAGAGGGTTGGGGTGAAGGGCGAGCATGGATTACAAGGATCCGTCAACGCGCATTCCGTTTCGCGCCCGCCGACCGCTCGCCGGTCGTGCTGCACCACTCGCGCATCTACATCCTGCCGACGCGCCGCGGCCTCGCCGTCATCGCGACGCTGTTCCTGATGCTGCTCACGTCGCTCAATTACGCGTTGTCGCTTGGTCTCGCCGTCACGTTCCTGCTCGGCGGGCTGGTCGCCGCGACGCTTCTGCACACGTTCCGCAATCTCGCCGGCATCGAGATCAAGCCGCTCGCCGCGAGCGACGCATTCGCCGGCAGCGACATCGTCTTCTCGCTGTCGCTCGCCGCGGGATCGATCGATCGGCGCAGCGTCGCGATCTCGGCGAACGGCGTAACGACGACGAGCGCGGTCACCGCGGGTCAGCTCGCGACGGTCGCGCTCGCTGTACCCGTGCCGGCGCGCGGACGGATCGCGCTCGGCCGCGTGACGCTGTCGTCGACCTATCCGCTCGCGCTGTGGCGCGGTTTCGCGTACGTGCACTTTCCGCTCGCCGGCATCGCGTATCCGGCGCCCGAGCCGTCGCCGCCACCGCTGCCCGCGGGCGACTACGGCTTCGACGCGCGCGCGCAGGGACGCGGCGACGAGAACGACCTCGCGGGATTGCGCGACTATCAGCGCGGCGATCCGCTGCAGCGCGTTGCATGGAAGGCGGTTGCGCGCGGCGCCGGCTGGTTCTCGAAGGCGTTCGAGGGCACGGCATCCGGAGGCCCGGTCGCACTCGAATGGTCGAAGCTGCCGCGCGAGCTCGACACCGAGGCGCGGCTGTCGCGCCTTACCGCGTGGGTGCTCGCGGCCGAGCGCGCTGCGCGCCCGTTCGCGCTCGCGCTGCCCGCCTCGGCGTTTGCCGCCGCTTCCGATTCCGAGCATCGCCGCCGCGTGTTGACGGCGCTGGCGCTCTACCCCGAATCCGCCGGATGACGATCGCCGCGACACTGTTCGGCCGCGATCGCGCGAGCGCAACGCTCGGCGCGACCGCTGCGCACGCCGATCGCCTGGTACCCGTGCAGGTCGCGAGCCTCGGCATTCTCCTCGTCGCCGCGCAGTTGCCGCAGGCGGTATACCTGCCGCTGTGGGTCGGCGTGCTTGGCGTCGGACTCGTGCTGCTGCGCTTCGCGCTGCTGCGTCGCGAGCGTGCGCTGCGCATTCGCGGCGAAGGGCCGACCCGAGCCGCGAATTCCGCCCCCTTGGGGGGCAGCGAAGCCGCGAAGCGGCAAGCGTGGGGGAATCACATCCCGCCGTGGGTGCTGGCCGCGATCGCCGTCGCGATCGCGTTCCTGATCCGCCGGCAGTTCGGCTATTTCGTCGGCCGCGACCCGTGCGTGGCGTTCCTGTTCGTGCTGCTCGGCATCAAGTTCCTCGAAGTGCGGACGCTGCGCGACGGCACGCTGCTCGTCTGCCTCGCGATCTTCCTGCTGATCACGCCGTTCTTCTACAACCAGTCGCTGCTCGCGGGACTTGCCGCGCTGCCGGCGGTGCTCGCAACCGGCGGCGCGCTCGAAGCGTTGGCCGCGCGCGACGGGCAGCCGCTGACCGCGCGCAGCGTGCGCCGCGCGTGGCTACGCACCGCGACGATGATCGCGCAGGGACTGCCGATCGCCGCCGCGCTGTTCCTGCTGTTCCCGCGCCTCGCGAGTCCGTTGTGGGGACTGCCCGCCGATCATGCGGCGGCGACGGGCCTGTCCGATCGGATGTCGCCCGGATCGATCAGCGAGTTGTCGCTGTCCGACGCGGTCGCGTTTCGCGTCGACTTCGACGGGGCGCCACCGCCGTCGCGGCTGCGCTACTGGCGCGGCCCGGTGCTGTCGCTCTTCAACGGCCGCGAATGGCGCGCGCTGCCGCCGCGCGCGGGCGGCCGGCTGCTCGAAGGCGAGGGCCGCACGGTTCGCTACACGGTGACGCTCGAGCCGAACGATCATCCGTGGCTCTTCGCGCTCGATTTTCCGTCGGCGTTGCCCGAGATCGACACCGATGGCATGCGCAACGCGGCGGGCGGACTCGCGGGCTTTTCGCGCGAGCAGCAACTCATCACGCGCTCGCCGGTGACGCGGCGGCTGCGCTATACGCTCACGTCGCTGCTCGTCGACCGCTATCCGGCCGCGTCGGCGTTCGAGATGCAGCAGAACGCGCGGACGCCGATCGGCAATCCGCGCACGATCGACTTCGCGCGGTCGCTGCGCGAGCGTTATCCCGACGATCGGCGCTACATCGGCGCGGTGCTGCAATGGTTCCACAGCGAGCCGTTCTTCTACACGCTCGCGCCGCCGCTCCTCGAGGAAGGTCAGCCGGTCGACGAGTTCCTGTTCGACACACGGCGCGGATTCTGCGAGCACTTCGCGAGCGCGTTCGTCGTGCTGCTGCGCGCGGCCGGCATTCCCGCGCGCGTCGTCACCGGTTATCAGGGCGGCGAGATCAATCCGCGGGGCGGCTACCTGATCGTGCGCCAGTCGGATGCGCACGCGTGGGCCGAGGCGGTCGTCGATGGGCGCTGGCAACGCTTCGATCCGACCGCGGCGGTGGCGCCGTCGCGAATCGAGCGCGGGCTGTTCGGCGCAGTGCCGGCCGGCGATCCAGTGCCGCTCTTCGCGCGCGAGGATGGAGGCTGGCTCAAGAGCGCGCAGTTGATGATCGACGCGATCAATCATCAATGGCAGCGCAACGTGATCGAGTTCAACCGCGACCGGCAGCGCGCGCTGTGGCGTGAATGGAAGCTCGACCGGTTCGCGCCGTGGCAGATGGTCGTCGCGGTTGCGGCGGGCGTCACGGCGTGGGGACTCGCGGTGCTCGCCTGGTTCGCCGCGCGGCGCAAGCGCAGGGAACGCGCGTTGACGCTGTGGGAAGAGGCCTGCCGGCGCCTCGCGCGAAGCGGCCTGCCGCGGATGGAGCACGAGGGGCCGCTCGCGTTCGCCGACCGCGCGTCGCGCCGCTGGCCGCAGTTCGAGATCGCCTTTCGCGCGATCGGCGAATCGTTCGCGATGCTGCGTTACGGCGACCTCGCGAAGCGCGACAGCGAGCGCGCGGCGTTGCTTGCGACGCTCGAGCGCGCGATCGAGGCGTTGCCGCGGCCATCGAAGCTCCGCGCGATGACGTGACGCGCGTCGAAACCACGCGCGAAAGGCGGGTTACGTCGGCGGCAGGAACTTCGTCGGATCCATCGGCTTGCCGTGCCGGCGAATCTCGAAGTGCAGCTTCACCTGGTCGGCGTCGGTGTTCCCCATCTCGGCGATCTTCTGTCCGCGCGTCACCTGCTGGCCTTCCTTGACGAGGATGTCGCGGTTGTGCGCATACGCCGACAGGTACGTGTTGTTGTGCTTGATGATGATCAGCTTGCCGTAGCCGCGCAGTCCGTTGCCCGCGTAGACGACGCGTCCCGGCGCGCTGGCGCGCACCGGCTCGCCCGCGGTACCCGCGATGTCGATGCCCTTCAGGTTCGCCGTCTCGGAGAAGCCCGACACGATCCTGCCTTTCGCCGGCCACGCCCATACGAGCTGATCGTCGGAGGCCGCGGCACCGGATGCATCCGGCACCGGCGATGACGCCCTGCCCGACGATGACGCATTGGCCGGCGACGAGGATGGAGCCGGACTCGCGGTCGCCGCCGCCGAATTCGCCATCGCGACGTTGGGCGACGCCGGCGCTGCGGCATTCCGCGGCTCCGTTTTGGTCTCGGACGTCGACGACGCCGTAGTCGCGTTGCGCGGCGCCGGACCCGCGCTTGCAGCGAGCTCGAGCTCGCGCACCGCCTGCTCCGAGTACGGCATCTTCACCGCCTTCGGCGACGTCTTCAGCGTGCCTTCGGCGGCGGCGACCGTCGACGGCGGTGGTGCCGGTGGCGCTGCGGCCGCTGGTGCCGAAGCGGGGGGCTTGCTTTCGCCGATCGCGGGCGGCGTTCGCAGCGGAGCGGTGACGACGCCGCTCGTCGCATCCTGCGCTGATCCCGGCGACGGCGCCGCGACGATGGTTCGTGAGGGCTCGCTGCCTGGCGCGGTCAGCCGCAGCACTTGCCCCGGATAGATCTTGTTGACATTCTCGAGGTTGTTCCACGCGGCAAGCTCGCGATAGTCGAGGCCGTTGTCGAGCGCGATCTGGTGCAGCGTGTCGCCGCGCTTCACCGTGTACGTCGCGGCCGGCGGCGGCTCCGGCGTCGCGATCGGCGGTTGCGCCGACGGCGCTGCGACCGGCGCTCCACGCCCGAGCGTGCGGTCCTCGACCGGCGCCGGGCGATGCGTCGCGCAGCCGGTGACGACGAACGCCGCGACGGCCAGCATCGTCATCGCGCGAAAACGTGAAAGGGACTGAAACGACGAAAGCCTGGGCATCGGAAAGCTCGAGCGTTGCAACAGATCAGCCGAGACCGGAAAGAAGCGGCACGAACCGGACGGCATCGAATACCTGCTCGCGGATACCGGCAGGTGTCGCCTCGATCACGGTGAGCCGCTGCGCGCCGCGCTCGGCGTCGTCGTTCTGTACGAGCGGCAGCACGAGGCGCCCGCCCGGCCTCAGGTAGCGCAGCAGCGCGGTCGGCACCAGCGTCGCGCCCGCGGCGACGATGATCGCGTCGACGGCGAGATCCTCGCCGAGGTCGACGCTGCCGTCGCCGTGCGCGAGCCGGACGTTGCGAATCTTCAGCGCCTGCAGATGTCGCCGCGCCTTGTTCACGAGCGCGCCGATGCGCTCGACGGTATAGACGGTCTTCGCAAGCCGCGAGAGGATCGCGGCCTGATAGCCGCAGCCGGTGCCGATCTCGAGCACGCCCGCCAGCTCGCGGCCGTTCCGCGCAAGCTCGCACATCCGCGCGACGACCCACGGTTGCGAGATCGTCTGACCGCTGCCGATCGGCAGCGGCGAGTCGTCGTACGCGCGGATCGCAAGCGCCTCGTCGACGAAGATATGCCGCGGCACGGCATTCATCGCCGAGAGCACCGCCTCGTCGCGGATACCCTCGCTGCGCAGGCGCTCGATCATCCGTGCGCGCGTGCGATCGGACGTCATGCCGCTGCCGCTCGTTCCCCTGCTCCCTGCCCCGGGGGCCGCCATCATCGGCCGTCCTGTGCTTTCAGGCGCCGAGCCACGTGCCGACGCCGCGCATCTGCTCGCGATTGGTGAGATCGATCTGCAGCGGCGTCACCGAGATCCAGCGGTTCTCGACGGCCTCGAAATCGGTCCCCTCGCCCGCGTCGGCCGCCGGTCCCGCAGCACCGACCCAGTAGACGGTTTCTCCGCGCGGGCTCTGCATGCGCACGACGTCCTCGGCCTTGTGCCGCCGTCCAAGCCGCGTGATCCGGTAGCCCTGCACGTCTTCACGCGGGACATCGGGCACGTTGACGTTGAGCAGCCACGCGCCGGCAGGTTCGCGCTGATGCCGCAGCAGCAGGTCGAGCGCCACGCCCGCGGCGGTCTCGAAATGCTTCGCGGTCTTCGAGGCGAGCGACAACGCGACCGACGGCACGCCGAGCAAAAAGCCCTCGGTCGCGGCGGCGACGGTGCCCGAATAGATCGTGTCGTCGCCCATGTTGGCGCCGAGATTGATGCCGGACATCACCATGTCGGGCAGTTCGTTCAGAAGGCCGGTCACCGCGAGATGAACGCAATCGGTCGGCGTGCCGTTGACGAACAGAAAGCCGTTCGGCGCGCGGCGCACCGACAGCGGCCGGTCGAGCGTCAGCGAATTCGACGCGCCGCTGCGATCGCGCTCCGGCGCGACGACCGTGATCTCGGCATGCGGCGCGAGCGCCGCCGCGAGATGCTCGAGGCCCGGCGCGAAATAGCCGTCGTCGTTGGAAAGGAGAATGCGCATCGGCGCGACCTGGCGCTTCGGAAGATGGCAGCGTCGCGTCGTTTGGCCGCGCACCGCGGAGGGCGCGAATTATACCGCGGCGTGTATCAAGGCTGACGCGCCCGCGCCTGCGATGCTACGATTGACCGATGCGCCTCACCTTCGCCTCTCCGCGGCGCGCCCTGCACGCCGCATGATGTCCGCCCCACCGCAATTCGACGATCTCGCCGACCACGCACGGCGGCTTTCGGCAACGACGCTCCACGAGCTCTTCGCCCGCGATCCGAAGCGCGCGCAGACGCTGTCGTTCGACTGGAACGACTGGCGCATCGACGTCTCGAAGGAGCGGATCGACGATCCGGCGCTCGACGCGCTGCTCCATGCTGCCGAATCTGCGAGCCTGCCGCACTGGATCGCGGCGCTCTTCGCCGGCGAGAAGATCAACGTTTCCGAGCATCGTCCGGTGCTGCACACGGCGCTTCGCGCGCCGGCTTCGACGAGTGTCGTCGTCGACGGTGTCGACGTGACGGCCGGGATGCGCGCGACGCGCGAGCGGATGGCGGCACTGGCCGGTGCGCTTCGCGAAGGCCGCCGCAAAGGTGCAACCGGCCGTCCGATCCGCTGCGTGATCAACATCGGCATCGGCGGTTCCGACCTCGGGCCCCGCCTCGTCTGCGAGGCGCTCGACGGCAGCGTCGATGCGCGCAGCAGCGCGCCGGGCGTCGCGTTCGTGTCGAACGTCGATCCCGAGGCCCTTTCGCGCGCGCTCGCCGATCGCGATCCCGCGGCGACCCTCTTCGTCGTCGCGTCGAAGACGTTCACGACGCAGGAGACGCTCGCGAACGCGGAAAGCGCGCGCGCCTGGCTGCGCAAGGCATTGGGCGACGTCGACCTCGCGCCGCATTTCGTTGCTGTCACGTCGAACGCCGGCGCGGCGAAGCGCTTCGGCGTGCGCGACGCCGACATCCTGCCGATGGCCGAAGGTGTCGGCGGCCGCTATTCGCTGTGGTCGTCGGTCGGTTTCGTCATTGCGGTGCGCGCCGGATGGAAGGCGTTCACGGACCTCCTCGACGGCGCGCAGGCGATGGATACGCATTTCCGGATGGCGCCGCTTGCGCGGAACGTCCCGGTGCTTCTCGGCCTGCTCGGCTACTGGAACGCGCGCTGGCTTGGCCACCGCCAACGCGTCGTCGCGCCGTACGCGCAGGCGCTTGCGCGGCTGCCTGCATTCCTGCAGCAGCTCTCGCTCGAAAGCAACGGCAAGCGCGTGCGCCGCGACGGAACGCCGGTCGACGGACCGACAGCGCCCTCGCTTTGGGGTGACATCGGCACCGACAGCCAGCACGCGTTCTTCCAATGGCTGCACCAGGGCACGCACGAAGTGCCGGTCGAGTTCGTCGTGCCGGTGCGCGCGACGCATCCGGTGCGAAACCAGCAGACGCTCCTCGTCGCCAACGCGCTCGCGCAGGCGCAGGCGCTGATGGTCGGGCGCGGCGAGCTCGCGTTGCGCCGCGAGCTGTCGGCGCAGAAGCTGTCGGAAGCCGAGCTCGAGCAGGCGATCGCCGCCCGCCGCTGTCCCGGCAACCGCGCGTCGACGACGCTGCTGTTGCCCGTGCTCGATGCGCGCAATCTCGGCGCCCTGCTCGCGCTCTACGAACACCGGACGTTCGTCGAGGGCGTGCTCTACGGCATCAACTCGTTCGACCAGTGGGGCGTCGAGCTCGGCAAGACGCTTGCGAAGCCGATCGTCGCCGCGCTCGAGGGCGATGCGCCGCTGCCCGACGAGACCGATGCGTCGACGCGCGCGCTCGTCGAGAACGCGCGCGTGCTCGCGTCGGGAACCTCTGCATAACCCGCGCGGGCGCGACGGGTCAGCTTGTCGGGATGATGGCGCGAAGCAGGACGCAGCCAATAGCAGGCGCTATTGGCGAGGCCGGCGAAAACTTCGTTTCAACGTAGGCTAACGTGAGCGTAGCGAACGTTAAGCTGCCAAGCGACGGGCGGAGCGACAAAGCAGCGCCCCGGCAAGCCCCGTCCGGAAAGGTTTGCGCGCTATGCGGCGCTGGCTTCGCCCCCTCCTCGGTTCGTAGGCCGTCCTACAACCTTCGTACCTTTGGCCGCCGCTTCGCGGCTTAACCCTCGCTTCGCTCGGGTTAGCCTTCGCTGAAACGCAGTTTTCGTGCGTCCCGCAGTCATCCGCATCTCGCGCAAACACGCTCCACGCGGGTTGTGCAGAGATTCCCTAGCGTCGCACTGATGCCGTCGTCGTCTCGTTGTATTGGGCGCGCAGCGCCTCGGCGAGCGACGTCACCGCGGCCGCGTAAAGACGGCTCTTGTTGTAGCGCGTGATCACGTAGAAGTTCGGGAACACGATGCGCAGCGTTTGCCCGTCGCCGTCGGCGTCGGCATCGGGCGCGACCTCCAGCGAGAGCAATCCGACGGGCTCCGGGGACATCGCCTCGGGCAGCGCGTCGGCGGCGACGCCGTCGTCGTTCCACGCGACGAGCGGCCGCCGTTCGCTGATGCCGCCGTCGAGCCTGCGCATAGTCGCATCGCGCTGCGAAGGCGCAATCACCGCTTTCGTCCAGACGGGCTGCCCGCGCAGCCAGTCGTGCCGCGCGAGGTAATTCGCGACGCTGCCAACGGCGTCGTCGCCGCTGCGCCAGAGATCGATGCGGCCGTCGTTGTCGTAGTCGATCGCATACTCGCGCACGCTGCCCGGCATGAACTGCGGCACGCCGATCGCGCCGGCGAACGAGCCCTTCGGAACGAGCGGCGAGAAGCGCTCGTCGCGCGCGAGCAGCAGGAAATGGCGCAGCTCGCCGCGGAAGAACGACGCACGCCTCGGATAGTCGAACGCGAGCGTCGACAGCGCGTCGATCACGCGGTAGCTGCCGACGTTACGGCCGTAGAACGTCTCGACACCAATGATCGCGACGATGATCTCCGGTGGTACGCCGAACTCGCGCTCCGCGCGTGCAAGCGCATCGGCGTGGGCCTGCCAGAATGCGACGCCGCCTTCGATGCGCTCCGGCGTCAGGAACTGCGGCGCGTACTCGAACCATTTCGGCGGCGCCGCGATCGGCCGATCCATCGCCTCGACGATCTTCGGCTGGTAGCGGACGTCGCGAAACCAGCGTCTCAGCGTGCTGCGCGAAAAGCCGTCGTCGCGGACCAGCGCGTCGATGAACGCGCGCACGTCTTCCCTGCGCTCGTAGCCCGATGCGGCCTGCGCCGAGGCGGGAGCGTGGCTGCGCGATGCGGCGGCGGACGGAAGCGCGATGAGGATCGCGAGAACGGCCGCGAACGCGGCGGCAACACGAGACGGCAGCGTCGGAATGAACATGGATGATTGCGGCAATGGTATCGTCGCACGCGCCGCAAGTCGACGAGCGCAGCCTCGAAAGATGCGATGGTGACCCTCTATCCGTTGTTTCGACCGCTGCTCTTCGCCGCCGATCCCGAGGTTGCGCACGCGGTCGTTCTCGGCGCGCTCGATGCCGCGGCGCGAACCGGCCTGGCGCAATTGACGACGCCGCGGCTCCCCGCCTCGCCGGTGACGGCAATGGGTCTCGTATTTCCCAATCGCGTGGGCCTCGGAGCGGGGCTCGACAAGAACGCCGCACACCTGCGCGGACTCGCGACGCTGGGCTTCGGCTTCCTCGAAGCCGGCACCGTGACGCCGCGGCCGCAGCCGGGCAATCAGCGCCCGCGGATGTTCCGCCTGCCGGCGGCGCAGGCGCTCGTCAATCGTCTCGGGTTCAACAACGAAGGCGTCGCGCGCTTCGTCGAGAACGTCGAGCGCGCGCGATTCGGCGGCATCCTCGGCGTCAACATCGGCAGGAACTTCGATACGCCGAACGAGCGCTCCGCCGACGACTACGTTGCCGCGCTGCGCGCCTTGCACGCGATCGCGAGTTACGTGACGATCAACATCTCGTCGCCGAACACGGTCGGCCTGCGCGATCTGCAGGCCGAGGAGGCGCTCGACGCGCTGCTCGCGCGCATCGTCGCCGCGCGCGACGATCTCGCGCAGCGCCATGGGCGCCGCGTGCCGCTCGTCTTGAAGATCGCACCCGACTTGACCGACGACGGCCTGCGGGCGGTCGCGCAGGCGTTGATCCGGCACGGAATCGACGGGGCGATCGCGACGAACACGACGCTCGCGCGTGAGGGCGTCGAAGGCCTGCCGCACGCGTCCGAGCGGGGCGGGCTTTCGGGCGCGCCGCTGCGCGACCGCGCGCTGGCGACGCTGCGAACGCTCGTCGCCGCGCTGGATGGCGCGCTGCCGGTCATCGCGGCGGGCGGCATCCTGTCGGCCGACGATGCGTGCGAGCGGATCGACGCCGGCGCGACGCTGATCCAGCTCTACACCGGACTCGTCTATCGCGGACCGGCGCTGGTGGCCGAATGCGTCCGCGCGCTCGCGCGAGCGTAACGACATGGGGCCGAATCGCCATGGCTGACATCGACTGGACGCGGCTCTTCACGCCGTCGACACCGGCGCTCGAAATCATCGTTCGCGGCAGCGTGATGTATCTCGCGCTGTTTGCGATGCTGCGCTTCATCCTGCGCCGCGAAACCGGCAGCCTCGGCATCACCGACCTCCTCGTCATCGTGCTGATCGCCGACGCGGCGCAAAACGGGATGGCGGGCAATTACACGTCGATCAGCGACGGTCTTCTGCTCGTCGCCACCATCATCACGTGGAGCTACGTGCTGAACCTGCTCGCGTTCCGCTATCGGTTCTGGCAAAGGATCGTGCAGGCGCCGCGCGTCCAGCTCGTCCGCGACGGACGCCTGATACGGCGCAACCTCGAGCACGAGAAGATCACCGAGGACGAGCTGCTGGCGGAGATCCACGCGCACGGCTGCGAGAGCGTGAGCGACGTGCGCGCCGCGTGGATCGAGCCGGACGGCATGGTCAGCGTGATCAAGTCGCACGGCGACGCGGATGCGGGCCGCCGCACGCGCGGCGCTACGTGAATGCCGGCGGCGCGCGAGCGCGCAGGACCGGGATGTGCTTATACGTCGAGGAGAGTCGTCCGACAGCGCGCCCGTCAGGGCGCTGATCGATCGAATCGCCCGGCCGGTGCGCACATCATCGGCAAATGTTTCCTGTAGCGGTGGCCACATGTGCAAATTCCAGTAACCGCTCGCTCGTGGCGCTAGTGTCGCCACGATCCCTATCCGAGGCAAGCCATGGACAAGCAAGCGAATCGCACGCGCCGATCGTTCCTCAGGAGCGCGGCGCTGGCGACCGGCACGACGCTGGCAGCGACGCTCATGCCTGCACGACCCGCGCGCGCCCAGAAGACGCCGCAGAGCAGCGTCAGCTATCAGGACAAGCCGAACAACGGTCAGAAGTGCGCCGACTGCACGTTCTTCGAAGCTCCGGACGCGTGCAAGGTCGTCGCCGGCAACATCAGCCCGAACGGCTGGTGCAAGCTCTTCACGAAGAAGCAGTGACGCCGAAGCGTCGGACGCAGCGCGACGAGGCTTGACCCGGATATTTCACCGGGTCGGCCGCTTCGATGCAGAGCTTCGTCGCGCCCCGATGAAACATCCGGGTTAGGGTCCGCGCCGCGCAACCAGCATTCGCGCTTCCGCGTCGGCGACGACGACGCCATCCTCGTTCGCTGCGCGTCCGGTGAGCGCAACGATGCCCGCGTCGTGCGCCGGCTTGTCGATCGCTTCGACGATCGTCCACGTGGTCGTCAGCGTGTCGCCGGCGCGTACCGGCGCCAAGAAGCGCGCGCGATGCTCGAGATAGGCGATCGCGGTCCCGTGGAAATACATGCCGACCGCGGCGCCCATGATCGACGACGTGAGCATCCCGTGCAGGATCGGCGTCCCGAAGCGCGTCCCCTTCGCGTATTCGGCGTTCACGTGATGCGGGTTGGTATCGCCGATCAGACCCGCGCCGATCACGATGTGCGTCTCCGTGATCGTCAGCGCACTCGCGAACGTGTCGCCGACGACGACGTCGTCGAACCAGCGGCCGCTGCCGATCAGCCCGTTCATCCCGCGACCTTCGGCGTTGCGGCGCGAAGCGCCTCGAGCTCGGCGAGGCAGAGCTCGGTGAACGCGATGCCGCCGTAAAGCGGCAGCACGAAGATGTTGACGAGCGGAATCAGCGACAGCGGCGACAACGCGAGTCCGAGGCCCATCATCCGCGCCCGGCTGCGCTCGATCACGACCGGTATTTCGGCGTGCGCAGCGTGCTCGGCGAGCGCGTCGTAGCGGAACATCCGCTGCGTGAGCCACGCGTTCAGCACGAGCGCGGCAACGGCGTAGAGCGGCGGCACGAACAGCAGCACGAGCGCGGCGAGCCACAGCGGCACGAAGATCGCGAGCGCGATCGCCGCATTGCCGACGCTGCCGGCGAACGTTCCGCCGCGCTTCGCGGCGAGCGCGGGAAAATGACGCGCCGAAACCGTGCGCACGATCACCGGCATCGCCAGCACGGCGATCGCCGTCAGCGCGGTCGCCGCGGCGAGCGCCGCGAAGATCAGCACGCCGACGACGTCGGCCGCGATGCGCTGCCACGCCGACGCGTCGCTCGTCGCGCCAAACGCACGCGCGAGCGCGCCGGTCAGCGGATGCCAGCCGACGATCGCGATCGCGGTCCAGACGATCGCGGCAACCAGCAGCGGCAGGATTGCGAGCCCGATGACGCGCGCCGTGAACAGTATCGGCACGGCGCGCGACAGCGCGCCGCCGATCGATCCCGCGAAGCTCTGACGCGTCAAACCGATGCGGTTTCGAGCTCGAAGCGGTCGGAGAGCTCGTGGATGACGCTCGTCAGCGCGCGATCGATCAGCGGCTCGGCCTCGACGAGCCGCGCGCGATTGCCGCGGAACTGCTCGGCAAGCTCGTCGGCCGTCATCGACAGCGCCTTCTGCCCCTGGCGATTCGTGAACAGATACGTTCCGCGCAGCGGGCTGATCCATGCGAGCTTCGAGAACGAAAGCTGCCCGTCGGCATCCTCGAACTCGACCCACATCCCGCGGTCGAGGCTGCGCGCAATCTCGAGGAACTCGTCCTCGATGACCGACGGTCCGGCATCGACAGTCGCCGGCTCGGCCGGCGCCATCGCCTGCGCGAGCGCTTCGGCGCGCGCGGCGGCGGCGGCGTCGCCCGACGCTTTCGCGACGACGGCCTCGGCGCGCGCGGCTTCGGCAACCGCGGCCGTCGGCGACGGCACGGCGGCAAGCGACGGCTTGACCGCCGCCGCGTGCGCCTCGACGAGATTCGCCATGAACGCTTCGCGCTCGCCCGGCGCCCATTGCGCGGGCGGTGCGCCGGCCGCGAGCCGCTTCAAAAGCGACGGCAGCAGCGCGACCAGGTGCTTGCGATCCTCGGGCGTCTTCTTCGGCTGCACGCTCCAGACGAGATCCTCGAGCGTCGCGACGCCCGAGCTCCACGCCTCGCTCTCGTCGCCGTCGCGCAGATAGACGACTTCGAGCGTGCGCTGCCATTTGTCGCGCAGGAACTGCGCGAGGAAGCGCGGAATCGGATAGCTTTCGATGCGGCGCTCGACTTCCGACTTCGCGATGACGCTCGCGAGATCCTTGCGGTCGCCCTCGTTGATCGCCTCGGCGGTGCTCGAGAAGTTCTCCTCGGCCGCCCGTTCCTCGCTTGCGAGGAACGCCTGGAGCTCCGTGCGCAACTCGTCGAAGAGCCCGATGTTCTCGCCGAAGCCGTCGATGACACGGCGCACGATGCTCTCGATCTTGCGATAGAGCGGATCCTCCTGCCCCATCGACGGCGCCCAGCCGAGGCCGGCCGCCGCGAGCGCATTGACGAGCAGCCGCGACGGATGCGTCTTCTTCGCGAAGAACGCGCCGTCGAGCATCGCGACCTTGAGCACGGGGATCTGCAGCCGCGCAAGCAGCGCCTTGATGCCGTCGGGCAGATCGCGCGTGTCGAAGATGAAGTCGAACAGCATCGCGACCATCTCGATCGTCATCGCCTCGAGCTGGTTCGCGCGCTGGCCGAGCGGCGATTCCTGCAGGTCGCGCAGCACGTTGTGCGTGCCTTCGGGAATCCCCGAGAACGCGACCTGCATGCCTTCGACGTTGAAGTCGGTCTGGCCCGCCTGCAGCCGCGTCAGGCCTTCGCGCAGGCCCGGCGTCGCGACGATCGGATTGCCGGGCACATAGCCTGACGGCGTCGGCGGCAGCGGCGGATAGACGCGTGTCGGCGGCGCCGGATGGCCCGCGAGCGGGAAGCCGCCGTGCGACGCCGCGCGGCGGAACATCGCCATCACGTCGGTCTCGGACGATGGCTGCGATGCATCCGGCCTCTCGCTCGCCGGGCGTTTGCGCTGCGCGGGGCTCTCGCGCGCCGCCGCCGGCTTGCGCGCGGCCGACGCCGGAATGATGCGCAGGTTCGCGAGATGGCGGTTGACGTCGGCGTAGATCGACGCGACCTCCGCGAGCGGTGCCTGGTTCAGCTCCTTCAGGATCTGGAACTTGACGCGCGGCTCGGCGGAAAGCGAGTCGAGCGCCTCGGCAAACGCGCGGACGATCGTTTCGGGTCCGAGCGGATTCGCCGCGTTCTCGACGACCGACTTGCCGAGCCGATGGCCGATGCCGCGGTTCAGCGCGACGAGTTCGGCGTGGCAGACGTTCTCGACGACGCGCACGATGTTGCCGACGATCACCGACTCGTCGACGATCGAAAGATCGACGAGCGCGAGCTTCGTCGCGTCGGCCTTCGAGAAATCGGCACGCTCGTCCGCGCGCCCCGACACCTGGTCCTCAATGCGCGTTCGCAGCCGCTTCTCGAACTCGGACATGAGGCTCGCGCGGCCGACGATCAGGACCTGCCGGGCCTCGAGGAAGAGCTGCTGCTCGTCGCGGACGACCGAGCGGCCGGCGCGCTCCATCAGCATGTCGCAGACACGGTCGCAAAGCGCCGTGAACGACAGCAACAGCCGGTGAACCGTGATGTCGCGGCAATCAGCGAGGATTTTCGCCAGCTCCCGGGGCACGGGACGGCGAGCCGGCGCAACGTTGGTCGTTACGTTTGGGGAAGGCACAGGCTCGCTGCCGGCTTCATTGGCGTTTCGACTCTAGCACGGGGACGCATTGTATGCCACCGATCACGGCCGCTTGCCCGGCGCCGGCAGCGCCTGCCATGCCTTTTCGACCCGCTTGTGCGACACCGGCACGCTGGTGCGCAATTCCTGCGCGAAAAGGGACACGCGAAGCTCCTCGAGGAGCCACCGAAAATCGTCGAGCGCCGCCGACACGCCGCCCGCGCGACGCTCGGCTTCGGCGCGCTCGCGGTAGCGCGACCACCACGCCCCGACCTGCGCCGCATGCCGCCGGTCGCGCTCGGGATTCTGCGGATAGCGATCGATCCGCCGCGACAGCGCCTCCAGGAAGCGCGGCACGTGCGAAAGCCGCGCCCACGGCGTCGCCGACAGGAAGCCTGGGTAGACGAGCGCGTCGCGCTGTGCCTTGGCCTCGGCCGCGAGCATCCGCTGCGTTGCCGGCACCGCGGCGATTTTCTGCGACAACGCGTACTGCGCGGCCGCGATCGCCGACGTCGCGTCGACCAGCGCGTCGAACACTGCCGAAAGACGCGCGCGGGCGCGCTTCACCTGCGCGACGAACGCATCGCGGTCGCGCGGCAGCGGGTCGTCGCCGACGTACGCACGATCGGCAACGGCGCGCGCGAAATCGTCCTGCAGCGCGTCGAGCGGAACGACTGCGCGAAGCGGCGTTGCGATCGGAGGCCACGACGCCGCCTTGCTCATCCGGGCGAGCGAATCGCCGAGCTCGAAGCCGATCAGGCGGACGACGCCCTTGCGGGTTGCGACGAGCGCGGCTTCACGCGTGTCGAGCAGCATCAGCGCGACACCGTCGGTCTCGTCGACGAGCGCGGGGTAACCGGTTCGGCGCTCGCCGTCGCGGCGCAGCGTCAGCATCTCGGGCAGCTCGCCGAATTCCCAGCGCCGCAAGCCCCGGCGCTCGAACGCCGGCCCGGCTGCCGCGAATTCGAGCCGCGCCGCGTCGGACAGTCGCGCGCGAAGCGTCGCGATATCGCGATCCATTCCGAGCTCCTGGCCCGACGCGTCCACGACGCGCAGATTCATCCGCAAGTGCCGCGGCAGCTCGACGCTGCGCAATGCGTCGGCAGGCAGCGCTTCGCCGAGCCGTGACTGCAGGTAGCCTCGCAATGCGTCGCCGAGTGCAGCGTCGTCGCGCGGCGAGTGCTCGAGAAAGCCGGTCACCGTGTCCGGCAGCGGAACGAGGCGGTTGCGCAGCGCTTTCGGAAGCGCGCGAAGATGAAGCGTCACCTTGTCGCGGATCATGCCCGGCACGAGCCACGACAGCGTCGGCTCGTCGATCTGGTTCAGCAGCGCGAGCGGCACGGTCAGCGTCAACCCGTCGAGCGGATGGCCCGGCGCGAAGCGGTACTTGAGCGGCAGCGCCGCGCCCGCGATCGTCAGCGTGTCGGGGAAGAGCGCCTCGGTCACGGCGCTCGCCGCATGGCGCATCAACAGCTCGCGCGTCAGGAACAGCCGCTTCGGGTGCTTGCGCTCGTCCTGCTTTCGCCAGCGCTCGAACGTCGCGCGCGAATTCACGTCGTCGGGAATCCGCTCGGCGTAGAACGCCGCGATCGCCGTGTCGTCGACGAGCACGTCCTCGCGGCGGGTCTTGTGCTCGAGCTCCGCGACGTCGGCGATCAGCGCGCGGTTGTGCGCAACGAACGGCGCGTCGACGCCGAGCTCGCCGGCGACGAGCGCCTCGCGGATGAACACGTCGCGCGCATCCTTCGGCGCGAGCGTCGCGTACGCGACCAGCCGCCTCGGGATCAATGTCAGGCCGTAGAGCTGCAGGCGCTCGCTCGCGACGACCTCGCCGCGCGCCTTGTCCCAGTGCGCGTCGAAATGCTCGCGCGTCACGCGGTCGCCGGCGATGGCCGCGATCCACTCGGGCTCGACGCGCCCCGCGCAGCGCGCGAAAAGGCGCGTGGTCTGCGTGAGCTCGGCCGCGACGACCCACTTCGGCGCCTTCTTGGCAAGGCCCGAGCCCGGATGCAGGAAGAAGCGGATCCCGCGCGCACCGTCGTACTGCCCGCCGGCGGTCGCGACCGGTTCGGACTTGACGCCGATGTTGCCGAGAAGTCCCGCGAGCAACGCGCGGTGGATCAGTTCGTATGACCCCCCCACGCTCGCGGTTGCGCCGCTTCCCTGTCCCCCGAGGGAGTGGAATCCGCGCCTTGAGGCGGCGCTGCGGCGCTCATCGCGGGCGGCGTCGATGTCCGCCGGCAGCTTCGTGTCGACCTTCCACCCCGTTTCCGTCAGCACGGCGACGAGCTGCGCATGGACGTCGCGCCACTCGATCATCCGCAGGAACGAGACGAAATGCGCGCGGCACGCCTCGACGCGCTGGCGGTGGGATAGCGCCCGCTGCGCGGGACTGTCGAAGAACTCCCACAACGCGAGCAGCGAGAGGAAGTCCGAGCGCGGATCGCGAAACGCGAGGTGGGCCTGGTCGGCGGCCTGCGCGCGATCGAGCGGCCGCTCGCGCGGATCGGGCACCGCCAGCGCGCTTGCGATGACGAGCGCTTCGGCAAGGCAGCCTTCGTCGCGGGCCGCGAGCACGATGCGTCCGATGCGCGGGTCGAGCGGCAGTTTCGCGAGCTCGCGACCGAGCGGCGTCAACGCGCGGGCCGCGTCGACCGCGCCGAGCTCCTGCAGCAACTGGTAACCGTCGGCGATCGCGCGCGGCGTCGGTGGATCGAGGAACGGAAACGCGGCGACGTCGCCGAGCGCGAGCGCCGCCATGCGCAGGATGACGGAGGCGAGCGAACTGCGCAGGATCTCGGGGTCGGTGTAGACCGGTCGCGCCGCAAAATCGTCGGCGTCGTAGAGGCGCAGGCAGACGCCGTTCTGCACGCGGCCGCAGCGGCCCGCGCGCTGGTTCGCCGCCGCCTGTGAGATCTTCTCGATCGCGAGCAGCGTCGTCTTGCTGCGCACCGAGTAGCGCGACAGCCGCGCAAGGCCGCTGTCGATCACGTAGCGGATACCCGGAACCGTCAGCGACGTCTCCGCGACGTTCGTCGACAGGACGATGCGCCGTCCGCGCGACGGTGCGAACACGCGCTGCTGCTCGGCGACCGTGAGCCTTGCGTAGAGCGGCAGCACCTCGACCGCGCTCGCGTAAGGCCGCCGCGCGAGCGATCGTCGAACCACGTCGGTGGTCTCGCGGATCTCGCGCTCGCCTGGAAGGAACACGAGGATGTCGCCAGGGCCTTCGCGCCACAGCTCCTCGGCCGTCGCTGCGATCGCCTCCTCGAGCTCTTCCTCGTCGTCGGCCTCGCGCTCGCCGCTGCGAAGCGGCCGGTACGCGATGTCGACCGGATACGTGCGCCCGGACACCGTGACGATCGGCGCCAGCCGCCCGCGCGTCGCGAAATGCGCGGCGAAGCGATCGGCATCGATCGTCGCCGAGGTGACGACGACCTTCAAATCACGCCTGCGCTCGAGCAGCCGCTTGATATATCCGAGCAGGAAATCGATGTTGAGACTCCGCTCGTGCGCCTCGTCGATGATGATCGTGTCGTAGCGCGAGAGCTCGCGGTCGCCCTGCGTTTCGGCGAGCAGGATCCCGTCCGTCATCAGCTTGATGTACGCGTCGGGCCGCGTGCGGTCGGTGAAGCGGACCTTGTAGCCGACCGCCGTGCCCAGCGGCGTATCGAGCTCCTGCGCGATCCGCGCGGCCACCGCGCGCGCGGCGATGCGGCGCGGCTGCGTGTGCCCGATCAATCCGCGCTCGCCGCGCCCTGCCGCGAGGCAGATCTTCGGGAGCTGCGTCGTCTTGCCGGAGCCCGTCTCGCCGGACACGATGACGACCGGATGGTCACGAATGATTTGCGCGATCTCGCCGGCGCGCTGCGAGATCGGCAGCTCGGGCGGATACGTGACGCGCGGCTTCGCGGCCCTGCGGGCCGCGACCCAGGTGGGGTCAGAGACGACTTTCGTCGTCTGCCGCTTCGACACGAGGCGAACTCACTGGAAAGTCGTCTCCGACCCTACTTCGGTTTTCGCCGCGCAAATAGCGCAGGTACAGCGCGGTGACGACGATCGCCGCGACGGCCTCGATCGCGAAGGGGAGCCACGCGGCCGATTGCGCGGCCTTGACGGCGCCGCCGAGCAGCACGACGGTCGCGGCGAACGCGGGCACGATTCGCGGATCGAAGCGCAGCAGCATCAGCAGCACGCCGGACGCGACGGCGCCGGCGATCGCGCCGCCGATCAGCGCGCCTGCGAGGTGCCCGCGTCCCTGCGCGAGCGCAGCAGCGCATTCGAGCGCGACGACGACGGCGACCGCGAGCCACAGGCGGCGCGAGAACCCGTCCGTGATCCGCGACACGACGTAGACGACGAAGAGCTCCGCGCTCGCGAGCCCGACGAAATCGAGCCCCGACAGCGCGGCGCCGGCCAGCGGCACGCTCTGCGACGCCCATGCGGCGCCCGGCCATGTCGGCTGATCGGGTATCGCGAGCGCGCCGAGCGCCGCCTGCAGGCCGACGACGAACGCGCCCGCCGCGATGGCGGCGACGACAGCGTGTACGGGACCGATGCGCGCGCGCGCCGGCGCGAGCGTCGCGCCGTAGACGCCGACGCCGGCACATAGCGCGAGCAGCAGCGCTGCGACGAGCGCAGCCGCGATCGCGCCGAGCACGCGCAACGTCAATTGCGACACGAGCGGATCGGTCGTCGAGAGCGTCGTCGCGACGGTCGGCCACCCGTTCGCCGCGGTGAGCAGCGCCAGCACGAACGCTGCCACGAAGACGACGCGCAGCGCACGCGTATCGACGCGATGACGCACGAAGCTCACGATGCCGACGACCAGCGCGGCAAGCCCGGCCGCGAGGAAGACGACGAAGCCGCCGAGCGCGACGACCTCGAGCTTGTTGTCGATCGCCTGCTCGCCGCGCATCCAGGTCTCGGGGACGTGGACGAAGCGCCCCGCGGCCGACACCTCGTCGCCCGCCACGTTGACCGCATAACGCGCTTCGCCGCCGGCACCGACGGCGATTCGCGGGTCGCCGAACGTGAACGCCCAGTCGGTGCGCGCCGGCCGCTGCTCCTCGTCGGCGGCGACGAGCGTCAGCGGCGCGGGATCGACGCCGTAGCGCTTCGCAAGCGCCGAGCGCGCAAGTGCGAGCGCGGCGTCGCGCGCAAGATGCGCGCCGGGACGCGATTCGGGCAGCACGTGGCTCTCCGCGCGGACGCTGCGGTCGTTCGCGATCGCGACGCGCCACTCCTCGGCGCGCTCGACGACGTCGCCTTCGAAGGTCACGTAACGCACCTGCCAGACGGGTGGCGCGAGGATGTTGCCGATCAGGTGCCGGTACACGTCGGGGCCGGCTTCGCTCCAGACGAACTTGTGCCACAACCACTGCTGCGGCTCCTCGCTCGCAAGACGAACCGTGGCGAAGCGGTGCCAGTGCGGGCCGAGGTGCACGCCCTGTGCGGCAAGCGCCGCGTCGGCTGCCGCGATGGCGTCGTCGCGGTCGAGCGTCAGCGGCGCAACGTCGGCCCGAAACGGCGCCAACAGGAACCAGGCGACGAGACCTGCGACGCCGAGCACCGGCAGCGCGCGCTGGAAACCGGCCGATGCGCGGCCGATCGTCAGCGCGACGGACGCGCGCACCGCCTCCGGAGCGTGCGCCGCCGGCGTCCACCCGCCGTTGAAAAGCGCAGCCGGCAGCTCGCGCCACGCGCGGTTCTGCACGCGTCGCAGCACGACCATCGCGAGCGGCACGAGCGCCGCCGCGATCACGATCGCCTGCTGGACGCGAGCGCCGCGCGCGTCGACGAGAAAGAGCGGTATCGAGAACAGCGTCAGATCGAACGTCGCGTGCAGCAGGATCGTCGTCAGCAGCCCGAAACGCAGAAAGATCAAAGCCCAGACGATCGACGGCAACAGCAGCTCGAGCGGCCGCGAATACGCGGGGAAGCCCGGATAGTTCGCGTGGCCGCCGCCGAAGATCAGCGCCTGCACGACGATCGCGATCGCGATGCCGAGCGTGCGCTGTCCGAAGCGCGCGCCGATCAGCGCGCCGAGCGACAGCGGAATCGCGCGAAACGCGCACTCCTCCCAGAAGCCGGCCTGCAGGGAGAGCGCGATCGGTGACAACGCCGGCACCTTCGATCCGAGGATGTTCGGATCGGTCAGCACCTCCGACGGCTGCCACCAGCCGAGCCAGCGATTCGTCGCGTAATAGAACGTCGCGACGAGCGCGAGCTCGAGCGGCACGAACAGGTAGCCGCCGAGCGTGCGCCCCGCGACTTGCGGCGATGCGGCCGCATCGCGCGACCAGACTCGCCAAAGTTGCGGCTGATGCGCGAACGCGCGGCGTGACAGGCCCTCGGCCGCCATGAACACGAGCCCGTAGGCAAGCCCGCCGCCCACGACGATCAGAAGTGCCAGGCCCGCGTGCTTCAGCCAGAACGTGGCGACGGTCTCCGTCGTGTCGGCGCCGAACCACGACGTGTTCGCCGACGCGAGCAATGCCGATGCGAGCAATGCGCCGACGACGACGCCGGCGACGAGCGCCGGTCGCCAGAGGAGCCAGTGTCGCCGGGCGAGCCACAGCACGCCGAGCACGCAGCCGCCGAGTCCGTAGAGCAATCCGGCCGATAGCGTCGCCAGGTTCGCGATCAGCTCGTTCGCGCTGCGCAGCGCCTGGAAGCGGCGGCCGAACGACTCGGGGATGTGGACGACGGGCGCGATGCCGACGAGCTCGTCGCCGTCGACGGTGAGAATCAGGCGTATCTGCGCCTCGCCGATCGGCTGCGCCGCTTCGTACGTGAACGCGTGATCGACGCGCCCGGAAAGCTGTGTCTGCTGCGACTGGTCGAGCAGCTTGTACGCGGAAAGGTCGACTCCCCAGTCGTCGCGGGCGCGCGTCTGCGCGATCGTGCGCGCGCTCGCCGCGGCGAGCGCCTTGCGCGTCTCGTCGCGAACGTACGTCTCCGGAAGCCGTTGCGCGAAACCGATCGGCCGGCCATCGGGCGAGAACCGGATGACCGTCTCGTCGATCGCGCCGAGCGTGAAGAGGCGCACCTCCCACCAGAACGGCCAGTAAGCCTCGCCGCGCGCGAGCTTCGCGAACGCCGGCTTGCCTCCGCCTTCGAGCTCGACGTAGTTCTGGGTCGCCGAATCGTGCGCGAAGCGCGCGGCCGCGCGCGCGCCTTCGGGCGCGAGATGCAAGCGGGTGGCGAGCGCACGCGCCGCGGCGATCGCCTCGGTGCGCGACATCCTGACATCGAGATTGACGATCGGGATCGCGAGCGGAAAGAGCCGCGAGGCAAGGGCCAGCGCGCCGATCGCGACGAGCGCGTACGCGATCCAGAACGCCGGCTTGCGCGTGATGCCGGTCAAGGCGCGGCCCCGCGCAGCGGCGTCGCGTCGCTTGCCTTCGCAGGCCCGAGCCCGATGACGTTGCGCGCGGCGAGTTGCGCGAGCGCGGCGTCGTCGAGGCCGAGCCGTTCGCGCAGCACGTCAGCGGTGTCCTGCCCGAGCAGCGGCGGCGCGCGGTCGCACGCGAGCGGCGTCGCCGACATCGCGAGCGGCGTACGCACTTGCGGCACGGTGCCTGCGAGCGGATGCGACAGGTCGCGCTTCATGCCGCGTGCCGCGACGTGAGGATCGGCGAACACCTGGTCGGTGCCATTGATCGGACCGCTCGGAACGCCGGCCGCTTCGAGCGCGGCGAGCCATTCGCGCTGCGTGCGCGTGCGCATCAGCGTCTCGATCATCGGCACCAGCGTGTCGCGATTGCGAACGCGCGCCGCATTGGTCGCGAAGCGTGGATCGTCGGCCCATTCGGGCCTGCCGGCGATCGCGCAGAACGCCTGGAACTGCCCGTCGTTGCCGACGGCGACGATCACGTGGCCGTCGCTCGCCGCGAACGTCTGGTAGGGCACGATGTTCTGGTGCGCATTGCCGGCGCGCTTCGGCACCGCGCCGCTCACGAGGTAGTTCATGTCGATCACCGCCATCATGGCGACCGCCGAATCGAAAAGGCACGCGTCGATCCACTGTCCCTCCCCGGTGCGGTCGCGATGCGCGAGCGCGGCGAGCAGCGCGACCGACGTGTACATCCCGGTCATCAGGTCGGTGATCGCGACGCCGGCCTTCTGCGGTCCGCCGCCCGGAAGATCGTCGCGCTCGCCGGTCACGCTCATGAAGCCTGACATGCCCTGCACGATGAAATCGTAGCCGGCCCGCGGCGCATACGGGCCATCCTGTCCGAAGCCGGTGATCGACGCGTAGACGAGGCGCGGATTCATCGCCGAAACGCCGGCATAGTCGAGGCCGTACTTCGCGAGGCCGCCGACCTTGTAGTTCTCGACGAGCGCGTCGCACTGGCGCGCGAGCGCGAGCACGAGGGCGCGCCCCTCGGATTTCGTGAAATCGATCGCGACCGAGCGCTTGCCGCGGTTGCAGGCGAGGAAGTACGCCGATTCGCTCGTGTCGCGGCCGTCGCGATCCTTCAGGAACGGCGGTCCCCATGCGCGCGTATCGTCGCCGCTGCGGGGACGCTCGATCTTCAGCACGGTCGCGCCGAGATCCGCGAGCAGTTGCGTGCACCACGGTCCGGCGAGGACGCGCGAAAGGTCGAGGATCGTGAGATGCGACAGCGGGCCGGGCATCGTGACGCGATCGTATACGAACGCGCACGGGCGAGCGTGCTAGCCGGCCTTCAGAGCGACCAGCACCTCGTCCAGCATCTTCTTCGCGTCGCCGAACAGCATGCGCGTGTTGTCCTTGTAGAAGAGCGGGTTGTCGATGCCCGCGTAGCCGGACGCCATGCTGCGCTTCATGACGACGCAAAGACGCGCCTTCCACACCTCCAGCACCGGCATGCCGGCGATCGGGCTCGTCGGGTCCTCCTGCGCGGCGGGATTCACGATGTCGTTGGCGCCGATCACCATCGCGACGTCCGTGTCGGCAAAGTCCTCGTTGATCTCGTCCATCTCGAAGACGATGTCGTAGGGCACCTTCGCCTCCGCCAGCAGCACGTTCATGTGCCCGGGCATGCGGCCCGCGACCGGATGGATGCCGAAGCGCACGTCGATGCCGCGCTCCCGCAGCGCCGTCGTGATCTGGTAGACCGTGTGCTGCGCCTGCGCGACCGCCATGCCGTAGCCGGGCACGATGATCACGCGCCTGGCCTGACGCAACGCATCCGCGGTCTCCGCAGCGGTGATCGGGTGCACGTCGCCCGCCGGCGTGACCGAGCCCGCGGCCGGCTTGCTCGTGTCGGCGCCGAAGCCGCCCGCGATCACGCTGATGAAGTTGCGGTTCATCGCCGTGCACATGATGTACGACAGGATCGCGCCGCTCGAACCGACCAGCGCCCCGGTGACGATCAGAAGGTCGTTGCTCAGCATGAAGCCCGTGGCCGCCGCGGCCCAGCCCGAGTAGCTGTTGAGCATCGACACGACGACCGGCATGTCGGCGCCGCCGATCGCCATCACCATGTGCACCCCGAACAGCAATGCGACGACCGTCATGACCACCATCGCGACCATCTGCGCCTGGAGATCGTGGATCGTCACGAACCGGTAGCCGAACGCGATGACGACGATCAGGCCGACGAGATTGATCCAGTGGCGCGCGGGCAGCAGGACCGGCTTGCCGCTGATCTTCGCGGAGAGCTTGCCGAAGGCGATCAGCGACCCGGAGAACGTGACGGCGCCAATCAGCACGCCGACGTACATCTCGATCTCGTGGATCGTGTTCTCGGCCGGCGCAAGCTGCGCGGACGCGGCCGGATCGATGAAATTGGCGTAGCCGACGAGCATCGCGGCCAGACCCACGAGGCTGTGCATCAGCGCGACGAGCTCGGGCATCTGCGTCATCTGCACGATGCGCGCGGCATAGAGGCCGATGGCAGCCCCGATCACCATGGCCACGAGGATGTACGGCAGCCCGGAGCGCGCAACGTAGGCGCTCGCGATCGTGGCGAGCACCGCGATCGCCATGCCGATCATCCCGTACCGGTTGCCCCGCCGCGACGTTTCCTGGCTGGACAGCCCGCCCAGGCACAGGATGAACAGGATCGCCGCGCCGATGTAGGCGACGGTGAGCAGGCTCGTCGTCATCGTCATATTCGTTTTGTCAGTCCCGAAGGCCGCCTCGAGGCATCCTACTTGCGGAACATCTGCAGCATCCGCTGCGTGACCGCGAAGCCGCCGAACATGTTGACGGCGACGAGCGCGAGCGCCACGACCGAGAGCCAGCGGATCCATTCGGTGGGCCGCGACATGCTCGCCGAAGCGTTCGCGACTTCCGGCGCGATCTGCACGAGCGCGCCGAGCGCGATGATGCTGCTCACCGCGTTGGTGACGCTCATGAGCGGCGTGTGCAGCGCAGGCTTGACGTTCCACACCACCATGTACCCGACGAAGCACGCAAGCACGAACACGGTGAAATGCTCGAGGAAACTGCGCGGCGCGAAGAAGCCGACGATCAGGAACAGGACCGCGCCGCCGCCGAAGACGAT
This sequence comes from Casimicrobiaceae bacterium, assembly GCA_035495715.1. Lineage (GTDB taxonomy): Bacteria > Pseudomonadota > Gammaproteobacteria > Burkholderiales > Casimicrobiaceae > VBCG01. The sequence goes on from DATJFI010000006.1 coordinate 30,175, forward strand.
CGCGCTCTTGCCGGGCGACATCGGGCCGCTCGGCTCGCCGTGCGCCTTCGGCTTGGGCGGCGCGGAAACGGCGGGCGCGGGCTTCGCGGGCGCAGGTGCCGCGGCGGGCCTGGGGGCCGGCGGCGGCCACGTCACTTCACCCTTGTCGATGACGGTGGTGCCGCGCAGCACCTCGTCGTTCATGTCGACATCGACCGCGTCGGCGTCGATGCTCTTCGTCTTGACGAGATCGTCGACGAGGCGCAGCAGATTCGTCGCGTAGAGCGTCGACGCCTGGCGCGCGAGACGGCTCGGCAGGTCCGTGTAGCCGATGATCGTCACGCCGTTTCGCACGACGATCTCGCCCGGCACCGTAAGCTCGCAATTGCCGCCCTGCTCCGCCGCGAGGTCGACGATGACGCTGCCCTGCCGCATCGACTTCACCATGTCCGCGGTGATGAGCTTCGGCGCGGGCCGGCCGGGGATCAGCGCCGTGGTGATGACGATGTCGGCATCCCTCGCCTGCTGTGCGAAGACTTGGCGCTGCGCGTTCTGGAAGCCTTCGCTCATCACCTTGGCGTAGCCGCCGACGCCGCTGCCTTCTTCTTCGTACGGCACGGGTACGAACTCGCCGCCCATCGACTTCACCTGGTCGGCGACTTCCGGTCGCGTATCGTTGGCGCGCACGATGGCGCCGAGGCTCGACGCGGCGCCGATCGCCGCGAGCCCTGCCACACCGGCGCCGATGACGAACACCTTGGCCGGCGGTACCTTGCCGGCCGCGGTGATCGAGCCGGTGAAGAAGCGTCCGAACGCGTGCGCAGCCTCGACGACGGCGCGATAGCCCGCGATATTGGCCATCGAAGACAGCGCGTCCATCTTCTGCGCACGCGAGATGCGCGGCACGCTGTCCATCGCCAGCACGGTCGCTTTCCTTGCCGCGAGCGCTTGCATGAGCTGCGGGTTCTGGGCCGGCCAGATGAAGCTCACCAGCATCTGCCCCTCGCGCATCAGGGCGATCTCGTCGTCGCTCGGAGCGCGCACCTTGAACACGATGTCGGCGCTTCCCCACAACGCCGCGCGATCGGCGATCACCTCCGCGCCCGCGGCGCGATAGGCGTCGTCGCTGATCTGCGCGCCGTCGCCCGCAGTCGACTCGACCGCGACGCGGAAGCCCTGCTTGACGAGCTTCTCGACGACGTCCGGCACCGTGGCGACGCGCTTTTCGCCTGGATAAGTCTCCTTCGGCACTCCGATCAGCAACGACATGGCTCTATCCCCTTTCAAGCCAGGCAGCGGATGCGGCGGGCCGCCGCCGCAGCGAGCGATTCTCTTTTAAAAGGTGCGCAGCATCAAATCGCCGCCGCGATGGCGCGCCCGAGATCGCCGGTCGTCGCCTTGCCGCCGAGATCGGGCGTCCGCGGCGCATTTCGATCGGCGAGCACGCGCTCGATGGCCGCGACGATCTCGCGCGCGGCATCCGGGTGCCCGAGGAACTCCAGCATCAGCGCCGCCGACCAGATCTGCCCGATGGGATTGGCGATGCCCTTGCCCGCGATGTCGGGCGCCGAGCCGTGCACGGGCTCGAACAACGACGGATGCGTGCGCTCGGGATTGATGTTGCCGGACGGCGCGATGCCGATCGTCCCGCAAACGGCCGGGCCGAGATCGGAGAGGATGTCGCCGAACAGGTTCGAGCCGACGACGACGTCGAAGGCCTGCGGGCGCTGGACGAAGTGCGCGCAGAGGATGTCGATGTGGAACTGGTCGGTGCGGATGTCCGGATGCGCGGCCGCCATCGTGCGAAATCGCTCGTCCCAGTAGGGCATCGTGATCGAGATCCCGTTCGACTTGGTGGCCGACGTGAGATGGCGCGCCGGACGCGACGCGGCGAGGTCGAACGCGTACGCGAGGATACGGTCGACGCCCTTGCGCGTGAACACCGATTCCTGCACGACGAACTCGCGGTCCGTGCCTTCGAACAGCCGTCCGCCGAGCGACGAGTATTCGCCCTCGGTGTTCTCGCGCACGACGACGAAATCGATGTCGCCGGGCTTGCGGTTGGCGAGCGGCGTCGGGATTCCCGGCATGAGCCGGCACGGACGCAGGTTCACGTATTGGTCGAAGCGGCGGCGGAACTGGATCAGCGAGCCCCACAGCGACACGTGATCGGGAACGGTGGCGGGCCAGCCGACGGCGCCGTAGAAGATCGCATCGAACGGCGACAGCGTCTCGAACCAGTCTTCCGGCATCATCCGGCCGGTCTTCGCGTAGTAGTCGCAGCTCCAGTCGAAGTGCGCGAACTCGAGGCCGATCCCGAAGCGGGACGCGACCTTCTCGAGGACGCGCAGGCCCTCCGGAACCACCTCCTTGCCGATGCCGTCGCCGGGAATGACCGCGATCCTGTGCATGCGCTTGACTCCTCGTCTCGAGCACCGATTATAGGCGGCGCTCCTCATCCGTTCGTCCGATGGCGGTCGCACGCGCGTGCGCCTAACGTCGTGTACGTGCGGACCGACGCACGCGAATCGAGGAAACATCATGAACGAACGCCGGTATTGGATTGCCGTGGTGCCCCGCGACGACGTCGACACCGCCGTCGCGCAGGGCTTCGTGCAGGTGAATTACGGCAAGGCCGCGCCGCTGGCGCGGATGCAGCCGGGCGACGGACTTGCGTTCTATTCGCCCCGCGAACGCCTTTCCAACGGCGCGCCGCTGCAAGCGTTCACCGCGATCGGCCGCGTCGGCGAAGGCGATGTCTTCGAAGCGCCGCCCGTCGAGCCGGTGCCCGTCTTCCGCCGCGGCGCCGCGTGGCTCGACGCGACGCCGGCACCGATCAGACCGCTTCTGCCGGGACTCACGTTCGTGCGCAACAAGGAGCACTGGGGCGCTGCGTTCCGCTTCGGCGTCGTCCGCGTGCCGCGCGAGGATTTCGCGGCGATCGCGGTGGCGATGGGCTGCAATCCCGACGTCGATTTCGCCTGACGGCGGGAGGGGGCGCCGGGCGCCCCGGGGCATCGGGAGGGGCCGTGCGCTATGATGGACGAGCGCATTCGCGAACGCCCGTACCCTGATGAAGCAGACCTTCCTCGATTTCGAGCAACCGATCGCCGAGCTGCAGCAGAAGATCGACGAGCTCCGCTACGTGCACGAGGATTCGGCCGTCGACATCTCGGACGAGATCACGCGGCTCACGAAGAAGAGTCAGCAGCTCACGAAGGACATCTACAGCAAGCTCGGTGCGTGGCAGATCGCGCAGGTCGCGCGGCATCCGCAGCGTCCGTACACGCGCGATTACATCAACGGCATGTTCGCCGAGTTCCGCGAGCTGCACGGCGATCGCGCATACGCCGACGATCCGGCGATCATCGGCGGCCTCGCGCGCTTCAACGGCCAGCCGTGCATGGTGATCGGCCAGCAGAAGGGCCGCGACACCAAGGAGAAGATCTACCGCAACTTCGGCATGCCGCGTCCCGAGGGTTACCGCAAGGCGCTGCGGCTCATGAAGCTCGCCGAGAAATTCGGCTTGCCGCTTTTCACGTTCGTCGACACGCCTGGCGCGTACCCCGGCATCGGCGCCGAGGAGCGCGGGCAGTCGGAGGCAATCGGACGCAACCTCTACGAGATGGCGGGACTGGGCATGCCGATCGTCACCACGGTGATCGGCGAAGGCGGCTCGGGCGGCGCGCTCGCGATCGCGATCGCCGACATTACGTTGATGCTCCAGTACGCGACCTACTCGGTGATCTCGCCCGAGGGCTGCGCGTCGATCCTGTGGAAGTCGGCTGATTACGCGTCGACGGCCGCCGAGTCGCTCGGCATCACGGCGGGGCGGCTCAAGCAGCTCGGCTTGATCGACAAGGTCGTCAACGAGCCGACGGGCGGCGCGCACCGCGACCATGCGGCGATGATGGTGACGCTGAAGAAGGCGCTGACCGAGGCGCTGCGCCAGCTCCAGGAGCAGACGATCGACGCGCTGCTCGAGGCGCGCGAAGACAAGATCCTCGCCTATGGCCGCTTCAAGGAGATCGCGCCCGGCTAGTGCCCCGTCCCGGAAATGACTTGCCTGAACCGTATCGCCGATAGCCGCCGCCGGACGTGCAAAATTGGCGAAAACGGCGCCGGGCGCGAAGCAGAGCGAGGCGGATATCGGGAATATCCGCGAGCGATGCGACAAAGCACCGCGGCGTTTGTCGGCACTTTTGTGCAAGTTCGCGACTGACATGGGCGCCGACTGCGGCGTACCGCGCGCGGTTGCGGCGCTGCTTTCGCAAGCGCTCCCGAATGGCGGTCGCGTGGCGGTTGCCGTCTCCGGCGGCCGCGACTCGATCGCGCTGCTCGATGCCGCCGCCCGCGTCGGGCGCGATGCGGCCGTCGAGCTCGTCGCGTTCCACGTGCATCACGGACTGTCCGCGAACGCGGAGCGATGGGCGCAGTTCTGCGCGCAGGCGTGCGCCGCACGCGGCATTCCCTTCACACGTCGCGATGTGCGCATCACGAGACGCCCGCGCGCGAGCGTCGAAGCCATGGCACGCGACGCGCGCTACGCCGCGCTGGCCGACCTTGCGCGCGCGCATCGCGTCGACGCGGTGATGCTCGCGCACCATGCCGACGACCAGGCGGAAACCGTGCTGCTGCAATTGCTGCGCGGAGCGGGACCGCGCGGACTCGCCGCGATGCCCGCGATCGCATCCGATCGCGGGGTCGTCTGGCTGCGCCCGCTCCTCGACATCGCGCGCGCGACGCTCGACGCCTACGTCAGCGCGCAGGCACTGCGCTACGTCGACGACGAAAGCAACACCGATCCGCGTTATCGGCGCAACGCGCTGCGCGAATCGGTGCTGCCGGCGCTTCGCGCGGTCGCGCCCGGGTATCCGGCGACGCTCGTCCGCGCCGCACGTCTGCAGGCCGAAAGCGCCGCGCTGGCGGACGCACTCGCCGCGCTCGACGCGCGTTCGGCGTACGACGGCGGCTCGCTCGCGCGATCGGCGCTCCGCGACCTCGATGCGCCGCGCGCGCGCAACCTGCTGCGCTGGTTTTTGCGCGAGCAGCGGCTGCCTGCGCCGTCCGCGTCGCGCCTCGCCGAGATGGTGTCGCAATTGACCCGCGCCGCGGACGACGCGCGCGTCGCGCTCGTCCACGGCGGCGTCACGATTGGCGTTCATCGCGGGCGCATCGTCGTTCATCGCCCGGTCCCGTCGCCCTACGTGCACGAATGGTCCGGCGCGCACGAAGTGGCGCTGCCCCACGGCACGCTCGCGTTCGCGCCCGCGCTTGGGATCGGCATCGCGCGCCGGCATCTTGCAGGCGCGCGCGTCACGATCCGCGCCGGACTCCCCGGCGAGCGGCTGCACATTGCGGGCCGAAGCCGCCGTGCCGTGGCCGACCTGCTGCGCGAGGCGGGCATCCCGGCGTGGGACCGGGTTGCGCTGCCGCGCATCTACTGCGGCGAAAGCCTCGCCGCCGTCGCCTGCGCAGGTGTCGACGCCGCGTTCGGCGCCGCGCCCGGCGAGCCGGCGTTCACGCTCGACTGGCATCCGCAACCGCGCGAGCGCTGATCGCGCGCAGCCCTCGGCCGAGCGCTCGGAGCAGGCATCCGAAGGCCTCGGCGGCGGGTGCCGCCGCGCGCGCTCCGCATGTTAGAATTTTGAATTTACTTGCTTTTGCCTTGTCGGAGCCGAAACATGGCTGTTGAGCGCACACTTTCGATCGTCAAGCCCGACGCCGTCGCGAAGAACGTCATCGGCGAGATCTATTCTCGCTTCGAGAAAGCCGGGCTCACGATCGTCGCCGCGCGGATGACGTGGCTGTCGCGCCGCGACGCCGAAGGCTTCTACGCCGTGCACCGCGAACGGCCGTTTTTCCGCGATCTCGTCGACTTCATGACCAGCGGCCCCGTGATGATCCAGGTCCTCGAGGGCGAGAGCGCCATCGCGAGGAACCGCGAATTGATGGGCGCCACGGATCCGCGTAAAGCTGCGCGGGGAACGATCCGCGCCGACTTCGCGCAATCGATCGACGCGAACGCCGTGCACGGCTCCGACGCGCCCGAGACGGCCGCTTTCGAAATCGCCTGGTTCTTCCCCGAGCACGCGATCTACGCGCGCTAGGGATTTTGTCGGGAGCACGTCGGCGCGATGCAGAACCTGCTCGACCTCGAACCCGCGGCGCTTGCGCAGTTTTTCGCCGAACGCGGCGAAAAACCGTTTCGCGCGCCGCAGGTGTCGCGCTGGATCCATCAGCGCTTCGCGGGCGACGTCGCGTCAATGACCGATCTCGCGAAGCCGTTGCGGGCCGCGCTCGCCGGCGTCGCCGCGATCCGCGCGCCGATCGTGTTGCGCGATACGACCGCGGCCGACGGCACGCGCAAATGGCTGCTCGACGCCGGCAACGGCAACGCGGTCGAGGCGGTCTACATTCCCGAGGACGACCGCGGAACGTTGTGCATTTCATCGCAGGCCGGCTGTGCGCTCGATTGCGCGTTCTGCTCGACCGGCCGGCAGGGCTTCAACCGGAATCTCACGACCGGCGAAATCGTCGGTCAGCTCTGGCATGCGAACCGGACGCTGCTCGCCGAAGGCATTCGCGCGCCGTGGGTGCAGGCCGGACGTGCGCCGATCACGAACGTCGTGATGATGGGCATGGGCGAGCCGCTGGCGAACTTCGACAACGTCGTGCCGGCGCTGCGGACGTTTCTCGACGACAACGCGTACGGCCTGTCCCGGCGTCGCGTGACGCTGTCGACGTCGGGCCTCGTGCCGTGGATCGAGCGGCTGCGCGACGAATGCCCGGTGGCGCTCGCCGTGTCGCTGCACGCGCCGACCGACGCGCTTCGCGACCGCCTCGTGCCGATCAACCGCAAGCATCCGCTTTCGACGCTGATGGCCGCGTGCGTCCGCTATCTCGAGCGCGCGCCGCGCGATTTCATCACGTTCGAATACGTGATGCTCGACGGCGTCAACGATCAGCCCGGGCACGCGCAGGCGCTGATCGCGCTCGTGCGCGACGTTCCGTGCAAGCTCAACCTGATTCCATTCAACCCGTTCCCCGGCAGCGGCTTCGCGACGAGCCCGCGCGAGCGCGTGCGGGCGTTCGCCCATGCGTTGCAGGATGCCGGGATCGTGGCGACAATTCGCAAGACGCGCGGCGACGACATCGACGCCGCGTGTGGCCAGCTCGCCGGCCGCGTGCACGATCGCACGAAGCGTCGCCTCGCAGCGCGCATCCCGGTCGTCGCGGCGCAGTGAATCGCGCATCGCTCTCCTACGGCCCATGAAACGCTTCGCAACGCTCCCGCTCGTCGCGCTCGCGCTCGCACTCGCCGCCTGCGCATCGAAAGGCGGCTCCGCGCCGCCACAGCAACAGGCGCAGGCGCAAGCGCCGCAGGCCCCCGAGCAGCCGCCGGTGAAGCCGCAGGAGGTGTCGCCGAAGGAGCGTGCGAAGATCCGCACCGACCTCGCCGCCGGTTACTACCAGCGCGGCCAGATGGACGTCGCGCTCGAGGAGCTCGGCAATGCGAAGACGCTCGACCCGAGCTACCCGAGGATCTACGACATCTACGGCCTCGTCTATGCGATGCTCGGCGAGCGCGCGAAGGCAGAGGAAAACTTCCGCCAGGCGATCGCGCTCGCGCCCGACAATTCCGATTACCGCGAGAACTGGGGCGCCTTCCTGTGCGGGACGGGCCGCGCGAGCGAAGCGATGCCGGAGTTCGAGCGGGTCATGAAGGACCCGCTGTACAAGACGCCGGAGATCGTCTACATCAACGCCGGCAAGTGCAGCGCGGCGCTGGGCGACACGAAGAAGGGCGAGGAGTACCTGCGCCGCGCGCTGACGGTGTCGCCGGGCAACCCGATCGCGGCGTACAACCTCGCACTGCTCGCCTACCGCGACAAGCGGATCGGCGAGGCACGCGCATGGATGCGGCCCGTGATGCAGCAGGCGTCGCCGCCGGCGCAGGCGCTTTACCTTGGCGCGTGCATCGAGAAAAAGCAGGGCGACCGCGACGCCGAGCGCGCGTACGAGTCGCAGCTCAGGAACCGCTGGCCCGATTCGCCGGAAGCGAAGGCGCTTGCCGGCGGCGAGTGCGAATGAATCGTGGCTGAGATCGACACGCAGGTGACGGCGAACGCGGGCGCAGCCGCAACGGCGGGCGCGAAGCTTCGCGCCGCGCGCCAAGCCGCGGGGCTGTCGATCGACGCCGTCGCGCAACAGTTGAAGCTCGCGCCGCGCCAGGTGACGGCGCTCGAGGAAGATGACTGGCAGCGGCTTCCCGGCCGCACGTTCGTCCGCGGCTTCGCGCGGAACTACGCGCGCTTCTTGCACCTCGATCCCGACGCGGTGCTCGCGCTGCTGCCCGCATCCGATTCGGCCCCGGCGCTTTCGCGTCCCACGCTTGCGGCCTCGCCGCGATCGATCGGCGAAATCCCCACCGAGCGCATCGCCAAACCGACCGCCGCGCGTTGGATCGCGCCGTTGCTGTTGCTGGCGATCGTCGCTGTGATCGCCTACCACGAGCTTGCGCGGCCGACGCTGCGGCTGCCCGCCATCCTCGCATCGCTCGTCGGCGAGCACGAAACGGCGCCGCCCGCGACGACCGCTTCGCGCGCGCCCCCGAGCGCGGTCACCACCGCCGCGTCGACGACGCCCACGAAGCCCGCTGACGCAATGCCGGCATCGCCTGCGCCGCCGGCCGCGTCGGCAACGTCCAACTCGACCGCGGCGGATAGCGGCGTCACCGTATTGCCGACCCCGAGCAGCAACACGATGCCTGCGAACGATGCGCCCGCCGCGACAACGACTCCCGCGGGTGCCAATGCGCAAAGCGCGGCAGTGCCGGCCGGCGAGGCGCCTCTGGTCCTGACGTTCAAGGGCACGTCGTGGGCCGAAGTGAAGGATGCGAAGGGCCGCGTCGTATTGCAGATGACCGGCGGAGCGGGGATGACGCAAACGGTGTCGGCCATCCCGCCGCTCGAGCTCGCGCTCGGCAACGCACGCGACGTCGGCGTCACGTTCCGCGGTCAGGCGCTCGATCTTTCCGCCTACACGCGCGGCAACGTCGCGCGGGTCTCGCTGCAATGAGCCACATCGACGACATTCGCGCCGAAGGGCCGCCCCGAGGCGCGAATCCCGCCCCCTCGGGGGGCAGCGAAACCGCGAAGCGGCGAGCGTGGGGGGATGTCATCCAGCGTCGTGCAAGCAGGCGCGTCGTCATTGGCGGCGTGCCGGTCGGCGGCGATGCGCCGATCGTCGTGCAGTCGATGACGAACACCGACACCGCCGATGTCGCGGCAACCGTCGAGCAGGTGCGCGCGCTCGCGCTGGCCGGGTCCGAGCTCGTGCGCGTCACGGTCAACACGTCGGAAGCGGCCGCCGCGGTGCCCGAGATTCGCGCGCGTCTCGATGACACCGGTTGCGCGGTGCCGCTCATCGGCGACTTCCATTTCAACGGCCACAAGCTTCTGACCGAGCACCCGGCATGCGCGAAGGCGCTCGCCAAGTTCCGCATCAATCCGGGCAATGTCGGCAAGGGCAGCAAGCGCGATTCGCAATTCGCGACGCTGATCCAGCTCGCGGTCGACTACGGCAAGCCGGTGCGCATCGGGGTCAACTGGGGCAGCCTCGACCAGGCGCTGCTCGCGCGGATGATGGACGACAACGCGCGTGCTGCGGAGCCGGCCGACGCCGACGCCGTCATGCGTGAAGCGCTCGTCGCCTCGGCGCTCGAAAGCGCCGCGCAGGCGGAAGCGCTCGGCCTTCCCGGCGACCGGATCATCCTGTCGTGCAAGGTCTCGAACGTGCAGGACCTGATTGCCGTCTATTCGACGCTCGCCGCGCGCTGCGACTATCCGCTGCATCTCGGCCTCACCGAAGCGGGCATGGGCAGCAAAGGCATCGTCGCGTCGACCGCGGCGATGGCGGTGCTTCTGCAGCAGGGGATCGGCGACACGATTCGCATCTCGTTGACGCCCGAGCCGGGCGGCGACCGCACGCGCGAAGTCGTCGTCGCGCAGGAGCTGTTGCAGACGATGGGGCTGCGCTCGTTCACGCCGATGGTGACGGCGTGTCCCGGTTGCGGGCGCACGACGAGCACCTATTTCCAGGAGCTCGCCGGTCACATCCAGTCGTTCCTGCGCACGTCGATGCCGGCGTGGCGCGCGCGCTATCCCGGCGTCGAGGGGATGCACGTGGCGGTGATGGGTTGCGTCGTGAACGGGCCCGGCGAATCGCGGCTCGCGAACGTCGGCATCTCGCTGCCCGGCACCGGCGAGACGCCCGTTGCGCCGGTGTACGTCGACGGCCAGAAGACCGTCACGCTGAAGGGCGAGCGCATCGCCGAGGAGTTCGAGCAGATCGTCGTCGATTACGTGCGCGCGACGTACGGCGGCGAGGCGAAGGCGCCGTCGCTTTTGCCGCAACAGAAGAGCGTCGCGGTCAGGCCCGCGGCGGCGACGCCATCGACGCGCGTCCATGCCGCCGACGACCGTTGACCGCGCGCCGGCTCCCCTTCTTTTCTCGTGTAACGCAACACCGATGGCAGCAGGACTGCAGGCCGTGCGCGGCATGAACGACGTGCTTCCCGACGAGGCGGCCGTCTGGCAGCGCTTCGAGGACACCGCGCGCAACGTCTTCGAACGGTACGGTTATCGCAACCTGCGCGTGCCGCTGGTCGAGCCGACGCCGCTTTACGTTCGCAGCATCGGCGAGCACACCGACGTCGTCGAACGCGAGATGTACACGTTCGAGGACAAGCTCAACGGCGAGAGCCTCACGCTTCGTCCCGAGGCGACGGCGGGCATCGTCCGCGCGGCGATCGAGCACAACCTCGCGTACGAGCGGCCGTTGCGCGTCTGGACCGGCGGCGCGATGTTCCGCCACGAGCGGCCGCAGAAGGGACGCTATCGCCAGTTCCACCAGCTCGATATCGAGGCGATCGGCTTCCCGGGACCGGACGTCGACGCCGAGCAGATCGTGATGCTCGCGCGTTTGTGGCGCGCGCTCGAGTTGTCCGAGCTTCGGCTGATGATCAATTCGATTGGCGACGCCGGCGATCGTCGCGCGCACCGCGAGGCGCTCATCGCGCACTTCGAGCGCCATCGCGATGCGCTCGACGACAACGCGAAGCGGCGGCTGCACGCGAATCCCTTGCGCATTCTCGACAGCAAGCATCCGCCGCTGCATGACGTGATCGCGGCGGCGCCGCGATTGCTCGACCACGTGGGCGACGCGGCGCGCGAGCACTTCGACGGCTTGCGCGCGCTGCTCGACGACGCGGGCATCGCGTACACGGTCGACGCGCGGCTCGTCCGCGGCCTCGACTACTACAATCGCACGGTCTTCGAATGGGTGACCGACGCGCTCGGCGCGCAGGGCACCGTCGCCGGCGGCGGCCGCTACGACGGGCTGTTCGAGGAACTGGGCGGCAAGCCGACGCCGGCCTGCGGCTTCGCGATCGGCGTCGAGCGGATGATCCTGTTGCTCGACGCGCACGGCAAGGCGCGAGCGACGCCGCCCGACGCGTACGTCGTGCACGCAGGTACCAAGGCCGCCGCGGTTGCGCGCCACGCCGCCGAAACGCTGCGCGATCACGGCGCGGCCGTCGTCGTGAACGCGGGCGGCGGCAGCTTCAAGTCGCAGATGAAGCGCGCCGACGCGAGCGGCGCGCGGCTCGCGATCATCGTCGGCGACGACGAGGTGGTGTCGCGAACCGTCGCCATCAAGCACCTGCGCGAAGGCGGCGACCAGGTCGCCGTGCCGCTTGACGATCTCGTCGCGCGCTTTGCAGCGCTCAATACGACCAGGGACGAATATGGCAGTTTATGACCTCGAGGAACAGGAGCAGATCGACGACCTGAAGGCGTGGTGGGAGCGCTACGGCGGAACGGTCACCGTCGCGCTCGTGCTGGGCCTTCTCGTCGCCGCCGGCATCCAGGGTTGGCGCTGGTATCAGGGACATCGCGCCGAAAGCGCGTCGGTGCTCTACAGCGCCGTCAGCGAAGCGGTGCGCGCGAAAGATAGCGCGAAGGCGAAGGACGCGATCGCGGAGCTCACGAACCATTACGCGAGCACCGGCTACGCGCCGCGCGCCGAGCTTCTCTACGCGAAGATGCTCTACGACGCCGGCGATCGCGACGGCGCCAAGGCCCAGTTGCAATGGGTCGTCGACCATGGGTCGCAGGACGAGCTCAAGGCGATCGCCCGCTATCGGCTCGCGCAGGTGCAGATCGACGAGAAGCAATACGACGCGGCGCTCGCGACGCTCGACGCGAAGCACCCGGACGCGTTCGACGGCCTCTATGCCGACCTGCGCGGCGACGCACTCGTCGCGGCTGGTCGGCCCGCCGACGCGCGCGCCGCGTACGAGAACGCGCTCGCGAAGCTCGATCCGAAATCCGCGTACCGCAATTTCGTTCAGGTGAAGCACGATGCGATCGCGCAGGCGCCGAAGGTCGCCGAAGCGAACGCGCCGGCGCGTCCGGCCGCAGCCCCGTCCACGCCCGCGAACGTCGCGAGCGACGCACCGGCGGGCAAGGCGGCCGGAACCGGCAAATGATGCGGGCGCTTTGCGCCATCGCACTCGCGCTCGCCGCGGCGCTCGTCACCGGTTGCGCGAGCCTGTCGGAATCGCCGCTCACCTCGTGGATTCCACAGATACCGGTGCCGTCGTTCGCGTGGCTCACGGGCGGCGGCCACAAGCCCGGGCCGTTGCCCGAGCTCAAGGCGACGATCACGCCGCAGATCGTCTGGCAGCAGAGCGTCGGCAAGGGCGCACCGGGCGTCGCACCGGGAATCACGCCGTCCGCTATCTACGCGGCATCGGTGGACGGAACGCTGATGCGCCTCGATCCTGCGACCGGACGCGTCGAATGGAAGGTGAGCGCGGGACAGCCGCTGTCAGCGGGTCCTGGCGCCGGAACCGGCGCAGTCGTCGTCGGGACGTCGAAGGGCGACGTGCTCGCATTCGACGAGAACGGCAAGCCGTTGTGGACCGCGCACGTGTCGAGCGAAGTGATCGCGCCGCCGCGCGTCGCGGATACCGTCGTCGTCGCGTTCTCGGGTGACGGCCGTATCTACGGGCTCGCGAAGGCGGACGGCAAGACCGTTTGGGTCGATCCGCACACGAACCCGCCGCTCACCGTGCGCAACGCCGCCGGAGGCGTCGTGTCGCGCGGCGGGTTGTTCATCGGCACCGCGGGCGGGCGGCTGCTCGCGATCGACGCGAAGTCGGGCGCGATCGCGTGGGATGGCACCGTCGCGACGCCGAAAGGCGCCACGGAGCTCGAGCGCATCGCCGACGTGACGAGCCTGCCCTACGTCGACGACAGGGAAGCGTGCGCGGCGGCGTACCAGGGACGCGTCGCCTGCTTCGACGTCGTGCGCGGCGCGCTCATCTGGACGCGCGACCTCTCGAGCCTTGCCGGCATCACCGCCGACGCCACTCGCGTCTACGTCGTCGACGACAAGGGCGGCGTGCAGGCGTTCGACCGCAGCAACGGCGCATCGATCTGGAAGCAGGACGTGCTCGCGAAGCGCCGCATCGGCGGCCCGCAGCTCATCGGCGACGAGGTCGGCGTCGTCGACGTCGAAGGCTATCTGCATCTTCTGTCACGCAGCGACGGCGCTTACGTCGGGCGCCTTGCCACCGACGGCAGCCTCGCAACGGCGCAACCTTCGCAGCTCGGCGGCGGCATCGTATGGCAATCGGAAAAGGGAACGGTCTACTCCGTCACCGCGAAGTAATGAAACGACACCAACGCTCGCATCAGTCTCGGCCTCGTTGCACCGCTTGCTCGTGCGTGGCGTCTGCGTGTCGGCCTCCCGTCCACGCTCGCGGTCGGCCCCTTCGGGCCTTGGCTTCGCCCCGCTCGCGTGGACGTCCCGTGGCGGCCCTGCGCGACTGACATGCTGCCCACCCTCGCGCTCGTCGGCCGCCCGAACGTCGGCAAGTCGACGCTCTTCAATCGTCTGACGAAATCGCGCAACGCGCTCGTTGCCGATTTCCCGGGCCTCACGCGCGATCGCCACTACGGGCGTGCGCGGGCGGGCGAGCGCGAGTTCCTCGTCGTCGATACGGGCGGCTTCGAGCCCGTCGCGACGTCGGGCATCCTGTTCGAGATGGCGAAGCAGGCGAAGGCCGCGATCGCCGAGTCCGACGCCGTGATCTTCATCGTCGACGCGCGCGAGGGCGTGACGCCGCAGGACCATGCGATCGCGACACTGTTGCGAAGGCAAGGCCGGCCGGTGATCCTCGCCGTCAACAAGAGCGAGGGCCTCGGACCCGAGCGCATTGCCGAATTCCACGAGCTGGGCCTGAGCGAGCCGCTGCCGATTTCGGCGGCGCACGGCGAGAACGTCCGCGATCTCGTCGACATTGCGCTCGACCAGTGCGCTCCGATCGAAGACGACGAGCCCGACGCCGACGAAGGCGGGCGACGGATCAAGGTCGCGGTCGTCGGCCGGCCAAATGTCGGCAAGTCGACGCTCGTCAACGCGTTGCTCGGCGAAGAGCGCGTGATCGCGTTCGACGAGCCCGGCACGACGCGCGATGCGATCCATCTCGACTTCGAGCGCGCCGATCGCCGTTACACGCTGATCGACACGGCCGGCGTGCGTCGCCGCGGCAAGGTGAGCGAGACGGTCGAGAAGTTCTCGGTGATCAAGACGCTGCAGGCGATCGAGGACGCGAACGTCGTGATCCTGCTGCTCGACGCGCTCGACGGCATCAGCGAGCAGGATGCGCATCTCGCGGGACACATCCTCGAAGCGGGGCGCGCGCTCGTGGTCGGTATCAACAAGTGGGACGCCGCCGACGACGAGCAGCGCGCGAGCGCGAAACGCGAATTGGCGCGCAAGCTCGCATTCCTCGACTTCGCCGAGCAGCACACGATTTCGGCGCGCGAGCGGCGCGGCGTCGACGCGCTGCTGCGCGGCGTCGATCACGCCTACACGGCGGCGACGGCGCGCCTGCCGACGCCGCGCCTCACGCGCACGCTACAGTTGGCCGTCGAGCGGCAGCAGCCGCCGCGCGCCGGCATGGTGAGGCCGAAGATGCGCTACGCCCACCAGGGCGGAATGAATCCGCCGCTCGTCGTTGTTCACGGAAGCGCGCTGTCCCGCGTGCCCGACAGCTACCGGCGCTATCTGGAACATTTTTTCCGGGACACGTTCCAATTGCGGGGTACCCCCCTTAGGATACAATTCAAGACAGGCGTCAATCCCTACGCGGATTCCACCGCACGCCGCTAAAAGACAGCAGGGGCAGAGGCGTTTTCCGGGACCCCGAAGAGTGCGGAAAACAAGCGCGGAGCTCACCGATGAGCAATAAAGGGCAAATGCTACAAGACCCCTTCCTGAACACGCTGCGCAAGGAGCACGTTCAGGTCTCCATTTATCTCGTGAACGGCATCAAGCTCCAGGGGCAGATCGAATCGTTCGACCAGTACGTCGTGCTGCTGAAGAACACCGTCACGCAGATGGTCTACAAGCACGCGATCTCGACCGTGGTGCCGTCGCGGCCGGTCGCGATGCCGCATCAGAATCACCACGAAGCCGAAGCCTGACGCCGGCCGCGTGGAGGCGCGCGTCGCCGCGGCACGACGCCTGGCGGTGCGCGCGCCGACGTCGAGGCTAGCGACGGTGTTCGAGCGTCCCGATACCGGGGATCGCGCGCTCGTCGTCGCGCTCGACATCGGGCGCGACGGTCGCGCGAACCGGCTCGCCGAGATCGCGGCGCTCGTGGAGTCTGCCGGCGCCACTGTCGTCGGCAATCTGCGCGGTCGCCGTCCGCGTCCCGATCCCGCATGGTTCGCGGGTCGCGGCAAGGTCGACGAGATTGCGGCGCAGCGCCGTGAATCGCAGGCCGATCTCGTCATCTTCGATCACGCCCTTTCCGGCGTGCAGCAGCGCAACCTCGAGCAGGCGCTCGAATGTCGCGTCGTCGACCGCACGACGCTGATCCTCGACATCTTCGCGCAGCGCGCGCGCAGTGCCGAAGGCAAGCTCCAGGTCGAGCTCGCGCAGCTTTCGCACATGGCGACGCGCCTCGTCGGCGGATGGACCCACCTCGAGCGGCAGAAGGGCGGCATCGGATTGCGCGGCCCCGGCGAGACGCAGCTCGAGACCGACCGGCGGCTCATCACCCAGCGCGTGAAGCTGCTGCGCGAACGCCTGCGCAAGGTCGCGCGAAGCCGCGCCACGCAGAATCGCGCGCGGCGCCGCGCATCGGTTGCAACGGTCGCCATCGTCGGCTACACGAACACCGGCAAGTCGACGCTTTTCAACCGCCTGACCGCATCGCAGGTCTACGCGGCGAACCTGCTCTTCGCGACGCTCGACACGACGCTGCGCCGCGTGCGGATTTCGGCCGCCGCGAACATCGTGCTCTCCGACACGGTCGGCTTCATTCGCGACCTGCCGCACGACCTGGTCGCCGCGTTTCGCGCGACGCTCGCCGAAGCGGCCCACGCCGATCTGCTGCTGCACGTCGTCGACGCCAGCGCGCGTGACCGGGACGAGCAGATCGATGCGGTCGATGCGCTGCTCGCCGAGATCGGCGCCGGCGACGTGCCGCAAATCCGCGTCTTCAACAAGATCGACGTGGCCGGCGTCGACGCGGGAGTCGAGCGCGACCCCTGTGGTACCATCACCTCGGTCCGCATGAGCGCGACGACCGGCGCGGGGATCGCCGAGTTGCGCGCCGCGCTGGCCGAACGCTTCCCGGCTTCGCCGACTCCTGTTTCCGAGACCATTGACACGCCGGCCCGTCCCGGCTGACGAACCCCGCGGGTTCGGCCGGCGCCTCGCGCGCGCCGCACTATCGATGCCCATCGTATGTCGCTGAACGACCCGCAGTGGGGCAAGCGCAGCAACAACAGCGGTCCGCCCGACCTCGATGAAATCTGGCGCAACGTCAACCGCCGGATGAACGAGCTTTTCGGGCGTCGCCGCGAAGCGGCCGACGGCGGCGGCGGTGGGGGCGGCGGCATGCGCTTGCCGCTCGGCGGCGCCGGCATGCTGATCTTCCTCGTCGTGCTGATCTGGCTCGCGAGCGGCTTCTACATCGTCGACGAGGGCCGCCGCGGCGTCGTCACGCGCTTCGGCAGGTATACCGAGACGACGCTTCCCGGTCCGCGCTGGCACCTGCCCTATCCGATCGAGGCCGCCGAGCTCGTCGATTTCTCGCAAGTGAAGACGATCGAGGTCGGCTACCGGAACACGCCGAAGAACAAGATCGACAAGGAAGCGGTGATGCTGACCGACGACGAGAACATCATCGACATCCAGTTCGCCGTCCAATACAACCTGAAGAGCGCCGAGGATTACGTCTTCAACAACCGGCGCCCGGACCAGATTGTCGCGTACGTCGCCGAATCGGCGATCCGCGAAGTCGTCGGCAAGTCGAAGATGGACTTCGCGCTCTACGAAGGACGCGAGCAGATCGCGAAGCAGACCGAGCAGCTGATGCAGCAGAACCTCGATCGGTTCGGCACCGGCGTCTTCGTGCAGAAGGTGACGCTGCAGAACGTGCAGCCGCCCGAGAAGGTGCAGGCGGCGTTCGACGACGCGGTGAAGGCGGGACAGGATCGCGAGCGGCTCAAGAACGAAGGCGAGGCGTACGCGAATAACGTGATCCCGATCGCGCGCGGCACCGCCGCGCGGCTTTTGCAGGAGGCGGACGGCTACAAGTCCGAGGTCGTCCAGCGCGCGGAGGGCGACGCGAAGCGCTTCGACCAGGTGCTCGTCGAGTACCAGAAGGCCCCGGGCGTCACGCGCGAGCGGCTGTATCTCGACGCGATGCAGACGGTGCTCGCGAGCTCGAGCAAGGTGCTCGTCGACCAGAAGAGCGGCAGCCTCCTTTACCTGCCGCTGGACAAGCTGATCCAGCAGGCGACGCAATCGGCCGCCGCGGCGACGACGCCGGAAGTGACGATCGGCCCGCCGCGTGCCAACGCGCCGGCCGACGGGTCGATGTCGCTCGACGCGACCCGCTCGCGCGACGCGCTGCGCAGCCGGGAGGGGCGCTAGGTGCGAGCCCGGCGCGACTGACATGAGATTCTCCATCCCCCTCCTCGCCGCATTGGTCGCCGTGCTGTTCGTCGCGTCGCAGTCGGTCTACACGGTCGACCAGCGCAAGTACGCGATCAAGTTCCAGTTGGGCGAGATCGTCGAGACGAAGACGACGGCGGGCCTCTATTTCAAGGTGCCGCTCGTGCAGAACGTCAAGTTCTACGACAAGGTGAACCTGACGCTCGACAATCCCGAGCCCGACCGCGTGACGACGTCGGAGAAGAAGCCGCTGCTCGTCGACTTCGTCGTGCTGTGGCGGATCATCGACGTCAGTCAGTATTACCGCTCGGTGCAGGGCGACGAGGAGGCGGCGCGGCGCCGGCTCTCGCAGACGGTGCGCGCGAATCTCGCCGAGGAGTTCAACAAGCACGACGTGCACGAGGCGATCTCGTCGGCGCGCGACAAGATCACGGCGGTCACGCAGCAGAAGGCGAATGCCGATGCGAAGTCGATCGGCGTGGAGGTGATCGACGTGCGCCTGCGCCGCGTCGAGCTGCCGCCCGACGTCACGGGTCCCGTCTATCAGCGGATGGAATCGGAGCGGCGGCGCGTCGCGAACGAATTGCGCTCGCTCGGCGCCGCGGAGTCCGAGAAGATCCGCGCCGACGCCGATCGCCAGCGCACGGTGATCCTCGCCGACGCGTACAGCCGCGCGCAGAACACCAAGGGCGAAGGCGACGCGAAGGCGTCGGCAATTTACGCGCAGGCATACAGCCGCAATCCCGAGTTCTATTCGTTCTATCGAAGCCTGGAAGCGTACAAGGCGACCTTCCACAACAAGGGCGACCTGATGGTGCTCGATCCGAGCAGCGACTTCTTCCAGTTTTTCAAGGATCCGGGCGGCGGCACGAATCGCCCGCCGGCGCGCGCTCCGTCGAAGTAGGCGCGCGAGCGGAGAGCGCAGGCGTGCCCGATTCGTTGTGGACCGCGCTCGCGCTGCTGCTGATCCTCGAAGGCCTGCTGCCTTTCGCGGCGCCGAAGGTGTGGCGCGAGGGATTCCGGCACCTGACCGAGTTGACCGACGGCCAGCTTCGCTTCATCGGCATGATCTCGATCGGCATCGGGCTTCTCGGGCTCTACCTCATCTGACGCCAAGCCGCATGCACAACTGGCTGCTTCCCGACGCGATCGACGACGTCCTGCCGGCGGAAGCCGCCGAGCTCGAGGCGTTGCGCCGCAGACTCCTCGATCATTTCGCGGGTCGCGGCTATCGACTCGTTCGTCCGCCGCTGATCGAGCACCTCGAATCGCTTCTGACGGGCAGCGGCCGCGATCTCGAGCTTCTCACGTTCAAGACCGTCGATCCGCAATCGGGACGGCTCGTCGGCATTCGTGCCGACATCACGCCACAGGTCGCGCGCATCGATGCGCATCTGCTGAACGAGGCCGGTGCGACGCGGCTCTGCTACGCCGGCAGCGTCGTACGCGCCGTCGCCGAAGGTCCCGGCGCGACGCGCGAAGTCGTGCAGGTCGGCGCGGAGCTCTTCGGCGTGCCGGGGACCGAAGGCGATCGCGAAGTGATCGAGCTTCTCGCGTCGTCGCTCGCGACGGCGGGCTTGCGCGGTCTGCATCTCGACCTCGGCCACATGGGCGTCTACCGCGCGCTCGCAAGCGGCGCCGGCGTCACGGACAGCGGCGAAGACGGTGCGCTTTACGAGGCACTGCGCACCAAGGATGCGCCAACAGTACGCGCGCTGACGCAGCATTTGCCGGCCGCGTGGCGCAGCGCGTTCGAGGCTCTGCCGCAGCTTTACGGGCCGGCGGACGAGGTGCTGCGCGAGGCGCGCACGCGGCTCCCCGACGTCGCGTCGATCGCGAACGCGCTCGATGCGCTCGCCGCGCTCGCCGACGCGGCCGCGCCGCTCGTCGAGGCGCTCCACGCCGATCTCGCCGACCTTCGCGGCTATCATTACCACAACGGCGCGATTTTCTCGGTGTTCATCGAAGGCGAGCCGAACGCGATCGCGAAGGGTGGACGCTACGACGGCATCGGCAAGGCATTCGGGCGCTCGCGCCCGGCAACGGGCTTCACGCTCGATCTTCGGCAACTCGTCGATCTGCTCGCCCGGGACAACGGAAGCGGGATCAGAGACGACTTTTGATTTCGCGAGGAGCACGCGAACGTGGTGACAATGGCCGTCTCTGAACCTCGCAACGTCGTCGTCATCGGCGCGCAGTGGGGCGACGAAGGCAAGGGCAAGGTCGTCGACTGGCTGACCGAAAGCGCGCAGGGTGTCGTGCGCTTCCAGGGCGGCCACAACGCGGGCCACACGCTGGTGATCGGCGGCCGCAAGACCGTGCTGCGTCTGATCCCGTCCGGCGTGCTGCGCGAGGGCGTCGCGATCCTGATCGGCAACGGCGTCGTCGTGTCGCCGGCGGCGCTGATGCAGGAGATCGCCGAGCTCGAGCAGGCCGGCGTCGACGTGCGCTCGCGGCTCATGATCTCGCCGGCGTGTCCGCTGGTGCTGCCGATCCATGTCGCGCTCGACCAGGCACGCGAGGCGGCGCTCGGCGATGCACTGAAGATCGGGACGACGGGACGCGGGATCGGTCCCGCGTACGAGGACAAGGTCGGACGGCGTGCGCTGCGCGTGCAGGACCTGCTCGATCCGGCACGCTTCGCGCAGAAGCTCGAGCGGCTGCTCGACCTGCACAACTTCACGCTCGTCCACTACCACAAGACGGCACCGGTCGATTTCGCGCAAACGCGCGACGAGGTGCTCGCGCTCGGACAGGCGATCGCGCCGATGGTCGGCGATGTCTCGGCTGCAATCCTCGGTGCGCGCGCGCGCGGCGAGTCGCTGCTATTCGAGGGCGCGCAGGGCTCGCTGCTCGATGTCGACCATGGCACGTATCCGTACGTGACGAGCTCGAATTGCATCGCCGGCGCAGCCGCGCCCGGCGCGGGCATCGGCCCGCAGCTGATCGATTACGTGCTCGGGATCGTGAAGGCGTACACGACGCGCGTCGGCACCGGTCCGTTTCCGACGGAGCTCACCGACGATGTGGGCGCAACGCTCGCGAAGCGCGGCAACGAATTCGGCTCCGTGACCGGCCGCCCGCGCCGCTGCGGCTGGCTCGACGTTCCTGCGCTGCGCCGATCGTTCGAGCTGAACGGCGTCAACGGCCAGTGCATCACCAAGCTCGACGTGCTCGACGGCATGCGCGAGATCAGGATCTGCACGCGCTACACGATCGACGGCAGGCCGGCGAACCTGATCCCGACCGGCGCCGATGAGGTCGCGCGCTGCGTGCCCGTTTATGAAACGCTGCCGGGATGGCAGGAGAACACGCTCGGCGCGAAATCGTTCTCGGCGCTCCCCGCGGCGGCGCGCGCGTACCTGTCGCGGATCGAGGAGCTCACGGGCATTCCGATCGCGATGGTGTCGACGGGCGCCGACCGCGACGAAACCATTCTGGTCCGCCATCCCTTTGCCCCATGAGCGCGCACGGCCGCCCGAGGACGCCTGCGCGAGCGGGGCGAAGCCAAGCCCCCGAAGGGGCGTCCGCGAGCGTGGGCGGCGGGCGAGACGCAATAGGAGCACGTTTCGAGACGGTGCAAGGAGCCCGAGAATTGGCCCCGAAGCGCAAAGCGGAGGGTAGTCAAATGACGCTCGAGATAAGCTGGTCGCGCTACAACACGCTCGTCGAGATGCTCGCGCTCAAGGTCTACGAGTCGGGCTTCCGCTTCAACCAGATCATATGCATCGCGCGCGGGGGGCTGCGCGTCGGCGACGTGCTGTCGCGGATCTTCGACGAGCCGCTCGCGATCCTCTCGACGCACTCGTACACGGCGGAAGGCGGGACGATTCGCGGCGAGCTCGTGATCGCGGAGCATATGACGATGACGAAGCCGCGGCTCGGCGACCGCGTGCTGCTCGTCGACGACATGGTCGATTCGGGTCACACGCTTGCCGCTGTCTACGAGGAGCTGCCGCGGCGCTTCCCGCACATTTCGGAGATCCGCACCGCGGTGCTGTGGTGGAAGGGCTGCTCGGTGTTCAAGCCCGACTACTACGTCGAGCACCTTCCGGACAGCCCGTGGATATCGCAGCCGTTCGAGGTGTACGACGATCTCGATCCGGGGACGCTCGCCGCGCGCATCGCGCATGCGCAGACGCCTGCGAAGGAGCCGGCAGGGGTTACATTTGACGAAGGCGGTGCGCGAAGCGATCGTTGACGGCAAGCGTTTCGTTGCGCGCCTTGAGCCTGACGCGCAGGTAGCCGCGGAAATCGCGCGCGACGCCCGACACGGCGT
>DATJFI010000007.1:0-22750 GCA_035495715.1 Casimicrobiaceae bacterium
GATGCCGATCGCGTCCATCGACTTCTTCCAGAGTTCGCTGTATTCGCGATCGATCGCCGCGGTCCCGGTCGCCATCCGCAGCGTCAACGGCTTGCCGTCGGGAAGCGTCCGGTACCCGTCGGGGCCCTTCCGATAACCGAAGTGATCGAGCAGCTTGTTCGCGAGAACCGGGTCGTACTGATCGACGTTGCGGTAGTTCGGATCGAAGCCGACGACGCCGTACGGAATGGGCATCTGCGCCTGAACCTCCTGGTTCTTCGCGATCACGCGGATGTCCTGCGCGAGGTCGTAGCCCATGATGATCGCCCGGCGCAGCGCGATCTTCTCCTTCGAAAATCCGCCGAGCAGCGGGTCGCGGAAATTGAGGAACGTGTAGGTGACGCTGGGGTCGATCGCGCGAAACAGCAACACGCCCTCTTTCGTCCATGCCGGCCGCAGATTGTTCTCGGCATCGAGCGCCTGGTCGATGAACGTCGGCGGGACCGACAGGTAATCGAGTTCCTTCTGCTGGAACGCGAGCCATCGCGACTGGCTCTCCTCGATGACGGAAATCTCGACGCGGCCGATCTGCGGGATCGGCTTGCCCTTCATCGCGGCGATGATGTCCTTGTCCGCGGGATCGGTCGACGTGAAATCCCAGATCATGCTGCGATAGTTGGGATTCGCGACCAGCACGATGCGCGCGGCGCGCCGCCACTCCTGCAGCATGTACGGCCCGGTACCCACCGGATGCGCCTGCACGTCGTTGCCATAGGCCTCGACGACCTCGCGCGCGACGGCGCCGAACGGCACGTGCGCGAGCGTGTAGGGAAAGAGGTAGTCGACCTTCGTGAGCTTGAAGCGGATCGTGTACTTGTCGAGCGCGACCATGCCGGGAATCGTCGCGTCGTAGTCGAACTTCCCGCTCTTCTTCGCCTGCTCGATCGCGTCGTCCAGTCCCTCGATCCGCCCCTGGATCATGAACCCGTAGGGTGCGCGGTTCGCCGGATCGGCGAAGCGCTTGAACGAGTAGACGTAGTCTTCGGCGACGAGCTCGCGTTTCTTTCCCTTGAATGCCGGATCGGGCGCGAAATAGATGCCGCGCTTCAAGTGCAGCAGGTACGTGCGGCCGCCATCGGAGACCTCGGGCATCGCCTCCGCGGTCTGCGGCACGAGCTTCGCGGGTCGCGCGAGATAGTCGTACGTCAGCAGGCGCTCGAAGATCGCCTCGTTGACGACGTTCGAGTAGAGATCCGAGACGCGGACCGGATCGAATCCGGTTTCGGCGACCGGGAATGCGATGCGCAACACCTTCCCGGAATCGGCCGCCCAGGCCGACACCGCAATCAGCAGCGCGACGAGGCCGCTTGCCAACTGCCGGCGACGACGCATCGGGTCTCCCAAGTTCTTGAAAAAAGCGGCGTAATGTACCATTTCCCACCGCGTTCGCGTCGCTTTTGCGACGGCGCGCGTTAGACCCGCGCCGCGGCCCGATCGTTGCGAAGCGCGGCGACCGGCGGCCGCGAGCGCCGATTCACGGATCCCGATGACCAAGCCGCACTACTGGGACGAAGCGACTCGCGTTCTTGCCGAGCGCGATCCGGTGCTGCGCAAGCTGATCGCCGCGACGCCCGGTCTCCACCTCACCCGCCGCGGCGACCCGTTCACCACGCTTGCCCGCGCGATCGTCGGACAGCAGATCTCGGTCAAGGCGGCGCAATCGATCTGGGAACGTTTGGTCGCGGCATGCGGCGGCGCGTCGTCGACGCCGGTCGTGCTCGATCCCGCGCGCGTCCAGCGGAAGCGGATCGCGACGCTGCGCAAGCTGGGACTGTCCGAACGCAAGGCGGAATACATCCGCGACCTCGCGCGCCACTTCGTGTCCGCGCGGCTCGATCCGGGAAAATGGCCGTCGCTCGACGACGAAGCGCTGATCGATGCGCTCGTCGACGTCAAGGGGATCGGGCGCTGGACGGCCGAGATGTTCCTCATGTTCCACGAGATGCGCGCCGACGTGCTGCCGATCGACGACCTCGGGCTTCAGAAGGCAATGGCGCTCCATTACTTCGACGGCAGGCGAGCTGCGCTCGACGAGCTGCGCGCATGGGCCGAGAAGTGGCGCCCGTATCGCTCGGTCGCGACGTGGTATCTGTGGCGCTCGATGGATCCGATACCCGTCGAGTATTGACGCTCGTTGGCACGACGTTTCTTTGTGGGAGGCAGTGGACAAGGCCCGGCGCGAGCTCCGAGTCCGTAAACGCCGGGCTACGGGTACCCGGCGCGATGCCACGCATCACGCCGCCATCTACTGTAGGGAAGCCAGGAGACGCGCGGATGACACTGTCCTGCTGAGAACCGGCACCGGCGTGTCCAGGCAGCGGGCGAGGCGCGGCGCGCGCGACTGGGAGTCCCGGCCGTCGCGGGTGGCGCCGACGAGCGAGACATGTTCGTCTCGCGAAGGAGGCGCCGGGTATCTCCGAGCGCAGCGAGGATACCCGCAGGCCGGCGTTCACGGACTCGGAGCGCGCGCCGCGCCTCGCCCGCTGCCTGATCCTCGAACGACGCGGTCTACTGCACCTTCCCGTCGACGAGATGCAGCGTCCGATCGGTCCGGGCCGCTAGCTCCGGATCGTGCGTGACGATGATGAGCGCGGTGCCGACGTCGCGATTGAGCTCGAGCATCAGATCGAACACCGCGCCCGCATTGCGCCGATCGAGATTGCCGGTCGGCTCGTCGGCGAGCACGCACTGCGGTCGCGTCACCAGCGCGCGCGCGAGCGCGACGCGCTGACGCTCGCCGCCCGACAGCTCGCCCGGCAAATGGCGGACGCGATGCTCGAGCCCCACGCGCGCGAGCATCTCCTGCGCCTGCGCCCTCGCCTTTCCCTCGTCGAGCCTGCGAATGCGCAGCGGCATCGCGACGTTCTCGAGCGCGGTGAATTCGGGCAGCAGGTGGTGGAACTGATAGATGAAGCCGAGCGCGCGGTTGCGCAGCTCGCCGCGTGCCGCCTCGGACAGTTTGGCCAGTGGCACGCCCTCCACGCGCACCTCGCCGCCGGTCGGCAGGTCGAGACCGCCGAGAAGGTGCAGGAGCGTGCTCTTGCCGGATCCCGACGCGCCGACGATCGCGACCCGCTCGCCGCGCGCGACGTCGAGATCGATGCCGAGCAGCACCGGCACGTCGAGCGGCCCGTTGCGATACGTCTTGCGAAGGTCGCGACACGCGACGACGAAATCGCCGTCCGTCGCGCGCCAATTCGGCGTGTCGGCAGGTGCCGCGCGTTCCGCATCTTCTTCTCGCGCGGCCGCGTCATTCATAGCGAAGCGCCTCGGCGGGATTGACGCGCGCCGCACGGAAGCTCGGATAAAGCGTCGCGACGAGCGCGAGCACGAGCGCGATCACCGCGATCGTCACGACGTCGGGAATCTGCAGGTCCGACGGAAGGTCGCTGATGTAGTAGACGCTCTTGTCCAGGAACTGGATGTGGAACGTGTGCTCGATCGCCGGCACGACGGTCTCGACGTTGAGCGCGAGCAGCACGCCGCCGACGACGCCGATCAGCGTGCCGATGATGCCGATCAGCGCGCCCTGGACGATGAAGATCGCCATCACCGACGATGGCGCGGCGCCGAGCGTGCGCAGGATAGCGATGTCCGCGCGCTTGTCGGTCACCGCCATCACCTGCGCCGACACGATGTTGAAGGCGGCGACGGCGACGATCAGCGTCAGGATGATGAACATCACGCGCTTTTCGATCGCGACGGCGCGGAAGAAATTCGCATGGTTGCGCGTCCAGTCGCGCACGTCGACGTCGTTCGGCATCTGCGGCGCGAGGTCCGCCGCAACGGCGGGCGCCGCGAACATGTCGTCGAGCTTGAGCCGCACGCCGCTCGGCGAGTCGAGCCGGTAGAGCTTCTCCGCATCGTCCAGGTTGACCAGCGCGAGGCCGCTGTCGAACTCGAACATGCCGACCTCGAAGATGCCGCTCACGTTGAAGCTCTTGAGGCGCGGCAGCGCGCCGGCCGGCGTGATCGTGCCTTGCGGCGTGATCACGAGCACGCTGTCGCCGACCTGCACGCCGAGTGCGCGCGCAAGCTCGGCGCCGAGCACGATGTTGAAGGAACCCGGCTTCAGCGATTCCAGCGTGCCGCGGCGCATGTGCAAGCCGATGTCGGCGACGTGCTCCTCGCTGGACGGCACGATGCCGCGTATCAGCGCGCCGCGGTTCGCGTCGCCGGCGGACAGCATCGCCTGCCCGTTCACGTAGGGCGCCGTCGCGACGACGTGCGGATTCTTCTTCGCCAGCGCCGCGATGGCATCGGGATCCGGCAGGTCCGGGTACCCGCGAATCTCGACGTGCGATGCAACCGAGAGGATCCGGTTGCGCAGCTCCTGCTGGAACCCGTTCATCACCGAGAGCACGACGATCAGCGCGGCGACGCCGAGCGCGATGCCCGCCATCGAGATCAGCGCGATGAACGAGATGAACGTGTTGCGTCCCGAGCCCTTGCGGGCGCGTGTATAACGCAGGCCGACGGCGAGTTCGTACGGCGACACGATCGATGGGGAAGACAGTTCGGAGGACCGCGCGTTCTCGCGCGAGGCCGATGCGGTACGCTCGATGCGACGTAACGATCGCCGACCATTATCGCATGGCGAATGCACTCGTCCTCGTCGTTCCGGGACTGCTCGCGCAGCCGCCGCAGGCGCTCGCGTCAATGCGCTCGCTCGCGACGATCGCCGCCTACGCGGGCAAGTCGCGTATCGAGACCGATGGCCTCGCGAAAGCGCTGTTCATCGCCGTCGGCATCGCTTCCGGCACGCCGGTCGCGCCGCTTGCGCTGCTCGGCGCCGGCGGCGATCCCGGCGAGGATTATGTTCTGCGCGCGGATCCCGTGCATCTCGCCGCGGCGCGCGACCGCGGCTTGCTCGTGCGGACGATCGACGACCTCTCCGCCGTCGACGCCGGCACGCTCGTCCGAATGCTCGATGGCCATTTCGCGGACGACGATCTACGCTTCGAGATCGTGCGGCCCGATGCGTGGTTCGTGCGCCGACGCGAGCCCGCGCGCATTGCAACGACGCCGCCGGACGCCGTACGAGGCCGTGACGCGGCGGCGTGCATGCCGAGCGGTCCCGAAAGCGGCCTTTGGAGGCGCTGGCAGAACGAGATCGAGATGCTGCTGCACGATCATGCGGTGAATCGCCAGCGCGAAGCGCGCGGTGCGCTGCCGGTGAACGCCGTCTGGTTCTCGGGCGGCGGACGCCTTGCCGAGGTCCCCGCGTTGCCTTCGGCCTTCGTCACCGCGCCGCCGTCGCCGCTCGGCGATCTCGCGCGCGGTATTGCCTGCGTCGCCGGAACGGTCCCGGCCAGCGACGATATCGCGCACGCCGTGGCACGCGCGCGCAACGCCGGTGGCGACGCGCTCGCGGTCCTGCCGCGCGTCCTCGACGTCGCCGATCTGGAGACGCGCACGCTGGCGCCGGCGCTCCTGCTGCTGAACGCACGCCAGGTAACGACCGTGCACCTCGTCGCCGATGGAAACGGGACCACGATTGCGTGGAGCGCGCAGCGGCCGCGCCTGTGGCGGCGCTTGACGATGCGAACGTCGCGGCGCGCGTTCGCGATGCCGTCCGAGCCGGCATGATCGTTCGCCGCGCGATTCCGGACGCACATCGCGTGCTGCTCGCGCATGGCGTCCCTCCGCTTCTCGCGCGCGTCTTCGCGGCGCGCGGCATCGCCGATCCGCGCGAGCTCGACCATTCGCTCTCGGCCCTGCCCGATTTCACATCGATGGCGAACGTCGATGCGGCCGCGGCTCGCCTCGCGCGCGCAATCGACCAGCACGAGCGCATTCTCGTCGTCGCCGACTACGACGCCGACGGTGCAACCGCATGCGCCGTCGCGTTGCTCGGGTTGCGCGCGATGGGCGGCGACGTCGACTTCCTCGTGCCGAACCGGTTCGAGTTCGGCTACGGGTTGACGCCCGAGATCGTCGCCATCGCCGCGCAGCGTGCGCCGCGACTTCTCGTCACCGTCGACAACGGCATCGCGAGCGTCGACGGCGTACGCGCCGCCGCCGCTTGCGGAATCGACGTGCTCGTCACCGACCACCATCTGCCGGGCCCTGAATTGCCGCATCCTGCGATCATCGTCGATCCCAACCAGCCGGGTTGCGGGTTCACGTCGAAGCACATCGCCGGCGTCGGCGTGATCTTCTACGTGCTCTGCGCGCTGCGTGCGCGGCTTCGCGCACACGGCGCGTTCGCCGGGCGCGCGGCGCCGAACCTCGCTTCGCTGCTCGACCTCGTCGCGCTCGGCACCGTGGCGGATGTCGTACGGCTCGACCATGTGAACCGTATCCTCGTCGAGCAGGGGCTTGCGCGCATCCGAAGCGGTCGTGCGCGCCCCGGCATCACCGCCTTGTTCGCGGTCGCCGATCGCGACGTGGCGCAAGCGACGGCGACGGATCTCGGCTTCGTCGCCGGTCCGCGGCTCAACGCCGCCGGGCGGCTTGCCGACATGGCGTTGGGGATTCGCTGCCTCCTCGCCGGCAACGATGCCGATGCACAGCCGATCGCACGCGAGCTCGATCGCCTCAATCGCGAGCGCCGCGACATCGAATCGTCGATGCACGACGAGGCGCTCGCCGACGTCGAAGCCGCCGCTGACCCGAGCGATACCAGCTACACGCTTTGCGCGTATCGGCCGCAATGGCATCAGGGCGTGATCGGCATCGTCGCGTCGCGCCTCAAGGATCGCCATCACCGTCCGGTCGTCGTCTTCGCGCGCGCCGGCGAGTCGGAGCTCAGGGGATCGGGCCGCTCGATCGCCGGGTTTCATCTGCGCGATGCGCTCGACCTCGTGTCGAAGCGCGCGCCGGGGACGATCCTGCGCTTCGGCGGCCATGCGTACGCGGCCGGCGTCTCGATCGCGATCGGCGCACTGCCGTGCTTCGCCGAGGCATTCGAGGCGGTCGCGCGCGAGCAACTCTGCGACGCGGCGCTGCGGCGTACGCATGAAAGCGACGGCGCACTCGCGCCGGGGGAGCTCACGTACGAGCTCGGCGTTGCGTTTCGACGTCGCGCATGGGGCCAGGGATTTCCTGCGCCGGCATTCGACGGCATGTTCGACGTGGCCGACCAACGGATGGTCGGCGACGCTCATGCGCGTCTGACGCTGGTCCGCGAACGGGAACGCTTCGCCGCGATCGCCTTTCGCGCACAGGCGCCGTTGCCCTCCCGCATCCATGCGCTGTTCCGTCCCGAGATCCATACGTTCCAGGGACTTTCGAGTCTCGAGCTCGTCATCGACTACTGGACCGACGCGCAGTCATGATTTGACGCACAGCGGCATCCGGCGCCTGCACGGGTCGCTCCGCCGCCCACCCGCGAGCCCGCGCCAGGCGCGGGCCACTCCGGCTCCGGCTGTCTAAGGCATTGGTTTTGCATGAAAAGTAGAGCGGCGTCGCAAAAACGCTGCAACGTTCTTCTTTAGGCAAGAAATACCGGCGGCGAGCTTGTGCGGTGCAATATCTTCCGCTAGATTAGGTAAGTTTGACCGTTGCGCGCGCCGTGGCGGCCGCTTTTCAAATTCGGAAGGAAGCGAGCAATGCGCTTGACTGACAAGGTGTCGATCATCACCGGCGCGGGCCAGGGCATTGGCCGGGCGACGGCGCTCAAATTCGCCGCCGAGGGCGCGCGCGTGGCGGTCTGCGACATCAACGACGAAGCCGTCGACGATACGGTGCGCGCGATCCAGGACGCGGGCGGCGACGTGGCGGGCTTCCACGTCGACGTCACCGACAAGGAAAGCATCGCGAAGATGGTCGCCGGCGTCATGGCGAAGTGGGGCCGCATCGACACGCTCGTGAACAACGCGGGCATCGTCCAGGACGCGCAGTTCAAGAAAATGACCGACGAGCAGTTCGAGCGCGTCATCGACGTCAACCTGAAGGGCGTCTACCACTGCACGAAGGCGGTCGTCGACATCATGCTCGAGCAGAACTCCGGCGTGATCCTCAATGCGTCGTCGATCGTCGGCCTGTACGGCAATTTCGGCCAGACGAATTACGCCGCGACCAAGTTCGGCGTGATCGGCATGGTCAAGACGTGGGCGCGCGAACTCGGCCGCAAGGGCATCCGCGCGAACGCGATCTGTCCGGGATTCATCGAGACCGCGATCCTCTCATCGATCCCCGACAAGGTCATCAAGATGATGGAAGAGAAAGTGCCCCTCGGCCGGCTGGGCAAGCCGGAGGAGATCGCGAACACGTACGCGTGGCTCGCGTCCGACGAAGCGTCGTACATCAACGGCGCCGTCATCGAAGTGTCGGGCGGCTGCACGATATAGCGACGCCGACCGGCGGTTCGCTCGCAGCTTCGCGCCGCGGCGCGATTCATGCCGCCACGCTGCCCAGCGATCGCGAACCCGCGGCTTGCCGGATTTGAACAACTCGTCCATCCGTACGGTTGAGCGGGGACCGCGGCGCAGGTAGCATTCGCCATCGCGTTTTCGAAAATCCCGGCCGACGATGCAACGCTTTCTCGCTCCGCTCCTCACCGCGCTCGCCTGCGGGTTGCTCGCGGTGCCTGCCGGCGGCGCAACGATCGGCGGCAATCCGGGACCCGAGCACAACTACATCTGCCCGCACGCCGACGGCAAGCCGGCGCTCGACTGCTATCTCGACGCCGTGCAGCACCTGTACACGATGTGCCGCAACGTGAAGTCGATCGAGATCATCGAGTTCGGCTACGAGAAATCCACCGAAGGCACGAACGGCGCGAAATCCGAGTCCTGCCTCGACAAGCAGAAGCAGAACATCGCGCCGCCGTACAAGGCGGCGTTGAAGCAGGTCGGCAAGTCCAAGCCCGTCGTCGAGGAGCTGCGCAAGCTTCACGAATTGTGGCTCGCGGACATGAACGCGCTCGCGTGGCATCACGGCGAGTCCGACGCCGATTACAAGGCGCGCGTCGCGAAGCCGTACGAGGAATTCACGCAGCACATCGGCGCGATCCGGACGAGCCTTCTCGAAAGTGAAACGAAGGCCGCCTCGAAGAAGGAGTCGCAGCCGGCGCCGTCGAAACACCGCGCGAAGACACCGGCCGCCGGTCCGCAGACCGCGAAGGCGAAGAAAGACTGAACGCGCCGCTGCCCGCTGGCGTGTCGGGCGACACGTCGGACGCCGAGCTCGCCTCGATCCTTGGCGAGAGCGGAACGCTTGCGCGTACGCTCCCCGGTTTCCGGTTCAGGCCGCAGCAACTCGCGATGGCGCAGGCCGTCGCGCGTGCGATCGCCTCGCGGCAACCGCTCGTCGCCGAAGCGGGCACCGGCACCGGCAAGACGTTCGCTTACCTCGTGCCCGCGCTGCTCTACGGCGGCAAGGTCATCGTCTCGACGGGGACGAAGACGCTGCAGGATCAGCTTTTCGAGCGCGACCTGCCGCTGATCCGCGGCGCGCTCGCCGTGCCGATCACCGTCGCGCTGCTGAAGGGCCGCGCGAATTACGTGTGCCTGCATCATCTCGAGCGGACCGCGCGCGAGGAGCGCCTGCCGTCACGGCAGGATGCGCGGCACCTGCCGAAGATCGTCGCGTTCGCTCGCGCGAGCGAGCGCGGCGATCGGGCCGAGCTCGCGGACGTGCCGGAGAACGCCGCCATCTGGCCGATGGTGACGTCGACGCGCGACAACTGCCTCGGCAGCAACTGCGCGTTCCATCGCGAATGCTTCGTGATGAAGGCGCGCAAGGACGCGCTCGATGCCGACGTCGTCGTCGTCAATCACCATCTGTTCTTCGCCGACGTCACGCTGCGCGACGAGGGCCTCGCCGAGCTGCTCCCCGCCTGCAACTCGGTGATCCTCGACGAGGCGCACCAGCTCCCCGACACGGCGACGCTCTTCTTCGGCGAGCAGACGACGTCGAGCCAGTTGACCGAGCTCGCGCGCGACGCCGAAGCGATCGCGCGCACCGAGCTGCGCGACATCCCGGAGTTGCCCGACGCCGGTGCGCAGATCGTGCCGCTCGTTCGCAAGCTGCGCCTCGCGGCCGGCGACACGCCGGGCAAGTTCGCGCAGCCGGTCGTCGCCGCGCGAACCGATTTCGTGGAGGCCCTCGACGCGCTCGCCACGGGCATCGACCGGCTCGCGGCCGAGATGCAACTCGTCGCCGAGCGCAGTGAGGACGTCGCTGCCGTCGCGCGTCGCGCCGATGCGGCGGCCGGCGCGCTGACGCGCTGGCGCGCCGGCTTCGGCGACGACGCCGACGCGTGGATTCGCTGGATCGACGTCGGTGTCGCCGGGTTCCAGCTTCACGCATCGCCGCTTTCGATCGCGGACGTGTTTCGCCGGCAGGTGGAGGAAACCGGTCGCGCCTGGATCTTCACGTCGGCGACGCTCGCGGTCGGCCGCGATTTCTCGCACTACACCGGACAGCTCGGCCTGGCCGACGCGCAAACCGGTTGCTGGGACAGCCCGTTCGACTATTCGGCGCAGGGCCTTCTCTACGTTCCGCGCGGATTGCCGGCGCCGAACAGCATCGAGCACACGAACGCGGTCGTCGATGCGGCTCTCCCGGTGCTGAAGGCGAGTCGCGGGCGCGCGTTCCTGCTGTTCACGACGTTGCGTGCGCTGAACGCCGCACGCGAGCGGCTCGCCGCCCATCTCGAGCGCGAAGGGCTCGACTATCCGCTGCTCGTGCAAGGCGACGGCTCGAAGACGGATCTGCTGCTGCGCTTTCGCGCGCTCGGCAACGCGGTCCTGCTCGGCAGCGCGAGCTTCTGGGAAGGCGTCGACGTGCCGGGCGAGGCGCTTTCCGTCGTCGTGATCGACAAGCTGCCGTTCGCGCCGCCCGACGACCCGCTGCTGGCGGCCCGTCTCGCGAAGCTCGCCGCAGACGGCGGCAACGCGTTCATGCAGTGGCAGCTTCCGCAGGCGGTGATCAGCCTCAAGCAGGGCGCCGGACGCCTGATTCGAACCGAAAGCGATCGCGGCGTGCTGATGCTTTGTGACCCGCGCATCGTCGACAAGCCTTACGGCAAGCGGATCTGGCAGAGTCTGCCGCCGATGCGGCGGACACGGGAGCTTGCCGATGTGATCGCGTTCTTCGAAACGGCGAAAGCGCCGGTATAGGAACGGCGCGCGCACGGCGCGCGTTGTTACCATGCCTTTGGCGCGCCTTCCGCGCCGGGCCGCCCCAAGCGGAAGGCGGAAGCGTTACCGGCGGGAATTGACGAGCGACGAAGCATGTCGCTCGTCAATTCGCGCCCTCACCAAATTTTCCACCACGGTTTGGAAGGTGCGTTCTGCGCGAGATAGAGGCTGTTCGGATACGTCTTCTCGAGAATCGCGTGCGCGTCGTCGGCAAGCTGGTCGAGCCCGAGCTTGCGATAGCTCTTGACCAGGAGGTCGAGCGCGATCTCGTTCGACGGCGTGCGGGGATGGCTCACGAGGGACGCCTGCGCCCGGTCCGCGGCGGCAATATACGCGCCGCGATTGTAGTAGTACTGCGCGACATGCACCTCGTACATCCCGAGCGCGTTCGTGAGATAGCGCATCCGCAGCTCCGCGTCCTCGGCGTAGCGGCTCTGCGGGAACTTCGCGACGAGCTCCTTGAACGCCGCGAACGACTCGCGCATCTGCTTGGGATCGCGCTCCGAGAGATCGAGCTCGTAGATGTAGCCGAAAAGGCCCTGGTCCTCGCGGAAATAGACGAGGCCCTTCAGGTAATACGCGTAGTCGACGTTGGGGTTGTTCGGGTACGTGCGGATGAAGCGGTCGCACGCCGCGGTCGCCGCGGCCTGCTCGCCGCTGCGCCAGTTCGAGAACGCGCCTTCGAGGATCGCCTGCTGCGCATACTTGCCGTACGGGAAGCGGGCCTCCAGCGTGTCGAACAGCTTGATCGCCCGCGTATAATTGCCGTCCAGCATCGCGTTGTGGGCGTTCCTGTAGATCTGCTCGGCGCTCCAACCGGCGGTTTCGTCCTTGACGTCGGGAAGCAGCCCGCATCCTGCCGCCATCAGCGCCATCAGCGCCATCCCAAGCCATCGTTGCCATATCGGCATTTGCGACGTCGTCATCGGCATCCTTCGTGAATCGCGCGAATTATAGCCGACGACCGCCGCGCGCCGACGTCGCCGCCGCCCGCGCGAAGACGCGGCCGACGAGCAGGCACGTGCCTTCCGAGCTCGCCGGCATGCGCCTCGATCAGGCATTGGCGCGAATGCTGCCGGCGCATTCGCGAACGCGGCTTCGCGCGTGGATCGACGCCGGGCACGTCAAGGTCGACGACGCCGCATGGGATGCGCGGCGGCGCGTGGCCGGCGGCGAGCGGGTCGACGTCGATGCGCCGGCGAACGATGCGACGCTCGCCGATGCGCCCGAAGCCATCGCGCTTCCGATCGTCTTCGAGGACGACGCGATTCTGGTCGTCGACAAGCCGGCGGGACTCGTCGTCCATCCGGGCAGCGGCAACCGCTCGGGCACGCTGCTGAACGCGCTGCTTCACCACGATCCCGCGCTCGCATCGGTCCCGCGCGGGGGCATCGTGCATCGGCTCGACAAGGACACGAGCGGGCTCATCGTCGTTGCGAGGACGATCGAGGCGCAGTTGGCGCTCGTGCGAGCGCTCGCCGCGCATCGCGTCGCGCGCGAGTATCTGGCGGTTGCGCAGGGCGATCTGGCGAAGGCTGTCGTCGTCGACGCGCCGATCGGCCGCCATCCGACGCGGCGCACGACGATGGCCGTCGTCGCGCGCGGCAAGCCTGCGCGCACGCATGTCGCCGTCGTCGAGCGTTTCGGCAACGCGACCCTTCTGCGTTGCACGCTCGAGACGGGACGCACGCACCAGATCCGCGTTCATCTCGCCGCGATCGGCCACCCGCTGGTCGGCGATCCCGCGTATGGCGGACGGCGGGTAACGCGCGCTCGCGAAGCGAACGACGTACGGCCCGCGGCGATTCCGACATTCGGACGGCAGGCGCTGCATGCGGCACGACTTTCGTTCGCGCATCCCGTCACGGCCGAGCCGATGACGTGGACGTCGCCGCTGCCCGGCGATTTCGCGGACCTCGTGGACGCGCTGCGAAGCCGGACGTCGGCCGACGAGAAATGAGCCAACGCGACACCTGCGCGGTCGAGCGCGACGCGTTGGCGTGCGATGCCTCGCTTGCGCGTCGAATCGCCGATGCGGGACACGACTGGATCGTGCCGGTGTGGGATGCGCCGGCCGGCGTTCGGGCGTTCGTCACGACGCGAAACGGCGGCGTCGGCCGCGGCGCGAGCGCGTCGCTCGATGTCGGCCATGCGTCGCTCGACGATACGCCCGCGGACGATCGGCCTGTGATCGCCGAGAACCGCCGCCGAGTGCAGGCGTTTCTGCCCTCGCCGCCCGTCTGGCTGTCACAAGTGCACGGCCGCGACGTCGCGTGCATCGGCTCCGAGGCCAACGCGGCGCTGCCCCGAGCAGACGCGGCGGTGACGCGCGAAACCAACGTCGTCCTCGCCATCCGCGTCGCCGACTGCATGCCGGTGCTCCTGGCGGATCGCGACGGCTGCGTCGTTGCCGCCGTGCACGCCGGGTGGCGCGGCCTCGCCGCGGGCGTTCTCGAGAACACGCTGTCCGCGATGCGATGCGATCCGGCGCGGATCGTCGCCTGGCTTGGACCCGCGATCGGACGCGGCGCGTTCGAGGTCGGCGCCGACGTGCGCGACGCGTTCGTCGGCTGCGATCCCCGCGCGCACCGCGCGTTCGTCGTGAAGTCGCCGGGCAAGTGGCTCTGCGATCTCGAGACGCTCGCGCGAATGCGGCTCGCGCAGGCGGGCGTGCGCCCGATCGCGGGCGGCGGCCTTTGCACGTACAGCGACCGCGGGCGCTTCTTCTCGTATCGGCGTGACGGAACGACCGGGCGCATGGCCGCGTTCGTCTGGCGCGTGGCGTCGCCGCAATGATCCTCGTCGAGATCGTCGTCGCGGCGCTCGCCGGCGGCGTGCTGTCGACGATCGCCGCGGGCGCGACATTGCGCCTCGATGCGTCGTGGATTCCCGGCTTCGTGTCGTTCGCCGTCGGCGCGCTGCTCGGCGCGGTGTTCCTCGAGCTCCTGCCGCACGCGCTCGAGGGGACCAGCGCCGCGACCGTGATGCGCACGGTGCTGATCGGCCTGCTCGGATTCTTCCTGCTCGAGAAGCTCGTGCTGTGGCGCCATGCGCACGGCCATGGCGAGCACTCGGACGCGCGCGCGGAAACCGAGCACGAGCATGCGCTGCACGTGCATGCGCCGATCGGCAGCCGTCCGGGACTCATGATCCTCATCGGCAACAGCGTGCACAGCTTCTGCGATGGCATCGTCATCGCCGCGGCGTTCCTCGCGGACCGCGGGCTCGGCATCGCGACGACGCTCGCGATCGTCGCGCACGCGGTGCCGCAGCAGGTCGGCGACTTCGCGGTGCTGCTGCACTCGGGCTTCGATCGCACGAGGGCGTTCGGCTACAACGTCGCAACGGGCCTCGCGACACTGGCCGGCGCGCTTGCCGCTTACGCTGCGCTCGCCGACATGCAGCAGGTGCTGCCGGTCGTGCTGGCGATCGCCGGCGCGAGCCTGCTGTACGTCGCCGTCGCCGACCTGATCCCGAGCCTGCATCGACGCGCCGAGCCGATCGAGACCGGCAAGCAGATGCTGTGGATCGCGCTCGGCATCGCGATCATCGCGATCGCGCACGTTGTCCTCGAGCCTGCTTAGGACGCTGCGCATGTCGGACACCGCGAACGCGCCGATTCCCGATCCGGGCGCCATCGGTTCGTGGATCGAGCTCGCCGGCGAATGGCAGCGGCTGCTCGCGTCGTGGGGTAACTGGTGGCTCGCGACCGGGCAGAGGCTGCCTGCCGGTGCGCGGGCGGCAAGCGCCGGAACGGCCTCGCCATTCGACGGCGAGCGCCTCGCGGCGCTGCACGCGTCGTTCGCTCCGCGCGTGCAGGCGCTGTGGGCGCAGGCCGCGCACGCGACGCCGGTCGACGACCGCCGTTTCGCCTCGAAGGCGTGGCGCGAGCAGCCATATTTCGCGTGGCTCGCGCAGTCGTACCGGCTGTACGGGGAATACCTGACGGCGCTTGCCGCGCTCGCGCAATTGCCGCCGCGGGAGAAGCAGCGGCTCGAGTTCACGGTCCGGCAGTTCATCGACGCCATCGCGCCGACGAACTTCCCGGCGACCAATCCCGACGTCCTGCAGCGCGCGCTCGAAACTGAAGGCGAGAGCCTCGTGCGCGGCTTCGAGAACCTGGTCGCCGACGTAAGCAAGGGCCGCATCACGATGAGCGACGAGTCGGCGTTCGAGATCGGCCGCAACCTCGCGGTCACGCCGGGCAGCGTCGTATTGCGCAACGACTTGATCGAGCTGATCCAGTACGATGCCACGACGCCGCGCGTCGCGCGCCGGCCGCTCGTGATGGTGCCGCCGTGCATCAACAAGTTCTACATCCTCGACCTGCGGCCGGAGAACTCGTTCGTGCGTCACGCGGTCGCCGAGGGTCACACCGTGTTCATGATCTCGTGGCGCAACGTGCCGGCCGATCTGGGCAAACTGACCTGGGACGATTACCTCTCGCAAGGTGTGCTGGCCGCGCTCGCCGCGGCGAAGTCGATCGCACGCACGCGCGAGGTCAACGTGCTGGGCTTTTGCGTCGGCGGAACGATCCTCGCCTGCGCGCTTGCGGTGCTCGCCGCGCGCAACGACCGGAGCGTCGCGAGCGCGACCTTCCTCACGACGATGCTCGACTTCGCCGACCCCGGCGAAATCGGCGTCTACGTCTCGCGTGAAATGCTGGCGAGCCGCGAGCCGCAGCTTCTCGCCGGCCAGCGCGTTCACGGCAGCGAGCTGGCTGGCGCGTTCGCGAGCCTGCGGCCGAACGAGCTCGTCTGGAACTACGTCGTCGACAACTACCTCAAGGGACGTACGCCGCCTGCGTTCGATCTCCTGTACTGGAACGGCGATTCGGCGAACCTCCCCGGGCCGATGTACGTGTATTACATCCGCAACCTTTACCTCGACAACCGGTTGCGAGAGCCCGGTGCGCTGTCGATGCTCGGCGAGAAGATCGATCTGTCGCGCGTCCAGTGTCCCGCGTACATCTATGCGTCGCGCGACGATCACATCGTTCCCTGGCGCTCTGCGTATCGGACGCTCGATCTCGCCGGCGGCGAGGCGACGTTCGTGCTCGGTGCGTCGGGTCACATCGCCGGCGTCGTCAATGCACCGCAAGCGCACAAGCGCAACTACTGGACGCACCCGCGGCGCGAGGCGCGGGCCGACGACTGGCTCGCGGCCGCCACGAGCCATCCGGGAAGCTGGTGGCCGCACTGGTACGCGTGGCTTGCACAGAACAAAAGCGGCGAGCGCGCGGCGCCGAAGCGTGCCGGCAATGAAAGGTACCGACCGCTTGCCCCGGCGCCCGGCGAATACGTTCGCGAGCGCGCCTGATCGCCACCGTGCGGTGGCGCCGATCGCGGCGAGGTCGCGCGGGGCGCGTCGGCTTGCTACGGCGGCACTTTCGCGGCGACTTCGATCGACGAATACCACGCCGCGAGATTGTCGATGTCGTCGCTCGAAAGTCCTGCGGCCACCAGCGACATCGTTTCGCTTTTGCGCGCGCCCGACTTGAACGCCTGCAGCTGCGCGACGAGATAGGCCTCGACCTGGCCCGCGATGTTCGGCGCGTCGGGCATCTTCGACATGCCGTCGACGCCGTGGCACGCCTGGCACATCTGCGCCCTGGCGCGGCCGGCTTTCGCGTCGCCCGCCGCGACCGCGCCTTGCGCGACGAGCGCAAAGGCAGCGGCGCACGCGAGCGCCGCCACCTTCGATTCGCGCGACGTCACTTGCCGTCGTACCAGATACGATACAGTGCGCCGACGAGATCGTCCGAAACGAGCAGCGACCCGTCGTGCAGCATCGCGACGTCAACAGGGCGCCCGAGGTAATACCCGTTGTCGTTCCAGCCTTCGGCGAAGGGCTCCGAGGGACCCGCCACGTGCCCGTCCTCCTTCAGGAAGGTGACGAGGACGCGCGCGCCGATCGGCACCGTGCGATTCCACGAGCCGTGCTGCGTCGAGAATATCGCGCCGCGATACTTCGCCGGAAACATCGAGCCGGTGTAGAAGAGCAATCCCAGATCGGCCGCGTGCGCCGCCTGGTCGACTTCGGGAAACACGACGCCGGCCGGCGGCGCGTCGTTCTTGTACTCGTTGGTCCGCGTATGCCCGCCGCCGTACCACGGGAAACCGAAGTCGAGACCGGCCTTGGCGACGCGATTCATTTCGCCGGGCGGCTGATCGTCACCCATGCCGTCGACCTGGTTGTCGTTGGTCCACAGCGTCTTGTCCTTCGGATTGAAGTCCATGCCGACGGCGTTGCGGAGCCCGGTCGCATAGACCTCGCGATTCTTGCCGTCGCGGTCCATGCGAATGATGCCCATGACGCCGGTCTTGTGATACAGGTCGAGCTTCTCCTTCGGCGGCACGTTGTACGGCTGGCCGAGCTGGATGTAAAGCTTGTTGTCCGGGCCGATCCGGCATGGCCGCGCCGTGTGGTTGTAGCTCTCCTCCTCCTTCGGAATCAGCTTGCCCTCGGGCACGATCGCGTTCGGCACGACGTCGGGGCTTTCATAGAAGAATTCGGCCGCCGGATATTCGACGACGCGGTTCTGCTCGACGACGTAGAGAAAGCCGTCCTTCGAGAAGCAAGGCCCGTTCGGGATCTTCTTCGGCAGCGTCGGCGCGAATTCCTTGACCTCGTCGGCAGTGCCTCCGCGCGAGCGATCGGTGACCGCCCACACCTTCGTCTTGCGCGTGCCGACGAACGTGACGATGCCCTGCGGGCCGACGGCAATGTGGCGCGCGTCGGGCACGAGCGCGTAAAGATCGATGTGGAATCCCGGCGGCAGCTTGACCTTCTTCAGGTTCTGCCGGACCTGGTCCGCCTTGGGCCCCGTTTGCGGAATCGTCGGCCAGTCGACCGGCGAGTTCGTCTGGTGCATCGCCGACAGCGTATCGAGCTCGTTCGCATGCGCTGCGAGCGAACACAATGCGAGCGCACACAACACTGCAACCGCGTTCTTCGAGAATCTCATCAGGACCTCCCGTGGATGACGAGCGAAATGCCGCGACGCGCGGACCCACCCGCGTTCGCGCGTCGCCGAACTCTATGCCGGCGCAATGCAAACATCAACAACGACTGCGCGGAGACATGCGACGCTGACGCACCGCAGCACGCGGCGCCGCTCACGATCGCAACACTTTGCGCTACCATCCGTGCATCAGCTCGCAAGGAGGAGGCGAAAATGGCGGCACAACGTATTGCGCTCGTCACGGGCGGTATGGGAGGACTCGGCGAAGCGATCTGCACGAAGCTGTCGGCGCTCGGCAACACGGTGATCACGACGCATTCTCCGGGCAATACGAAATCGGCCGACTGGCTCGAAACGATGAAGCGCCAGGGTTACGACTTTCGCGCCTATCCATGCGACGTTGCCGACTTCGATTCGGCCGCGGCCTGTGTGAAGCGAGTCATCGAAGATCTCGGCCCGATCGACGTGCTGGTCAACAACGCCGGCATCACGCGCGACATGACGTTTCGCAAGATGGACAAGGCCAACTGGGACGCCGTCATCGAGACCAACCTCGACTCGTGCTTCAACATGGCGAAGCAGGTGTGCGACGGCATGGTCGAGCGCGGCTGGGGCCGCATCATCAACATCTCGTCGGTCAACGGCCAGAAAGGCGCGTTCGGCCAGACGAACTATTCGGCGGCCAAGGCCGGCATGCACGGCTTCACGAAGGCGCTCGCGCTCGAAGTGGCGCGCAAGGGCGTCACAGTCAACACGATCTCGCCGGGCTATATCGGCACGAAGATGGTGATGGCGATCCCCAAGGACGTTCTCGACAGCAAGATCATTCCGCAGATCCCGATGGGCCGCCTCGGCAAGCCGGAGGAAGTGGCGGGACTCGTCGCCTATCTCGCAAGCGACGAGGCCGCGTTCCTCACCGGGGCCAATATCGCGATCAACGGCGGTCAGCACATGTTCTGACGCGATATGTGCCCGCTTGACAGCCTTTCCGAGGCACGCGGTGCCGAGCCCATGCGGCTCGTGCAGAAGACGCGAGCGCGTCCGCACGCGGCGACCTGTGTCCTGTCGGGAGTCATACCCGACCCGCTCCTGTCGACACGCGCGAGAGGCTGGAACGGCCTCACGGTCGAGCTGCAAAGCTTCGGCGACCTCGATGCGGTCGTGCAGACCGCGGATCACGTTGTCGCCGTTCATCTGGCCGGCAGCGTCAACGTGCACCGAACGCGCGACGGGCGCACGCAATCGCGGACGCTCAACGTCGGCGACGTGACGATCACGCCGTCCGGTCCGCCGACGCGCTGGCGACAGGCCGGCCACAGCATGGTGATCCTGCTGCGGCTGGCGCCATCCTACATCCGCACCGTCGCGGGCGACGAATGCGCGCTCGATCCCGACCGCTTCGAGATCCAGGGCCGCTTCACGACGCGCGACGCGCGCATCGAGGACATTGCGCACCGACTTCTCGCCAGCCTCGAGCTCGAAGGGCCCGACAGCCGTCTGTACGTCGACGCGCTCGCCTGCGAGCTCGCGATTCATCTCGTGCGCGAGCACACGACGGCATGCGCCGGGACGGTCTGGTCGATGGCGCGGCTTTCGCCGCACAAACTGCGCCGCGCCGTCGAATACATCGACGACAACCTGCGCAGCGAGCTGACGCTCGCGTCGCTCGCGGAGTCGATTGCGTTGAGCCCCGGCCACTTCGCGCATGCGTTCCGCCAGGCGACCGGCGTCACGCCGCACCGCTACGTGCTCGAGCGGCGCGTCGAGCGGGCGAAGACGCTGTTGCGCACCTCCGACATGCCGATCACCGAGATCGCCGATCGCGTCGGCTGTTCGAGCCCGAGCCACTTCTCGGTGCTTTTCCACAGGATCACCGGGCTTACGCCGCGCCAGTTCCGCAAGCTGGATTGACGATCCCGTTCGGGCCCGGACCCGAGCCGATCTGACTTCGACCGCGGTTGTTCGTGTGTACAACCGTGCCCTGCGGCGCGCTGATCTGACGCCGACTCGGCCTTTCGCTGCAATACGCGGCGCGACCGAGATTCGGGTCCCAAATAATCGCAGCTTTTGAAAAGTATTCGCAGCTTTGCGAAAACCTGCTGCGTCCCGGCGGGGTAGGCTGACGAAGCCTACGCGCATGACGCGTATGTACCGTGTAAGGAGAAACCATGAAGAAGCAGGAGCTGGCCAGAATATTTGCAGTTGCGGCAGCCGC
Organism: Casimicrobiaceae bacterium; assembly: GCA_035495715.1. GTDB lineage: Bacteria > Pseudomonadota > Gammaproteobacteria > Burkholderiales > Casimicrobiaceae > VBCG01. Next base: position 20,309 of record DATJFI010000007.1, read on the forward strand.
CGTCCCAGGGTTGTTACTCAGCGCTTCCCTCGCCTCTGCGCAGGCGATCGCCCCCGACGGCTTTCCGGGGTCGATCCCCAAGGCGACCTGTGCTCCCGGCGACCATACCGAAAGCGGATTGCAGGGCGAGACGACCGAGCAGGAACGTTTCAGCGGCGATTCCGAAACCGCCTACAACTGCAATCTCGAGCTCGTGGGCGAGGAGCCGCAGGACGCGTATCAAGGAGCCTTTTCGCAGGACGGACCGGCGTACTACGACGTGTGCGCCTACTATGGAAATGACCGTCCTGCCACTGGGCAGGGCATCAAGGTGATCGATGTCTCCGATCCCCAGCATCCGGTGGTGAGCGCGCAGTTGACCGACACCCCGGCGGCGCTTTTGCCGCACGAGACGGTGCATACCAATGCGAACACTCGCATCCTCGTCGCCGGGCAGGACGGTGGGGAGAATTTCGCGGTTTATGACATTTCCGACTGCCGCCATCCGGTTCTGAAGTCCAGCATCACCCTGCCGGGCAGCGATGGCCACATGGGCAATTTCGCCCCCGACGGCAAGACGTTCTACCTCAGCCAGAACCCCTGTTGCAGCGGCCTTGGCGGCCCCCTGTACGTCATCGACACGTCCGACCCGTCCAATGCGAAGCAGCTTCCCACTTGGAACTTCACCGGCAATGGCAGGCCCCACTCGCTGAATGTCAACCCGCAGGGCTTCGCCGGTCTGGCCGTAGGGGCGCGGGCGTACATGAACCAGGGCCGCAGTTGGCCCTTTGCCGACGCTCCGGACGGGTTGGTGATCACGGACGTCAGCGACTATCAGTTGCGTCTGCCCAATCCGCAGATCCGGATCGTCAGCACGCTCTTCTACCCGGACCAGGGGACGGGCGAGTCGATGATCCCCGTGAAGATCAACGGGCACCCGTACATCGTCAGCGTCGACGAGGCCGGCGCTGCGAGCGGCCAGGGTGGTTGGCCGGTCGCGTGCACACGACAACCGGCGGTGGGCGCATTCGGTTACCCGCAGCTCATCGACGTCGCCGACGAGACGCACCCGAAGATCGTGGCCAAGATCAGGATGGAAGTGGCCGACCCGGCGAATTGCGCGTCGCTGCTCGCGGAGACGCCACCGGACGTGCCCGGAACCGCACCGGGGACCAATTTGCCGGCCAGTTCGGGGACGACCAACTACAGTATAGAAGCCTGTGTCGCTGACAATCCCGACGATACCAAGATGCTCGCTTGCGGTGGTCAGAATGCAGGCTTGCGCGTTTACGACGTGAGCGATCCGACGAGTCCGAGGGAGATCGCGTACTGGAAGTCGGGTGCCGTGCGGACGAAGGTCCTTCCCGCATCGGGGAGCTGGAGGGCCGGCGTCGATCGAACCGTCGACAAGATCGCTCACTGGCCGCGCTGGGTCGTCGTCAACAAGGGCAACGGCAACGACAAGGCCAAGCAGAACGGGAACGGCAATGGCAACGGCGTGGGCGGCGGACCCGGCAACTCAGCCGACATCCAGCTCTGGACCGTGAGCGATGGCCATGGCTTTCAGGTTCTGCAATTTTCGAAAAGCTTCACGGCGCAACACAAGGATCTCTTCGCAAACGTCGTGACGACTCAACAAGACAGGTAGCGCAAAGCGAAATCCAAGTCACGACAAAAGAGGACCCGCTTCGGCGGGTCCTTTCGTTTGCGCCAGCTTCGAAGTCCCACGAACCATCACAGGACGAAACAGAAATTCGCAGCTTTTGAAAAGTATTCGCGGTTTTTCGAAAAGCGCGCACCTGCTCGCCGGGAGTAGGCTTGCGAAGCCTACGCGCTGGACGCGTAGTAAGGAGAGGAAAATCCATGAAGAGGCAGGAGCTGGTCAGAGTATTTGCCGTTGCAGCCGCCGCGGTCCCGTGTCTGTTACTGAGCGCTTCCATCGCGTCGGCACAAGCGATTTCTTCCGACGGCTTTCCCGCGTCGGTGCCCAAGGCACACTGCGGTCCAACCGACCATACGGAAAGCGGATTGCAGGGTGAGACGACTGAGCAGGAACGTTTCAGCGGCGATTCCGAAACCGCCTACAACTGCAATCTGGAACTGATAGGCGAGGAGCCCCAGGACACGTATCAAGGAGCCTATTCCCAGGACGGACCGGCGTACTACGACGTGTGCGCCTACTATGGAACGGACCGTGGCTTTACCACTGGCCAGGGCATCAAGGTGATCGATGCCTCAGACCCGCGGCATCCCGTGGTGGTCACGCAGTTGACCGATACCGGGGCGGCGCTCGCGCCGCACGAGACGGTGTCGACCAGTGCCAGGACTCGCCTCCTCGCGGCCGGCCAGACCACATTAGGTGGGAACTTTGCCGTTTATGACATTACCGACTGCCGCCACCCGGTCCTGAAGGGCCAAGTCGACGCATCGAGCCCCAGTTTCCACCATATGGGCGCGTTCTCC
>DATJFI010000008.1:0-2083 GCA_035495715.1 Casimicrobiaceae bacterium
GATCCCTGCGATCGAGAGCGAGGGCCTGATCGAGCGCAGCGAGATGCGGCTCTACCACTATGCGGAAGCGCTCGACGGCCTCGTGCTCCAGGGCGGCGCCGATATCGCGCCGCCGACGTACGGCGAGCAGGCGCGCGACCCGGCGTGGACGGGCGACGCCGTACGCGACCGCTACGAGATCGAGCTGTTCGAGGCGTTCGTCGGCAAGGGCAAGCCGGTGCTCGGCATCTGCCGCGGCTTGCAGCTGATCAACGTCGCGTTCGGCGGCACGCTGTATCAGGACATCGCCACGCAGGTACCCGGTGCACTCGATCATCGGGACATCGCGAAATACGAGCGCAACTTCCACTCGCTGAAGTTCGTACCCGGCACCCAGCTCGCGAAGCTCTACCCCAGCCGCACCGAGGCCGTCATCAACACGATCCATCATCAGGCGGTGAACAAGCTCGGCCGCGGCATGATCGTCGAAGCGCTCGCAGTGCCGGACGGCATCGTCGAGGCGATCCGCTGGCGCGGGCCGAGCTACGTGCTTGGCGTCCAGTGGCATCCCGAGTTCATGTTCGGGCCAGGCATCGGCGACGAGCATCTCGACGGCTCGCCGATCCTGAACGAGTTTCTCGATGCCGTGCGCGCGCGCAAGGCCAGGCGGTAGTGGCGACGACGACGCTGTCGATCACCAATCCGGCGACCGGCGCGCTGATCCTGCGCGTCGCGGCGGATGGTCCGCGCGAGGTCGCCGCCCGCTATGCCGCGGCGCGCGCCGCGCAGCCGCGATGGGCGGCAACGCCAATGCGCCGGCGCATCGCAGCGATCGAGAAGTTCCGCGAGCTCGTCGTCGCGCGCACGGAAGCGCTGGCCACGACGCTGACGCAGGAAGTGGGCAAGCCGATTCGCCAGTCGCGCAACGAGTTGAAGGGACTCGTCGCCCGCCTCGATTTTTTCATCGCCGAATCGGCGCGCGCGCTGCGCGAGCAGAAGGTGTTCGTCGATCCGGCGCAGAGGCTGGAGGAGCGGATCACCCACGAGCCGCTCGGCGTCGTCGCCAACATCTCCGCGTGGAATTATCCGTACTTCGTCGGCAGCAACGTGTTCGTGCCCGCACTCGTCGCCGGCAACGCCGTGCTGTACAAGCCGTCGGAGTTCGCGACGCTCACCGGCCGGCACATCGCCGACCTGCTGCATGCGGCGGGCGTTCCCGAAGACGTGTTCGTTCCCGTCATCGGCGGCGGCGCGACGGGCGCCGCACTGTTGCGGCAACCGGTCGACGGCATGTTCTTCACCGGCTCGTACGCAACCGGCGCGAAGATCGCCGCGAGTGCCGCGAAGCGGATGATCAAGGTCCAGCTCGAGCTCGGCGGCAAGGACCCGGTGTATGTGTGCGAGGACGTCGACGCGAAGGCTGCCGCAGCGGCCGTCGCCGACGGCGCGTTCTACAACACCGGCCAGTCGTGCTGCTCGGTCGAGCGCATCTACGTCCACGAGTCGATCCACGCGGAATTCGTCGACGCGTTCGTCGCCGAGGTGAAGTCGTACCGGATCGGCGATCCGATGGACGAAGCGACCTACATCGGCGCGATCACGCGCCGACCGCAGCTCGACGTGCTGCGGCGCCAGGTCGCCGATGCGCGTCGCAAAGGTGCCGTCGTGCTGACCGGTGGCGCGCCGATCAAGCGCAAGGGCAACTGGTTCGCGCCGACGGTGCTGGCGGACGTCGATCATTCGATGCTCGTCATGCGCGACGAAAGCTTCGGCCCGATCATCGGCATCCAGGCGGTTGCCGACGATGACGCCGCCGTCGATCTGATGAACGACACGGCGTATGGCCTCACGGCGGGCGTCTACACGAGCGACGCGGCGCGCGCGCGCCGCATGCTGTCACGCGTTGCCGCGGGAAGCGTCTACTGGAACTGCTGCGATCGCGTGAGCCCGCGGCTCCCGTGGTCGGGCGTGAAGCATTCGGGCATCGGGCTCACGCTGTCGACGATGGGCATCCAGACGTTCACGCGGCCCAAGGCGTGGCATCTGAAGAACGTCTGAACGAGCGCGCGCCGATCGGCGCGGTCACGTCACGCGGTTGAACCAG
>DATJFI010000009.1:0-64170 GCA_035495715.1 Casimicrobiaceae bacterium
GCAGCGGCGCCGAACAGCCAGTGCGCCTCGATGACCTCGAGCCCCTTGTTCATCATCGTCGCCGAGTCGACGGAGATCTTGCGGCCCATCGACCACGTCGGATGCGCGCATGCCTCGTCGGGCGTGACGCGATCGAAGTCGACATCCGGCCGGCCGTGGAACGGACCGCCCGACGCCGTCAGCACGATGCGCCGGACGCCGTGGTGCGCCGGATTCCGCGCGTACGTCGCTGGCAGGCACTGGATCACCGCGTTGTGCTCGCTGTCGATCGGCAGCAGCGTCGCGCCACCCTCCGCTGCCGCCGCCATGAACAGCGCGCCGCCGATCACGAGCGCCTCCTTGTTCGCGAGCAGGATTCGCTTGCCCGCGTGCGCCGCGGCGAGCGTGGCCGGCAAGCCGACCGCCCCGACGATCGCCGCCAGCACCGTATCGACGCCGGGAAGCGTCGCCGCTTCGACGAGACCTTCGGGGCCGCCGACGACGCGCGTCGGTATCGATTCGGCCGCGAGCGCATGCGACAGGATCCGCGCGGCGTCGACGTCGGCGAGCGCGGCGAGCGGCGGGCGGAAGCGCCGGCAGAGCGCGAGCAGCTTGCCGTGATTGCGATGCGCGGCGAGCGCACCGACGCTGAAGCGCTCGGGATGCCGCGCGACGACGTCGAGCGTCGAATCGCCGATGGAGCCGGTTGCGCCGAGCAGCGTCAGCGTGCGCATCACGCCGGTCGCAGAAAGGCGGTTGCGGCGAGCGCGGCGGGCGGCATCGCGGCGACGAGCGCGTCGATACGGTCGAGCACACCCCCGTGACCGGGCAGGATCGCGCCACTGTCCTTGGCGCCGGCGCGCCGCTTCAACAGCGATTCGTGCAGATCGCCGACGATCGACAGCGCGGCGAGCGCGAGCGCGAACAACGTCCACACGACGATCGCGTACGTGTCGTGCGCGCCGCGGTAGCCCGCGCGTTCGGCGAGCGGCACGAGCGCGAGCGCGTACACGGCGACGCCGATCAGCGCGCCGTACGCGCCCTCCCGCGTCTTGCCGGGACTGATCGCCGGCGCGAGCTTGTGCCGTCCGAAACGACGGCCGCTGAAATAGGCGGCAGTGTCGGCGATCCAGACGATCGCCATCGCGGCGAGCGCGAGCCACGGCGAATGCGCGCGGCACGCGAGGATCGCGACGAACGCGCCTTCGAGCACGACGAGCGCCGAAGCCGCGCGCAGCCATAACGAAGGAGGCTGCCAGTTGCGCAGCACGGACGGCACGCCGATGACGATCCAGAAGAGCGTCGCGAGGCCGCAGACGGCGATGACGACCGGTGCCGCGCCGCGGTCGGCGCCGAGCCACAGCAGCGCGGCGCCGGCCACCAGCGTAACGAGCGCAAACGCGACGCGCGACGCGCCGGCGAGGCCAACCAGCGTCGCCCATTCGACGGCGGCGACGAGCACGATCGAGAGCAACACGATGGCGAACGCGAGCGTCGGCAGCGCGAACAGCGCCACGAGGACGGCGCCCACGAGAACGATGCCGGTGACGACGCGCGTTGCGAGGGCGGAAGCCAAGGCGCGGCTTGCTGGCGGCTCGATCGCGACGACGCGCAACGCGACGACGACCTCAGGCGTCCTGCGCCTGCACGTGGACCTGCGCCTCGATCAGTTCGTCGTTCTGCGCCTGCACCTGCTCGCTGGTGCGGCCGAAGCGCCGTTCGCGCCCTGCGTACGACGCGATCGCGGCGCCGAGCGCGGCCGCATCGAAGTCGGGCCACAGCAGGTCGGTGAAATAGAGCTCGCTGTACGCGAGCTGCCACAGCAGGAAGTTCGAGATGCGCTTTTCGCCGCCCGTGCGGATGAAGAGATCGGGCTCCGGCGCGTACGACATCGCGAGGTAAGGCTCGATCGCCTCGGGCACGAACGGCCGGCCGTTCGCGAGCGCATCGGCGTTGGCCGCGAAATAGCGTCGTGCGGCCTGGGCGATGTCCCAGCGTCCGCCATAGTTGGCGGCGATGGTGAGCGTGAGCCGCGTGTTGCTGGCAGTCAGCGCCTCGCCGGCCGCAACGAGATCGCGGATGCGCGGGTCGAAGCGCGACGTGTCGCCGACGACCTTGAAGCGGATCTGGTTGCGATGCAGCTTCGCGACCTCGGCTTCCAGTGCGCGCTTGAAGAGATCCATCAGGATCGAGACTTCGTCGGGCGGACGGCGCCAGTTCTCGCTCGAGAACGCGAAGAGCGTCAGGTACTCGATGCCCTGCTCGATCGCGGCGCGCACGACGGCGCGGACGGCTTCGACGCCCTTGCGATGGCCGGCGACGCGCGGGAGCAGACGCCGATTCGCCCAGCGACCGTTGCCGTCCATGATGATCGCGACATGCCGCGGCACGGCGCGCGACTCGGGAACGATGCGGGTGGAACTGGAGAACATCAGATCGCCATGAGGTCGGATTCTTTCTGTGCCAACAGCCGATCGACTTCGGCGACGAAGCGGTCGGTCAGCTTCTGCAGGTCGTCGTGCGCGCGGCGCTCCTCGTCTTCCGAGCACTGCTTGTCCTTCAAGAGCTTCTTGAGGTGATCGTTCGCATCGCGGCGCACGTTGCGCACGGCGACCTTCGCCGCTTCGGCTTCCTTGTGCACGACCTTGATGAGCTCCTTGCGCCGCTCCTCGGTCAGCGGGGGCATCGGCACGCGAATCATGTCCCCGGATGTCGCCGGATTCAAGCCGAGATCGGAGTCGCGGATCGCCTTCTCGACGACGGGGATCATCTTCTTCTCCCAGGGCGTCACGCCGAGGGTTCGCGGGTCGGCGAGCGTGACGTTCGCGACCTGGCTGAGCGGCATCGACGAGCCGTAGTAATCGACGTGAATGTGATCGAGGAGGCCGGTGTGCGCGCGGCCGGTGCGGACCTTCGCGAGGTCGGTCTTCAGCGTCTCGATCGACCGCGTCATCTTCTGCTCGGCGGATTTCCTGACGTCGCTGATCATCTCATCTCCGGATCACCCTCACCCGCCTTGCAGGCTCCCTCTCCCCGCACCGCGGTGAGAGGGTTGGGGTCGAGGGGCTTCAACAATGCACGAGCGTCCCCTCGTCCTCGCCCATGACGACGCGCTTGAGCGCACCGGGAACGAAGATCGAGAAGACCTTGAGCAGCATGTTCTGGTCGCGGCAGAGCGCGAGCGCCGTCGCGTCCATCACGCGCAGATTCTTGACGATCGCCTCGTCGAACGTGAGCGTCGAATAGCGCCGCGCGTTCGCGTCCTTGACGGGATCCGACGTATAGACGCCGTCGACCTTCGTCGCCTTCAGCACGATGTCGACGCCCATCTCGCGGCCGCGCAGCGCCGCCGCCGTGTCCGTGGTGAAGAAGGGGTTGCCGGTGCCCGCCGCGAAGATCACGACCTTGTGCTCCTCGAGGTGGCGCAGCGCCCGGCCGCGGATGTAGGGTTCCGCGACCTGGTCGATCCGCAGCGCCGACTGCACGCGCGATTCGACGCCGGCGCGGCGCAGCGCGTCCTGGAGCGCGAGCGCGTTCATCAGCGTCGCGAGCATGCCCATGTAATCGGCGGTCGCGCGATCCATGCCCGCGGCGCCGGGCGCAACGCCGCGGAAGATGTTGCCGCCGCCGATCACGATCGCGACCTGGACGCCGAGCCGCACGACCTCCGCGACTTCGGCGACGATCCGGTCGATCGTCTCGCGCTCGATCCCGTAGCTGTTGCTGCCCATCAGCGCTTCGCCGGACAGCTTGAGCAGGACCCGGCGGTAGGCCGGCGCCCGGGCCGGTGCCGGCGAGACGCCCGGGAGCGGCGAGATGGCCGCGGTAACCGCGCTTTCAGGTGGGCTCATCGGTGACTCCGACGTGGGCCGCGGCGCGCGATGTCAGCCTCGCGCCATCGCGGCCACTTCCGCGGCGAAGTCGTCCTTGCGCTTCTCGATGCCTTCGCCGACGACATAGAGCACGAAGCCGTTCACGCGCGCGCCCTGTCCCTTCACGAGGTCGGCGACGCTCTGCTTGTCGTTCTTCACGAAAGGCTGCGGCAGCAACGTGACTTCGGCCAGGAACTTGGCGACTGCACCTTCTACCATTTTTTCGACGATGTTGGCAGGCTTGCCCGATTCGGCGGCGCGCGCGGCGGCGATCGTGCGTTCCCTGTCGACGACGTCGGCGGGAACCTGCTCGCGCGACACGGCGATCGGCTTCGTCGCGGCGACGTGCATCGCGAGGTCCTTCCCGAGCGCCTCGCTGCCCCCGGTGTAGTCGACGAGCACGCCGATCCGGCCGCCATGTACGTAGGACGCGACGCGGCCCTGCGCCGCGCGGCGCACGAAGCGGCGGATCGTCATGTTCTCGCCGATCTTCTGGACGAGCGCCACGCGCCGCGCCTCGACGGTCTCGCCCGATTCGAGCGTGCCCCCTCCGAGCGCCGCGACGTCGGCCGGCTGCTCGCGCATGACGATCTGCGCGACCTGGTTCGCGAACGCACGGAACTCGTCGTTCTTCGCGACGAAGTCGGTCTCGCAGTTCACCTCGACCATCGCGGCGGTCCTGGCGTCCGCGGCGACCGCGACGCCGACGACGCCTTCGGCGGCCACGCGCGACGCGGCCTTGCTTGCCTTGGCGCCGCTCTTGATGCGCAGGATCTCCTCGGCCTTCGCGAGGTCACCTTCGGCTTCCGTCAGCGCCTTCTTGCATTCCATCATGCCGAGCCCTGTACGCTGGCGCAGCTCCATCACCCTGTTTGCGGAAATCTCCGGCATTGCATCGCTCCATCATTCGTTGCGATCGAAACGGCTTCGCGTTTCGACGAAGCCCGCGCGGCCGCTCGTGGCGTAGCGGGCGGCGGCGACGCGCGATCCGCGCTTCGCCGCGAGGTTGTTCTTCAGGCGGTCGTCTCGTCGACGAACTCGTCGCCGGTGGCGACGATTTCCTGGACCGTGTTCGTCTTGCCTTCGAGCACGGCGTCGGCGACGCCGCGCGCGTAAAGGCGGATCGCGCGGCTCGAGTCGTCGTTGCCCGGGATCACGTAGTCGATCGGATCGGGATTGTGATTCGTGTCGACGACGGCGACGATCGGAATGCGCAGCTTCTTCGCCTCGGTCACCGCGATCTTGTGATAGCCGATGTCGATGACGAAGATCGCGTCGGGAAGCGCCGTCATGTCCTTGATGCCGCCGAGGCTCTTCTCGAGCTTGTCGAGCTCGCGCTGGTGCGACAGCGCCTCGCGCTTCGACATGCGGTCGAACGTGCCGTCCTGCTTCATCGTCTCGAGGTCCTTGAGCCGCTTGATCGACTGCTTGACCGTCTTGAAGTTCGACAGCATGCCGCCGAGCCAGCGGTGGTCGACGTACGGCATGCCGCACCGCTGCGCCTCCTCGGCGACGATCTCGCGCGCCTGGCGCTTGGTGCCGACGAAAAGAATGGTGCCGCGATTCTGCGCGAGCTGGCGCACGTACTTCATCGCGTCGTTGTACATCGCCAGCGTCTTTTCGAGGTTGACGATGTGGATCTTGTTGCGCTGGCCGAAGATGTAATCGGCCATCTTCGGATTCCAGTAGCGGGTCTGGTGGCCGAAATGCACGCCGGCCTCCAGCATCTGGCGCATGGTTACGGACATGTTGCTCCTCGTATCAGGGTTGGCCTCCACCGGCGGATTGCGCTCCGGGCTCCGCGCGTTGTTGCGCGGGCCCGGACACCCTGAAACGCCGGTGTGCGAAGTGGTGGACGTCACGCCCCGCCCGCGCGGACCGTACAATCCGGTAAACGCGGCTCGCAGGTAACTCGTTATTCTAGCACGCTATCCTCGCTCGCCGACCGCGCGGGGACCGCCGCGAATGGGCTCCAAGGTCGGCGTTCGCCTGCCTCCCCGAGAACACGCGCGATGAAGCCTCCAGACCCCGCCGCCTGCCTCGACACGCGATGGAGCGTGCTGCGCGTCGCCGGCGGCGATGCGATCCCCTTTCTGCATGGGCAGCTCTCGAGCGACGTGGAGTCGCTGCGGCCCGGTTCGGGTCAATACTGGAGCTACAACTCGCCGAAGGGACGGGTGCTCGCGAACGGCGTGCTGTGGCGCGCGCCCGCCGGCGATGGCATCACGATGCTCGTCGCGGCCGATCTTGCCGAAGCGCTCCGCAAGCGGCTGTCGATGTTCGTGCTGCGCGCGAAGGCGACGATCGAGGATGCCGGCCGCGCGGCGACGCTGATCGGCATCGCCGGCGATGGCGCCGCCCAGGCGGTGCGTGACGCGTTCGGCCCGTCGCTTGCGCCCGGCGCGGCCGCCGCGTTCGGCCGCGATGCGCAGGCGTTCATGCTGCCCGATCGCCGCGTCGTCGTCGTCGCGCCGCAGGCGCAAGGCCCGGTGCTGCAGGCGGCGCTCGCGCGGCATGCGCCGTGGGTCGGCAACGACGAGTGGCGATGGTTCGGCATCGCGGCCGGAGTGCCATGGATCACTGCGGCGACCAGCGACCTCTTCATCCCGCAAACGCTGAACTTCGATCTGCTCGGCGGCGTCAGCTTCACGAAGGGATGCTATCCGGGACAGGAGATCGTCGCGCGCATGCAATACCTCGGCCGCCTCAAGGAGCGGCTCTACGCCTTTCACGCCGAGGCGCTCGCCGCGAGCCCCGCGATGCGGCTCTACTCGGCGACGTTCGACGCCACGCAGCCGTGCGGCACGCTCGTCGATGCCGCGCCGGACGTCCGCGGTGGCGTCGCGCTTCTCGCCGTCGCGCAGATCGCGGCCGTGGAGGCCGACGACGTGACGCTCGGCGCGCCCGGCGGGCCGCGCCTCGTGCGCCGCCCGCTCCCATACGCAGTGCCGGCCGAGGCACCACGTGCCCGGCCGTCGGTGCGGTCCTGATCGTGTGCCTCGCCGTCATCGCGCTCGACGCGCATCCGGACTACAGCATCGTGCTCGCGGCGAACCGCGACGAGTACCACGCGCGTCCCGCGCAGGCCGCGCATTGGTGGACCGATGCCGATGCGTCGCCGATCCTGGCCGGCCGCGATCTCGCGCAAGGGGGTACGTGGCTCGGCCTCGCGCCCGATGGCCGCTTCGCGTTCGTCACCAACGTTCGCGAGCCGGGGCGCTTCGATCCGAACGCGCCGTCGCGCGGCGCGCTCGTGCCCGCGCTGTTGCGCGAGCGTCGCGATTTCACGGACGCGCTCGCGGCGATCGTCGCCGACGCGCAACGTTACAACGGGTTCAATCTGGTTGCCGGCGATGCCTCGGCGGCCGCGTTCGGGTCCAACCGCGCGGCCGGCATCGTTCGCCTCGCACGCGGCATCCACGGCGTCTCCAACGCGGGGCTCGACACGCCGTGGCCGAAGCTCGTGCGCGCGAAGGCCGGGCTTGCCGCGTGGGTCGCGTCCGGCGAAACGGATCCTGCGACGCTCTGGCAGGTGCTCGCCGATACGCGGCTGGCGTCCGACCACGAGTTGCCGAACACCGGCATCACACGCGAACGCGAGCGGCTGCTCTCGTCGCCGTTCATCGTCAGCGGCGATTACGGCACGCGCTGCTCGACGCTCGTCATGCTCGGTCGCGACGCCATCGCGCAGTTCGTCGAGCGCAGCTTCGATGCACGAGGCAGGGCAACGGGCGAGGTCGCGTTTCGCTTCGCGCTGGATCAGAGCGCCCGCTCCATGACGCGATGGGGAATGCCGGCTTCCTCGAACACGTCGCCGCTCGCGACGAATCCGTAGCGCGCGTAGAACGGCATCGCGTCGACCTGCGCGTTGACGATCACGCGCACTTGGCCGCGGACACGCGCCTCATCGATCAGTCGCGCAACGAGCGCCTGGCCAACGCCGCGGCGACGCCACGTCGCGAGCACCGCGACGCGGCCGATATGGCCGTCCGGCAGAAGGCGCGCGCAGCCGATCGGCGCACCGTTCGCGTCGACGGCGAGCGCGTGCAGCGACGTATTGTCGGCGCCGTCCCACTCGAGCGATTCAGGCACACGCTGCTCGACGACGAACACCGCGTGGCGGACGCTGCGCAACGGCGACTCGGCATCGGTCCAGCGTGCCGTCGTGACCGTGTAATCGGCAGCGCCGCTCACCGATAGCGCGCGAAATCGAGCCGCCCGCGCCCGCCGGCGACCGCGAGCGCGCAATCCCCGCCGACCGGCAGCGTAAGTTTCTCGGGAACGTGGCCGAACGGCAGCCCGGTGTACACGGGGACGTCGGTCCGTGCGCGCAGGTGCGCGATCGCGACATCCAGGTCGTAGCCCGCGTCGTTCGGGTTGAGCTCGTATTCGGTGAACGCGCCGAGCAGCACGGCCTGCTGCCGCGCGATGACGCCGGCGTGCAGCAACTGGTGGAACATCCGCTCGATCCGGTACGGATGCTCGCCGACGTCCTCGAGGAACAGAATGCCGCCGTCGACGTGCGGGAAGAACGGCGTGCCGACGAGATGCGTGACCATCGCCAGGTTGCCGCCCCACAGCGTGCCTTCGCAGGTGCCGGCCGGTCCTTCGAGCGCGCAGTCGACCGACCATGCGTCGTTCGTCAGCACGCCGAAGCAGTTGTCGAGCGTGAACGCCGACGGATTGACCGCGCCGAAATCGTACGCGGCCATCGGTCCCGCATACGTGACGAGACCGGCCCGCGCAAGCGCCGCGAGCTGGAACGCCGTGAAGTCGGAGTGGCCCATCCATCGCTTGCCCGCGGCGGCGAGCGCACCAAAATCGAGTCGATCGACGAGGCGCGTGAAGCCGTAGCCGCCGCGCACCATGACCGCGACGTCGGTGCCCGGGTCGGCGGCGACCCGCTCGATCGCCGCGAGACGCTCGTCATCGGGCGCCGAGAAGCGTTGATAACGGCTGCGCGCGGTCGCGTCGCTTTGCACGCGATGCCCGAGGTGTGTGAGCAACGCTTCGGCGCGATCCACGGCGCCGGGATCCGTGGCAAAGCCGGCCGGCGCGACAATCGTGATGTTCATTCGGCGCCGGCGCGCCTTCGCGCGGCGAAGAATTCGCCGAGCAGCATCGCGCACGGGTCGGCGGCGACCCCACCCGTCACGCGCGTGTGGTGGTTGAGCCTCGGCTCGGCGAAGAGATCGACGACCGAGCCGCACGCGCCGGTCTTCGGATCCCGCGCGCCAAATACGAGCCGCGCAAGACGCGCATGCAGGATGGCACCGGCGCACATCGCGCAGGGCTCGAGCGTCACGTAGAGCGCACAGCCCGGCAGCCGGTAGTTGCCGATGCGCGCACCGGCCTCGCGCAGCGCCGCGATCTCGGCATGCGCGGTCGGATCGCTGCCGGCAATCGGCGCATTGCCGCCTCGCCCGACGATCGCGCCGTCGCGCACGACGATCGCGCCGACGGGCACTTCGCCGCGCGTCCCGGCGTCGCGCGCGATCGCGAGCGCCTGCTCCATCCACTGGTCATCGGTCGGCGGCATCTTCGAGGTGAAACCGGTGCAGGATGCGGTGGATGACCGGCGCGAACATCAGGCCGGTCGACGCGAGCAGGATCACGCCGCAAAACAGCGCATAGACGCTGTCGAAAATCTTGCCGCCGATCGACTTCATGTCCACGACGGGACCCATGCCCGACAGCAGCAGCGCCGATTGATGGAACGCATCGAGCCAGGTCATGTGCTCGAACGCGCGGTAACCGATCGTGCCGATCGCGAGCGTCGCCGCGACGAGCGCCAGCGCATACGTCGCGCCGCGACGAAACCGCGTATAGAAGACGTCGCTCGGAGCGAGCGTCTCCGCGAAATGCCGCGGCGCGGCGCGCGGATCGGGCATCTCGCCGGCCTTGGCGCCTCGGCGGCCCGGCTTCACTCCCATTCGATCGTGGCCGGCGGCTTGCTCGAAACGTCGTAGACGACGCGATTGACGCCGCGCACCTCGTTGGTGATGCGGCTGCTGACGCGCGCGATCAACGCATGCGGCAGCGGCGCCCAGTCGGCCGTCATGAAATCGGTCGTCTGAACCGCGCGCAACGCGACGGCGTGCTCGTAGGTTCGCCCGTCGCCCATCACGCCGACCGAGCGGATCGGCAGGAACACGGCGAACGCCTGCGACACGGCGTCGTACCACGACTGGCCGTCGTCATCACGCGCCGCGCGCAATTCCTCGATGAATATCGCGTCGGCCGCGCGCAACGTCTCGGCATGCTCGCGCGTGACCGCGCCCAGGATGCGCACGCCGAGTCCCGGTCCGGGAAACGGATGCCGGTGCACCATTTCGCGCGGCAAGCCGAGCTCGAGGCCGAGCTTGCGCACCTCGTCCTTGAAGAGCTCGCGCAGCGGCTCGAGCAGTTCGAGATGCAGCGTTTCCGGCAAGCCGCCGACGTTGTGATGCGACTTGATCGTGTGCGCGCTCGTGCCCTTCGCCGTCGCCGATTCGATCACGTCGGGATAGATCGTGCCCTGCGCGAGCCACTTGGCGGCGGTGAGCTTCGACGCCTCGCGCTGGAACACGTCGACGAAGAGGCGGCCGATCGTCTTGCGCTTCGCCTCGGGATCGGCCACACCCTCGAGCGCCGCGAGGAACGCGTCGCCCGCTTCGACGTGGATCACGCGCACGCCGAGATGCGTCGCAAACGTGTCCATCACCTGCTCCGCCTCGTTCTGCCGCAGCAGTCCGTGATCGACGAATACGCAGACCAGGCGATCGCCGATCGCGCGGTGCAGCAGCGCCGCCGCGACCGACGAGTCGACGCCGCCCGACAATCCGAGCAGCACTTCGTCGCCGCCGACCTTGCCGCGGATCGCCTCGACCGCCTCGCCGGCGTAGTCGTGCATGTTCCAGTCGTACCCGCAGCCGCAGATGTCGTGCGCGAAACGCGCGAGGATCGACGCGCCCTGCGGCGTGTGCGTGACTTCCGGATGGAATTGCACGCCATAGAAGCGCCGCGATTCGTCGGCCATCGCCGCGATCGCGCATGCGTCCGACGAGCCGGCGAGCGTGAAGCCCGGCGGCAGGTCGATCACCTTGTCGCCGTGGCTCATCCAGACGTCGAGCAGACCATGCCCGTCGGCGTTGCGCCGGTCCTCGATGTCGCGAAGGAGCCACGAATGGCCACGCGCGCGCACCTCGGCGCGCCCGAATTCGCGGACGCGTCCCGCTTCGACGCGGCCGCCGAGTTGCGCCGCCATCGTCTGCATGCCGTAGCAGATGCCGAGGATCGGAACGCCGAGCTTCCAGACGGCGTCGGGCGCGCGCGGCGTCTCGTCGGTGGTGACGCTCGACGGACCGCCGGACAGCACGATGCCGCGCGGCGCGAACGCGCGCACGAAATCGTCGCCGACGTTCCACGGATGGATCTCGCAGTAGACGTTCGTCTCGCGCAGCCTCCGCGCGATCAACTGCGTGTATTGGGCGCCGAAGTCGAGGATCAGTATCCTGCAATGCACGGCCGGGTGCATCGCTATTCGACCCGGTAGTTCGGCGCTTCCTTGACGATCTGCACGTCGTGCACGTGCGACTCGCGGACGCCGGCCGACGTGATCTCGACGAATTCGGCGCGCGTCGAAAGCTCGCGGATCGTCGGGCAGCCGCAATAGCCCATCGCCGCGCGCAAGCCCCCCATGAGCTGCTGGATCACGTTTGCGACGGGTCCCTTGTACGGCACGCGGCCCTCGATCCCTTCGGGGACGAGCTTCTCGGCGGCGCCCTCGCCCTCGGCGTCCTGGAAATAGCGGTCGGCGCTGCCGGTCTGCATCGCGCCGATCGAGCCCATGCCGCGGTAGCTCTTGTACGAGCGGCCCTGGTAGAGCTCGATCTCGCCGGGCGATTCCTCGGTACCGGCGAAGAGGCTGCCGAGCATCACCGCCGAAGCGCCCGCGGCGATGGCCTTCGCGATGTCGCCGGAATAGCGGATGCCGCCGTCGGCGACGATCGGAACGTCGCCCGCGGAGGCGCCGGACAGCGCGTCCTGGATCGCGGAGACCTGCGGCACGCCGACGCCTGCGACGATGCGCGTCGTGCAGATCGAGCCCGGGCCGATGCCGACCTTGACGCCGTCCGCGCCGTGGTCGACGAGGGCTTTCGCACCCGCTGCCGTCGCGACGTTGCCGCCAATCACCTGGACCTGCGGATAGCGCTTCTTCACCGCCTGCACGCGGTCGAGCACGCCCTGCGAATGGCCGTGCGACGTGTCGACGACGATCACGTCGACACCGGATGCGACGAGCGCCTCGACACGGGCGTCGGTGTCGCCGCCCGTCCCGACGGCCGCGCCGACGCGAAGGCGTCCGAGCTCGTCCTTGCACGCATTCGGATGCTCGGTCGACTTCAAGATGTCCTTGACGGTGATGAGCCCGCGCAGCTCGTGCTCGCGGTTGATGACGAGCACGCGCTCGAGGCGATGCCGATGCATCAGCGCCTTCGCCGCCTCGAGCTCGGTGCCCTCCGGCACCGTGACGAGCTTTTCGGCGCGAGTCATGATCTCGGACACCGGCTGATCGAGGTTCGTCTCGAAGCGCAGGTCGCGGTTGGTGACGATGCCGACGACCTTGCGACCCTCGACGACCGGCAATCCCGAGATCCGGTACTGCTGCGTGAGCGCCAGCACCTGGCGCACCGACATCGACGGCGGAATCGTGATCGGGTCCTTGACGACGCCGCTTTCGAAGCGCTTGACCTTCGCCACTTCCGCGGCCTGGCGCGAAGGCGCCATGTTCTTGTGAACGATGCCGAGGCCGCCCTCCTGCGCAATCGCGATGGCCAGGCGCGCGTCGGTGACCGTATCCATCGCCGCCGAGAGCAGCGGGATGTCGAGCGCGATCGTGCGGGTGAGGCGGGTTGCGAGGGAAACGTCGCGGGGAACGACGCTGGAGTGGGCGGGAACGAGCAGGACGTCGTCGAAAGTCAGCGCCTTGCGCACGACACGCATCGAACTCTCCTTGCGCAAAAACCGATTATACCCGCGCCCCGCGACGCCCCCACCGTCGCGATCGCGCGACAGGCGGCTTGCCGAAAGATGCCTCGGCGCAACGGCGGATTGACGGCGGTCGCCCGCACGCGGTAACTTGCCAATGTCATATCCTTGGAAGATGCCATGCCGCGTGCGACGCTATCGGCGCTCGCCCTCTCGCTGCTTGCCGTCACCGTCGCGGCCGGCGCGCAGGCCGCGCTTTACAAATGGACCGATGCGCAGGGTCGCGTCGTGTACTCCGACCAGCCGCCGTCCGGCAACGTGAAGAGCGAGCAGCTCCGCGGCGCCCCGCCCCCGGCGAATCCGAACGCCGCGAAGGAGCTCGCACAGCGCGACGCCGAATTCAAGAAGCGGCAGGACGATGCCGCGAAGGCCGACGCGAAGGCGACGAAGGATCGTGCAGCGAGCGCCGAGCACGCCGAAAACTGCGCTCAGATGCGCGCCGAGTTGAAGCAGCTCACCGAAAGCCAGCTCGCGATCTATCGCTACAACGAGAAAGGCGAGCGCGAGATCATGGACGACGACGCGCGCGCGAAGGAGCGCTCGAAGGTGAACGCCTGGATCCGCGACAACAAATGCTGACTCACCGCTCCGATTCTTAGCCTCGCGGCTCGAAATCGGGCGAGCGGGCTCGCGCAGCCCATTTCGATTACTGGGCCTTCTTCTCGAGCGCGGTCTGGTTGATCTTCACGTCGGTGTCCGCTTTCAGGCCTGCGAGGTAGGCGTTCATCAGCTCGCGGCCGATCTCGCTGCCCACGCGCGTCTGCGCCGCCTCGACCTTCGCCGCCTCGGGCGCCGGCGGCTCGATCACCTTGTCGAGCCGGTAAATGGAGAAACCACCCTTGTCGTTGGTCGCGCCGACGTAGTCGGGCAGCTTCTGCGCGCTCGCCTCGAAGATCTTTTTGAGCGCGTCCGGCGTTACGCCGGGCTGCGCCTGGTTGCGCGTCAGCGTAATGGGCTTGTCGAACGTCAGGCCGGCGTCCTTGCCCGCTTCGAGCAGCGCCAGCTTCTCGCGTCCGGTCTTCGTCGCCATTTCGCTCGCACGTGCGTGCGTCAACTGGCGCCGAATCTCGTCCTTGACCTCGTCGAACGGCTTCGGCGCCGCCGGCTTGTACTCGACGACGCGACCCGCCATCAGCGCGTTCGGACCGACTTCGATCGCTTCGGTGTTGCGCTTGCTCTGGATCGATTCCGGCGAGAACAGCGCCTGCACGAACTTGGCGCTTCCCATCGCGAGCGCCGACACCTTGTCGCGCGTGACGAACGGGGTCGTCTCCACCTTGAGGCCGAGCGTCTTTGCGGCGCCCTGCAACGAATCGGCTTGCTCGTAGACCAGGTTCTGGAACTGCTCGGCGGCCGACGCGAACTTCTGCGCCGCCTTCTGGCGCTTGAGCTCGGTCTCGATGCGTCCCTTCACCTCGTCGAAGGTTTGCACGTGCGACGGCGTGATGCCGGTCACCTTGATCACGTGATAGCCGAAATCGGTCTCGACCGGACCGACGATGTCGCCGACCTTCGCGCCGAACACGGCATCCTCGAACGGCTTCACCATCGCGCCGCGCGAGAACGAGCCGAGATCGCCGCCCTGTGAGGCCGACCCGGGATCCTGCGAGTTTTCCTTCGCGAGCGTCGCGAACGCGTCGGGGTTCGCGCGTGCCTTCGCCGCGAGCTCCGTCGCCTTCTGCTTCGCCTTCGCCTTGTCCGCGTCGCTCGCGTCCTTCTTCACCGCAATCAGGATGTGCGACGCACGCCGCTCCTCGTTCGTCGTGTACTGCTTCGAATTCGTGTCGTAGGCCTGCCTGACCTCCGCAGGGTCCACCTTGATCTGCGACGCGATCGCGTCCTGCGTGAGCAGCAGGTAATCGATCTTCGCCATCTCCGGCGTCTCGAACGCCTTCGGATTCTTGTCGTAGTAGGCCTTGACCTCGTCGTCGCCAATCTTGACCGACTTCTCGAACGGCTCGGCCGGAACGGCCGCGATCGCCACTTCGCGCTTCTGATCGAGCAGCGCCAGGTAGCGCTGCACCGACGACTTCGCGGCGATGCTGCCGTTGACGATCGGGTCCGACAGCGGTGCGAGCACGAGGTCCGCGCGCACGCGCTGCTCGAACGAAAGCGGCGACATGTTCTGGCTCGTGAGCACCTCGCGATACCGATCGGCCGAGAACTTGCCGTTGTCCTGGAACGGCGGCAGCGCCGCGATGAACTGCGCGAGCTGCGCGTCGGTGACGCGGAAGCGATCGGCGCGCGCTTCGTTCTCGAGCAGCCGCTGGTTCACGAGCTGGTCGAGCAGCGCGTAGCGCATCTCGGGCGTGTCGAGCATTGCCGAGTCGAAGTTGTTGCCGAGCGCCTGGCGCATCCGCTGCTGCTGGTCGCGCAGCGCGTCATCGAACTCGGCCTGCGTGATCTTGTTCCTGCCGACCGTCGCGACCGCGTCCTGGCGCCCGCCGCCGCTGAAATACTGGTACGTGCCGAAAAAGACGAACGGCAGCGTGACGAGGCCGAGAATGATCTGCGCGAGCCGCTTGTGCTTGTGAAGCAGGTCGAACATGACGGAATACCTCTTCGGAAACGGGCCCGAATGCGACGAGGGCGAACTCGCGTTCGCCCTCGTCGATGTTATTGGCGGAGTGGACGGGACTCGAACCCGCGACCCCCGGCGTGACAGGCCGGTATTCTAACCAACTGAACTACCACTCCCCGGATAAGTAGGGTCAGAGACGACTTTCCGACAGGATGACAGGGCGACGCCGGGAAAAGTCGTCTCTGACCCTACTTATCTCTTGGCGAACAGGACGACGCCGCGAAAGTCGTCTCTGACCCTGCTTATCCTTTGGTGGGTGCTGACGGGATCGAACCGCCGACATTCGCCTTGTAAGGGCGACGCTCTACCAAGCTGAGCTAAGCACCCTTTGGCGAAGCATGCTAGTTTAGCGCATCCTTGAGTGCCTTTCCAGCGCGGAACTTCGGCACCTTGCCACCCTTGATCCTGATCGCGTCGCCGGTCCGCGGATTGCGGCCCGCGCGCGGGCTGCGCTTGCCGACGTAGAACGAGCCGAATCCGACGAGCGTGACGATGTCGCCCTTGCGCAGCGACGTCTTGATTGCGCCGACCGTCGCGTCGAGCGCGCGCCCCGCCGCTGCCTTCGAGATATCGGCATGACGCGCGATGGCGTCGATCATTTCGGATTTGTTCACGGAGCGTTCCTTTCGATTGGCATGCGGCGCGCGAGTGGCCTCGGCGTCTTCTGCAAACGGAAACAGCCGGCGCATGGCGATCGCCTGCGCGAAGCGGTCTTTATAGCCCTCGCGTTTTCGCGGGTCAAGACTCGCACGACATACGTCGCGTCCGGAAAAAGAGAGCGGGCCATCGCGTGGCCCGCCCATGACGCTCGAACATCAATGCGTTGTCAATGCTTGATGACGGCGCTCTTGTCGTCGGCGGCGGCTGCCGGCGGCACGCTCGCCTCGGTCTTCTCCGCCTCGTCGGCGATCGCCGTGGGCTGACGTTCGAGCGCGCGCTCGAGCACCTGCTCGATCCAGCGCACCGGATGGATGTCGAGCTTGTTCTTGATCTCGTCCTGGATCTCGACCAGGTCCTTCACGTTCTCCTCGGGAATCAGCACCGTCTTGATGCCGCCGCGTCCGGCTGCGAGCAGCTTCTCCTTCAAGCCGCCGATCGGCAACACCTCGCCGCGCAGCGTGATCTCGCCCGTCATCGCGACGTCGCAGCGCACCGGAATGCCGGTGAGCGTCGACACCATCGACGTCGCGATCGCGGTGCCGGCCGATGGTCCGTCCTTCGGCGTCGCGCCTTCCGGCAGGTGGATATGCAGATCCGTCTTCGTGTAGAACTCGGGCGCGATACCCAGTTGCTTCGAGCGGTGCCGCACGACCGAAAGCGCCGCCGCGATCGACTCGTTCATCACGTCGCCGAGCTTGCCCGTCGACGTCGTCTTGCCTTTGCCCGGCAGCGCGACCGATTCGATGGTCAGAAGGTCGCCGCCGACCTCGGTCCACGCGAGTCCGGTGACCTGGCCGACCTGGTTCTTGCGCTCGGCGATGCCGTACGTGAAGCGACGAACGCCGAGGTACTTGTCGAGGTTCTTCGAGTTGACTTCGACGGGACCCCTGGCTTTCCGCGCCTTGCCTTCGCTTTCCTTGAGCAGCAGCCCCTTCACGACCTTGCGGCAGATCTTGCTGATGTCGCGCTCGAGATTGCGCACGCCCGACTCGCGCGTGTAATAGCGCACGATATCGCGCAGCGCGCTCTCGGCGATGTGCAACTCCTCGGGCTTGAGGCCGTTGTGCTTGACCTGCTTCGGCATCAGGTACTGCTTCGCAATCGCGATTTTCTCGTCCTCGGTGTAGCCGGACAGGCGTATCACCTCCATCCGGTCGAGCAGCGGCGCCGGAATGTTCATCGTGTTCGCGGTCGCGACGAACATCACGTCTGACAGGTCGTACTCGACTTCGACGTAGTGGTCGACGAACGTGTTGTTCTGCTCGGGGTCGAGCACCTCGAGCAGCGCCGACGACGGATCGCCGCGGAAGTCCTGGCCCATCTTGTCGACTTCGTCCAGCAGGAACAGCGGATTGCGGACCGCGACCTTCGTCATGTTCTGCAGGATCTTGCCCGGCATCGAGCCGATGTACGTGCGCCGATGGCCGCGGATCTCCGCCTCGTCGCGAACGCCGCCCAGGCTCATCCGCACGAACTTGCGGCCGGTCGCCTTGGCGACCGATTGCCCGAGCGACGTCTTGCCGACGCCGGGCGGCCCGACGAGGCAGAGGATCGGCGCCTTCAGCCGATCGACGCGCTGCTGCACCGCCAGGTATTCGACGATGCGCTCCTTGACCTTCTCGAGCCCGTAGTGGTCGGCGTCGAGCACCTTGACCGCATGCGCGAGATCCTTGCTGATCTTGCTCTTCTTGCGCCACGGCAGGCCGAGCAGCGTGTCGATGTAGTTGCGCACGACCGTCGCTTCCGCGGACATCGGCGACATCATGCGCAGCTTCTTCAACTCCGCCATCGCCTTGTTCTCGGCCTCCTTCGACATCTTGGCCGCGTGGATCTTCTTCTCCATCTCCTCGAGGTCGGCGTTCTCGTCGCCCTCCCCGAGTTCCTTCTGGATCGCCTTCACCTGCTCGTTCAGGTAGTACTCGCGCTGGCTCTTCTCCATCTGCCGCTTGACGCGGCCGCGGATGCGCTTCTCGACCTGGAGGATGTCGACCTCGCCTTCGAGAACGCCGAGCAGATGCTCGAGGCGCTTGCCGACGTCGCTCATCTCGAGGATCTGCTGCTTCTGCTCGAGTTTGAGCGGCAGGTGGGCGGCGATCGCATCGGCGAGACGGCCGCCGTCGTCGATTCCGGCCATCGACGTCAGGATCTCCGGCGGAATCTTCTTGTTGAGCTTGACGTACGAATCGAACTGCGTCAGAAGCGCCCGGCGCATCGCCTCGACCTCGTGCGCGGTGCCCGGGTCGCCGGGAATCGGCTGCGTCTGCGCCGACAGGTATTCCCCATGCTCCTCGATGCTTCGGATGTGCGCGCGCTGCGTGCCCTCGACCAGGACCTTCACGGTGCCGTCGGGCAGCTTCAGCATCTGCAGGACGGTCGCGACGCTGCCGATGTCGTAGAGGTCGGCTGCCGTCGGGTCGTCCTTCGCCGCCTGCTTTTGCGCGACGAGCAGGATGTGTTTGCCGGCATCCATCGCGACGTCGAGCGCCTTGATCGATTTCGGGCGGCCGACGAACAGCGGGATGACCATGTGCGGAAAAACGACGACGTCACGCAGCGGGAGAAGCGGCAGCGTGGTGACGCCGGTCGGGAGGGATGTGTCGTTGGGCATTCGTGCCTCAGGGGAAAAGTCATCGATCTACATGGGGTCGCGGGGGACCCCTTCAAGCGAAAGCGTACCCGGCGGGAGCCCGGGCCGTCCGCAGGAATTGACATTCCTACATCCGGCACGGCCCGGCCCTCGGCCGCCATGCTTGGGGAGCCGCGGGCCGCGGCGATTCCGCCGGGCGCGGCGCCGGCGCGATCCGTGGCGGCGATCGCCGGGCGACCGCGCCAACACATTGAAGCGAAAGGCTATTTGGCCGAAGCCGCGACCTTGGGCGCGTCGGCGAACATCAACAGCGGCTTGCCGTCGTTGGTGATCGTCGACTCGTCGACGACGACCCGCGCCAGGTTCGACAGCGACGGCAGGTCGTACATGACGTCGAGCAGCACCTGCTCGAGGATCGAGCGAAGGCCCCGCGCGCCGGTCTTCCGCGCGAGCGCCTTGCGCGCGATCGCCCGCAGCGCGAGCTCGCGGATCTCGAGCTCGACGCCCTCCATCCGGAACATCTTGTGGTACTGCTTGATCAACGCGTTCTTCGGCTCGACCAGGATCTGGATCAATGCCGCTTCGTCGAGCTCGTCGAGCGTCGCGACGACCGGCAGCCGGCCGACGAACTCGGGGATCAGCCCGAACTTGATCAGATCCTCGGGCTCGGTCTCGCGGAGCAGGATCGTCATGCTGCGCCGGTCGTCGGGCGACGCGACCTCGGCGCCGAAGCCGATGCCCGTCTTCGCCGTGCGCTGGCGGATGATCTTCTCGAGGCCGTCGAAAGCGCCACCGCAGACGAACAGGATGTTCGTGGTGTCGACCTGCACGAACTCCTGGTTCGGATGCTTGCGGCCGCCCTGCGGCGGCACGCTGGCGATCGTCCCTTCGATCAGCTTCAGCAATGCCTGCTGGACGCCTTCACCGGACACGTCGCGCGTGATCGACGGGTTGTCGCTCTTGCGCGAGATCTTGTCGATCTCGTCGATGTAGACGATGCCGCGCTGCGCCTTCTCGATGTCGTAGTCGCACTTCTGCAGAAGCTTCTGGATGATGTTCTCGACGTCCTCGCCGACGTAGCCCGCCTCCGTGAGGGTCGTCGCGTCGGCGATCACGAACGGCACGTCGAGCAGCCGCGCGAGCGTCTGTGCGAGCAGCGTCTTGCCCGAGCCGGTGGGCCCGATCAGCAGGATGTTCGACTTCGCGAGCTCGACGTCATCGTCCTTGCCGCCCGATTCGAGACGCTTGTAGTGGTTGTAGACGGCGACCGACAGGATCTTCTTCGCCGGCTCCTGCCCGATCACGTACTGGTCGAGGATCTGCCGGATCTCGTGCGGCGTCGGCAGTTTGCTGCGGTCGGCACGCGCCGTTTCGCTGCCGGTGCCTTCCTCGCGGATGATGTCGTTGCAAAGCTCGATGCATTCGTCGCAGATGAACACCGACGGGCCCGCGATCAGCTTGCGGACCTCGTGCTGGCTCTTGCCGCAGAACGAGCAGTAAAGAAGCTTGTCGCCCGATGACGATTTTTCGGCCATTAAGCTTGCGCCTCGTACACGTTCGATCGACTTTACTCGGGTGTGAGCCGCTTTTGCAACACTTTGTCGACGATCCCGTACTCGCGCGCCTGCTCGGCCGTGAGGAAATTGTCACGCTCGGTGTCGCGGGCGATCTGCTCGACCGGCTTGCCCGTGTGCATCGCCATTAGCTGGTTCAGCCGGTGGCGCAGGCTCAGGATGTACTTGGCATGGATTTCGACGTCCGACGCCTGCCCCTGGAAGCCGCCGAGCGGCTGGTGAATCATCACGTCCGAATTGGGCAGCGCAAAGCGCTTGCCTTTCGCGCCAGCGGCGAGCAGGAACGCGCCCATCGACGCCGCCATCCCGACGCAAAGCGTCGACACGTCCGGCTTGACGAACTGCATCGTGTCGTATACAGCGAACCCCGCCGCGATCGAGCCGCCCGGCGAGTTGATGTAGAAATGAATGTCCTTGTCCGGGTTCTCGGATTCGAGGAACAGCATCTGCGCAACGACCAGGTTCGCCGTCGCCTCGTTGACGGGCCCGACCAGGAACACGACGCGTTCCTTGAGCAGGCGCGAGTAGATGTCGTACGCGCGCTCGCCGCGTCCGCTCTGCTCGATGACCATCGGGATCAGGCCCAGGGCCTTCGGTTCTTCCATGGAGATTGATCGTCTTTCGTGGTGGATATGAGAGGTCAACCGGCGGATGCCGCCGGGCATTCCGCGTTCGCGCCCGACCGCCGAAGATGGGACCTCGCGTTCGGATCGTCAAGCGCCGACCGGCGAACGGAGCGCCTCAGCCGCCCGTCCGGGTTCCCATCAACTGCTCGAACGTCGTCGGCTCGTCGGCCACCTTCGCGCGCGCGAGCACCCAGTCGACGACGTTCTGCTCGAGCACCATCGCCTCGAAGTCGCGCAGCCGCTCCGGCTTCTCGTAGTGCCAGCGAACGACCGCTTCCGGTTGTTCGTAGGTCTGGGCCGTCTCGCTCACGAGCGCCCGCACCTGTTCCGGCTTCGCCTGCAGGTTCTCCTTGCGCACGAGCTCGCCGATGATGAGTCCGAGCGCGACGCGCTCCTCGGCCTGCGGCCGGAACAGGTCGACCGACACGTCGAGATCCTGTGGTTTGACGTTCTGCTGCTCGCGCAGGTTCGCGATCGCGCGCTCACGCAATAACCGCGCCTCGCCGTCGACGAGCGACTTCGGAATCGCGAAGCTCGCCTGCTTGCGCAGCGCCGAGAGCGCCTGCGCCTTCACGCTGGCCTCGATCTTGCGCTTGAGCTCGAGCTTCAGGTTCGCTTCGACCTCGCGCCGCAGATCGTCGACGGCGCCGCTCGCAATGCCGAATCCGCGCACGAATTCCGCATCGAGCGCGGGGACCTGCGGCGCCTCGACGTGCACCACGGCGAGCTCGAAATGCGCGTTCTTGCCCGCCACTTCGCGACCGTGGTAATCGGCCGGGAACGTGAGCTCGAACTGCTTCGACTCGCCGGCTTTCATCCCGGTGATCGCCGTCTCGAATTCCGGCAGCATCCGCCCTTCGCCGATGACGATCGGGAAATGCCTGGCCTGTCCGCCGGCGAACTCGACGCGATCGATCGTGCCGGTGAAATCGACGACGACCCTGTCGCCCGCCTGCGCGGCGCGCTCGACCGGCGAGAACGTCGTGCGCTGCTTGCGCAGCACCTGGAGCGTGCGGTCGACGTCTGCCGCCGTCACCTCGGCGTGCGGGCGCGCGATCTCGATCGTCGAGACGTTGCCAAGCGCGACGTCGGGATAGATCTCGAATATCGCCGAAAATTCGAGCGCTTCGGGTGACGACGGCGCGTCGCTGCGATGCGGCTCGATCCGCGGTACGCCCGCGACCCGCAGGTTCTGCGCGCGCACCGCGTCGTTGAAGCTCGACTGCACGCGCTCGGTGATGACGTCCGAGCGGACCTGCGGCCCGTATTGCTGATCGAGCATCCGCAGCGGCACCTTGCCGGGCCGGAAGCCGGCCACCTTCACCGTGCGCGCAAGCCGGGACAAGCGCTTCTTCACCTCGCCTTCGATTTCGGCGATCGGCACGGCGACGTTCAGACGGCGCTCGAGCGCGCCGATCGTTTCGATCGTGGTCTGCATAGATTCCTTGCTGGTGCGAAAGGGGGGACTCGAACCCCCACGGGTTTCCCCGCCAGCTCCTAAGGCTGGTGCGTCTACCAGTTCCGCCACTTTCGCGACTACGGAAGAGGCCGCAAAAGATAATCGGCTAGTATAGCCGAGCGGACCGGCACGCATCATGACGCCCCTCGCGACCGCGACCGGTCCTTCCGCTTCCGCTACCGGATCGTCGCTTGTCGGTCGGTCATTACGAAAATTTTCCGGTGGCGTCGGTGCTCGTGCCGGCGCGCTACCGCAGTGCAGTCGTCGCGATCTATCGCTTCGCGCGCGCCGCGGACGACATCGCCGACGAAGGCACCGCGCCAGCCGCCGAGCGCCATCGCGCGCTCGACGCGTTCGCGCGCGGCCTCGACGCGATCGAGCGCGGCGAGACGCCGGTCGACGCACCGTTCGCCGCGCTCGCGCCCGCCGTACGCGAACACCACCTGCCGATCGGCCTCCTGCGCGATCTGCTCTCGGCGTTCGCGCAGGACGTCGACGTGGCGCGGTATCCGACGTTCGTCGACGTGCTCGATTACTGCCGCCGCTCGGCCAACCCCGTCGGGCGGCTCCTGCTCGCGATGTACCGCGTCGACGACGCGCGCGCTCTCGCGCAAAGCGATGCGGTTTGCACCGCGCTCCAACTCGCGAACTTCTGGCAGGACGTCGCGATCGACTGGCGCAAGGACACGCGGCTCTACCTGCCGCTCGAGGATCTCGACCGATTCGGCGTGTCGCTCGCGCAAATCGCCGCCGGCGTCTGCGACGAGCGGTTCGCACGGCTGATGGGCTTCGAAACCGCGCGCACGCGCGCGCTGTTCGACGAAGGCCGGCCCCTGGTTCGCCGCCTTCCCTGGCGTCTTGGCCTCGAGCTCGCCGCGGTGGTTGCCGGCGGCAGGCGTGTGCTCGAGCGGATCGACGCGGTGCGCGGCGACGTGTTCACGCATCGTCCGGTGCTGGGCAAGCGCGACTGGCTGCTCCTCGCGTTGCGGATGCTCGCGCCTGCGGCGCTTCGTTCCGCATGACGCGGCGCGCATGACGCCCGACGAGTACTGCGCGCAGAAAGCGGCGCAAAGCGGCTCGAGCTTTTATTACAGCTTTCGACTGCTGCCGGCGCCGCGCCGCGCGGCCATCACCGCGCTTTACGCGTACTGTCGGGAAGTCGACGACGTCGTCGACGAAGTGTCGGACCCGAACGTGGCGCGCGTGAAGCTCGCCTGGTGGCGCACCGAAGTCGACGCGATCTTCACCGGCGATCCGCAGCACCCTGTCGCGCTCGCGCTCGTCAAGGCCGTCGAGCGCTACGGCATCACGCGCGGGAATCTGCAGACGGTGATCGACGGCATGGAAATGGACCTCGACAAGGTCCGCTATGTCGATTTCACCGAGCTCGAGACGTACTGCGACCGCGTCGCCGGCGTCGTCGGCTTGATGGCGGCCGCGATCTTCGGCTACGAGGACCCGTCGACGCTCGTCTACGCGCGTAAGCTCGGCGTCGCGTTCCAGCTCACGAACATCATCCGCGACGTCGGCGAGGATGCGCGGCGCGGCCGCGTCTACCTGCCGCAGGAAGACCTCGCGCGCTTCGGCGTGCCGCCATCCGACGTGCTGCGCGGGCACGCATCGCCGGCGTTCGTCGAGTTGATGCGCTTCGAGACGGAGCGTGCGCGCGCCTGGTACGACGCGGCGTTCGCGGCGCTGCCCGCGCGCGACCGCCACGCGCAGCGCGCCGGCATTGCGATGGCGGCCATCTACAGGACGCTGCTCGACGAGATCGCCCGCGACGGCTACCGCGTCCTCGACCGGCGCATCGCGCTGACCCCGTTGCGCAAGCTGTGGCTTGCGACGCGCGCTGCGTGGCGGGCGTGAGCGTAATCGCGTGAGCCTGGTCGCGGTGATCGGCGGCGGCTGGGCCGGCTGCGCGGCTGCCGTCGCGCTGGCCCGCGCCGGCCATCGCGTCGAACTGCACGAAGGGGCCGTTGCGCTCGGCGGACGCGCGCGCGCCGTCGTCCGCGACGGGTTGCCGCTCGACAACGGCCAGCATCTGCTGCTCGGCGCGTACACCGAGACGCTCGACTTCGCCGCGACGATCCGCGACGCGGCGTCGCCTTCGCCATGGACGACCGAGCCGCTCGCGCTGCGACCGTTCGTTTCGACGCAGCGCAACCGCCTCGCGCTGACGACGCGCCATGCGCCGGGGCCGCTCGCACTCGCAGCGGCGCTCGTTCGCGCACGCGGCATTTCGTTGCGCGCACGGCTCGCCACGTTGCGCTGGTTCGTCGAGCAACGTCGTCGTGGGTTCCGCTGCGGCGCCGGCCTCACCGTCGCGGAGCTTTTCGCGGACGCGCCCGGCGTCGTGCGCGCCGATCTCTGGTATCCGTTGTGCCTCGCGGCGCTCAATACGCCGCCCGAACGCGCGTCGGCGCAGGTCTTTCTCAACATCGTGCGCGAAACGTTCGGCGCCGGCGCGGCGGCGACGGCGATCGTCCTGCCGCGCGAAGGCCTCGGCGAAGCGATACCCGAAGCCGCGGCGCGCTGGCTCACCGCGCGCGGTCACGCGGTGCGCCGCTCGACGCGCACGCGAATACGGCGCATCGACCGCGACGGCGTGCTGCTCGTCGCCGGCGGCGAGCCGATGCGCGCCGACGCCGTCGTCGTCGCCGCCGGGCCGCATCAGCTCGCGTCGGCGCTTGGACCCGACGTGGAAGGCGCCGGCCGCTCGATCGCCGAGACGCTCGCGACAGTCGCGCGCTTCGAGTACGAGCCGATCACGACGGTATATCTCGGCTACGCGGCGCCCCTCGCGCTGGCGCGGGGACTCCTGCGACTCGACGACGCGCCCGGGCAATGGATCTTCGATCGCGGCGACGTCCTTGCACGCGCCGCGACATCGGCGACGCGGCCGCCCATGCAGTCGCTCGTTTCGATCGTCATCAGCGCGCGTGGCCCGCACAGCGCGCTCGACCATGCGGCGCTCGTCGCCGCGACCGACGCGCAGTTGCGCAGGCTCGAGCCCGCGCTCGCGCCGCTCGTATGGTCGCAGGTGATCGAGGAGAAGCGCGCGACGTACGCGTGCGTGCCGGCGCTCGCGCACCCCGCATGCGGCCGACTCGCCGGGCGCGTGTACCTTGCCGGCGACTACACGTACGAGGCGTTTCCCGCGACGCTCGAAGCCGCGGTGCGGAGCGGCCGCGCCGCTGCCGCCGCCGTCACTGCGACGTGCGGAGCAGCCGCTGCTGCTCCCGGTTCCATTCGCGTTCCTTGATCGCCGCGCGCTTGTCGTGCTGCTTCTTGCCCTTGGCGAGGCCGACGGCGAGCTTCACGCGGCCCTTGCTGTAGTGGAGATCGAGCGGCGTCAGCGTATAACCCGCGCGCTCGACCTTGCCGATCAGCCTGTTGATCTCCTCGCGGTGCATCAGCAGGCGTCGCGTGCGCGTCGGATCGGGATGCACGTGCGTCGACGCGGTCGCAAGCGGTGCGATGTGCGCGCCGATCAGCATGAGCTCGCCGTCCTTGACGATCACGTAGGCTTCCTTGATATGCGCGCGGCCGCCGCGGATCGCCTTCACCTCCCAGCCTTCGAGCGCGATCCCGGCCTCGAAGCGTTCCTCGATAAAATAGTCGTGAAACGCCTTTCGGTTCTCGACGATGCTCATCACGCGCGCTTTCCGCGATTCGACGTCCGCGCATTCTACGCGGCGACCCGACGGCGTCGCGTGCGCCATTGCGACCGCGCTGCGAAGCAGGACATGAGGCGCGTCGCGAAGAGCGTGCTCGTTCCGTACACGGCATCGCAGATGTTCGAGCTCGTCGATCGGGTCGAGCTCTATCCGCAGTTCCTGCCCTGGTGCGGGGGTGCGCGCGTGATCGCGCAGGACGCCAACCGCAAGACGGCGCGCATCGACATCGATTACCACGGCGTCCGCGCGCACTTCACGACCGACAACGCGAACCATCCGCCCGAGTCGATCGTCGTGACGCTCAAGGACGGACCGTTTCGCCATCTGCACGGCGAATGGCGCTTCCGCGCGCTCGGCGAGCACGGCTGCAAGGTCGAGTTCGATCTCGCGTATGAATTCGCGACGGGCCTGCTCGAGCGGGTGATCGGGCCGGTGTTCAGCCACATCGCGAATACGTTCATCGACGCGTTCGTCAAGCGCGCCGAGCGCGTCTACGCGTGAGGCGGATTGCGTCCCACGGACGCGAGCGTCGGATGCGAGTCGAGGTGGCATGGGTCGGCGGCGCTCGCGAGGTCCTCGTCGCGCTCGATCTCGCCGAAGGCACGAGCGTCGACGACGCCGTCGCGAAGGCGCTGCCCGAGCTTGCTTGGGCGGTGCGAAGCGGCGAGCTCGTCTGCGCGATCTTCGGACGCCGGGTCGAGCGCGATGCGCAGCTTCGCGACGGGGATCGGCTGGAAGTCACGCGGCCGCTCGCGGTCGACCCGAAGACGGCGCGGCGCCGGCGCGCCGCACGTCAACGCTGACGCCCGAGAGGACCTACTCGGCGCCTGCGCGGCGCAACTCCTTGACGAGATCGGTCTCGTTCAGCTCCTTCGCCCAGGCGATCGCCGTCGCGCCGTCCTGGTTGCGGTGGGAGAGGTTGGCGCCGCTCGCGATCAGCAGTCGCGCCGTATCCGGATGGTGCTCGTGGATCGCCATCATCAGCGCGGTCGTGCCGTTCGGCGACGGTGCGTCGATCTCGGCGCCGTGCTGCAACAGGAACGTCACGACGTCGTCGTGGCCGCCGGTCGCCGCGTAGATCAGCGGGGTCCAGCCGCGCTTGTTCACGGCAGCGCCCGCCGTCTGCAGCGCGCGCACGGTCGGCATGTCGCCCTTGAGCGCCGCCAGCATGAGCGGCGTATCGCCGAAGCGGTTCGCGCGATCGGGATGCGCTTTCGCCGCCAGCAACGCCTGCACGGTCTGGACGTTGCCGTTGCGCGCGGCGATGCAGAGCATCGTGTCGCCCTGGGCGTTGACGGAATCGGGATCCATGCCGCGGGCGAGCAGTCGCTTCACCTCGTCGACCCGGTCGTTCTCGACGGCGACGGCGAACGTGTCGAGCAGCGGCTCGGCGAGCGCCGGCAGCGTGGCGAAGGCGAAAAGCGCGAGCAGCGCGAAGCGGCGCAGTCGATCAATGGACATGGCGGTCGATTCCGAACAACGCGAAGAAATTGTCGGACGTCGCGCGCGCGATCGTCTCGACGGGAACGCCGCGCAGCGCGGCGATCTCCAGGGCGATGTGGCGCACCCACGCCGGCTGGTTGCGCTTGCCGCGATGCGGAACGGGCGCGAGGTACGGACTGTCGGTCTCGATAAGCATCCGCGAAAGCGGCACGCGCTTCGCGACCTCCTTCAAATCGGCCGCATTGCGAAACGTGACGATCCCCGAGAACGAGATGTGGAACCCGAGGTCGAGCGCGCGCCGCGCGACGTCCCAGGTCTCCGTGAAGCAATGCATGACGCCGCCGGCCTCACCGGCCCGCTCGTCGCGCATGATCGCGATCGTGTCGTCCGCGGCGGCGCGCGTGTGGATCACGAGCGGTCGTCCCGCTTCGCGCGCGGCGCGGATGTGCGTGCGAAAGCGTGCGCGCTGCCATTCGAGGTCGCCACGCCTGCGGAAGTAATCGAGCCCGGTTTCGCCGATCGCGACGACCTTCGGCTCGCGCGCATGCCGCACCAGCAGGTCGACGCCGGGCTCGTCGAGGTCCTCGTAATCCGGATGGACGCCGACGCTCGCGTAGAGGTTCGGATGCGCCGTCGCGAGCGCGTGCACGCCCGGCCACGCCTTCATCTCGACGCCGATGCAAAGCGCGTGCGTGACCTGGCTGTCGCGCATCGCGTCGAGGACCTGCGGCAGGTCGTCGCGAAGCTCCGGGAAATCGAGGTGGCAGTGCGAGTCGACGAACACGATTGGTCCCCCCACGCTTGCGGCTGTCGCCGCTGCGCTGCCCACGGCGGGGGCGCACTCGCGTCCTGGGGCGGCCCTGCGACGCGAGGTTACATCGTATGCGTCGCCCGCGTCGACGCGAGATGCTCGCCGAGGATCCGCTCGATCGTCGACTTCGCGGCGGCGCCGGTCTCGTCGAGCGTGAACTGCACGCCGATGCCCTGCGTCCGGTTGCCCTGCCCGCCGTCGGGCGTGATCCAGACGACCTTGCCCTGGACCGCGATCCGGTTCGGGTCGTCCATCAGCGACAGCAGCATGAACACCTCCTCGCCGAGCGAATACGGGCGCGACGTCGGGATGAAGATGCCGCCGCCTTTGAGGAACGGCATGTAGGCCGCGTAGAGCGCCGCCTTCTCGCGGATGTTGAGTGACAGAACGCCCGGGCGGGCGAGCGAGGGTGTCGTTTGCGGAGTCTTGTCGGCCATGGTCACCCGAACAATGCGCGGTATTCGATCATCAGCGCCTCGGCAACGAGACGCGGCGATAACGGATGGGCAAGGAGCGCCCGCTGCGTAAGCAGTTGGCGATGATAGCGAAAGAGCGCAGCGGGTGCCACCGAGGCCGCGAGTTCCCGCAGCGGCTTCTCGAAGCCCGCGTGCGCGACGGGAGCGGCGCCCGCATGCACGCGCGCGAGATCGCTGCACCACCCGAGCAGCCAGTCGACGATAGCGGCGAGCACCTCCTTGCGCTGCTCGCGTGGCGCCGCGTCGATGCGCGCGCCCATCGCGGCGACTTCGAGCGTCGCCGGCGTCGCGAAGGCGCCGATCCATGCGTTGCGCTCCGCCTGGTATTGCGCATCGGCGAGCGCGAGCGCGCGCAGCGGCGCGCCGTGCGCCTGCGCAAGCGCGCCGTCGGGCGCGTCGATGCCGTGCGCGATCAGCCACGAACGCGCCTCGTCCCGCGTCGGACGCGGCGCCGCGATCCGCTGGCAACGGCTGACGATCGTGGCCGGCAAGCGCCCGGGCAGATGCGAGACGAGGAGGAAGTACGTCGCGGCAGGCGGTTCCTCGAGCGTTTTGAGAAGCGCGTTCGCGGCCGCCTCGTTCATCCGTTCCGCGGGTGCGATCAGCGCGACCTTCGCGCCGCCGCGATGGCTCGTGATCTCCGACCAGCGGATCAGCGCGCGGATCTTGTCGACACCGATCCACTCGACCGGCTTCATCTCGTCGTCGTCGATTTCGACCGGCTCGACGATACGCAGGTCCGGATGCTGTCCGGCCGCCACGTACGTGCAACTCGCGCACTGCCCGCATGCGAAACCCTCGGCGCTCGGGCTCTCGCACAGCAGCGCCTGCGCGAGGGTCTGCGCGAGGATCCGCTTGCCGGTCCCCGTCGGTCCCGTCACGAGGAGCGCATGCGGCAACTGCGCGCGACGACCAAGAAGGGAGCGGACGAGCGCGCGCTGCCACGGAAGCGTCGCGGCCGGGTCCTCGCGCGTCGCAACCTCGCTCACAGCGCGTCCGCGACAAGCCGAAGCTCGGCGCGCACCTCGTCGAGCGGCCGCGACGAATCGATGATCCGGAAGCGTCGCGGCTCGGCGGCCGCGCGGGCGAGATAGCCGCTGCGCACGCGCTCGAAGAACGCATGCGTCTCGCGCTCGAACTTGTCCGGCGCCTTGCCGCGCGCGTGCGAGCGCGCAAGCCGCTCGCGCGAGACCTCGCCCGGTACGTCGAACAGGAGCGTTAGATCCGGGTTGCAATCGCCATGCACCCATCCGGCGAGCGCATCGATCATCGTGAAGGGGACGCCGTGGCCCGCGCCCTGGTACGCGTACGTCGCATCGGTGAAACGATCGCAAAGCACAATGTCGCCGCGGGCGAGCGCCGGCTCGATCACGTCGACGACGTGCTCGCGGCGCGCCGCGAACATCAGAAGCGCCTCGGTCTCGTGGGTCATCGCGCGGTGCAGCAGCCATTCGCGGATCGCCTCGCCCGCCGGCGTGCCGCCGGGCTCGCGCGTGGCGACGACCCGCTTGCCGCGCGCCGCCAGCGCCTCGGCGAGGAAGCGCGCGTGCGTGCTCTTGCCGGCGCCGTCGACGCCTTCGAGCGTGATGAAGCGGCCGCGGGACGGATGATCGGGCAAGGCGTGCGCTGGCGCAGTGCGTATCGCGAAGCGGGGATCGTCAGCGACCGCCGCGCTGATATTTTGACACGGCGCGATTGTGCTCGATCAGGTTCGCCGAGAACTCGGACGTGCCGTCGCCGCGCGACACGAAATAGAGATACGGCGTCGCGGGCGGATTGACGACGACGTCGAGCGACGCCTGCGATGGCAGCGCGATCGGCGTCGGCGGCAGGCCGGCGCGAACGTAGGTGTTGTACGGTGAATCGGCCTCGAGGTCGCGCTTTCGCAGGTTGCCGTCGAAACGCTCGCCCATTCCGTAGATCACGGCCGGGTCGGTCTGCAGCCGCATCCCGCGCGCGAGGCGATTGATGAGCACGGACGCGACGAGCGGGCGGTCCTCGGCGCGGCCGGTCTCCTTCTCGACGAGCGAGGCGAGGATCAACGCTTCGTAGGGCGACGTGAGCGGCAGGTTCGGCGCGCGGCGTGCCCACGCCGCATCGAGCCTCGCATGGAGCGCGCGGTAGGCGCGCTTCAGCACCGCGACGTCGCTGCTGCCGACCGCGAAGAAATACGTATCCGGAAAGAACAGGCCTTCCGGCGCCGGTTCCGAGGCGCCGATCTGCGCGAGCAGATCCGCGTCCGACAGCCCATCGACGCGATGCGCGACGGCGGGATTCCCGGAAAGCGCCTGCTTCAGCTGCGCGTACGTCGTGCCTTCGACGATCGTTATCGCCGTCTGCGTCACGTCGCCCTGCGTCAGCTTCGCGAGTAGCTTCGGCAGCGTGATGCCCTGCTCGACCTCGTAGCTGCCGGCCTTGATCGTGCGGTCGACGTGCCTGACGCGTGCGAGCATCGTCAGCACCGCCGGGTGCGGCACGACGTGGTCGGCGGCGAGCGCGCGCGCGACGCTCGCGAGCGACGCACCGCTTCGCACCTCGAAGTCGTAAGGGCTGCGCGGCAACGGCAGCGGTTTGCGATACCATGCGGCGCCGAGCACCGCCGCCGCGGCGAGCGCACCGGCGAGCAACAGGACGACGAGGATCGCGATGCGGGACGACGTGCGCATGCCAAAGCGACGGTTCGCGCGTGCGCGGTTCATCAAGCGTCGCGCGACGGCATGCACGATTATAATGGCGCGATGACGTTGCCAGCGCCGCGCCGATCGCTTCGCGACCGCGGCGCTTTTCGCGCGCCGCGCGCCTGTTTCGCGACCCGCGCGAGCGGCTTCACGCTGATCGAGATCATGGTCGTCATCGTGATCCTCGGCGTGCTCGCGGCGCTCGTCGTGCCGAGCGTGCTGTCGCGAACCGACGATGCGCGCATCGTCGCCGCGAAGACCGACATCGGCGCGATCCGCCAGGCGCTCAAGCTCTATCGCCTCGACAATCAGCGCTATCCGAGCACCGAGCAGGGCCTGAACGCGCTGGTCACGAAGCCGACCGAGCCGCCGGTTCCCCCGAACTGGAAACCCGGCGGCTATCTCGAGAAGCTGCCGCTCGACCCGTGGGGCCGGCCCTACCAGTACCTGAATCCCGGCCTCAAGGGCGAAGTCGACGTGTTCACGTACGGCGCGGACGGCGCGCCGGGCGGCAACGGCGCCGACGCCGACATCGGGTCGTGGGACCTGTAGCGAGACGTCACCCACGCGTTGCGGGCGCAACGCTCGTCGAGATCGTCGTCGTCCTCGTCATCCTCGGCCTCCTCGCC
The DNA here is from genome assembly GCA_035495715.1 of Casimicrobiaceae bacterium. Lineage (GTDB taxonomy): Bacteria > Pseudomonadota > Gammaproteobacteria > Burkholderiales > Casimicrobiaceae > VBCG01. Next base: position 32,083 of record DATJFI010000009.1, read on the forward strand.
GGCGCCGCGGTCGCACTCGTCGAGCCCGGCGAGCGCGACGTTTCCGCACGCGAAGCGCGCGCCTTCGCGGGCGCGCTCGAATACGCGGCGGCGCGCGCGCAGTGGCGAAACGAGATGCTCGGCGTATCGGCCGACCGGCGCGTGCTTCGGTACTGGCGACGCGATGCGGCGAACGATCGCTGGACGCCCGTCGATGACGACGACGTGCTGCGCGCGCATCCGCTGCCGCCGTCGCTCGATGCGATGGCGTATGCGTACGCCGGGCGCGGTGTGGTCGCGAACGCGATCGTGCCGCTGCGCGCATCCGGCCGCAACGAGCCCTTCGCGTTCCTGCTCGTGACGCCGCGCTTTCGCACGCTGGTCGGACTCGATCCGCTGAATCGCGCGTCGATCGCCGGGCCCGATGCGACGACCCCGTAACGATTCGACGCGGCGCGCGCGGGCGTTCACGCTGGTCGAAGTGCTCGTCGCGCTCGCGATCCTCGCGGTCGCGCTCGCCGCCGGAATGCGCGCCGTCGCGCAGAGCGCCGACGGCGCCGCATCGCTGCGCCTGCGCACGCTCGCGCTGTGGGTCGCGCAAAACCGCCTTGCGCAGGCGCAACTCGCCACTCCTTGGCCGGCGCGCGGCGTCGTCGACGGCGACGAGACGCAAGCCGGCACGCGACTCGCGTGGCGCGAAACCGTGAGCGATACGCCGAACCCGGCGTTTCGCAGGATCGAGATCGTCGTCACCGAGCCGGGCATGCCCGGGTACGCGCTCGCGCGGCTCGTCGGTTACGTGGGCAATGCCAATCCCTGATCGCGATTGCAGTGACCGGAGGCGGCGTGGCTTCACGCTCGTCGAGGCGCTCGTGGCCGTCGCGATCCTCGCGATCGTCGCGCTGATCGCGTGGCGCGCGACGGCCGCGATGAGCGACAGCGAGGCGCGGCTTGCCGGCGAGACCGCACGCTGGCGACACCTCGACGCGCTGTTGACGCGGATCGAGGCCGACATGCGCGAGGCGATTCCGCGCACGGTGCGCCACGGCGCTTCGCACGAGGTCGCGTGGTCCGCGGCACCCGCCGACGATGCGGGCAACACGTCGCTCGTCTTCTCGCGCGCCGGTCCCGCCGCGGTCGACGAGCCCGGCGGCGGCGGACAGCGCGTCGGCTACCGGCTTCGCGGCGGACGCATCGAAGTGCTCTACTGGCCGCGGCTCGACAACGTCGCGACGAAGGATCCCGCCGCCTATGCGCTCGCCGACGGCATCGCACGGTTCCGGATCCTCGCGCTCGCGCCCGACGGACGCTGGAGCGATCGCTGGCCGGTGCCAGGCACTGATCCTCGCGACCCGCTGCCGCGCGGCGTGCGCGTCGACATCGAGCTCGCCGACGGCAGCGTCGTCGAGCGCTGGATCGCGCTGCGATGAGCGGGATGCACGCACGCGCGATCGTGCCGCGGCGCTGCCAGGGCCTCGCGCTCGTCGTCGCGATGCTCGTCGCGGCGCTGGCCGCGGCCGTCGCCGTATCGGTCGCGACCGCACAATCGCAGTGGCTGTCGCAGGTCGAGCATCGCCGCGACCAGGTCGAGGCGCAGTCGATCGCGACAGCCGGCATCGCATGGGCGCGTGCGATCGTGCAGGCCGATACCCCCGGCATCGATCATCTGGGCGAACCCTGGGCGCTGCCGTTGCCGCCGACGCCGGTCGAAAATGGCGACGTGCAGGGCCGGATCGTCGACGCGCAGTCGATGCTGAACGTCAACACGCTCGCGAGCGCGCAGCATGCGAGCGCCGCGCAGCAGCGCTTCGCACGCCTCTTCGCCGCGCTGGCGATCCCGGCGTCGACGCTTGCGTCGATCGCCGATTGGGTCGATGCCGACGACATGCCGGGCGCTGGCGGTGCCGAGGATCCGTGGTACCTCGCGCAAGGAGACGCCTCGCTCGCGGCGAATGGCCCGGTGTCGCGCTTCGAGGAGCTTGCCGCCGTTCGCGGCATGAACGCGCAAGCGATGACGGGGCTCGCGCCGTTCGTCACGGCGCTGCCGGGAGACACGCCGGTGAATGTCAATACCGCACCCACCGAAGTGCTCGCGGCGCTCCTCGACGGCATCGAGCCGGGGGCGCTCGCGGCGCTCGTCGCCGACCGCAAGCAGCATCCGTTCACACGCGTCGAGGACTTTCGCGCGAAGCTGCCGCAAGGCGTCTCGCTGATCGACCCGGATCTCGTCTCCGTCGACACGCACTACTTCCTCGTATTCGTCCGCGCGCGCCAGGGCGAGACGATCGCGAATGCGCAAGCGTTGATCCGCCGCGACGCCGCGGCGTCATCGGTCGTGTGGCAAACGGTCGAATAGGCTTACACTGCCGCCCGATGCTGCGCGTGTTCCTTCCCGCTTCGCCTCGAGCAGACCGCGCCGATCGCTGGATCCGCGTGAACGACGGGCGCGTCGTCGCTCGCGGCCAGGACGTCCCATCGCGCTGGCCGGCCGATGCAGCGATCGAGGCCGTGCTCGCTGCCGACCAGGTGCGCGTGATCGCGCTCGCGCCGCCGCCGATGCCGCGGGAGCGTCTGCGCCGCGCCGTGCGCTACGCGCTCGAGGACCGGATCGCAACGCCGCTCGACGAATCGGCCATCGCAATCGCCGAATCGCGCGACGGAACCTGCGTCGTGGCGGTCGCGTCGGCCGCGTTGATTCGGGAAACGACGGCTCAGCAACGCCGCTTCCAGCGGATCGTTCCGGAATCGGCGCTCGTTCCGCAAGCCGACGGATGGACGTGGTGCGCTTCGAGCGCCGGCGACGGTTTCGTTCGCCGTCACGACGGCAGCGCATTCGCGGTGCAGGCCACCGACGACACCGGATCGCTGCCGCCGGAGCTCGCCGCAGCGCTCGCGCAGGCGAAGCGCGCAAACGACGCGCCGGCAAGCGTCCACGTCGCGTTCGCGGTCGAGCGTTCGCGCCTCGCGCAATGGACGCAAGCTAGCGGCGTTTCCTTCACGAGCGCGCCGGTGTGGCAATGGGAACAGGCGGGCGAGACGGCATTCGCCTCCGCGCCGGATTTTCTTCGCGATGCGTCGCAACAGGCTGCGCAGGCGGCGCGCGCATCGGCGTGGCGGCCTCTGCGCCCGGCGATCGTCCTTGCCGCGCTCGCACTGGCGCTTTATCTCGGCGGATTGGTCGTGCAGTGGTCGTGGCTCGGATTCGAGCGTTGGCGGCTCGCCGCCGCGCTCGTCGACACCGCGAAGGCTGCGCAATTGCCCGACGCACCGAACGCAGACGCGGCGGCGCAGGCGATCGCGCGCCAGTACACGGCCGCGCGGCATCGCGCATCGCAGTCGGCGCCGACCGACGCGCTGCCGCTGCTCGCGCGTGCCGCGCCGGCGCTTTCTGCGCTGCCCGCGGGTGCGCTGCGCTCCGCGCGCTATGCGGGCGATGCCTGGACGGTCGACCTCGTCAAGCTCGACGCTTCGACGCTGTCGCGCCTCGAGCGGCGCCTCGGCGACGCGGGTCTCGATGCGCTCGCCGCGCCCGCTGCCGGCGGCACGCGGATGCGGCTGTCGCTCGCGGCGACTGCACGCTGAATGCCGATGCGCCTGCCTCTTCCGCTTGCGCGCACACTCGACGCGATGTCCGCGTCGCAGCGCAACGCCTGGGTCGCGCTCGTGATCGTCGTCGCGTGCGCCGCCGCGGCGCTCGTCGCGCTGCGCTTGCACGACGCGATCGCACGCTCGCAAGAGAACGTCGCCCGCGAGCGGCTGCTGCTCGACGTCGCCCGCGCACGCGCTGGCGAAACCGCGACGCTCGCACGCGCAGCGGCACCGCGACGAAACGGCGACGTTCACGCGGCGATCGAGCGCGTGCTGACGGCCAACGGGTTGCGCTATAGCGCGCTCGATGGGCAACGCGGCGACGATGCGCAGCGCGTCGTCATCGAGGCGGCGCCGTTCGATGCGCTGGTTCGCGCGCTCGACGAACTGATGCGCGAGGACGGCGTGCGCGCCGTCGACATGAACCTCGCGGCCCGCGTCGACGCGGGAACCGTGCGGGCCGAGCTCGCGCTCGCGCGGTAGGCGTGCGAACGTTGCTGCGCGTCGTGTTGGGCGCCGTCGCGCTCGTCGCGGCGTGCCTCCTGCTTGCCCCCGCTTCGCTGCTCGATGCGCCGCTCGCCGCACGCACCGGCGAACGGCTGCGACTCGCCGACGCTCACGGCGTCTGGTGGCGCGGCCACGGCGTGCTCGCGACCCGGGACGGTTCGGCGCGCGTTCCGATCGGTTGGCGGGTCGCGCTCGCACCGCTGCTTGCGGGTTCGCTCGTCCTCACGTTGCGCGGCGACGATGAGGCGATGCCGACCGGAACGCTTGCGCTGCGCGATGGCGCCCTCGCCGTACGCGACCTGCACGTCGTCGTGCCGGCGACGATGCTGTCTGCCGTCGTTCCCGCACTGTCCGCCGTCGGGTTGCGGGGTGCGGTCGACGCGCGCGCGCCGTCGTTCGCATGGCGGCGCGACTCCGCGAGCGGAACCGTCGATGCGACGTGGCAGCCGGCGACGATCGTCGCGGGCGTCCTGCCGATCGACCTCGGCCGCGTCGTCGTGAATGCGCGGCCCGCAGGCGGCGGCATCGAAGGGACCGTGCGCAACGCCGGCGGCGCCTTGGCGGTCGACGGCAGCGTCGACGTGCATGATGGCATCGCGGGCGGATCGTTCAAGCTCGTGCCGACGGCAAGCGCATCGTCGGCCGTACGTGCGCTGCTCGCGTTGACCGGACACGCCGACGATGCCGGTGCCGTAACGCTGACATGGCGAAGCGATCGGCGCTGAAAGCGACGCATCGAACGGGTGCCGCCACGGTCCCGGCGGTCGCGCCGCGCGTCGTGCAACCGCCGAAAACTCGCGCAGCGCGGAATCCCGGTCTCGACGCGCTGCGCGGGCTCGCGATCGTCGCGATGATCGCGTATCACTTCTGCTTCGACCTTCGTTACTTCGGCATCGCGCATTGGGATTTCGAGCACGACATGCCGTGGATCGCCGCGCGTTCCACGATCCTGTCGTCGTTTCTGCTGATCGCGGGCGTAAGCGCCGTGCTCGCGAATGCGCAACGGTCGCCGATCTCGCATTGGCTGCGCCGCATCGCGATCATCGCGGGCGCCGCACTGCTCGTCACCGCCGGCAGCTACCTGCTGTTCCCGCAGTCGTTCATCTGGTTCGGCGTGCTGCACGCGATCGCGTTGTCGCTGCTGCTCGCGAAGCCGCTGCTCGCGCGCCCATCGGTGGCGGCGATCGCCGGGGTCTTCGTGATCGTGGCCGGCCTCGTTTACGCGAATCCCGCGTTCGACAACCGCATGCTCGGCTTCGTCGGTTTCGTGACGCACAAGCCGACCACGGAGGACTACGTCCCGCTGTTCCCGTGGTTCGGCGTGCTGCTGTTCGGCGTCGCGCTCGGTCACCTGCTCGTTCGTACGCGGTTCGCCGCGCTCGCGCCGCTCGCGCGATTGCCCGCCGTTCTTCCTTTCCTCGGCCGCCACAGTCTCGTCGTCTACCTCGTCCATCAGCCGCTGATGATGGTCCTGCTCTGGGCGGCACTCCACTGACCGCGCCCGGGGTGCAGTTTGCCGCGACGCCGCCGCGCGCGCATAATCCATCGCAATACGACACAAATCCGGGCGCCGTTGGCCGTTCGTTCGTCCGTTCACTCGTCCAAGGAGGAGAAACGATGAGCACCGCGTTGCCGAATGCCGCAGAGCCGACTGCGTCGTACGCGACCCGCTGGTGGCAGATGCTGCTTGGATTCGTCGCGATGATGTCGATCTCGAGCCCGCAGTACACGTGGACGCTGTTCGTCCATCCGCTCGAAGGCAAGCTCGGCGCGACGCTCGCGCAGTTGCAGGTGACGTTCTCGCTCCTGATCGTGCTGCAGACGTTCTGCTCGCCGATCCAGGCGTGGCTCGTCGACCGCTTCGGGCCGCGCCTGCTGATCTCGATCGGCTGTGCGCTGTCGGGACTGAGCTGGGTGCTGTCCTCCTATGTCACGAACATCTGGGCGTTGTACTTCACGTATGGCGTCATCGGCGGCTTCGGCACGGGAATCGTCTACGTCGGCATCATCGGCCACATGGTCCGCTGGTTCCCGGACCGGCGCGGCTTCGCGGCCGGGATCGCGGCTGCTGGCTACGGGGCGGGAGCGATCCTGACGTCGTTCCCGATCGCCGGCATGATTCCCGCGTCCGGCTATGCGCACACGTTGTTCGTCTGGGGCTGGATCCAGCTCGCGATCGGCGTGATCGTGAGCCAGGGATTCCGTCTGCCCGACCCCTCGTGGCAACCCACGGCCAGCGCCGCGCTCGCAACGCAGCATGCCGATCGCCAGTCGCAGCGCAGCTACCGCGCCGCCGAGATGCTGCGCACGCCGGTGTTCTGGTTGATGTTCGCGATGATGTCGATGATGGCGACGAGCGGATTGATGGTCGTGTCGCAGGTGGGCCCGTTCGCCGCCGACTTCGGCGTCAAGGACACGCTCGTGCTCGGCCTCGCGGCGCTGCCGCTGTCGCTTACGCTGTCGCGCGCGACGAACGGCATCACGCGTCCGTTCTTCGGCTGGGTCTCCGACCACATCGGCCGCGAAAACACGATGTTCATCGCGTTCATGCTCGAAGCGGTGTCGATCCTGCTGTTGCTCGTGTTCGCGCGCAACGCGGCCGTGTTCGTCGTGCTGACCGGACTCGTGTTCTTCGGCTGGGGCGAGATCTTCTCGCTGTTCCCGTCGACGCTGACCGACCTCTTCGGCACGAAGTACGCGACGACGAACTACGGGTTCCTCTACATCGCCCAGGGTGTGGGCTCGGTGCTCGGCGGGCCCGTCGCCGCCTACATTCGCGAAGCGACGGGCAGTTGGACGAGCGTGTTCGTCATCGTGATCGTGCTCGACGTGATCACCGCGTTGCTCGCGATCGGCGTGCTCAAGGGCATGCGCCGGCGCTGGGTGACGAGCTCGGCGACGGCCGCTGCCGCCTGAAGCGGCTGGTTACGCCCGCCGTCGACCGAGGACGACGAAGCCGAACGCTGCCGCGGCCCGGCACTGTGGCGATCCCGTATAATGACCGGCGCAGGCGCGTAGCTCAGCTGGTTAGAGCACCACCTTGACATGGTGGGGGTCGTTGGTTCGAGTCCAATCGCGCCTACCACCATTCGCCGCCTTCCCACGATTTTCCTTCGCCGCGACCGAAGTGTCGCCGGCGCTCCCGTCCCCACCGTTGCGTCGTCGGCGTGTTCGCGTGAAGCGTCCGGGGCGCCATCGCCAGCCCCCGTCGGCGGCTTCGCATGCTGGTTGACATGCAACCGATTGGTTGCCTATACTCGCATCAGGCAACCATTTGGTTACCTGTCACATGGACGACGACGCCGTCTTTCACGCCCTCGCCGACGTCAACCGGCGCCTCCTGCTCGACCGCCTGCGAAAGCGGAACGGCCAGGCGCTCGGTGCGCTATGCGAAGGGCTCGACATGACCCGGCAAGCGGTGGCGAAGCACCTCGCGATCCTCGAGGAGGCGAACCTCGTCGCGACGAAGCGGCGCGGCCGCGAGAAGCTTCACTTCATCAACGTCGTCCCGATCAACGCGATCGCCGAGCGGTGGATGGCGAAATTCGACAAGCCCCGGCTTCGCGCCCTCTCGAACCTGAAGCGCGCCCTCGAAGGAGACGACGATGAGTAATGCATCCGAAAGCCGTTTTGTCTACGTCACGTATATCCGCACGACCCCGGAACGGTTGTGGTCGGCGCTGACCACGCCCGAGTTCATGCGTCAGTACTGGTTCGACTGCAGCATCGCGACCGACTGGAAGCGCGGCTCGGCGTGGAAGCTCCAATTCAAGGACGGACGCGTCGCCGACAGCGGCACGATCGTCGAGATCGACCCGCCGAAGCGGCTCGTGCTCGAATGGCGCAACGAATGGAGCCCGGAGCTCAACGCCGAAGGCAACGCGCGCTGCACGATGGAGCTCGAGCCGGGCGACGGCGCCGTCAAGCTGACGGTCACGCATGCGATGGCCAGGCCGCAGTCGAAGCTGATCGACGCCGTCGGAGGCGGATGGCCGAAGATCCTGTCGAACCTCAAGTCGCTGCTCGAAATCGGCGAGGTCGTGATGAAAGGCAAGTAACGACCGCGGGGCGCGCAGCATCGAGGCCCGGTCACGGTATAATCGGCGCACTGCGTCGGGAATTTCGTATGCCCGCGAATCCCGACGCGCCACGAAGGCAACCAGGGCACGAAAGGTACGGTTATGACACCGCGAACGCGTGGAGGCCCGACCTAGATTCGATTGCGGTGTCGCGCGTGACGGTTTCGTCCGTCGTCGTTGAAAAAGTGCGGCCCCGCCGCACTTTTTCATTTGGAGATCCCGATGCCCGACATCCGACTTCCCGACGGCGCCGTCAAGCACTTCGATGCAGCGGTTACGGTCGCCGACATCGCCGCGGCGATCGGTCCCGGCCTCGCGAAGGCCGCCCTCGCCGGCCGCGTGAACGGCAAGCTCGTCGACACGTCGCACGTCGTCGACGGCGACGCGCAGGTCGCGATCGTCACCGAGCGCGACGCCGACGGCCTCGACGTCATTCGCCATTCGACCGCGCATCTCCTCGCCTACGCGGTGAAGGAGCTGTTCCCCGACGCGCAGGTGACGATCGGGCCCGTGATCGAGGACGGCTTCTACTATGACTTCTCGTTCAAGCGCCCCTTCACGCCCGAGGATTTGGAGGCGATCGAGCGCAGGATGGAAGCGCTCGCGAAGAAGAACGAGCCGGTCGTCCGCTCGCTCATGCCGCGCGACGAGGCGGTGAAGTTCTTCGAGTCGATGGGCGAGCACTACAAGGCCGAGATCATCGCGTCGATCCCGTCCGACGAGCCGATCTCGCTTTATCGCGAAGGCACGTTCGTGGATCTCTGCCGAGGCCCGCACGTGCCGTCGACCGGCCGGCTCAAGGTCTTCAAGCTGATGAAGGTCGCGGGCGCGTACTGGCGCGGCGATTCGCGCAACGAGATGCTGCAGCGAATCTACGGCACCGCGTGGGCGTCGAAGTCGGAGCTCGACGCGTATTTGCACCGCATCGAGGAGGCGGAGAAGCGCGACCACCGCAAGCTCGGCAGGCAGCTCGACCTCTTCCACCTGCAGGACGAAGCGCCGGGGATGGTGTTCTGGCACCCGAAGGGCTGGGCGATCTGGCAGCAGGTCGAGCAGTACATGCGCGGCATCTATCGCGAGAGCGGCTACCACGAGGTGCGCTGCCCGCAGATCCTCGACCGGACGCTCTGGGAGAAGTCGGGCCACTGGCAGAACTTCAAGGACAACATGTTCACGACCGAGTCGGAGAAGCGCGACTTCGCGATCAAGCCGATGAACTGTCCCGGTCACGTGCAGCTCTTCAATGCGGACCTGCGAAGCTACCGCGACCTGCCGCTGCGCTACGGCGAATTCGGCAACTGCCACCGCAACGAGCCGTCGGGTGCGCTGCACGGGCTGATGCGCGTGCGCGGCTTCACGCAGGACGACGGCCACATCTTCTGCACCGAGGAGCAGATCCAGTCCGAGGTCACCGCGTTCAACCAGGTGGCGCTCGACGTCTACCGCCAGTTCGGCTTCGCAGAGATCACGATCAAGCTCGCGCTGCGTCCCGAGCCGCGGCTTGGCGACGACGCGAGCTGGGACCGCGCGGAGAACGCGCTGCGTGACGCGTTGCGCGAATGCGGCGTCGAATGGACCGAGCTGCCGGGCGAAGGCGCGTTCTACGGGCCCAAGATCGAATACCACCTGAAGGACTCGATCGGCCGCTCGTGGCAGTGCGGGACGATGCAGGTCGACTTCCAGATGCCCGGGCGCCTTGGCGCGGAGTACGTCGCGGCCGACGACACCCGGAAGGTGCCGGTCATGCTGCATCGCGCGATCGTCGGCTCGCTCGAGCGGTTCATCGGCATCCTGATCGAGCACCACGCCGGCGAGATGCCGCTGTGGCTCGCGCCGATCCAGGCGGTCGTGATGACGATCACCGACCGCCAGCAAGGCTACGCGAACGACGTTGCCAAGGCGTTGCGCGGGACGGGCCTGCGCATCGCAGCGGATTTGCGGAACGAGAAAATTAGCTATAAAATACGCGAACATAGCCTCCAAAAGCTGCCTTATCAGCTGATCGTTGGCGATAAGGAGCAGGAGGCTCGAACAGTGGCCGTGCGTACCCGCGGCGGCGAGGATCTGGGCGCGATGCCCATCGCATCCTTGCTGGCGCGCCTCCAGCAGGAGGTCGCGACCCGCCGATAGGCGGAGCCTTGGGGTGCCGGCCGTTTTTTGTCACCTGAATTGGAGAATCGCACATAGCTCTGGACAAGCAGCATCAACGACTGAACGGCGAAATCAACGCCCCTGAAATACGACTGGTCGGGGTGGACGGCGAGCAACTCGGCATCGTTTCGCTAGTCGAGGCGCTCGGCAAGGCCGAAGCCGCCGAGCTCGACCTGGTCGAGATCGCCCCGATGGCAAAGCCTCCGGTATGCCGGATCATGGATTACGGCAAGTTCAAGTACCGGGAAGCGAAGAAGCAGCACGAGGCGAAGCTCAAGCTCAAGCAGATCCAGGTCAAGGAAGTGAAGTTCCGGCCCGGAACCGACGAAGGCGATTACAAGATCAAGCTGCGCAACCTGACGCGTTTTCTGTCCGAAGGAGACAAGGCGAAAGTCACGCTGCGTTTTCGCGGTCGCGAGATGGCGCACCAGGAATTCGGGGTGCGCCTGCTGGAGCGGGTCCGGGGAGACCTCGATCCGATCGCGACCGTGGAGCAGTTCCCGAGACTCGAAGGCCGGCAAATGGTGATGCTGCTGGCCCCGAAGAAGACGTTGCCGAAGACGCATCACCCGGACAAGCCCGAGGACGGTAAGCCGCAAGGCGCGAAAGCCGCATCCGCGAAAGCCGCACCGGTCAAAGCGGAGCGCACCGCCGTGGGCAGCAAATAAGGAAACGGCTCATGCCGAAGATGAAGACCAAGTCGGGCGCGAAGAAGCGCTTCCGCGTGCGCGGAAGCGGCTCCGTCAAGCGCTCGCAGGCGTTCAAGCGCCACATCCTCACGAAGAAGTCGACCAAGAACAAGCGCCATTTGCGCGGCTCGCTCGGCGTCGACAAGACCAACGCAGCGGCCGTCGCGGCGATGCTGCCCTACGCGTAAGGAGCGACCATGCCCAGAGTCAAGCGTGGTGTGACCGCGCGCGCGCGGCACAAGAAGGTCCTCGAGCAGGCGAAGGGATACCGCGGACGGCGCAAGAACGTCTATCGGATCGCGAAGGAAGCGGTGATGAAGGCGGGGCAGTACCAGTACCGCGACCGTCGCACGAAGAAGCGCGAGTTCCGCGCGCTGTGGATCGCCCGGATCAACGCGGCGGTGCGCGAGCTCGGCCTCACGTACAGCGTGTTCATGAACGGACTCAAGAAGGCGTCGATCGACGTCGACCGCAAGGTGCTTGCCGACCTCGCCGTGCACGACAAGGCCGCGTTTACGAAGATCGCGGAGCAGGCCAAAGCCACCCAGGCCTGAACCGGCGATCGCAATGACAGGGAGGCAGCGATGCCTCCCTTTCTTTTTTCGGAAACGCCATGGATGATCTGGACCGCATCGTCGAAAGCGCCCTCGCCGACTTTCAGGCCTGCGTCGACCCGGCCGCGCTCGAGAACGCGAAGGCGAAATACCTCGGCAAGGCCGGCGCGCTGACGACGCGACTGAAAGCGCTCGGCAAGCTCGCCGCCGACGAACGGGCAGCGACCGGCGCGCGGATCAACGCGGCGAAGGCGAAGCTCGAGGAAGCGCTCGTCGCGCGGCGGCAGTCGATCGCCGACGCGAAGCTCGCCGCGCAGCTTTCGGCCGAAGCGCTCGACGTGTCGCTGCCGGGACGCGGCATCGGCGCCGGCGGACTGCATCCGCTGACGCGAACGCTCGAGCGCGTCGAAGCGCTGTTCCGCTCGCTCGGGTTCGACGTCGCCGACGGTCCCGAGATCGAGGACGACTTCCACAACTTCACCGCGCTCAACACACCGGAGAACCATCCGGCGCGCTCGATGCACGATACGTTCTACGTCGAAGGCGGCCTGGTGCTGCGCACGCATACGTCGCCGATGCAGGTACGTTACATGGAAACGCACGCGCCGCCGATACGGATCATCGCGCCGGGACGCGTCTACCGCGTCGACAGCGACGCGACGCATTCGCCGATGTTCCATCAGGTCGAGGGACTGTGGATCGGTGACGACGTCTCGTTCGCCGATCTGAAGGCCGTGATCAGCGAGTTCCTGCGCAACTTCTTCGAGCGTGACGTGACGCTGCGCTTCCGGCCGTCGTTCTTCCCGTTCACCGAGCCGTCGGCCGAAATCGACATGCGGTTCGGCGACGCGGGCTGGCTCGAGATCGCCGGCGCGGGACAAGTGCATCCGAACGTGCTTCGCGCCGTCAACATCGACCCCGAGCGCTGGCAGGGCTTCGCGTTCGGCATCGGTCCCGATCGCCTCGCGATGCTGCGTTACGGCGTCGACGACCTGCGCCTGTTCTACGAAAACGACCTGCGGTTCCTTCGTCAATTCCAATGAAGTTTTCCGAGCGGTGGCTGCGCACGCTCGTCGATCCGCCGATCGACACGGCGGCGCTTTGCGACAAGCTGACGATGACGGGCTTCGAGGTCGAGGACGTCGCGCCGGCGGCCCCTGCGTTCGCCAACGTGGTCGTCGGCCGGATCACGAACGTCGCGCCGCATCCCGATGCCGCGCGGCTTCGTGTGTGCACCGTCGACGTCGGCGGCGAGCGCGCGTTGCAGATCGTCTGCGGCGCGCAAAACGCCGCCGTCGGCATGCGTGCGCCGTGCGCGCTCGAAGGCGCGTCGCTTCCCGGCGGACAGATGATCGCGCGCACGACGATGCGCGGGGTCGAGTCGCAAGGGATGCTCTGCTCGGCGCGTGAGCTCGGGCTAGACGACGATGCGTCGGGCCTGCTTGCGCTCGCGTCCGACGCAAAGCCCGGCCAGGATTTGCGGGATGCGCTGGCGCTCGACGACGCGCTGATCACGCTCAAGCTCACGCCGAACCGGCCCGACTGCCTGTCGATCGTCGGCATCGCGCGCGAGGTGTCGGCGATCACGCGCGCGCCGCTGTCGCTGCCCGGCGAATCCTCCGTCCCCGTCTCGTCGACAGCGACGCGCGGCGTGCGTGTCGAGGACGAGGACGCGTGCCCGCGCTTCGCCGCGCGCACGATCGAGGGGATCGACGCGAAGGCGCCGACGCCTGCGTGGATGAAGGAGCGCATCGAACGCTCCGGCATCCGCTCGATCTCGGCGGTCGTCGACATCACGAACTACGTGATGCTCGAGCTTGGGCAGCCGCTGCATGCCTACGACGATCGCCGCCTCGAAGGCGATATCGTCGTGCGCTTCGCGCGCGAGGGCGAGACGCTGACGCTGCTGAACGGCGAGAAGCTCGCGCTCGAGCCGGACCTTCTGCTCGTCTGCGACAGCGTGAAGCCGCTCGGCCTCGCCGGCATCATGGGCGGCGAGCATTCCGGGATCGCCGATGACACGGCGACCGTCTATCTCGAGGGCGCGTTCTGGAATCCTGCCGTCATTCAGGGCAAGATGCGGCGCCTCGGTTTCGTGAGCGACGCAGGCTATCGTTTCGAACGCGGCGTCGACTTCGAGCTCGGGCCGCGCGCCGTCGAGCGCGCGACGCAGTTGATCCTCGAAATCTGCGGCGGTCGCGCCGGACCGTCGACGGACGCGAAGGGACCGCTCCCCGAACGTGCGCCGGTACGGCTGCGCAGCGCGCGAGCAGCGCGCGTGCTCGGCGTTGCCGTGTCGCCCGACGCGATCGCCGACGTCTTCTCGCGTCTCTTTCTACCGTTCGTTCGCGAAGGCGACGACTTCGGCGTCACGCCGCCATCGTACAGGTTCGACATCGCGATCGAGGAAGACCTGATCGAGGAAGTCGCGCGCATTCGCGGCTACGACACGATTCCCGATGCGCCGCGCGCGCACGTGCAGGCGATGCTGCCGTCGCCCGAAGAGCACCGCCGCGTCGCGGTACTGAAGCGCCGGCTCGTGCTCCGCGACTACCAGGAAGTGATCACGTTCAGCTTCGTCGCTGCCGACGACGAGCGCGCGCTCGATCCTGCGTCGCGCCCGATCGCCGTGCTGAACCCGATCGCGGCGCAGCGCGACGCGATGCGCACGACGCTTCTGCCCGGTCTGCTCGAGACGCTGCGCACGAACCTGAGGCGCAAGCTCGCGCGCGTGCGGATCTTCGAAGCGGGCCGCACGTTCGGCCGCGACGACGTTGCGCAGCCGATGCGCATCGGCGGACTCGCGTTCGGCTCCGCTGCCGCCGAGCAGTGGGGATCGCCGCTGCGCCAGGTCGATTTCTTCGACGTCAAGGGCGATGTCGAGGCGCTCGCCGCTCCGCTGTCGCTCGCGACGCGCGCATCGGCGAAGCCGTGGTTGCACCCAGGGCGCAGCGCCGACGTGGAGATCGGCGGCAGGGTCGTCGGCTGGCTCGGCGAGCTGCATCCGCGTCTTCTGCGCGTGTTCGAATTGCCTTCGGCGCCGGTCGCCTTCGAGCTCGATGTCGAGGCGCTGACATGCCTCCCGGTCCCGAAGGCGCGGCCGCTGTCACGGCTGCCGTCGATCCGTCGCGACATTGCCATTGTCGTCAATGAAAACATAACGGTAGGCGATATTCTTCATGCTTTGCAGGATGTGAGACCCACGCAGGTGGAGGCGATCGACGTTTTCGACGTCTACCGGGGCAGCGAGCTGCCGAACGGCAAGAAAAGCGTTGCGATTCTTGTGCTTATGCGGGATACTGAACGTACTTTGACCGACGAGGACAGCGAGCGGATCGTGGCCACCCTCCTCGCCACCCTGCGTGCCCGCTTCGACGCCACCCTGAGACAGTAAGGCTTACAACATGACGTTGACCAAAGCCGAGCTCGCCGACCTCCTCTTCGAGCAACTCGGGCTCAACAAGCGCGAGGCGAAGGACATGGTCGAGCGCTTCTTCGAGGAGATCCGGACCGCGCTCGAGGAAGGCCGCAGCGTCAAGCTTTCCGGCTTCGGCAATTTCCAGCTGCGCGAGAAGCCGCAACGGCCCGGAAGGAACCCGAAAACCGGCGAGGAAATCCCGATCACCGCGCGCCGCGTCGTGACGTTCCATGCAAGTCAGAAGTTGAAGGCCATGGTCGAAGCGGCGAACCATGCCCGAAGCCAGCCGAGCTAAGACGGCGCTGCCTCCGATTCCCGCCAAGCGGTACTTCACGATTGGCGAGGTCAGCGAGCTTTGTGCGGTGAAGCCGCACGTGCTGCGCTATTGGGAACAGGAGTTCGCACAGCTCAAGCCGGTCAAACGCCGCGGCAACCGGCGCTATTACCAGCATCACGAAGTCCTGCTGATTCGCCGGATACGCGATCTGTTGTACGAGCAGGGATTCACCATCAACGGTGCGCGGCATCGTCTCGATTCGGAAGCCGCGAGCGAGCCGCGCGCTGCCGCGCGCCCACTGTCGCCATCGACGACGAGCGTCGCGCCGCAATCGGCACAACGCCCGCTCGATGCGCTGGAAATTCGCCAGGAGCTGCGCGAAATACGGCGCCTGCTCACGCCGAGCGGTACTCGAGCGGCAGGCTGAAGGTGAACGTCGAACCCGTTCCGACCGCGCTTTCGAGCGCGAGGCTGCCGCCATGCAGCTCCATGAACTTGCGCGATATCGCGAGGCCGAGGCCCGTCCCTTCGATCTTGCGTGAAGCAGCGCCGACCTGGCGGAATTCCTCGAACACCGCGGCCTGATCCTCCGGCGCGATGCCGACACCGGTGTCGGTGACCGACACTTCGACGGCGCCGTCGACCCGCCTGGCCCGCACGGCGATTCGACCGCCCTCCGGCGTGAACTTGAGCGCGTTGGACAGGAGATTCAGCAGAACCTGCTTCACCTTGCGCTCGTCGGCGCGAATCGCGCCCACCGCGTCGTCCATCTCGCACGTGAGCGCGATCGCGCGGCGATGCGCGCGCTCGCGAATGAGGCTCAACGTGTTTTCGACCGCCCGCGGCAGGTCGAATTCGCTCGCTTCGATCTCCATGCGTCCGGCCTCGATCTTCGACAGATCGAGCACGTCGTTGATGAGCGAAAGGAGATGCCGTCCCGCCTCGAGAATGTCAGCGAGGTATTCGGCCTGCTTCTCGTTGATGTCGCCGAACATCCGCTCGGACAGCACCTCGGAGAAGCCGATGATCGCGTTGAGCGGCGTGCGCAATTCGTGCGACATGTTCGCGAGGAACTCGCTCTTGTGCCGACTCGCGCTCTCCACTTGCCGGCTCTTCTCCTCGATCTCCCGGAACAGCCGCGCGTTCTGGATCGCGAGCACCGATTGCGCGGCCAGCGTCTCGAGCGTGCGCACGACCGCCTCCGGATAATCGCCCGCATCGCGGCGCCGGATGACCAATGCGCCCATGACATGGTCCTCGCGCATCAGCGGCACGCCGATGAGTGCGCGGAAACCGCCGCCGCGAAGAAGATCGGAGAGTCGATAGACGGGCTCCTCATCGAGGTCGGGAATCTGCATGGGCCGCCGCTGCAGCGCGCATCGACCCACGACCGTGTTGTCACCGACCGTGATACGCGAATCGCGCAAGGCCGCCACCATCGCCTCGCCGAGCCCGAAGTTCGCCTGCGGCAGGAACACGCCGGCGACGTCGTCGTAGACGTAGATCGTTCCGGCGTCCGCGCCCGACAGACGCACCGCGTGCGTCACGATCATTTCGAGGACCGTTTGCAGATCGAGCGTCGAGTTGATCGCCTGGCTCACGTCCGCGAGCGCGCGCAGCTCGGCGACCGATTGAGACAATGCCGTCGTGCGCGTGGCGACCCGGTTCTCGAGGTCGCGATACGAATCGGCGAGCCTCGTACCCATCCGGTTGAGCTGCTCGGCAAGCGTCTGCAGTTCGTCGCCCGTCGGCACGTCGACCCGATGCTCGAAATCGCCGTTGCCGATGCGTACCGCTCCTGCGCCGAGTCGTCGGATCGGTTTGACCAACCCACGCGCAAGCGCGATGCTCGCAAGCACCGAGGCAAGCAGCCCGCCCCCGAGGATGATCGTTGCGCGCACGAGCGTCGCCTCCAGCGGCGCGAACGCCTCTGCCAGCGGCTGCTCGACGAAGACCGTCCAGCCGGCGCTCGGCACCACCGCATTCGCGACCAGCACGCGGCCGCCGTGGAGACCCTCGGATACCATCGCGGTATCGACGGAAGCGCTCGCTCCTGCCTTCGACGCACGGACGAGCGCCATGGCCGGCACCTGGCGGCCGCGCAGCACGTCGCCCGCGTCGGGATGGGCGATGAGCCGTCCCTGTTCGTCGACGACGTAGGCGACGCCCGCGCGCCCGACATGAATCTGCGAGACGATGTCCGAGATCGCCTTCAGGCTGAAGTCGACGACGATGACCTCGAGCGCCGACGGGTCTGCCGGAACCGCGAGCGTCGTGTACGGCTCCGAACCGTTGCGGAAGTCGACCGAACCGAGGTACGTCTTTCCCGCGCGCGCAGCCCGGTACGCCGCCGTGTCGGAGAAATCGTCGCCGCTTCCCGCCGCGTCGAGCGCGAAACGCGAAACCTTCATCTGCTCCTTGCCGGCGATGTCGAGGTAGCGGGCCTCGGTGATCGACGGCGCACTGCGCAGCAAGCGCACGAAGTCCATCTCGCGCTGCTCGGTCAATGCCGCGGCAAGCGTCTCCCGATATTCGAGGTTCGACCGCTGGATACCCGCGACCGACGCGTCGTCTGCAATGGCGCGTGTCGTCGCCCGCACCCGATGCTCGACATCCTTCACGAAGCGATCGATCCGTTCCGCCGCAGCCAGCGCCTTCTCGCGCTCGATGCGAACGAGCGCGCGTTTCGCTTCCTGATACGTGAAGTAGAGCTCGGTTGCGCTGGCCGCGACCAGCACGCCGCCGACGAGCAGCAGAAGGACGACGAGATACTTGCGGAACAGCGTGCGCCGGCGGGATGCTTTGCTCATCGCCGGATCGTGTCCGCGCGCAACAGGACCTTGCGCGGCACGACGATGCCGAGACGCGTCGCGGTATTCAGATTGATCGCGAGATCGATGCCGTCCGCCGCTTCGACCGGCAGGTCCTGCGCTCGTGCGCCGCGCAGGATGCGCTCGACCATCCGCGCGGCCTGGAATCCCTCGGCGTAGTAGTCGGACCCGTACGACGCGAGTCCGCCATACCCGACATACAGCGCGGTCGCGAATACCGCCGGCATTCTTCGCGCGAGCGACGCGTCGAGTATCGCCGAAGCGACGTCGAATCGCCCGCCGTCGGGGGCAAGCAATGCGTCGCCATCGTCGACCTCGTCGAGCGCTTCGATCAGCTCTGCCTTCGTCGTCACCGGCCGCGACACGAGTTCCAGGCCGAGGCGAAGCGCCGCCTCGCGTGCGTGCGCGACCATGCGCGTGCAGACGGGATCCGCGCCGTCGTGAATCGCCCATACTCGAGTGGCGGTCGGGACGAGCGTCTTCAGCAGTTCCAGACGCTTGCCCGCAAGCTGCGTCGTCAGGTTCGCAACGCCGGTGGCGTTGCGTCCCGGCTGAGCGAGCGCGACGACGAAGTTCTCGGCGACCGGATCGCGAACCAGCGTGAACACGATCGGAATGGTCGTCGTCGCGGCAATTGCCGATCGTGTCGGACCTTCGCCGCTGGTGAAGATCAAGTCGGCGCCGGCCTGTGCGATCGCCGCCGCGGCTCGACGCGTTTCGTCGGCATCGCCCTGCGTGAAGCGGATCTCGAAGGCGACGTCGGCGCCCTCCGCGAATCCCCGCTCGCGCAGGCCCGCCTTGAGACCCTCGACCGCGGGATGCGTCGCCGCGGATCCCTCGTTCAGCACGGCCACCCTCAGCGGTTTGCGCACGTCCTGCGCATAGGCGCCGAAGACGGTGACGCACGCCCACACCGCGACGACGACGACGTGCATGCCCGGCTCGCGCCGTCGACGGAATGCGCCGTGCGCGCGATGCACGTCAGCGCCGTCAGCCGACGATCAGCCGGTGATAGGCGCCTTCGGAAATCTGGCCCCAGTCACCGACGCGGCTCTGGAACTTCAAGAACGATTCGTAGACGCGTCGCGCCATGGGCGACCGCTCGGATTCGAGGCGAACGACCTCCCCGGAAACCTTCTTGAGATCGAGCAGGACCGACGCCGGCAAGACGGAGATCTCCACGCGGCCGCGGTATTCGTTCCGAAGGCGAGCCGATGCGATCGCGTTTTTGGATTCCCATTCCGGAATCGCACCCGCCCAGGTGGCCGCGGTCGCGTGATCGAGGATCTGCTTCAGTTCGAGCGGCAACGCGTCGTACGCCTTCTTGTTGAACGTGAACTCCAGCGTCGTGCCCGGCTCGTGCCACCCCGGATAGTAGTAATAGCGTGCCGTGTTCTGCAGGCCGAGTTTCAAATCGTCGTAGGGGCCGATCCATTCGGAAGCATCGATCACGCCGCGCTCGAGCGCAGCGAAGATGTCGCCGCCTGCGATCAGCACGACGTTGGCGCCGAGCTTCCCCATTACCTGGCCGCCCAGGCCGGGGATACGCATCTTGAGACCCTTGAAGTCGGCGACCGTGTTGATCTTCCTGCGAAACCAGCCCGCCATCTGCGGCGCGATGCTGATGCCGCTTCGCGGCACGAGTCCGAAGGCGCTGTAGGTCTCTTCCCAGAGCTTCATGCCGTCGCCCTCGTGATACCAGGCCATCATCCCCTGCGGGTTCATGCCGAACGGCACGGTGCAGAACCAGGCATTGGCCGGTTCCTTCTGGTCCCAGTAATAGGAAGCGCCCATGAAGGCTTCCACCGTGCCCGCGGCGCACGCTTCGAATACGCCGAGCGCGGGAACGATCTGGCCGGCCGGATAGACGTCGATCTGGAATCGTCCCGCGCTCATGCTCGACACGAGCCTTGCGAGCCGCTGGGCCGATCCGTGAAGGATGTCGAGCGACGCGGGAAACGCCGTCGGCATCCGCCACCTGACGCGCGGCTGCGCAATGACGAACGGAGCGTTGACCGCGGCGACGCTTCCCGTCGCGAGCGCGGTGGCGGTTGCAACGAACTTGCGCCGCTGAATCATGGTCACGCCCCTCAGGATCGCAACGTCGCTGGCGCGCACAGCCGAGGGCTCGACGACTCCCGCTCGTCCGCGTCCCCCGATCGGGTGAACGTGTGCCCGGGTTTCCGGCCGGGGCCCGGGTTGCCCTGGTTCACCACGCGCGACTCTACACGGTTCGATGCCCGATCGCCGAAACTTCGCATCGGCCGGAGACCGGCCGCGCCGACGCGAAGGCTATAATTCGGCTTCGGTCGGGGCGTAGCGCAGCCTGGTAGCGCACCTGCATGGGGTGCAGGGGGTCGAGTGTTCGAATCACTTCGCCCCGACCAAATCAACCTCGCACATCCGGTCGGAATACACCTAGTTTCTGATCGCAGGCGAACACGTACGCGTGACCGAACCACCGTTTGCTGTTGGATGTTCTGAACCGGGAGAAGGCGGCAGCCTTACCTTGCTTTTCGACCAGCGCCTCGTTTACGAGCGTCTCGACACGTTTCGCTTCCTGTTCTGACACCATACCGGCGTGGCTATGGTTAGCGTCGCTATCGGAGCCAAATGTCACAATCAGCGTGTGCCAAGCGACTCCTCCAGCGATCGCTTGCTACGTGGCACAACCAACAAAGCTAACGGACCTGGCGACCGCACCGCGCCCAAGCGCCACGCGCATGTGCGCCGCTCGAGCAAGTGGTAGAACGACAACGAGGCCGGGCCGCTAACGCGTGAGGGCTCGTGAAGAAAATGGCTTGTCTGCGTCGACGACGAACATGACGAGCGCATGTAGATCGGTCGACCCGATGCTGGACACCTGCATCGCCATGCCTGCGCCCTGACCAGCTTCGCCTTGCCCAGCCTCTATGCGCTTTACCCCGCCGGCGCTTCGAATACTTTGTTCTCCGCTGAGCACGAAGAACGCCTCGGAGCCGGGATGGCTGTGGACGGGTGTCACGCTGCCCGGCGGACCGCTGGCGTCATTGATTCGGAGAAGATATTGATTCGCACTGACGCGTGGAATCGGACCGATCGCAGCGACCTTCGTGCCCTTGGAAGACGAGCCGCTCGCCGGACCCAGCGTAAACAACCACACTTTGCCGGCGGACTGGGCCGCCAGCGACCACTTGCCGGCCGCAGCGTTCGCCTGCCCGAGCGAACCAAAAGTTTCGATCCGCCAAAACAACTCACCCTGCGGCAGCTCGCTTACCTTCTTCTCCGCGAGGGGCTTGATCACCAGCGGCTGCTGTGCGACAGCCAGTGACGCCACCACCCAAGCCACAGCGAGGAGCGCCGCTCGCTGGATCAGAACGGATCGATTCATCGGAGCAACGCGCCCTTGCCGGACGGCCGTTCGAGCGTCAACGCGGAAACAAGTTCTTCCTGGATACAGTTTGAAACGAATGAGCGCCCGTCAGTGGCCATGTGCTCCATTGGCACTGGCAATGCGCGCGTTACGGCGCGGCGTGCATCGCCATACGCGCATCGCCGGTCGTGAGCTGCGCCACTGCCCGCTTCAGCGCATCCACTTCCTGGCGTAAATCTTCGATGGCGCGCTGTTGCCGCCTGGATCTGCCCCTCCTGCTCGCGCACGACCCGACTCAGGGCCAGGGTCTGCGGCCGCCTTCCGGCAGCGGCACGGGCCTCGAAGGCAGAGTTGGCTGCGCCGCGAGGCCTCGCTTCACTCGTTGCCCATCACCTTCAGGATTTGATCGAGGGTCGCCGGCTTGACGAGCACTGCGTCGAAGCCGAAACTGGAAATCGGGCGGGTCATGAGGTCCGCCCAACCGGTATAGGCAACCAGGCGCACCGCTCGTCCGCACATCTCCCGTATTTGTCTCGCGACCTCGAAGCCCGTAAGCGTCGGCAGGCTCAGGTCCAGAAAGACGATGTGGGGTTCGAAAGGCTCCACGACCGACAGCGCTTCCGGCCCGTCGTAGGCGACCTCGACGTTGTGCCCGAACGACGAGAGCAGATCGCCAACAGTGTCGGCAAGCCGTTTATCGTCCTCGACGATGAGCACCTTCGCCACCTCCATACAGTGGCTTGTCGCCGCATGCATTAACATCGGACGCGCGATCTTTGCGAGGTAGGACACGCTCCGCAACGCTGTAGGATACACATCGAAGGAAGCGAATCGGAGCGCGGATGAATCGACAGGAGGTGTGGCGGCGTCTTCCGCAGGATCGCCGGACGCGGCATTGGAACTGGGATCGCTACGATGTAACTGGGATCGCTACGATGTCCTACCGAGGATAGCGCTGGCGGCCGATAGGGGCGCTGCTTGTCGTTGTTCATATGTGCACAACTCCAGTCCGTCGGAGTCGGTCGTGCCGGACACGTTGCGTGAACTCGATGACGGGCCCGTCGCACCTCGGGCATCGCCGATACGGCAATGACAGTCGACCTCAGCGCAGCCTCTGCCGCGGGCGGTACACCGATCCTTTTCGTCGATGACGACGAGGACGCTGCCGCGACGTATCGCGTCTTGTTGTCGATGGCCGGTTACGCGGTCAGCGCCGTGCATTCGGTTCGTGAAGCGCTCGACTTGCTCGACGAACGCCCGGATATTCGTCTCGTCGTCTCCGACGTGCGGATGCCGGAAGTCGACGGCCTCGACCTGGTGCGGGTTCTGCGGCACCGTTTCCCCAATTTGCCTTGCATATTGCTGACCGGCGCGGTATTGACGGGCGAAGACGTGATTCCGCACGAGGCGCTGATTGTGACGAAGCCGGTTCCGATAGAAGAATTGACGCGCGCAATCAGCGACAGGCTGCAGGCATCGTCGGCGAAAACCGCCAACGATGCCACCCCACGGCGCGGCAAGCGTTCGCCGTGATCGCCGCAAGGGCGCGATAGCGTTCGGATCCCGATGCCGGCGGCTGCGAGGCGATGAACGACGTTGCCAGCGCTTACAATCCGCCGCATGCGGCGACTGCTCCTCTATCCTTTCCGCTACCGCGACGAAGCGACGGGCAAGTGGGTGAAAGCACGCTATGTCGCCGAATGGCATGACATCGAGGCGCGGCACGCGCAATGGGAGCCGACCGGGCCGCCCGAGGTGCGCGAGGTGTCGCCGCACCGGCGTCACTTTCATCCGTATCCGCTGATGGCGCACGCCGACCTGATGCGTCTTTCGGAAAAGCCGCCCGGGATCGATCCGCATCTCGAGCGGCCGCCGGCGATCGACGCGGCGGAGCGATTCCTCGTCGCGTTGTTCCTGCGCCGTTACGTGACTTATTGCGCGCGCCGCCGGCGGTTCGGCCCGATGCAGGGAGCAGCGCAACTGTGGCGCGAGCTGATGTCCGAGGCGCAGCGAGCATGACGACGAAGCTCGAAGCGCCGCTCAGGCGCGAGATCGACATCGACGGGACGCCGTACACGCTGACGATCGCACCGGACGCGATGTCGCTCGTGCTGAAGGGGCGCCGCAAGGGACTCGAGCTCAAGTGGCACGACCTCGTGAGCGGCGATGCGGCGCTGACGACGGCGCTCAACGCATCACTGTCCGCTCGCATTGCGCCGCCAGCGGCGTCACGTCCTCCCGCGCCCGTACATCCACGAAAATCG
Organism: Casimicrobiaceae bacterium; assembly: GCA_035495715.1. GTDB lineage: Bacteria > Pseudomonadota > Gammaproteobacteria > Burkholderiales > Casimicrobiaceae > VBCG01. The sequence continues at coordinate 55,772 of DATJFI010000009.1, forward strand.
AAAAGCCGCGCGAAGCGATGAGCATGCCGCCGCTGCGCACCCTTGTCGTCGTCGGCGCCTGCGCCTTAATGCCTGTGTGGCCCGCGCTTTCTGCGCCTCAGGAGACCGCGGCGAAAACGATTGCCGTGCTCGAGTTCGATCTCCTCGACGACCAGCAGGCGCTGGCGCCCGCCACTGTCGAATACGGGAGGCTCACCGCCATTCGCGAACAATTGCAGCAGGCGCTCGCGGCCGACGGCATCTATCGCGTTGTCGACGTCGGCCCGGCCTCGGCGATGATCGATGGCTACCGATCCCGGCTGCAACTGCACGCATGCAACGGCTGCGAGCTCGAGATCGCGCGCGCGCTCCACGCCGACCGCGTGCTCGTCGGGTGGGTGCAGAAGGTCAGCAACCTCATTCTCAACATCAACGTCCGGATCGAGGATACGGCGAGCGGTCGGGTCTTGCTCGTACGGTCGGTCGACTTGCGCGGCAACACCGACGAGACGTGGCGGCGCGGCATGGCCTATCTCGTACGGCGCGTAGGCGAGGCAGATCCCGGCAGCCGCTGACGCGGCTGGCTTGACGCGCGGTTTCCGCTGCTTCATCCTGCGGCCGCTTGTCCTTCAAGGGAGGCATACGATGAAACAAGTCACAGCTTGCGTCGCCGTCGTGCTCATGGCACTCGCCGGTTGCGCCGGCATGTCGGCACCGTCGCAGGAAGCCGGGTGGACGACGCTTCTCGACGGACCCAAGGGCTTCACCGAACACTGGGACAGGATTGGCGATGCGAACTGGCGCGTCGTCGACGGCGTCGTGCAGGCGGACACCGGCGAAAAAGGCAAGAGCAGCTTCCTGATGACCAAGAAGGTGTATGGTGACTTCATGCTTCGCGCCGAATTCTGGGTCAGCGACGACGCCAACTCGGGCATCTACATGCGCTGCCCCGATCTCAAGGACATCAAGGACACGAACTGCACCGAAGCCAACATCTTCGACCAGCGCCCCGATCCCACGTATGGAACGGGCGCGATCACGAACCTGTCGCCGATCAAGAACATGCCGAAGGCGGGCGGCAAATGGAACACGTACGAAATCACCGCGCGCGGCCCGCGCATCGTCGTCGTGCTGAACGGCGTGCAGACGGGCGAGACCGACAAGGCGAACGCCTTGCGGGGCAACATCGGGCTTCAGTGGGCGGCCGGAGTCGTCAAGTTCCGCAAGGTCGAGATCAGACCACTCTGAACGCCGGCGCGCGCGGCCTGCCGGGCATGCGCGCAATCGGCGTGCGGGTTCCAGTCGCGCTCGCTCTGCTGGTTGCGATCGTGGTGCCGGCTGGCGCGTACACGCAGGACAAGCCACTCGAAGCGGCGCTTGCACGCAATGATCGCGCGGCTCTTGCATTGCTGCCTGCGAAAGGCTATCACGACGGCGCGGCGGGATTCTTCGCCGCGCACGAGTTGCACGTCGTTCCCGGAAGCGAGCGTGCATGGTGCACCCCCCAGGCGCACGGCGTACTCGCGGCCGGCTGTTACATCGAGTTCATGTTCCAGGGCAGGGGATTGCGCGCTCGAACGTGGAACGGCGACGCCTGCGGATGCATCGGTCGCTGGTTCAAGCCGCCGGGAGAGACATCCTATCGGCCGACGAAGGGCGCGTATTACTCGCACGCGATCGCCGACGACCGCGCCGAGATCATCGAGCACGTGATCTACGAGGAACCGCGCCAGGACTGCCGTTGACGCATACCCGGCGCGTCATCCGGCCTTGCGAAACGTCAGGTTGATTCGAAAATCGCCGATACGCGTATGGTGTCCGGGCTTGATCGCGGCGACACCGTGGTGGCGAAGACGCGACGCTCCGCCCCAGACCACGACATCGCCATGCCGAAGCGGCAGGCGCAGCGGTCGTTCCGCGCGTCGCAGGCCGCCGAAGAGGAATAACGCCGGAAGCCCGAGCGAGACCGAAACGATCGGCGCGTCGAAATCGCGCTCGTTGCGATCCTGATGCAGCGTGAGACGCGCACCGGCATCATAGCGATTGACGAGGCACGCGTCCGGCGCGAAGTCCGCGAAACCCGCACACGCCGCCGCTTGCGTCGCGAGATCCACGAACGCCACCGGCATCGCCGGCCATGGGAGGCCGCTGTCGGGATCGCAGGCGTCGTAGCGGTATCCACGCACGTCCGAGACCCAGCCGAGCGGGCCGCAGTTCGTCATCGCCACCGACATCCGGAAGCCGCCCGGCGTCAGCATGTGGCGAAACGGCGCCGCAACGACCACCTGCGACAAGCCGGCGACGAGCCGATCTTCGTATGCGAGCGCGAAGCCGCGCAGCAGCGATGCGCCGGCAGCGAGCGGCACCACGGCGCCGTCGACGTCGAACAGCCCGGTCATCATCGGCTCACGCGGCGTCGTGAAAGATGATGCCGGCCGTGTAGCGCTCGCCTTCGCGAAGGCGGCTTACACCATGGCGCATCGTGACGCGATGAAAGCCCCGACTGCCGTGCACGGGACGCTGATTGACGGCGAACACGACGCCGTCGCCCTGTCGCAGCGGCACGACCTGCGGACGCGACTGCATGCGCGGACGCTGCTCCGTCATCACGAACGCGCCGCCATCGAAATCGCGTCCGGGCTGCGACAGCAGAATCGTGAGCTGCAGCGGAAAGACATGCTCGCCGTAAAGATCCTGATGCAGGCAGTTGTAGTCGCCCGCCACGTAGCGAAGCAGGAGCGCCGTCGGCCGCCGTTGTCCGGCCGCGTGGCATCGGGCGAGAAACTGCGCGTGCCGCGGCGGAAAGCGGACCTCGCTGCCCATCGTCTCGTGCCATCGATTGGCAATCGGCACGAGGCGCGAATAGAGCGCCGAACGGAGGTTCTCGACGAGGTCGGGCAGCGGATAGGCGAAATACTTGTACTCGCCGCGGCCGTAGCCGTGGCGGCTCATCACGACCCGGCTGCGGAACCGTTCGTTCTGCTCGTAGAGCGATGCAAGCGCCGTGCACTCGTCGGGCGCCAGCAGTCGTGAAACGACCGCGGCTCCCTCCGCGTCGAGATCGTCGGCAAGCCGCGTCCAGTCGATCGCGGCGATGCGACCTTCGACGTCTGCCATCCCGGCCGCGCGAAGCTCCGAGCGCGAGCGCGCGTTCATTGTGCGACCGCGCTCAGTCGCGCGCCTCCCGCTCGAGCAGCGCGCGCTTGCGCTCGACACCCCAGCGGTAACCCGACAAGCCACCGTCGCTGCGAACGACGCGGTGACACGGTATCGCGACGGCGAGCACGTTCGCCGCGCACGCGGCCGCGACGGCGCGCGTGGAGGTCGGCGCCCCGATTCGCCGCGCGAGCTCGGCGTAGCTCGTCGTGTCGCCGGGCGGAATCTGGCGCATCGCCTGCCAGACGCGCTGCTGAAAGGCGGTGCCGCGAACATCGAGCGGCAGTTCGAGGCCGATCTTCGGCGACTCGACGAAGCCGATGACCCTCGCGACGAGCGTCTCGAATGCTTCGTCGCCGCCGACGAAGCGCGCCCGCGGAAATCGATCTTGCAGGTCACGGGCCAATCGGTCCGGATCGTCGCCGATCGCGATGGCGCAGATGCCGCGCTCGCTCTGCGCGACGAGAATCGAGCCGAGCGAGCATTCGCCGACAGCGAAGCGGATCTCCGCACCCTGTCCACCCTCGCGATAACGCGTCGGCGTCATGCCGAGCACCGCGTTCGATTCGCCGTAGAAGCGCCCGTTCGAGCCGTAGCCTGCATCGTAGATGGCATTGGTAACCGTTTCGCCTTCGGCGAGCGCATTGCGCACGCGTTGCGCGCGGTGCGCAGCCGCATACGCGCGCGGAGTGACGCCGGTCACCGCGCGAAACGTCCGGTGCAGATGGTACGGGCTCAGGCCGGCGCGTGCCGCGAGCGTGTCGAGCGTCGGCACGCGCTCGGCGGTCTCGATGAAACGGCACAGGTCTTCGACCATCGCAGTCTGCTCCGCCGCGTGCGACAGGCGGTCGGGTCGACAGCGCTTGCACGGACGGAATCCTGCGCGCTCGGCGTCCTCGGCGCTCGCGTGGAACGTGACGTTCGCGCGCTTCGGCGTGCGCGCGCCGCAAGACGGCCGGCAATAAACGCCCGTCGTGCGCACGGAGTAGAAGAAGCTGCCGTCCGCGCTGCGGTCGCGTCCGACGACCGCCGCCCAGCGGGGATCGCTTTCGATCAACGCGGCCGCGCCGCTCGTCATGGTGTTCATCCTGGAACCCTCACGGTGACTATTATCGACGGGTTCACTGTAGACATCTCCGCCGGCCCTCGCACTCCGGGGCTTGCGGTCGAATTCGACGCGCAGGAGGGCATGAAAAAAGGCCACCGCGGAGGTGGCCTTGGTTCGCGGCGTGGGCGTCGCGCGTTACCCGTTGGGCTCGTTGCGGCGCTCGCCCGCGCGCACATTCTCGCCGCCGCCGCCGCGCTCGCCCTGCCCCTGTCCCTTGTTCTGCGGATGCCCTTGGGCGCGCGCCTGTGCCTGTGGAGCAGGCGCGTGTGCGCTCTGCTCAGGCCGCGGCGCAGCCGCCCGTTGCTCGGGCCGCGTCGCGGCGGCGTGTTGCTCCGGTCGCGGTGCACTCGCCCGTTGCTCGGCTTGCGCACGCTGCTGCGCCTGTGCACGCTGCTGCGCCTGGGCTTGCGCATGCTGCTGAGCCTGCGCTTGCTGTCGAGCCTGCGCCTGCTGTCGAGCGTGCGCCTGCTGCCGAGCCTGCGCCTGCTGTCGGGCCTGCGCTTGCTGCTGCTGCGCTTCCGCACGTTGCGGGCCCTGCGCGCGTTGTTCCGCTTGCGCGCGCTGCTCCGTTGCCGGCGTCCGGTGCTCGGCGACGGCCGGCGGCGCTGCTCGCTGCACAGGCGGTTTTGCGTGAGCCGTCGATCGCTGCGGTGCTTCGGTACGCCGTTCCGCGTTTGCAGCGTTCGTCCGCGGGCCCTGGTTCGGGGCCTGTGCGGTTTGCGCGGGCGCGCCCGTCTGGATGTGTTGCTGCGCGAAACGATCACGCGGCTGGTAGTGGTAGTTCCGGCTTTCGAGCGTCCGCTGCTGCTCGACGCTCGTCGGATAGCGGCTGCCGCTGTACTGACGCTGGTACGTCGGCAACGGTGCCGGCGCAGGCGCCGACGCGCGGTTCCACTGGTCCCACCCGCGATGGTGCCCTTCCCATTGCGCACCCCAATGCTCGCCCCAGCGCGGCGGCGCGTTTACCGCCCAGCCACGGAAAAAGACCGGCGGCTCGCGGTAATACCTGACGGGCACGCGGAGGATGTACAACGGCACCGCGTCATACGACACGAGTTGCCACGGCCCGTTGTACCAGGGACTCGCGTACCAGTCGCCGTTGATGAATACCCAGTACAGGCCGTCGTAGAAGAAGTAGTTCGCGTTCAGGTTCGGCGCGTAGTACACGGGATACCCGGGAACGCGAACCAGGTTTGGATAAACCGGCACGTTGACGCCGATGCTGATGCCGGGGCTGTCGAACGCGAAGCTCACCTGCGCGACAGCGGAGGTGGTCGCGCAACAACACAAGAGGGCCATGACGGCGATTGCCTTGCGCATGCCTGCTCCTCGATTGAACGGTTCGCACGCAGCTTCGCGTGCCATCGGGCGATTTTAGGAGCAGCGGCGCCTGCGCGATATCGGCCACACGCGAGACTTCGGGTAGGAGGCTGCCTACCCACGCCAACGCTTCGAAGGCAAAAGGCGCCGGTGTCCTACAGCGATTCCGGCGCGTTGCCGCTTTCGCTCGGTCCGCGGAGAGCGCAAGCTCGACGCATCGAGACTTCGCGAGACACGTCATGGAACATACGCTGATCCATACGTTTGCAGGGAACCGTGGTCTGCGCCGCGAGTGCCGCGCGATCGACGATCCGCTCGATCCGATACGGGGGATTCTCGTCGGAGTCACGCTCTCGGTGCTCGTGTTCTGGCTGCCCGTCGCGCTGGCGCTCACGCAGTAATCCGAAACGCTTCGGTCAATACGTCTCGATGTGCAGCCGGCCCTTCGCGAGAAGCGCCGGCTGCATCGCGTCCCAGTCGAGACCGCGCCCGCGGCACACGTCGCGAAATGCGTCGATCACGCCGGTCTCCATGCCTTTGACGCCGCAGACGTAGATGTAGCAGTCGTCGTCGGCGAGAAGCCGTGCGACGGTATCGCCGCGCTCGCGGATGCGATCCTGCACGTACGTCTTCGGTCGATCGGGCACGCGCGAGAACGCGAAATTGATGTCGATGAATTCGCCGGGCAGCTTCATCAGCGGTCCGAAGTAGGGTAGCTCGCGCTCGACGCGCGCACCGAAGAACAGCAGCAGCTCGCCGCCTTCGCTCGCCGCGCGACGCCGGCGGCGACGCTCGGTCATCGCCCGCATCGGTGCCGATCCCGTGCCGGTGCAGATCATCATCAGCGACGAGCCCGGGTGATCCGGCATCAGGTACACGGATCCGTAGGGACCGACGACGCGCACTTCGTCGCCGATCCCTAGATCGCAAAGGTAGTTCGACGCGACGCCCGCCACCGCGCGGCCCTCGTGGTCGCTCCGCACGCGCTTGACCGTCAACGCGACATTATTGTAGCCGGGACGCTCGCCGTCACGCGGGCTCGCGACCGAATACAGACGCACGTAGTGCGGCTTGCCGCTGCCGTCGCGACCGGGCGGCACGATGCCGATCGACTGGCCTTCGAGCACCGGAAACGCAGTGCTGCCGAAATCGAGCACGATGTGGCGGATGTCGGCGGACGCATCGTCGGCGGTCAGCCGGTAATTGCCGGTGACGCGCGCAATGGCGGGCCTCGACGGCGCGTACAGGTTGATGCATGGCGTCGCCGCCGACCATGGCGCCACCGCGGAGCCGGCCTGCCCTGCCGTCGCCGCTTCGGTGAGGCGGCGCACCTCCTCGGGAATCCCGGCTGCGTCGGCGACCTGCACCTCGATCGGCGCCGGCAGGCTATCCCAACCGAACTGCTCGTCGAGCGTGTAGGCCGCGCTCTTGCGCACCGTCTGCCAGTGATCGATCGCGCCGGTCGGGCACGGCGGAATGCACGCGTTGCACGCGTTGCATTTCGTGAAATCGACGACGTAGTTGCGCGCGTCGTGCGTGACGGCGCCGATCGGGCACGTCGACTCGCAGGTGTTGCAGCGGATGCACACCTCCGGATCGATCAGGTGCTGCAGCGCGTAGTCGGCGCTTGCGGCGGCGGTCATGCGCGTTTCACCCAGGTCGTGAACATCCGGAGAATGGCGATCAGCCGAAGCGGACGTATTCGAAGTTCGCCGGCTGTCGATTGATGCCGATTGCTGGGGGCGCGATCCAGCCCGCGAACCTGCCGGGCTCGACGACGCGACCCATCAGCGACGCGACGAACGCGCGATCGCCGTCGCTCGGCAGCCAGTTGTCCACGTTCGCGTCCCATTCGCTTTCGGATAGGACGCGCCCGTCGGGCGATACGCGAAGCTGCGCGAGCGAGCCGATCTTGCGGTGGAACGCCTTGTGCGGAACGGTGAGGCGAAAAGGCAGCCCCGCCTTCTCGACGACGCGATTCCAGCGACCGACGCCCGCGACGGAGTCGCGAATGAAATCGTCGCGCAGCACCTCGTTCAGCGCGTTGAGCATCGGCACGTCGTGATCGGCCAGGCGGCCGTCGGCCGCAGCGAGCACCGGATAGCTGCGGTCGTGGAGCCGGTGGTCGTCGTCGCGCTTCATCTCGTCGAAGCGCCCCTTGAGGCCGGCCGTGTAGAACGTCGCCGCGTTCGACGACTGATCGGCGCCGAACAAATCGATCGTGACGCTGTAGTGGAAGTTCAGATAACGCTGGATCGTCGGCAGGTCGACCGCGCCGGCCGCGCGCACTTTCGCCGGATCGTCGCTGCCGAGCTCGTTCATCACTTCGCAGGTGCGCTGGATCGCGCGCGCGACACCCGACTCGCCGACGAACATGTGATGCGCTTCCTCGGTCAGCATGAATTTCGTCGTGCGCGCGAGCGGCTCGAAGCCGGATTCGGCGAGTGCTGCGAGCTGGAACTTGCCGTCGCGGTCGGTGAAGTACGTGAACATGAAGAGCGAGAGCCAATCGGGGGTCTTCTCGTTGAAGGCGCCCAGGATGCGCGGATTGTCAGCGTCGCCGGAGCGGCGCGTCAGCAGCGCGTCCGCTTCCTCGCGGCCGTCGCGTCCGAAGTAGCGATGCAGCAAATAGACCATCGCCCACAGATGGCGGCCCTCCTCGACGTTCACCTGGAAGAGGTTGCGCAGGTCGTACAACGATGGGCAGGTGAGGCCCAGGTGCCGCTGCTGCTCGACCGATGCCGGCTCGGTGTCGCCCTGCGTCACGATGATCCGCCGCAGGTTCGCGCGGTGCTCGCCCGGAACGTCCTGCCACACCGGCTGCCCCTTGTGCTCG
>DATJFI010000010.1:0-39390 GCA_035495715.1 Casimicrobiaceae bacterium
CTGACCTCTGTCACCTGTCAAAGCCTGACGACCACAGCCCGCCGGCCCCACTCCTTCCCATCCCGAACAGGACCGTGAAACGGCGGCGCGCCGATGATAGTACGGATTGCCCGTGCGAAAGTAGGTCATTGTCAGGCACCCATTCCTGAACGAGCCCGGCCAAGCGCCGGGCTTTTTTCATGTCGCTCGCGCTTCCACTTTTCGCCTGTGCTAGCCTCAGCGCTCGCCGCGCATGCGAGCGTTTCGCGGTAGAACAGTGAAACTCGAGTCGTCACCCGGCAGCGAATCATTTTCGATCGCCATAGCGGAAACGGGGCGACGGATCGCCGTTAGGACGCACCGGCTGCCGCTTCCCGATGGCAACGACGTCGCGATGTGTGTGCCCTGCGGCAAAGGCGACGACATCACGGCAGAGATCGTGCGCGGCACCTTCCGGATTCCCGCGCACTACAGGCTGCTGGAAGCGCTGGTTCCGAAGCCCGGCCGCGTCGTCGATCTCGGCGCGCACATCGGCACGTTCGCCGCATACGCGGCCGCGTTGGGGCACGAAGTCATCGCTGTGGATGCATCCGAATGCAACATTGCACTGCTGCGCGAGACGATGAAAATCAACGCGTTCGACCGCGTTCGCGCCGTGCACGCGGCGATCAGCGATACGCCGGGTCACCTGGAATTTACCGAGTTCGGTGCATATGGCGTCGTTGCCAGTCCGTTGCTTAAATGGCCTACCGTGCGCGTGCCCGCTGTTACCGTCGACCAGTTGTTGGCGGACAGCGGCTGGTCCGACGCGGATTTCGTGAAAATGGACGTCGAAGGCTCGGAAATGGCCGCGCTGCGCGGCATGGACCAATTACTCGCGAAAGGCGATGCCGCGCTGGTGTTCGAGTCCAACGGACACACTTTGCACCTCTACGGACAATCGCCGACTGCGCTTCTGAACCATCTGCACCGCGCGCAATACCGCTCATGGGCAATTCAAGGAAACCGGCTGGTTCCGGTCACGCCGCACCATGTGCAATTCGAATGCCTCGTCGATTACCTTGCCCTGACCGACGAATCTCGAGCGATCCCCGGCTGGCGCTACCGCGCTCCGAGGCGGGCCTCGCAGCAATTCGCAGTTGCGGTGTCGGCCTGTCGCCACGCCAATCCGCACGTACGCGCGCACGTTGGCAGGACACTTCAGCAGGCCGACGCGGCGTTACGCGGCGATCGCCGGATCGATGCGGCGCTACGCGCACTGGCGCGCGACAGCGAGGCGAGCGTACGCGAATCCGTGAGCTGGTTCCCGCGGTCGTCGCGCGAAACACTACCCGGCCAAGACGGCGTACCGAGCTAGAGAACGGCGCAAGCCGGCGGTCCCGGCCAACGGCGACGGACGAGACTATGGACTTTTTCGGCAAGCGCCTGATCCCCGCGAGGCCCCGTCACGCCGCCGCAGGTTCCCGATTGCGTTCGGGACTTTGCAGCCAAGCGCAACTTCAGTCGCCCGACTTCCAGAACTGGGTCGTCCGGATACATGAAGCACCGATGCACATGCATCGTAAAGTCTGGGAATGGTGTTACGCCGCCCAGGCGCTTGACGAGAGGAACATGCTCACCGAGGGGCGACGAGGTATCGGTTTCGCCGTGGGAACCGAGCCGTTGCCCAGTCTGTTTGCGAGCCTCGGATGCCAGATCCTGGCAACTGACGTTGCGACCGAAGAAGCGCGCAAAGGCGGCTGGATCGAGACCACCCAGCACGCCGATTCTCTGGAGAGTCTGAATCGGCGCGGCATCTGCGATCCGGACCTGTTTCGACAGCGCGTCAGCTTCCGATTCGTCGATATGCGGGACCTGCCCGATGACTTGGGAACCTTCGATTTCGTCTGGTCTTCTTGCGCTCTCGAGCATCTGGGTAACATGGCGCTCGGGTGCACTTTCATCGCCGAATCGATGAAGTACCTTAAGCCCGGCGGAGTGGCGGTACACACCACTGAGTACAACGTTCAGTCAAATCGCCGGACGGTCACGGAAGGGCCGACCGTGCTTTTTCGAAAGCGCGACATCCAGTCCATCGCCGCGAACCTGGTAAGCCGAGGCCATCGGGTCGACCTCGACTTTACGGAGGGCGATTTGCCCGCCGACCGTGTTGTCGACAAGCCGCCGTACAGCCATGCCACCCACCTTCGGGTACTGATGAACGACTACATCGTTACTTCCTACGGCCTGATCGTCGAAGCGTGAAGCGATTCGCTGATCCACCGGCCGGCGAGGGCCGCGCGGCTAACCACGGCACGACGTAATCGGCGCATCCCGCGATGTCTGACAGCCGCTTTTCGTTCCATTCCATTTCGGTACCCGGCGTGAGCCGGGTCGAGATCGCCCTGCCCATTGATTCGGCGGATCCCGTCGTCGCCGCTTACAGGAACGGACAGGCGTTGAACGGCTACTTGACGGAATGGCTGCGACGCTTCACCCGTTCCGATGATTTCGTCCTTGACCTGGGATGTCACGTCGGGACGCTCTCGATCCCGGCGACTGCGCTCGGGCGACGGGTATTCGCGGTCGACGCCTCCATGCTGCACGTGGAAGCTGTGCGACTCGCGGCGGTGCGCAATGGTTTCGACGACCTCCGCATCGAGCGATGCGCAATTGCGGCGTCCGACGGGGAGCTTGCGTTTCTCGAGAATGGATTGTGGGGCAGGGTGATGCCGGGAGAAGCCGCAAAAGATGGATCGCAATGGGTGCCCGCCCGGCGCGCCGACTCGTTGCTCCTGGAATGCGGGTGGGAACGGGTGGACTTTGTGAAGATCGACATCGAAGGTTCCGAACTCGCGGCCATCGAAAGCCTCGGGCGCTATCTGGATGCGGAACGTGCGCCGGTCATCGTCTATGAATCGAATGGAATGACATTCGAGTTGTTCGGTTACACGATTGGCCACATACGCGAGCGACTCGAGGCCCTTGGGTATGAGACTTACCGGTTCGAACCCGAAGGTCTGGTCTACTGTCCGCCCCATGAGCTGCAGCCGGAGGCTTGGCTCGACGTCGTAGCTTTGCCTGCGAGATGGCGACGAGGCGAAGCTCCGTTGATGCGTACATGGGCGAGAGGCGCAATGGTCGAGCGATGCCTTACGTGGGGTGGAAACGAGCATCGGAATGTGCGTCAGTACCTGCATCGCGCATTGAGCGCGGATCGCTCCTCGCTCGGCGACGACGCGCAGATTGCGCGACTGCGCACAAGGCTCGCCGATGAATTCGGAACGCTCTAGCAAGTCCGCTCCCGCTTGCAACACGGTTACGATCGACGCCGTTACGTGCGGGCCGACCGTGAAGTAGCCGTTCGGCTCGTCGAAAGCCTGCGCGGATAAGGCGGCATGTCCATCGTTGAACGCTTCGGCTTCTCCGGGATGCTGCTCGCCGCGTGGCGCTACCGCGAGTTCATCCTGTCGTCGATCCGCGCCGACTATCGCGCCCGCTTCGTCCGGAGCAGGCTCGGGACGCTGTGGATGATCGTCCATCCGCTGGTCAACGCGGCGATCTTCGCGCTGGTTCTCGCCGAAGTGATGCAGAGCCGCATTCCCGCCGGCGGCGGTGGCAAGTTCGACTACGCTTTGTATCTGATGGCTGGGATGCTCGCGTGGTCGCTCTTCGCCGACGTCGTCACGCGTTGCCTGACGATCTTCATCGACAACGGCAATCTGCTGAAGAAGCTGCAGTTCCCGCGGATCTGCCTGCCCATCATCGCCACCGGATCGGCGCTGCTCGCCAACGTCCTGTTGTTCGCCGCGATCCTCGCGATCTTCACGCTGCTCGGAAACCCGCCCCGGCCGACGGTCCTCTGGGTACCCGCGCTCATGATCGTTCCGCTCGCGCTTGGCGTCGGCGTCGGTTTGCTCTTCGCCATCTTCAACGTCTTCGTGCGCGACGTCGGCCAGGTGGTACCGGTTCTCCTGCAACTCGGCTTCTGGTTCACGCCCATCGTGTACTTGCCGAGCCTGTTGCCGGAGCGGTTCGTGCCGCTGCTTCGCCTGAACCCGATGACGCCGATCGTCCAGTCCTATCAGAACGTCATGGTCTGGCATTCCGCGCCCGCATGGCCTGCGCTCGCGTGGGTGGTCGCGCTTGCCGTGGCGCTCCTCGCGATGTCGCTGTTCGTGTTTCGCCGCGCAAGCGTCGAACTGGTGGACGCATTGTGAGCGGCGAGGCGGTCCTCGAGATCGTCGGTGCCGGCAAGTCGTATCGCGGTTATTCGAGCATGTGGTGGCGGGCGGCGGGATGGTTTACCGGCAAGCCGTCCCACTTCCTCGACAACTGGGTGCTGCGAGACGTTTCACTCGCCGTGCGTCGCGGCGAAGCGGTCGGCATCGTGGGCAGGAACGGCGCGGGCAAGAGCACGCTTCTGAAGCTCGTTGCCGGCACTGTCGCGCCGACCGAAGGCACCATCGTTACGCGCGGACGGGTGAGCGCGATCCTCGAGCTCGGCATGGGATTCAATCCCGAGTTCAGTGCGCGCGACAATGCACGGCATGCCTGCGGACTGCAGGGCTACTCGCGTGCCGCGATCGACGGCATCATGCCCTGGATCGAATCGTTCTCCGACGTCGGCGCATATTTCGACGAGCCGGTGCGCACGTTCTCGAGCGGAATGACGATGCGCGTCGCGTTCGCCGTCGCGACTGCGTTGCGCCCCGACATCCTGATCGTCGACGAAGCGCTGTCCGTCGGCGATGCCGCCTTTCAGCGCAAGAGTTTTCGCCGCATCGAGGAATTCCTCGCGCATGGCACCAGCCTGCTCTTCGTCAGCCACAACACCGAATCGGTGAAGCGTATTTGCGACCAGGTGATCTGGCTGGCCGGCGGCCGGATGATGATGAGCGGCTCGAGCAAGGAGGTCGCCGAAGCCTACGAGCGCGACATGCTCGGCGCCCATCCCGAGCCGGCGGTACGGCCCACGCAGTCGGCCTTTTTCGACAGGACGATGGGATCGAGCATCGAGGTCGAGTATGGCGACAAAGAGGCGACGATCTTCGACGTCGCGCTCGTGACCGAGGACGGCGTAGAAGCGAACACCCTTCCGCAGGGCCTGAACTTCTCGGTTCGATACAAGGTGCGCTTCCGGGCCGGTTGCCGCGACGTACACTTCGGGATGATGGTGAAGACCCTGGAAGGCATTTGCGTCTATTCGACGAACACGGCGCTTTCGCACCCCACGAACATGTACCGCGACGGCGACGTCGTCGAGGTTCGCTTCGACCTGGCGAACAACCTCGTCCCCGGCCTCTATTACCTCAACTGCGGCGTGAATCGGACGACCGAGGCCGGTCGAGCGTTGCTGCACCGGCGGGTCGACGTGGCGGTCTTCCGGATTTGCGAGCCGGTGCCGACGTCGGAAACAGGCATCGCGCGCCTCGCGGCACGCGCGAGCGTCCGGCTTGCCGAAACGCAGGCCGCCGCGTGATCGTCGTCATCGGCGGAATGTATCGCAGCGGTTCGACGTTTTCCTTCAATGTCGTGCGCGAGCTGCTCGCGAGCGACGGGCCGGTGATGACGCGCGCGTCGGACTCGATCCTTCCTTGCGCGCCCGAGAATGGCGCGAAGCATCTGATCGTCAAGTCGCATGCCCCCGATGCGCTTTGCGACGACATGATCCGGCTCGGCGCCGTGCGGTGCATCTGCACGTTTCGCCGGCCCGAGGACGCCATCGCGTCGTGGATGCACGCGTTCGGCCACGACCTCGCCGCAACCATCGAGCTCATGCGCGGCTGGCTCTCATGGCACGCGCGTGCGGCCGCGCATTGCCTCAACGTCCGTTACGACGACATCGACCGTCGACCGCTTCGCGTCATCCTGCACATCGAGCGCTGGCTGCTTGGCGGCGTGCGCCCGCTCGCTGCGCTGCGCCTGCGGCGCGCGTACGACAAGCGCAAATTGATGGATGCCTATGCGCGATTGGAGCGCAGCGCGGCGGTTCGCGACATCGGATTCAGCTACTACGATCCGACGACGTTCTTCCACAGGCACCACGTGTCGTCGGCGAAGAGCCGGCGGGCCTCGGAAGTCCTGGCCGAGGAGGACGTGCTGCGCATTCGTTCGGCTTTGGCCTCCTATGTCGATACGAACGGCGACTACCGGCTTCCCGCCACGTCGGGTTGACTCGATCGACTTCGATGGCACGCGGCGGCGTTCCCCTGGTACACGACGAGATCTTCGTCTCGTACGCGCAGAATTTCGAAGACGTGATGCTGTGGCGCGCGCTCGGGCATGTCGAGCGCGGCTTTTACATCGACGTCGGCGCACAGCATCCGCGCATCGACTCTGTCAGCCGTGCCTTCTACGAGCGCGACTGGAGAGGCGTTCACGTGGAGCCGGCGGATGAGTACGCGAGGCTTTTGCGCGAGGACCGTCCCGACGAGGACGTGCTGCAGGCGGCGATCGCCGAGCGCGACGGACTGGTCGAGTACTTCGAGATCGCACAGACAGGCCTGTCGACGATCGACTCGGGCATCGCCGCCGGTCATGCGGACGCGGGATATGCGCCGCAACGCAGGCTCGTCCCCTGCATGACGCTCGACCGTTTGCTCGCGCCGTACGCCGATCGAGACGTGCATTGGCTCAAGATCGACGTCGAAGGCGCCGAGCGCCGGGTATTGCAGGGTTGGACCGAGGCGTCCGCACGGCCCTGGATCGTCGTCGTCGAGAGCACGCGGCCGCTCACTGCGCAGACGACGGTTGCGGAATGGGAACCGGACCTCGTCGCGCTCGGCTACGAGCACGCGTACTTCGACGGTCTCAACAGCTTCTATGTTTCGCTTGCGCATCCCGAGCTTAGCCAAGCCTTTGCCTGTCCGCCCAATGTATTCGACGATTTCGAGCTCAGCGGATTGTCGTCGTTCGGCCTCGGCTGGCAGCGTCGCACGCACGAGCTCGAAGCGGCGCACGCCGCCGCGCTCGCGAGCGCGAATGCGGCCATCGCGTCGCTCGAGCAACGCGAAGCGGCGCTGCAGCTCGACGTTCGACAGGCGCAAACGAGGATCGCCGAGCGCGACGCACGCATCGCGCTTCTGCAGGCGTGGCTCGACGAGCGCGGAGCGGAGCGCGATCGCCTGTGGCACGCCCTCGACGCGATGCGCGAGGAACGAAACCGGCAGGTCGCGGGTCTGGAAGCGCGGCTGCACGAGCACGCAGCGCGGTACACCGCGCTCGAAGCGTTCAGTCGCCAGGTGGAGGCGCTTTATGCTTCGGTGATCGCGAGCCGTTCGTGGCGGCTTACGAGGCCGCTGCGTTGGATCGCGGACGGATGCCGGCGATGGGCGCGGGTCGCGCATGCGAAGGCCAGGCCTGCGACTGAAGCGCCGCGGCGACGGCTGCGCGCGGTCCTGCGGCGCGGGATCGCCTACGTCGAGGCGAATCCGCGGCGCAAGCGGGCCGTCGCGCGGGTAGTGCGCCCGATCCGACCGCTCGACGCGTGGCTGCGCTCTGTCGCGGCGCGGCACGCGGCGGCGCCCGCGACGGCGAACGCCACCGGTCCGGGCAGCAGCGGCGTTCGAGTCGAATACGACGGCGGTGCGCAGCTCCTCGCACGGCGTCTCGAGTACATCACGGAGCTCGAAACGCGAATCGATCGGATGGCGCTCGCGCACCATCGCGAAGTCGAGCGCCTGCAGCGCGAAGTCGCCACGCTGCGGCGGCAAGACGATGCCGCGGAGCGCGCAAGCGATTCCCCATCGACCCAAATGCCCGCGCCCCGACCTCGCCTGACGGTCGGCAACGGAGACGGCGCATGAAGCATGCGCGCGCGGTGCTCGACCTGCAGGGATGCCAGTCCGAGGTTTCGCGCGGGCGCGGGATAGGCCGCTATTCGCGGGGATTGGCCGAGGCGCTGTTGCGCACGCCCGGCTGCTTCAGCGTCTCCGTTGCCTTGAACGGTGCGTTCTCGGACGTTGCGCGCGATTTGGCGAAGGCGCTCGCGCCGTGGACTTCCGACGATCGCGTGGTGCGCTACGAAGCTCCGGATCCCGTCACTTTCTGGGATCCGTCGGGCGTGGATCCGGGGCGTGTCGCAGGCGAGTGGATCGCACGCGATGCCTGGTGCGCCGAGAAGCCCGATCTCGTCCACGTGAGCAGCCTGTTCGAGGGGCTGGAGGGGCGCGCGATCGTGCCTTCGCTGCTCGGCATTCCCGCGGGCACCGTGCTTTCGGCGACAGCCTACGACGTCATTCCGATGATCCACCCGGACGTCTACCTGACGGACGTCGTCACGCGTCGCTGGTATCAAAGCCGAATCGACCGGATGCGGCGCTGCCACTTGCTGCTGGCGATCTCGGAGGCGTCGCGACGGGACATCGTCACGCATGCCGGCATTCCGGCCGATCGCGTCGTCAGCATCTCGGGCGCTGCGGATGCGCGCTTCCAGCCGGCGGACGTCTCCGAAGTCCGGCGCGTGCAGATGCTCGCTCCGCTCGGCCTCGCCAAGCCGTACGTCATGTACACCGGCGGCATCGAGCCGCGCAAGAACGTCGAAGGGCTTATCCGTGCGTTCGCGCTTCTCCCGCCGGCCATGCGCGCGAGGCACCAGCTCGCGATCGTATGCAGCGTGAACGATGCCGACAGGACCCGGCTGCGCACGCTCGCGCGCGAGGCCGGGCTCGCCGGCGATGCGTTCGTGCTGACCGGCTACGTCGACGACGAAACGCTCGTCGACCTCTATCGATGCGCGCGCCTCTTCGTGTTCCCGTCGCGGTACGAAGGCTTCGGATTGCCGGTGCTCGAGGCGATGGCATGCGGAACGCCGACGATCGCCGCCGACTCGTCGAGCCTGCCGGAGATCGTTGCGTGGAGCGATGCGTTGTTTCCCGTCGGCAACGATCGATTCATGGCCGAGGCGATGGCGCGGGCGCTCGCCGACGACGCTTTCCTAGCTCACCTTGGCCGGCACGGGCTCGAGCAGTCAGCGCGCTTTTCGTGGCGTCGCACGGCCTCGCTCGCGCACGATGCGTGGCGCGACGCGATCGAGCGCCATGCGCAAGCCGTGGTCGTTCCGGTGTCACGGCCGTTGCGAAGGCTCGCGCTCGTCACGCCGCTGCACCCCGATCGCTCGGGCATTGCGGACTTCGTCACGCAATGGCTGCCCTACCTGTCGCGGCACTTCGAGATCGACCTCTTCTGCGGACCGGACGCCGACGCCGATCGATATCGTGCGCTCGGCCATGCGGTGCGTCCGTGGCAGGCACTTCCGACGTGCTGGCTCGATTACGATGCCGGCGTCCTGTACCAGATGGGCAACTCGGAGTTCCACGTGCACATGCTGGCGCTCCTTTGCGTATGCCCCGGCACCGTCCTCTTGCACGATGCGTTCCTGAGCGGCCTGATCGACTATGCCGACCGGGGGCCGCCGCAACTGGCAGGACTGTTCGACGACATGCTCAGCTACGCTCACCCCGACGCCGCACTGGCAAGAATCGAGCGCGACCGGGCGATCGAGCAGCTTCCCATGAGCCGCTGGGTCGCCGACCAGGCGCTCGGTGTCATCGTGACGTCGAATCACGCGCTCGAGCTTCTGCGGCAGCACGACCAGATCGATCGTGCGCGTTGCGTCGTCGTGTCGCATCATCGCGAGGCGCGCGCCGTCACCGACAACGAGCGTGCTGCAGCGCGCCGGGCGCTCGGTGTCGCCGACGACACGCTTCTCGTGTGCTCGTTCGGTCGCGCATCGCCACGCAAGCTCAGCATGGAACTCGTCGATGCGTGGGCGGCCGCTTCGCTCGGCGCGCATTCGCAACTGGTCTTCGTGGGTGCCGCCGACGACGGCTATGGGCGACAGTTGCAGGAGCGCACACGCGCCGCAGCAGGCGTCTCCATCGCCGGGCACGTCGACGACGAGGTGTTCCACGCCTACGCGAGGGCATGCGACATCGTCGTTCAACTGAGGACCGGCTCGCGCGGCGAGGCGTCCGGCGCCGCGCTTTACGCGATGGCTTACGGGAAACCGGTCATCGCGACGCGGCATGGCAGCCTTGCCGAGATTGCGCCGGACGCGTGCGTGCACCTCGATCTTCCGCTCGCGACGGACGTTCTCTCCGGGGCGCTCGCGACGATCGCCGCCGATCCGGGGCGACGCCGCGCGCTCGGCGAGCGCGCCGCCGAATGGATCCGCACGCATGCGGATCCGGCCGACACGGCCGCGCTGCTCGCGCGTCACGTCGTGCGGTTCAACGACCGCGCATACGCCGTTCCGGACGAGTCCACGCGCACTGCGTCCGAGCAGCTCGCGTCGCTCGGTGCGCCAACAGGATGGCTCGAGGATGTTCGGCAGCGCAGCGCCCGCTCGCGCTCGCCGCGCGTGCTCGGTGCGCGTGCACGCGACGTTCGCGACACACTCACGACGCTGCTTCCCGTTCAGCGGGGAGGCGTTGCGTCGGACCGGCGGAACGAGGAAAACGCGGCGTACCGCCCGCTCGTCGTCGCCGCCAACGATCCGCGAATGCGGACGCAGTGCGGCGTCAAGCAGGGCAGCGTGATTCGTGCAACGGGCGAGCCGGGAATGCTTGTGCACGGTCCTCGCCTTCCAATCGCTGCCGGCCGCTACAGGGTTCGCATTTACGGAACCGCGGACGCGTCGGCATCGTCGACGCGCGCCAGGCTGGAGGTCGTCTGCCAGGCCGGCGAGCGCGTGCTCGCGATGCATCCGTTGTGCGACGGCGGAGCTGCGCAGGCACGCGGCTTCCTCGGGCGACTCGACTTCGTCGTCGAGGACCCGGTCGCCGATCTCGAAATCCGTGTGCAACTGATGGAATCGTGCGACGTGACGTTCGAAAGCATCGATCTCGTGAGCCTCGACTCCTGACTGCCGCGCAGTGGATACGCGGAGGATAACAACCGCCATCTCGATGAGTGAGCCTTCGACTTCCGGCCAAGGCGTGCCATCGCTGCCTGAGCGACGTCGGTTGCGTCGCGCGCAACGCGGTTGATGCAACACCTGCTTGCGGCGGGAATCGGTCCCCTGGTGTGGATCGTCGGACGCCTCGTGCTGTCGGCAGCGCACGCGCGTGGACGGCGGCGGCCGCTTCTCATCGAAGCTTCGTTCACCTTCGGAGTCGGGCTGTGCGCGATGACGCCACTGCTCTTGCTTGCTGCCGCAGCCGGACGCTTCGACGCAGCGTCGATTGGCGGGGCCGGCTGGCTAGCCTCGTTCGCGTCGCTCGCATTGTCGCGGAAACGGTCAGCGTCGCAAGCCCATACCGGTGGGAAAACCTTCGACCGCTACGATGCGGCCGCTGTCGCGATCGCGGTCGCGTTCGCCGTGTTCGCATTCCTGCATCGCGAGCCGACCCTCGGATACGGCCGCGATCAGCAGGTCTATGCCGAGTATGCGATCTCGCTCTCGCGCTACGGCAACGCCGCACCGATCCTGCACGCGAGCGACGAAGCCGATCGTGCGCTCATTCGAGTCGTCACGCAGTCGCGTGCGATGTTCTTCATGCCGGGGATTCTGCCCGAGCGTCCATCTCCGCAGGCGCCAATCCGTTCCTATCTGCCTCTCGGCTGGACGGTATGGCTCGCCTTCGCGCACGCCGTTGGCGGCATGCCGCTCTTGTACGGCGCGAACGCGCTCGTCATGGGATTTGCGGTCACGCTGGTGTTCGCGCTGGCTCGAGCGCTAGCGGGGCCCGCGATTGCGCTGGGCGCATCGATCGCGTTCGCGTCGTTGCCGCTTTCGTTCTGGGTAGCCCGGCTGACCCTGAGCGAGCCGCTTTCGCTTTGCCTGTTGCTCATGCTGCCGCTGGCTCCGCTTGCAATACGCCATGACCGCTCGCTTGCCCTGATTTCGCTGGTCCTGTTCGGCGCATGCCTCGTGCGCGTCGATGCCGTGGTTGCCGCCCCGGCGCTGATCCTCGCATTGCTGCCCGACGTCGAGCGGATCGCGCCGGGCCAATGGGCGCGGGCGAGAAACGCGATCGCTGCGATAGCCCTGACGGCCAGCGCCGTGTGCGTGATACACGCAGCGCTGAATCCGGCGTACTTCGCCGACGTCGCCCGGTTCTTGCGGCCGGCGCTCGCTGTCACGTGGCTCCTCGCGCTTGCCGCCGTGCTGCCGCGTCGCCAGCTCGCGCAAGCGCTCGGCTTCACGCACGCGACCGCGACGTGGATCGTTGCCGTCGTCGCGATCGTCCTCCTCTTCGCATACAGCGCGCTGTTGCGGCCGTCGATCGAGCCGTACAGTCTCATTCCGTTCGCGGGCGGGCTTACCGGCACGCGCGATTTCCGCGAGGCCTCGCTGGTGAACTTGGCCGCGTACACCGGATGGCCGCTGCTGCTGCTGTCGCTTGCCGGAGCGTGCATCGCATTGCGCGCAGCCCTGCGGCGTTCGAGTTCGTCGTTGCTGCGGATCCTCGTCGCGCTGTCGCTCGGCTTCGCGCTGCTCTATCTTTGGTTCCCCCATGTGAGTCCCGACCACCCGTGGGCGGCCCGGCGCTTCGTGCCCGTTATCCTCCCCGCGATCCCGCTTTTTGGCGCCATCGCCCTGCGCACCGTGCTGAACGGTCGCCGAATCTGGCTTCGTGTCGGCGCGTTCCTTCTCGCGTTCGCCTCGGTTCCCGCCTGGGCGGTTCAGCGCGACGCGCTTCTTCGCGTTCGCGACGATCAATCGGTCCCGAATATCGAGGCGATCGCGAATCGGCTTCCCGTTTCCCTCGTGGTTGCCGATGGCCGGCTGGAGAACATCGCGACCGCGCTGTTCGTCGCCTACCGGAAGCCTCTTGTCGTGCTTCATCTGAACGCCGATGTCGACGTGCGTCTTGCCTCGCGATGGATCGAAGCGAAAGCTCGAGCGGGCAATGCCGCGTGGGTTCTCGAAGATCCCGCCGCACCCCGAGCCGGCGCAATCGCGCACGACGTCGCGCATTGGACGATCGAACGCACGGCGATCGAGCGTAGCAACGTGGCACCGGCGCGTGTCCTCACGACCGAGGTCACGCCGGTCGCATTGACCCGCTTCGACCGCATCGATCCCGACCGCGGCGTCGCGCACACGATGTTCGGGGCCGATCGCGTGTGGGGCGTGGCGGAGTCCGGCTTCTATCGCGCCGAAATTGCCCCGTACGGCGCGTTTCGCTATACCGACGGCGGCGCATGGATGCTCTTTCCGGCAAAGGCATGGCGCAATGCAATCGCGGTGAAGCTCGACCTGTTCAGCTTCGGCGATACCGGGAGGCGTCAGTGGGTGCGCCTTGCGATCAACGGACGCACGATCTGGAACGGAAGCGTTGCGGCAGGCGTATCGAGCATTCGCGCGCCGCTGCCGGCCGGCGTGCTGGATCGAGCCGACGATGCTCTGATCGAGCTGTGGAGCGAGACCCGGCCGATCGCCTGGTCAGCCGTCGAGGATCATGCCCCGCTCGGCGTGGGCTTGATCGGCCTGCGGCCGCTCGATCGCGACGACGAATTCCGGGCGTCTGCGCATTCGCAAACATTCGCGGGTCGGGTCGACGTCCTCTCTCCGGTGAGCCGCTTCGTCGTCCAAGCCGCTAAACCGCCGTCGGTCGATGTCGAGATCGAGAATACGGGAAGTGCGCCATGGCCGACGATCCGTGAACTGGCGCACGTGCGTGGAGTGGTCCGTATCGCCTCGCGGTGGTATCACGCTGATGATTCGTCGAGCATGGTGGGGAACAACTGGTGGGACATGGCGATCTCGCTGCTACCCGGCGATACCACGCGCGTGCGAGTGCCGCTATCCCCCGTCGCGTTGAATGGCGAACGGTTGCCGCCCGGCCGCTACGAAATTCGAATCGGCCTCTTCCGCGAGGGATTCGACTGGATTGCGGCCGATGCCGGCCGAATACCAGTCGTCATCGAATGACACGCCGCGGGCCTCCTCGATCGACCGAATGCGGCGAGGGACTCGTGCGTGGAGGAGGGTCAGTGCTGGCGCTGGCGGCGCCTCGTCAGGAAGCCGATTCCAAGCAGGCCCGCCGCGAGCAACAGCAGCGGCGATGGCTCGGGAATGGTGACAGCCGCAGGCTGAATATCGGGGTCGCCGAACGCGAACGCCGCCGACGTAACGAAGGGGATCCGTCCGAGGTCGCCTGCGCTGAAATGGAACACGACCGGCCCGACCAGAAGCGGATTGTTCGCAGGCGTCGACAACTCGCCGCCGGACAGGTAGTTCGTGTTCACGATTCCATACGGCTGGTACGCGAACGACGTGCCATCGAATCCCGCCGCAAGTGAAAACGTGTTGCCGCTTTGGACGATGCCCCAGCCGTAGGGCGACGAGCCGGCGCCGGCCGGGCATGGCGTTGCGCTGTTCGTGCAATCGATCACCGCACCGGCGTCGATCGACGTCAGGCTAATGCCGGCGGCGCTTCCCGGGAACAAGAAGGACAGTCCCGTCAGCTCCGACTGGATCGACGCGGTCGGGGAAACGTTGTCCGTCAGGGTAATCGTGAAGTTGCCCGGATTCGCCGTGTCGAACGTGAATACGGCGGTCGCCTGTTGCGAAATGCTGTCGGTGACCCCGTCCGCGACGAACGTGAAGCTGACCGGCGTTGCGCCGCCGATCGATGGAACCGCGACGAGACCGAGAACGAGGGCCAGAGCGGGGAGCAGGAGTCTTTTCATGGTCGCCAGTATGGACTGTGCGGCAGGACGGCCCGCTTCGCGGCGTACAAAAGCAAGTGCCGTTCCGGCAACGGATGTCATTGAACGGGAAGGGAAAACGCGACGCGCCTCGCCAGCGAAGTGGCCGATTGTAAAGGGGATCGACGCATCAGCCCGCAAAAGGCGTTGCTTTAATGTTGCGCGGACTGGTTTGTGCTATACAAGTTGTAACCAAGAGCCGTTGGTCACATCGTCAGTTCCCGATAAACCGCGACCGTTCGCGCGGCACACGACGCCCAGGTGAACTTCCGGGCATGAGCGCGCCGCGCAGCGGCATGCGCCGGATCGGCTTTGGCGGCCAGCGCGGTCTCGATGGCGTCGGCGATCGCGTCGATCCGAAGTGGATCGACCAGTCGCGCCGTCGCGTCGGCGACCTCGTGCAGAACCGGCAGATCGCTGGCGACGATCGGCAGTCCGCACGCGAGGGCTTCGAGGACAGGCAATCCGAAACCCTCGGAAAGCGACGGGTATGCGAAAAGCCCGGCAGCGCAATACAGCGCATGCAACTCGTCGCGCTCGACGTAATCGAGCCACACCACTCGCGCTTCGCTTCCGAGCCGTTCGAGTCGCGCACGGAGCTCGTCCGCGCCCCAACCGTATTTTCCGACGAGCACGAGCTGGTGGTCGCTGCGCAGGGGCAGCGGCAGCGTCTCGTAGGCCGAGATCAGCGCGTCCAGGTTCTTGCGCGGCTGGAGCGTTCCGACGTGAAGGATGAAGCCGGGACGCAACCCGCGGTGCGCCAGCGTGTTCCGGATGAAATCGTCGCCCGGACGATCGAACCAGCGATCGCTCACGCCCAGCGGAACGACGCGAATTCTTTCCGGCGCAACCCCGTAGTGCTCGACCAGCTCCGCTACCGCCGCCTGCGAGATCGCGATGACCAGATCCGCCGCCTGCGCGCAGCGACGCAGCAACCAGTTCTTCACCGTTCGCAGCCGCGGATTCGCCCAGGATGGATGCGCGAGCGGAATCGCATCGTAGAGCGTCGCGACGACGGGCGTCGACGCGAGTCGCGGCACGAGATAGTCGGTCGCATGATAGACGTCGATTTCACGCTCGACGCGACGGGCGAACGGCACGTTCGCTCCGAACGAAGCGGCGGCTGCCGTCAGATAGGACAGCGGCAACGGAAACGTGAGCGACGCATGGCGAGGCGGCACGAGCCGGGACCCTGCCCGGTGCGGGGCGCCGACGCGGCGGACGTCGACGTCGTGCGCGACGAGCGCGCGCTCGAGTTCGAGCGTGTACGTGCCGATCCCATCGAGGCGGCCCCCGCCCGATTGCGGCTCGAGCACGCTCGATGAGAGACCGACGACAAGACGGGATCGTTCGAGCGCCACGGCAAGCGATCGTACGCTCGACCTGGCGCGCTATACTACGCGCCGACAACGCCAGCCGCTGCTCACTAGCACTTCGTTTGCGCACACTACTCGTCACCGGGCACACCGGCTTCGTCGGCCGCACGGTGAGCGATGTCGTGCAGCGAGAACCGACCGGCTGGCGGATCGCCACCCTTCCCGACGGCTTCGACATACGCTCGACGGAGCTTGCACGGCACGTCGCCGGCACCCCAGCGGACGCCGTTCTGCACCTCGCGGCGCTCACCAGCGTCGCGGCCTCGTTTCGTGATCCGGAAACGTACTTCGACGTCAACTTCAACGGAACGTGGAACCTGCTGAAGGCTCTTCGCTCCGCGTCGTTCACCGGGCGCTTGCTGTTCGTGAGCTCCGGCGACTGCTACGGCGCCGTCCCATCGGACGAGCTGCCGATCCGTGAGAGCGCTCCGCTGCGACCTCGCAGCCCGTATGCCGTCAGCAAGGTTGCCGCGGAGTCGCTCTGCTACCAGTGGGCGTACAGCGGGCAGCTCGACATCGTGCTCGCGCGCGCGTTCAACCACATCGGACCGGGGCAGGACTCGCGGTTCGCGGTGGCTTCGTTTGCGCGCCAGATATCGCGTGTTCGCGCCGGGATCGCGGAGTCGCGCATCGTCACCGGCGATCTCGATGTCACGCGCGACCTTACCGATGTGCGCGACGTCGTGCGCGCATACCTCGCGCTCATCGACAGCGGAAGAACCGGCGAGGTCTATAACGTCGGGTCCGGCCGCGAGATCCGGATGGCGGACGTGCTTCGCGAACTGCTTTCGCTCGCAGGCGTGACGGCCGAAACGATCGTCGACAAATCGCGCGTGCGCATCGGCGAGCAGCGGCGCGCGGTCGCAGACGTGCGCAGGATCCGGTCGGATGCCGGATGGACGCCTTCCATTCCCCTTTCGCGCACGCTCGCCGACATGCTCGACGAATGGACGCAACGGAGTCGCCTTGAATAAGACCGCGCTCATAACCGGAACGACGGGCCAGGACGGCGCATACCTCGCGCAACTGCTGCTCGACAAGGGCTACCGCGTCGTCGGAATGACGCCGCGCCGGGGCAGCGACACGATGTGGCGGCTGCGGGAACTGGGCGTCCTCGAGCGCACCGAGATCGCCTATGGCGACGTCACCGACATGGGATCCGTGCTCGGCATCGTCTCGCGCTACGAGCCGGACGAGGTCTACAACCTCGCCGCCCAGAGCTTCGTCGGCGCCTCGTGGGACCAGCCGGTTCACACCGCCGACGTGAACGCGACAGGCGCCGTGAACGTTCTCGAAGCGATCCGCCAGCGACGGCCGCAAGCGCGCTTCTACCAGGCGTCGACCAGCGAGATGTTCGGAAAGGTGCAGGCGGCGACGCAGAACGAGCGAACGGCGTTCTATCCGCGCAGCCCGTACGGCGTCGCCAAGCTCTACGCGCATTGGATCACGGTCAACTACCGCGAGAGCTTCGGCCTGCACGCGTCGTCGGGCATCCTGTTCAATCACGAATCGCCGCTGCGCGGCATCGAATTCGTGACGCGGAAAGTGACGGACGCGGTGGCTCGCATCAAGCTCGGGATCGCCGGCAAGGTCTCGCTCGGCAACCTGAACGCCCGGCGCGACTGGGGCTACGCAGCCGACTACGTCGAAGCGATGTGGCGAATGCTCCAGCAGCCTTCACCTGACGACTACGTGATCGCGACCGGGGTCAGCACGCCGATCCGGGACATGTGCCGGATCGCGTTCGAGCATGCGGACCTCGACTGGGAACGCTACGTCGTCGTGGATCCGTCGTTTTTCCGGCCGGCCGAAGTCGACGTGCTGCTCGGCGACGCGTCGAAAGCGCGCGAGCGCCTCGGATGGCAGCCGAAAACGGACCTTTCCGCGCTGCTTCGCATGATGGTCGACGCGGACCTGCGCCGGCACGAGGAGCACCGGCGGTCCGAATCGCGATGAGTCGACGACGTGGGGCACGCGGTGATCGCGAGCGCGGGTGAGCGCCGCGCCGAGCCGGAGAACGTCGAATACGACGCGGCGTACTTCGACCGCAACCTGCACCGCGAGCACTGGTTCACGAACAACGAGGCGAAGCGCGCGCGACGCTGGCGCGAGGTGCTGCGGATGCTCGAGCCGCGCGCGACGGATCGCCTTCTCGAGATCGGCTGTGGCGCCGGCGAGCATTCGGTCCGCCTCGCGCGCTGCGTGCGCCAGGTGGTCGGCGTCGACCTCGCGGTCGCCGGCGTGCGCCGCGCCGAAGATCGCGCCGATCGCGCGCGACAGTCGAATGCCGTCTTCGCGGCGAGCGATGCCGCGGCATTGCCGTTCGCCGACGCCATGTTCGACAAGGTCGCCGCGATCGACTTCGTCGAGCACGTCGATGACGCGCAGCTCGCGCGCGTGTTCGCCGAGGTGCATCGCGTCCTTCGTCCGGGCGGCATCGTCGCCATCTACACGCCGTGCCTCTCGCATTACGTCGAGCGGCTCAAGCAACGCAACCTGATCCTGCGCCAGATTCCGGGCCACGTCGCGGTTCGCGACGCCGAGCCTTATCGGCAGTTGCTGGAATGCGCGCACTTCCACGTGCGCTCGTGCCGCTTCCTGCCTTCGGACTATCCGCTGTTCGGCGCCGTCGATCGCGTCCTCGCGCCGCTGCCGGGCATCGGGCGTTGGTTCCGATTCCGGATCTGCATCGTGGGCGTTAAGCCCGCCGCATGAAGCTCGTCATCCAGATTCCCTGTCTCGACGAGGCGGACACGATCG
Organism: Casimicrobiaceae bacterium; assembly: GCA_035495715.1. Classification (GTDB taxonomy): domain Bacteria; phylum Pseudomonadota; class Gammaproteobacteria; order Burkholderiales; family Casimicrobiaceae; genus VBCG01. Next base: position 18,756 of record DATJFI010000010.1, read on the forward strand.
GGCGCACCATCGGCGATCTGCCGCGGACGGTCGCGGGCATCGACGCGGTCGAGATCGTCGTCGTCGACGACGGCAGCCGCGATGCGACGTCGCAGATCGCCGCATCGCACGGCGCCGACGTCGTCCGGTGGCCTTCGACGCGAGGGCTCGCGATCGCATTCATGGCTGGCATCGATGCGGCGCTCGAACGCGACGCGGACGTGATCGTCAACACCGACGGCGACAATCAGTATTGCGGCGACGACGTCGCGCGCCTGGTGGCGCCGATCGTGAACGGCGAGGCCGACGTCGTCGTCGGTGCGCGGCCGATTGCCGAGATCCGCGAATTCTCGTGGGCCAAGAAGGCGCTGCAGCGGATCGGCTCATCGGTGCTGCGCGCGCTCACCGGCGCCGACATCGTCGACGCGACGAGCGGTTTCCGCGCGTATTCCCGCGACGCGGCGATGCAGCTCGACGTGTTCTCGCGCTACACGTATACGCTGGAGACGCTGTTGCAGGCCGCGCAGGGAGGGCTTCGGATCCGATCGGTGCCCATTCGCGTCAACCGCGTCGAACGGCCGTCGCGCCTCGCGCGCGGCACCGCGGACTACGTCTGGCGGGCGAGCGCGGGGCTCGTGCGCATGTTCGTCGTTTACAAGCCGTTCCGGTTTTTCATCGTGCCGGCCGTGATCGCATCACTCGGCGGCCTTGCCCTCGTCGCGCGATTCCTGTGGTATTTCGTCGTTTCCGGCGGCGCCGGCGGTCACCTGCAGAGCCTCGTCGCCGCCGTCATTCTCTTCGGCATCGGCGGCGCGCTTGCCGTCGTCGCGCTGATCGGCGACTTGCTCGCCATCAACCGTCGGCTGCTGCAGGAGCAGCGGGTCGAAGGCCGGCGCCGGCGTTTTTCCATTCCGTCGGCGGCCACGCGCGAGTCTTGCTGATGCGCGGCGCGAACGATCGCGTGCAGCCGCTCGCGCGATGGTGGTTCGTGACGCGCAAGCATCCGCCGGCGATCGGCGGCATGGAGCGGCTGTCGCACGAGGTGACGACGCGCCTCTCGGCGCTGCATCCGGGCGCGGTGGTCGCGTTGCGCGGGCAGTCGTCGCTGCCGATCTTCATCGTGCGGACGGCGCTTCGGCTGCTGCATGCCTGCGCGCGTCGCGACGTTGCGCTCGTGCACCTCGGCGATCCGGTGCTCGCGCCGCTCGCGCTCGTGCCGCGCGCGTTCGGGGTGCCCGTCGTCGTGACGCTGCATGGGCTCGACGTCGTGCACGCGTCGCCCGCGTATCGCGTGTGGCGCAAGACGTTCCTGCGCGGGTTCGACGCGTACGTGTGCATCAGCGACGCGACGCGCGCGGCAGCCGCCTCCGCCGGGCTGCCGCCCGAGCGTCTGCACGTCATCGGCATCGGCATCGATCCACCGACACACGCCGACGACAAGATCCGCGAGGAGGACCTGCTGCTCTTCGTCGGCCGGCTCGTCCCGCGCAAGGGCCTCGTCTGGTTCGTACGCGACGTGTTCCCCGCGCTCGCCGCAACGCGGCCCGCGCTGCGGCTTGCGATCGTCGGCGACGGGCCGCAACGCGCGGCGGTCGAGGCGTGTGCGCGCGCGGCCGGGCTGGAGCGACGGCTCGTCTGGAGCGCCCGGGACGATGCGGAGAAGGGGCGCTGGCTCGCGCGCGCGACGCTGTGCATCGTGCCGAACGTTCGCCTGCCCGGCGACATGGAGGGCTTCGGCATCGTCGCGCTCGAAGCCGCCGCTGCCGGCTGTCCCGTCGTCGCGGCCGATCTCGAGGGACTGCGCGACGCGCTCGCCGGCGGTCGCGCGGGCACGCTGCTTCCGCCGCAGGATGCCGGCGCCTGGATACGCGCGCTCGGCGAGCAGCTCGACGATCGCGCAGGACGAATGCGTCGCGTGGAAAGCGCTCGCGCGTACGTCATCCGTCATTGCGGATGGAGCGGCGTGATCGCTGCTTATGAGCGCCTGTTCGCCGACGTGAGCGCGCGCGAACGCGGCGCGGCGCTGCGATGAAGCGCGACAGCGGCGTCGAGCGCTATGCGTTCCTGCACGAACCGGAGGGCCGGCGGCGCCGCGGCGTGCGCATTCTCGCGGCGCTGGAGGCCTTCGGCGGTATCGACGTCGGTTCCGCGCGCGTGCTCGACATCGGCTGCTCCGCGGGACTGATGAGCGACGCGATGGCAGCGCGCGGTACCGACGTCGTCGGCGTCGACGTCGATGCCGATGCGCTTCGTCACGCCGTCGCGCGCGGCGGCCCTGCGCGCTACGCGCTCGCGCGCGGCGAGCGGCTGCCGTTCGCCGACCAGTCGTTCGACGCCGTCGTCTGCAATCACGTCTACGAGCATGTGGACGATCCATTCGCGCTGATGCGCGAGGCGCATCGGGTGCTTCGCGCCGGTGGTGCGTGCTACGTCGCCGCCGGCCATTCGCTGCAGCTCATCGAGCCGCATTACCGGCTGCCGCTGCTTTCGTGGCTGCCGCGGCCGATGGCGAGCGCGTGGCTGCGGCGTCTCGGCCGCGCCGAACGTTACGACGAGCGCTTCGTCGCGCCCTGGCGGCTGGCGGCGCTTTTCGCGCCGTTCGCGCAGGTCGCGTTCGTCTCGCCGCAGATGCTCCGCGAGCCCGAGCGATACGCGATGGACGCGATCACCGGCTGGCCCGCGGCGTTCCGCGTGTTGCTGCGCCCAGGCGCGCCGATTGCGGCGCGCCTCGCGCCAACGTGGATCTACGTGCTGCGCAAGGCGCGCGAAGCTCCGTGAGATCCTGTCGTCGCGAAAAACGCGATCAGAATCGCGCGGCCGTGCCGCGGAACCACGGCACCTCGGTTCCATTGCCGGACGAGCACGTGACGCCGAACGAGATCGGCACCGTCGTCGCCGAGTTGATCGTCTCGACGTCGATGAACCAGCGCGTCGCGGTCCCCGAGTTGATGGCGTTGCGGCCGCCGGTGTAGATCGAGAAGCTGGTCTGTCCGGCGCCGCCGGCGAATACCGTCGAACCGAACGGATCGCCCGGCAAGCGCAGACGCATCTGCAGGTTCGGCAAGTCGCCGGCCGCCGCGACGACGTCGCAGCGCACGTGATCCGGTTGCGTGATGATCATCGAATAGACGTTGCGCAGCGTCGCGTTGGTGATCTGCTCCGGCTGGCTCACGCTGACCCCGTGAGTGACGCCGCATTGATCCTGCCCGATGCAGGCGACGCGCTTCTGACCTTCGTTCAGCGCGTCCTGCGATTTCGCGACGCGGAAGTCCGCGCCGAAGAACGTGCTCTCCTGAACGGTACAAAGACCGACGAGTGCGGGCCGCTTGCCGTCCAACGGGGCGTCACCGCCGGTGACGGTGAAATTGGCGCGCACGTTCGCGTGATCGCCCGCGGGCGCGCCGGCCTTGGCGAAGACGTCGAGATAGCGCAGCATCTCGAACGGCTGAAGCGTTCCGGAGAGCGGCAGACCGACGAGATTGTTGCCGCTGTCCAGAAGCAGGACTTGGTACGAGACCGCCTCGGAGAGCGCGCCGACGAAGCAGTTCGACTGGTACGTCGGCGAGGCCGCCTGGCGCTTCAGTCCGTCGACGTCGGCGTCCTCGGCCGAGAACGCGCCGATCGGGAAGCCTTCGACGCTGAAGCCGTTGCCGCCCGGCGTCTGCGCACGCGAGTACGCGAAGAACTGATGCGTTTGCGGCGCCGTCGCATCCTCGAGCACAAGCATTCCGAAATGACTCGCGTTCGTGAGCGTGCATTGCGGGGACACGCCACCGAGCGTGAACGGCGTCGACGTGTTCGCGGCGACGACGAGCTGACTGCAGGATCGCAAGCCCGGAGTCGCCGAGTTGTTCGCCTCGTAGAACTTCACGTTGAGCGTGATCGGCGAGGCATTGGGATTGCGCACGATGACTTCGGTCGTATACGACGCCGTCTGCGCGACGACCGGCACGACGACGACCGAGCCCGACGCCGCCGTCGACTGGGCGTGGGCGGTGGCGATGCCGGCCGCCGCGATAACGCAGGCTGCCGATGATGCGATCGAAAAGCGCATGTAAGCCTCCTCATGAAGTCCGGCTTGCGTGTGCAAGTAGCGTACCAAGATGGTATCGCGAACACGGCGATGCACTCGCATGGCGGACACGCTGTGCGTGGCGCGGGATCATATCCGCGAATGGCGGCGGGCGCGCCAAACTGCGCAAATATTGCTGCGCCGTACCGCCATCGTTACCGGTGCTGGCGCGACGGCTTGTGCTGCACAAGCCGTCAGGGCTTACCGTACGTTTCGAAGCGCGCGACGACGCCGGCCATCTCGTCGTCGGAAAGGAGCGTCGGCTCGCCGACGGCAATTGCACGCCAGTACATCTCGGCGAGCGTTTCCACTTCGACGGCGAGCGCCAATGCGGACCCGAGCGAAGAACCGACCGCGATCATGCCGTGGTGCGCGAGCAGGCACGCCCGCCGCCCGCCGAGCGCAGCGACCGCACGGTCGGACAACGCCTGCGTACCGAACGTCGCGTAGGGCGCGCAGCGGATATCGCCGCCACCGGCGACCGCGACCATGTAATGGAACGGCGGAATGGAACGCTCGAGGCACGCGAGCGTCGTCGCAAACGGCGAATGCGCGTGCACGATCGCAGCGACTTCCGGCCGCGCGGCGTAGATATCGCGATGGAAACGCCATTCGGACGACGGCTTGCAGCCGCCCGTCACGTTTCCGGCACGGTCGATCGCGACGATGTCGCGCGCCTTCGTCTCCTCGTAGGGCAATGCGCTCGGCGTAATCAGGAAGCCTTCGTCGATCCGCGCACTGACGTTGCCCGACTTGCCGCGGTTGATGCCCTGCGCATTCATCGCGAGCGCGGTCGCGACGATCCGCGCGCGCAGCGCACGCGAATCGTTCATGGGCGTTGTCGCTCGGCAAACAGCGTCGAAAGCGCGGCCGGATCCGCCGCCGGGCCACGCTCCGTCAGATAGCCGGTGACGAGGCGCTGCGGTGTCACGTCGAACGCGAAATTGAGCGCCGGCGTCGCGTCACCGGCGATCGCCACGGCGACCGTGTCGCCGTTGGTTATGCGGCCGCGCACCTCGAGCACCTCGTCGCCGGATCGCGTCTCGATCGGAATGGCATCGCCGGAAGGCGCGGCCCAGTCGATCGTCGGCGACGGCAACGCGACGTAGAACGGCACGTCGTTGTCGGCGGCCGCGAGCGCCTTGTCGTACGTGCCGATCTTGTTGCAGACGTCGCCGTTGGCTGCGACGCGGTCGGCGCCGACGATGACGATGTCGACGTCTCCGCGGCGCATCAGCAGACCGCTCGCGCTGTCGACGACCAGCGTATGCGGGATCTCGTGCCGCGCCATTTCCCACGCAGTCAGGTTGGCGCCCTGCAGCCGTGGACGCGTCTCGCTGACCCATACGTGCAGCGGAATGCCTTCGGCGTGCGCGAGGAAGATCGGCGCGGTCGCCGTCCCGAGGCCGCAGGTTGCGAGCGCCCCGGCGTTGCAATGCGTCATCACGTTCACGGGATCGTTGCGCTCGCGGGCAAGCGCGCGCAGCAGCACAAGCCCGTGCATTCCGATGGCCGCGTTGATCGCGACATCCTCGGCGTAGATCGCGTCGGCTTCCCGCCATGCGGCGTCGGCCCGTTCGGCGAGCGCGAGGCTCGCGACGCGCGTGCGAACGCGCTCGAGCGCCCAGCGCAGGTTCACGGCCGTCGGTCGCGTCGCGTCGAGCATCGCGACGTGGCGCGCGAGCGCCGCATCGCTTGCGTCGGCGTCGAGACCGAGCGCCATGCCGTACGCGCCGACCGCACCGATCAGCGGCGCGCCGCGCACGGCCATGTCGCGAATCGACGTCGCCGCCGCTTCCGCGCTGGCAATCCGCAGCGTTCGCTCGACATGCGGCAACAGCCGCTGGTCGAGCACCTCGACGTAGCGCTGCCCGTCGGGTCGCATGAGCGCGCGGTAGCGCGCGACGCCGGTCGACGAAGCAGTCCTGTCATCCATCGCGGCATTCTAGCCCGGCCCTTTGGACCGACGCGCTTCGATTCGCGGGATCGCGATCGCGCGCCTGCCGATAGAATCGCGGGCGTTCGATCGGTCGTGGGAGTGATGCACTTGCAGGAGGGTCCATCGAAGACGGTCGTCGCGACGGTAGGCCGCCTGCGCATGCGCATCGGCGTGCCCGCGGGCTCGCGCGCGAAGGTGCGCGCTCTGCGCCTGCTCGGCTACGCGCTGTCGGCCGCGTGCATCGCGGTGCTGGCGGTCAACGTCGACTGGCCGGCATTTCTCGCGACGCTGCACCGCGTCGACGCGCATCTCGTCGGTCTCGCCGCTCTGCTCGTCGTCGTCACGTATGGATTCTTCATCGTCCGCTGGCGCTTGCTGCTGTCGCTTGCGCCGCCGCTTTCGTGGCCGGCAGCCGCGACCTACCTGATGCTCGGCTATCTCGGCAACCTGATGCTGCCCATGCGCGCCGGCGACGCGGCGCGCGTGCTGCTCGTGCGCGATGCGTACGGCGGCGGCGGCATGCGGGCACTCGCAAGCGTGCTCGTCGAGCGTCTGCTCGACGTGATCGCGGTGGTGGCGTTCGGCGCTGCGATCGGCTTCGTCGCGACGCTTCCACCGGCGGTGGTCATCGCGTTGCGCCTCGCCGCACTCGCCGTCGTGCTCGCGCTTTGCGTCGTCGCGGTCGTCGGCGCGAATCCGGGCGCTGCGGCGCGCCGGTTCGAGGCGATCGCGCGCCCATTCGGCGCGAGCGTCGCGCAGGCGCTCGCGCATCGCGTGCGTCAATTCGGCGACGCGCTTGCGATCGTCTATCCGCGCGATCGGCAATCGGCAGCGCGGCTCGCGTTCGTCGTCGCGTTTACCGCCTGCGGCTGGTGTTGCTTCGGGGCGGCGATGACGCTTTGCGTAGCGGCATTCGGCGTCGCGTCGCCGATCGCTGCGGGCCTTCTGATGATGGCGGTCACGAACCTCGGCTCGGCGATTCCGTCGTCGCCCGGTTCGATCGGCGTCTATCACGCGTTCGCCGTGCTCGCGCTCTCCGCGTGGCCGATCGCGCTCGACGTCGCGCTGTCGGTTGCAACGATCAGCCACGCCGTGGTGATCGGTGTGCAGCTCCTGCTGGGCATTGCTGCCCTTGCGCTCGTCGGGCACCTGCCAGGTGTTCGATCGGATGACGCGGCACCGCGCTCCGAGCGGTGAGATTCCCGCGTGTCAGCGACGCAGCACCTGGAACAGGTCGTTGAAGTCGTCGGTCCATACACGCCAGTTTGCGTGCGCGTCGATCGGCGATGCGGCGTCGGCAATGCGCGGGCTCGCGAGCAGCGCGCGGTTTTTCGAGACGAGTACCCAGTCGCTGCGGCTTGCGAGCGACGTGGTGCCTTCGTCGTGAATCCACACTGCGTCCATGCCGTTCGCCGCCGCGATCCCGGCAACGACGGGCACGAGGTCGAGAAAGCGATTCGTCACGTGAAAGGCGACGACGCCACCCGGACGCAAATGTCTCGCGTACAACGCCAGCGCTTCGGACGTGATCAGGTGCACCGGAATGGCGTCGCTCGAGAACGCGTCGACGGCGAGGATGTCGAGGTCGGCCGGCGGCTCGCGCTCGAGCGTGAGCCGCGCGTCGCCGAGCGGCGTCTCGACGTGCGCCTCGCTGTCGGCGAGGTACGTGAAATCGCGCTTGGCGATCGCGATGACGGCGGGGTTGATGTCGTAGAAGCGGTAGAGGTCACCGGGCGTGCCGTACGCGGCGAGCGTTCCCGCGCCGAGACCGATGACGCCGACGCGCAGCGGTTCCATCCGCGGATGCAACGTCTCGAGCAGCCGCCCGATTCCCGACGACGTCGTGTAATAGCTCGACGGCTGGCGACGTAGCTGTGGCGCGTCGTACTGGATGCCGTGCATGATCGTTCCCGAGACGAGCGAGCGATGCCGGCTCGACTCGGTCGGCCCGTACGCCTGCACGCGCAGCACGCCGTAGAAATTGCGCGCGGTGAGGATCGTCGTGTCGTAGAAGTCCTCGACGTGCCAGATGCCGCAGCCGATCGTCGCCACGCCGGCGACCATTCCGAGCAAGGCGAATATCCACGGATCGCCGCGCACCTGCCACGTGAGCAGGCACGCTGCGCCGATCAATCCGATTGCAAGCTCGAAATGCGCGGGCAGCACGAGCGGCGCAACGATGCCGACGAGCGCGGCGCCGGCGGCGCCGCCGAGCGACACCATCAGGTAGAACCGCGTCAGATAACGCGGCGCCGGTTTCGATCGTGCAAGCTCGCCGTGGCAGAACATGCAAACCACGAAGAGCCCGATGCCGAAGACGGCGAGCTGCAGCCACAGCTCGTGCGTGAGCCGCGGATCCGCGAGACACCAGGCCATCACGCCGAGCGCCGCCGCCGCGATCGGCAGCAGGGTTTCGCGAGGGTACAGCCGGGTGCTTTCGAAGCAGAGGACGAACGTCGCGAGGTAGATCGTCAGCGGGACGACCCAAAGGAGCGGAACGGCCGCGACGTTCTGCGTGATGTGCGTCGTGATGGACAGCAACAGCACGCTTCCCGTCGCGGCGAGCGAGCACCACAACAGTTGCCGCGCGACGGACGGAGGCCGCTCGAAGCGCGGGCCAGGCAACGTCGTTGCCGCCGACGCAACGGCGGCACGCCGGTTGCGCCACGCGACCGCGATGCAGAGAAGCGTGAATGCGGCGTAACCGGCGGACCAGACGAGCGCCTGCGTGCGCGTCGGTATCCGCGGCTCGATGACGAAGGGGTAGGCGAGCAGCGCCGCGAGCGACGCGAGGTTCGACAGCGCGAACAGCCGATAGGGGTTGCGGCCGGGAAATCGGCGTGCGAACCACGCCTGCAAGAGCGGGCTCGTCGTCGCCAGCAGGAAGTACGGCAGGCCGATCGTGACGGCCAGGAGACCGAGGATCAGCGCGAGCGGATTTTCGCTGCCCGTCGGCTTCCAGAATGCCGCGGGCACGATCGGCAGCGCGGCCAGGCTTGCCGCAAGCAGCGTCGAATGCAGCAACGCCTGTCGCGGCGGCGACAGGCGGCGCGCGACGGCGTCGGCATATGCGTAGCCCGCCGTGAGCGCAGTCTGGAAGAACACGAGGCAGGTCGTCCACACGGCCGCGGAACCGCCGAACCACGGCAGGATCTGCTTGGCGATGATCGGCTGCACGAGGAACAGCAGGAACGCACTCGCGAAGATCGTCAGCGCGAACAGGGGCATCGAGGCGACACGAAGGGATGCGGGAGCGCGCGCTCGACGCCGGTCGAGTGGCTTCGCGGTGCGAGCCGAACGCGCGGCGTCATTCTAGCCGCGGGGGCCGTCGTCGACGCGCATCATCGGCGCGCCGCGTCGGAAACCTCAGATTGTCGAGCGCGGCCGGTAGTAGGCGAGGCGATCCATCGAATGCACGGTGATCTCCTTCACCTCGGCGCCCTTCAGCACCTTGAGCGGCACTTCATCGCCGGCCTGACGGCGCGCCCACACCCGCTGGTAGAACTCGTCCTGCGTGCGCACGAGGTCGGGTCCGACGGCGAGAATGATGTCGCCCGGCTCGATACCCGCGCGATCGCCGGGGCCTTCGGGCGACACCTTGGTGACGAAGAGATGTCCTTGCAGTTCGTCGGCGCTGATCCCGAGCCAGGGCCGCACCGGCCCTGCGCGCCGGCCCTGCTTGACGAGATCGGCCAGGATCGGCTTCAGGAGATCGATCGGCACGAACACGTTGCCGGGCAGGCTCGTCTCGCCTTCGGTCGCTTCCCGAACGATCAGCGATCCGATGCCGAGCAACTTGCCGTCGCGATCGATCAGTGCGGCGCCGCTCCAGTCGGACGTGGGCGGGCTCGTGAAGAGCGCGTAGTCGAGCTTGTATTCCCAGTTCCCGGTGAACGGTCGTTTCGACACGATGAACGCGAACGAGGGACCTTCGCCGCCCGCGTTGGCGATCATCACCGGCTCGCGTTCGGTCGTCGTTCCCGAGTCGCCGAACGCGATCGGCGTCGCATCGATCGGCACCGCGGTGCGCACGAGCGCGAAGCCGCTCGACTGATCGTTGGCGACGACGTTCGCCGGATAGTCGCGGCCCTTCGAATCGGTGATCCTGATGTCGTCGGCCTCGACGACCAGGTAACCGATCGTGAGCACGAGGCCGTCCCGCGCGATGACGACGCCCGTGCCTTCGCGCTCGTCGCCCAGGGAGTCGTTGCTGCGCGCATCGGGCACCGATCGCGTCGTGACCTTCACGATCGCGCCGAAAAGCTTGTCGGCGTTGCTCGCGGCCGCGGCGCTCGGCTCCCCGGTCGTCGCTTGATCGCCAGGCTCGACGGCCCGCGACGGTCGACCGACATCGGCGTTCGGTGCGGCAGGCGAGCCGTTCGGCTGCGCCATCGTCTGCAGGTCGGACGTCGCGGCGTCGCCGGCATATGCCGGAACGGCGATCGAGAGCGTGAGCGCAGCGATCAATGCGAACACCTGAATGAACGCGCTCGCAGGGCCTCGAACAGGGCGCATCATGGCAACCTCCGCATTGGCTCGGACATTCCGCGTACGCGGATTGTTCGGACCGCGCCGCTATAATCTGCAAAAAAGTGCATCGTCCGGCGAGCGAATTGTCCCGCGCGTCGGACCCTTCCGACCGGCATGGTTCGCGCGTGTCGACGTAAAGCCGGCGGTTTGCGGCCCAGTCGAGTCCGGTCGACTTTTTCAAAGCAATCGCCGCGCCCGTCGCGATCATCATGACCACTTCCCGCAAGCGCCGCCCCGAGGATCTCCGTTCGCATCGCTGGTATGGCGCAACCGACATGCGCGCGTTCGGTCATCGCTCGCGCACCGCGCAGATGGGTTACCAGCGCGCCGACTATGCCGGCAAGCCCGTCATCGCGATCGTCAACACGTGGAGCGACATCAATCCCTGCCACAGCCACTTCCGCCAGCGCGCCGAGGAGGTGAAGCGCGGCATCTGGCAAGCCGGCGGCTTCCCGGTGGAAATGCCGGCGCTCACGCTGTCCGAGCCGTTCCAGAAGCCGACGACCATGCTCTACCGCAACCTCCTGGCGATGGAAACCGAGGAGCTTCTGCGTTCGTACCCGGCCGACGGCGCCGTGCTGATGGGCGGTTGCGACAAGACGACGCCGGCGTTGCTGATGGGCGCGATCAGCATGAACCTGCCGGCCGTGTTTCTGCCGGCCGGGCCGATGTTGCGCGGCGATTGGCGTGGACGCTTCCTCGGCTCCGGCTCCGACGTCTGGAAATACTGGGCGGAGAAGCGCGCCGGCAACCTGTCCGAAGCGGCGTGGGAAGAGATCGAGAACGGCATCGCCCGTACGGCGGGCCACTGCATGACGATGGGAACCGCATCGACGATGACGTCGGCCGCCGAGGCGCTCGGCATGACGCTCGCCGGCGCGGCGTCGATTCCGGCCGCCGACTCGCGACACGCGCGGATGGCGAGCGCGACCGGACGGCGCATCGTCGACATGGTTTGGGAGGACCTGAAGCCGCGCGACATCCTGACGGCCGCGAGCTTCGACAATGCGATCACGACGGTGCTGGCCCTCGGAGGCTCGACGAATGCGCTGGTGCATCTCGTCGCGATGGCGCGCCGTGCCGGCATTGCGCTTTCGATCGACCGCTTCGACGAGCTGTCGCGCCGCACGCCGCTGATCGCGAACGTGCGTCCCGCGGGCAAGTATTTGATGGAGGATTTCTACTACGCCGGCGGCCTGCGCGCACTGATGCAACGGATCCATGACTTGCTCGTGCTCGACGCGCGGACGATCGGCGGCGGGACGCTGGGCGACGCGATCGGCGAGGCCGACGTGTTCAACGACGACGTGATCCTGCCGCGCGAGCGCGCGCTCGTCGCGTCGGGCAGCCTTGCCGTGCTGCGCGGCAATCTCGCGCCCGACGGCGCCGTCATCAAGCCGGCGGCAGCCGAAGCGCGGCTGCTGCGCCATCGCGGTCCGGCCATCGTTTTCGACGACTACAACGACATGGCGGCGCGTATCGACGATGCTGCGCTAGCGGCAACCGCCGATTCGGTGATCGTGCTGAAGAACGCCGGCCCGCTCGGCGGCCCGGGAATGCCGGAGTGGGGCCAGCTTCCGATTCCGAAGAAGCTGCTCGAGCAGGGCGTGCGCGACATGGTGCGCGTCTCCGATGCGCGAATGAGCGGAACGAGCTACGGCGCGTGCGTGCTGCACGTCGCGCCGGAATCGTATGTGGGCGGCCCGCTCGCGTTCGTGCGCGACGGCGACATGATCGAGCTCGACGTCGCGAAGCGTCGCCTTCATCTCGACATCGACGATCCCGAGCTCGCGCGGCGTCGCGCCGCGTGGAAGAAGCCCGCGCCGCATTTCGCGCGCGGCTTCGGCGCGCTCTACCAGCAGCACATCTCGCAGGCGAACGATGGCTGCGATTTCGACTTCCTCGAAGGAACGGCGCCGACGCCGGATCCCGAGATCCATTAGCGTGCTCGCTTCGACGCCGGTCTTCTGACGTGCGCGATTTCTTTCCCGGCTTCACGACGCATCGCGTTCGCACGACGGGTACCGAGATCCACTGTGCCGTCGGCGGCGACGGTCCGCCGGTCCTGCTGCTGCACGGCTATCCGCAGACGCACGTGATATGGCATCGCGTCGCGCCCGTGCTCGCGAAGCAGTACACCGTCGTCTGCGCCGATCTCCGCGGCTATGGCGACTCCGGCAAGCCGCCGTCCGACGACACGCACGCCGCCTACTCGAAGCGCGCGATGGCGCTCGACATGGTCGAGCTGATGCGCTCGCTCGGGCATTCGACGTTTCGCGTCGTCGGCCACGATCGCGGCGGGCGCGTCGCGCATCGGCTGTGCCTCGATCATCCTTCGGCGGTGAAGCAGCTCGCAGTCATCGATATCTCGCCCACCCGGACGATGTACGAACGTACGGACTTCGCGTTCGCGACCGCGTATTACCACTGGTTTTTCCTGATCCAGCCGTTCGACCTGCCGGAACGCCTGATCGGCGCCGATCCCGCGTATTACCTGCGACGCAAGCTCGGCGGCTGGGGCACCGGGCTTGCGCATTTCGACGCGGACGCGCTTTCCGAGTACGAGCGATGCTTCCGCGATCCGGAAACGATCCACGCGAGCTGCGAGGATTACCGCGCGGCGGCGACGATCGACCTCGAGCACGACGCGAAAGGCGAGCAGGTCGCCTGCCCGGTGCTCGTGCTCTGGGGCGCACGCGGCGTCGTCGCGCGGTTGTTCGACCCGATCACGGACTGGCGCGCGGTGGCCGGCGACGTTCGCGGCCGTGCGCTTGCCGCCGGTCACTACCTGCCCGAGGAAGTGCCGGTCGAGACGCTGCGCGAGCTGAACGCGTTCTTCGCGACGTGAGGCGCAGGTCGAAACGAAGCGGGGCGCCGAAGCGCCCCGCGTGCGCGGTGCTGCCGTGTGCGCCTACTGGCCGAGCTTCGCGAGGATGCCCGACACTTCGTCCTTCGAGAAGGCGCGCAGCGTCTGCGTGCGCACGTTTCCCTGGCTCGACAGGGTCAGGGCGAGCGCGGTTATCGCTTCATCGTTCGGCGCTTCGAACGTCGCGACGACGTCGTACTGGCCGATCGTCCAGTAGAGCGACTTCGTCTCGATGCCCATCTTCCGTGCCGTTTCCCGCACAGTGTCGGCGCGCTTCGTCGTGTCCTTGACGGTCCTGATGCCCTGATCGGTGAAGCTCGATAGAATGATGTAGGTAGCCATGTTGTTACCTCCTGCGGCCTTGCGGCCTTCGTGAAGTTGCGTGACGAGGTGCGCTTCGGATGGGCCGCGTGGCGGCGGCTGTCAGGCGCGGCGCTGCGCGGCGCGCCGATCCGAACCAACCAGCATACGCTTGGCAAAGGCGCGGCGACAGGACGCGGCTGGTATAATTTCATGCTCCGGCCGGGGCCTCGCATCGCGCGAATCTCCGGCCGCTGTCAGTTCAGGACGGCCAAGTAGCTCAGTTGGTAGAGCAGAGGACTGAAAATCCTTGTGTCGGTGGTTCGATTCCGCCCTTGGCCACCCGGATTTCGCGACAAGCCGTGAGCGGCTGTCGCACAAATCCACCCGGAGCGATTCGGCCCTTGGCGACCTCCGTCACTCCGCCTGTACGTCACCGCAGTGACCGCGGCTGTTTTCCAATTTAGATCGCCGCTCGATCGCGATTCGCGGAATCGGGCAGCGTCCTCACCGCACTTCTTGCCATTCTGGTCGCGTTCGCTACCTGGTGCTGTCGCCCCGCGCGTGTATCGAGCGCTTCCGGTCAAACGGCATTCGACCATCGCGACCTCGTCGGCACGTGGCTCGCGCATCCGCTGCCGCACCGGAAATTGCATTCGGAGGAGGTACCATTCGACGCGGACCACATGCTCGAGCGCTGCCGCCTGTTTCTGCTTATCGCGCTTGCGAGACGGTCGTAACGACCGGGAATGACCTTGCGCAGCGTTCGATGTACATGGTGACGGCGGTGACGCGAGCCAGTGCGCTGGCCGGCAGCATCGCGCTGTGGGCAATCAGTTTCTTGAAGGCGCAGCGCGTCGTCGGCGAGCATATCGAGCACACGCGCAATCCGGTCAAGGCCAGCCGATACGCGATGAACGGCATGATGGTCATGGTGGCCGGCATGATCGGCATCGCCGTGGCCAACGAGGAAATGATTGCGGAGCCCGATGCATCGGCAAGGGGCGCGATCGCGTTGTTTCCCGGCGCAGGTGCGTTGCTGTTTCTCGCCTCGTACGCCTGGTACATGCAGGTGATATCGCGAAGGTGGGCAACGATTCACACTGTCGCGCTGCTCATTCTGGGACGGCGACGCTCGCTTGCTTCATACCCGCGTCCGGTGCGCTGCTCGCGATGCGTGCGGCGCTGATATGGTCGCTGTGCTCGACCAGCGCAAATGGCGCTAACACGCTACGGAAAGGCCGCATCTGCTGCACGCCGGCAGCAATCGGTGTAGCCTACATTCCCGGCAGGAGAACCGGCATGGAAGATTCGAACGTTGATCCATCTCGTCGCAGGACATGCAGGCACCCCGGATGCGGATCGTCGTCGTCGACGACGATCCGATGATGCGGCAGGCGCTTAAGGCAGTGCTGGCCGCCTGCGGTTTCGAGCCGCTGCTTTACGATTCCTGCGAAGCGGCGTTTATAAGCGACGATCTCGCCGGCGCCGGGTGCGTCGTCACCGATGTCGTCCTGCCCGGCATGTCGGGATTCGACTTCTGGGCGCGCCTCACGTCGGCCGGCAGCCGCCTGCCGATCATCTTCATCACGGCGCACGACGAGCCGGCGGTGCACGAGGCGGCGTCGCGGGCCGGCGCGAGCGCGCTTTTCATCAAGCCGTTCTCCTGCCGCGCGCTTGCATCGGCTGTCGATCATGCGATGCGCGCCAAGCCGAGGGCTGCGCCATGAATGCGCTTCGCCTCGGCAGTCCAGCCGCGCTTTTCCGGTACGCGGCCCGCAAGCGGCGCGCAAGCCATATCGGGGCGTTGTGCTTCCTCGTCTTTGCCGGCTATTACCTCGGCACGCGTGTGGGACTCGCGCTCACGTTCCTTCCCAATCCGATCTCGGTGCTGTGGCCGCCGAACGCGATCCTGTTCGCGGCACTGCTCCTCGTGCCGCGTCGGCTCTGGTGGGTGGTTGTCGTCGCCGCGCTTCCCGCACACCTGCTCGCCGAGCTCGAAGGTGGCGTTCCGCTGTCGATGGTCCTCTGCTGGTTCGTGAGCAACGTCGCCGAGGCGGCGATCGGCGCGCTCGTGGTCCAGTTCGTCGTGAGCCGTAGGCTCGCGTTCGATCGACTGCTCGACGTAAGTGCCTTCCTGTTTGCCGCGTTCGCGGCGGCGTTCCTGTCGTCGTTTCTCGACAGCGCGTTCGTCGCGCTGATCGGCTGGGGCGAGAGCGGCTACTGGGACCTCTGGCGAACGCGTCTGCTGTCGAACGTCACCGCATCGGTGATCTTCGTGCCGTTGCTCGTGGTCTGGCGCGGGGTCGGGCTCGACCGCCTGCCGTCGATGCGACGCCTCCGATGGGTCGAAATCGCCGCGCTTGCCGTCGGCCTGTTCGCGATCACGTTGATCGTATTCGATTCGCAGTCCGCAACGAGCCGCGCGCCGGCGCTCATCTACTTGCCGCTCGCATTCCTGTTGTGGGCGGCGTTGCGCTTCGGGCCGGTCGGAGCCACCGCGTCGTTCGCGGTCGTGTCGGTTCTCGTCATCTGGGGCGCCGGGCACAGTCTCGGACCGCTCGGCATGCGAAGGCCCGCCGAGAATGCGTTCTCGGTTCAGCTCTTCCTGATCTTCCTCGGCGCGACGCTGCTTTGCCTCGCGGCGGCGCTCGAGGAGCGACGCGAAGCCGAGCGGTCGCTCCGCGCGAGCGACCGTCGCTTCCAGCTCGTGCTGCAGGCGACCAAAGACGCTGTTTACGAGCAGGACTTGGCGACCGATGCCGTTTCGTGGAGCGGAAGCGGACTCGCGCAATACGGATACGCGCACGGGGTGTCGCCGCGCACGTTCCCTTCGCTCGTCGATCTCGTTCATCCGCAGGACAAGGCGCGCGCGATGCGCGCGCGCACTGCGGCGACGAACTGTGGCCATGCCTTGTGGGAATGCGAGTTCCGGCTGCGCCGCAACGACGGAAGTTACGCGCACGTTCACGAGCAGGGCCTGATCGTCCGCGACGACGCGGGCAGGGCGATCCAGATGGTCGGCGCGTTGACCGACATCACCGAGCGGCGCGACGCCGACGAGCTCAACCAGCGGCTGGCGCACGCGTCGCGGCTCACCGCGATGGGCGAGCTGACCGCGTCGATCGCGCACGAAATCAACCAGCCGATGTCCGCGATCCTCAGCAACGTCGACGCCGCCGAGATGCTGCTCGACGCGAACGAGCTCGATCGTCGCGAGCTGCGGCAGATCCTGAGCGACATTCGCGGCGACGACCTTCGCGCGAGCGAGATCATCCGGCACATTCGCGGCCTCGCGAACAAGCGCCAGGCGGATGCCGAACGATTCGACGTGAACGAGCTCGTCAGGATGGTGCTGCGGCTGGTCGCACCGACCGTGAAGCGGCGCGGCATGACGCTCGAAGTCGAGCTCAGCCGCGTGCCGCTGATCCATGCCGATCGCATCCACGTCCAGCAGGTGCTGCTGAACCTTCTGTTCAACGCGATGGATTCGATGTCCGGCACGCCGGAGCAAGACCGCGCCATACGTGTCGTCACGTCGAGCGTCGAGCCGCATACGATCGAGGTCCGCGTGTCGGATCGCGGACACGGCATCCCGACCGAAGACCTCGATCGCATCTTCGACTCGTTCTTCACCACGAAGAGGAACGGCATGGGCCTCGGTCTTTCGATCGCGCGCTCGCTCGTCGAGGCGCACGGCGGCAGGATCTGGGCGGAGAACAACACGGACGCCGGTGCGACGTTCCGCTTCACGTTGCGCGTCGATTCGCGCAAGGCGCGCGGCGCCGCCTGAACGCATCGGAGAAGCCGACGATGAATCCCGCACTCGTTCACGTGATCGATGACGACGGCGCCGTACGCAATGCGTTGTCGCGCCTGCTGCGCTGCGCGGGCTTCGAGGTTCGTGCGTACGGCTCGGCCGTCGAGTTCCTCGTCGCCGAGCGCGACGACCGTCCGGGGTGCGTCGTGCTCGACGTCGGTCTGCCGGGAATGAGCGGCGTCGAGCTGCAGGCGGCGATGGCGCGCAAGGAGAGCTCACCGCCAATCGTTTTCCTGACCGGCCGCGGCAGCGTCGACATGAGCGTACGCGCGATGAAGGCCGGCGCCGTCGACTTCCTGACCAAGCCGGTCAAGCGCGAGGCGCTCCTCTGTGCCGTGGAGAGCGCGCTTGCGTGCGACATGAAGGCGCGTGCTCGCAGCGAGCAAACCCGCGCTGCGCGCGCGCGGTTCGAAAAGCTCACGCCTCGTGAGCGCGAGGTGCTCGCGCAGGTGGTGCGCGGGCGCCTCAACAAGCAGATCGCAGACGATCTCGGCACGTCGGTGCGCACTGTCAAGGCGCACCGGGCGCAGGTCATGGCGAAGATGGAGGTCGGCTCGCTGGCCGAACTCGTCAACGTCGCCGCGAAATTCCGGGACACCGGCGGACCTTAAGTCCCATCGCCGCGTCCTTCGCGGTCCCTTGTCCTTTGGTGCAGTAGCGGTCTTCCCCGAGACCAATTGCTGGACCTTGCGCTCTGCGGGGATTATCGTGAATGCGCGCGTACGACGCGCGGCCGCGAAGGCGCACGGTGACTGGGGAGAACGATGCAGGGTACTGCTTCGAAGGCCGTCGCGATCGTCGAGGACGACGCCAGCATAAGGCAGCCGCTTGCGCGAATCGTGCGCCTGGGCGGCTCGTCCCCGTCCTTTATGAATCCGCCGAGGCGCTCCTCGGCGTAGCGGCTAGCGACGCAATGTGCTTGATCATCGATGTGCAGCTTCCCGGCATCGACGGCTTCGCGCTGCGACGCCGCCTCGCGGCGAAGGGCGCCTTGCCGCCCGCGATCTTCATTACCGCGTTCGACGAGCCGGAAGCGCGCGCAGGCGGCGGCTGCCGGCGCCATGTTCGTCGCGAAGCCATTTTCGGGACGGTTGCTGCTGCAGGCGATCCGCGGCTGCCAGCGCGGTGCGGTGCGCGACGCCGACGTGCCGATGCAATGAGTGCGGGCGAGCGCATCGCGAGCGCGTTCGCGGCCGGCGCGATGCTGCTGTTCTCCATGCATTCGCATGCCCAGGTGCAAAGCGGCGAGGACCTTGCGAAGAAACCCGACAATCCAGTGTCGTCGCTCGTCAGCGTGCCGTTCCCCCAGTTCAACTGGGATCACGAGATCGGGCCGAACCGCGACGGCCGCAAATTCACGCTCAACATCCAGCCCGTCGTGCTCAGTGCCGACTGGACGCTGATCTCGCGCGTCATCGTGCCGATCGTCGACCAGCACGTGCCGGCGCTCGGCGAGGGCAGCCAGAGCGGCGCCGGCGACATCAACGGGGAGTTCTTCTACGTTCCTTCGGCGCCGGGACCCGGCGGAATCCTGTGGGGCGCCGGTCCCGACGTCGTCGTCCCGACGAACACCGACCTGATCGGCGGCGGGAAATGGGCGCTCGGCCCGACGGGTGTCGTCGTCAAGGAGGAGGCGGGCTGGACGTAGGGCGTTCTCGGGAATCACCTGTGGTCGGTCGAAGGCCCCGGCGCGCAGGCCATCAGCAGCACGTTCGTGCAGCCGTTCGTCTCGTACACGACGAAGAGCGCATGGACGTTCGGAGTTTCCCATCATCCGGAGGCCCAATACGTTCACGATCGACGATGCGGAGGCCAAAGATGTCCGAGGCGACCGGCTCGAGCTGAAAGCTCCTGACTGACATGCTCGAATCGTGGAACGATGGCGCGGCGAAATCGGCGATCGTCGATTTCGTCGCGCGCGTGACGAAGGAAGGTGGACCGGATTACGTGCCGCCGGCGGAGCGCATCGCGACGTTCGACAACGACGGCACGCTGTGGTGCGAGCAGCCGATGCCGGTGCAGGCGTTCTTCGTCGCCGATCGCGTCAGGGAACTGGCCGCGAAGGATCCGGCGATGAAGGCGCGCCAGCCGTTCAAGGCGTTTCTCGAGCACGACGCGAAGACGCTGCACGCGCTCGGCAAGCAGGGAATCGTCGAGCTGATGTTCGCGACGCACACCGGCATGACGGACGAGGCGTTCGATCGGATCGCGCGCGACTGGCTCGCGAAGGCCCGACATCCGAAGTTCGGGCGCGTCTTTACGCGATGCGTCTATCAGCCGCAGCTCGAGCTGCTCGAATATCTGCGGGCGAACGTCTTCAAGATCTTCATCGTATCGGGCGGCGGCATCGAATTCATCCGCGCGTTCGCAGAGCATGCGTACGGAATCCCACCCGAGCGGGTCGTCGGTTCGAGCAGCAAGCTGCGGTTCGAGGCGAAGGACGGCCGCGCGGTGCTGGTGAAGGCGCCGGAGCTCGGCTCGTTCGACGACCGCGACGCGAAGCCCGTGAACATCGGCCTGCACATCGGGCGCCGGCCGCTGCTCGCGTCCGGAAATTCCGATGGCGACCTCGCGATGATGCGCTACGCGAAGTCGGGTGACGGAGCACGGCTCGCACTGCTGGTGCACCACGACGATGGGGATCGCGAGTTCGCGTACGACCGCGAGTTCCGCTTCAGTCCTCTCGCCGAGGCGTTCGACAGGGCGGACGAATATGGCATCACCGTCGTCAGCATGAAACGCGACTGGAAGTGCGTCTTCGTCGCGCAGTGACCTCGGCACCGATACGATGGAACGGTCTCGCTCGTGACGCCGTCTCCGGCACGCTATCGCGACCGCCCCACGACGGCATGGTTGATCCTCGGCATCATCTATCACGTCTCGTTCATGAAGGGACTGCGCGCCGAGCGCACGCGCATGAGAGCTGAACGACTTATTCACGCCGAAAGCCAATATCCGCCGTCACTGACGCTCTTCGTTGCGACCGTTCTGCTCGTGATCGGCATCCTCGCGGGCTTCAGCAGGGCCTACAACGTCGGTCCGTTCGGCTGATGCTGCGCCGGCGCGAGACGATGCGCGTTCACTTCCATCGACTCGTCGAGTAAGAACTGTCGCGCTCGCGTGGCAAGC
>DATJFI010000011.1:0-24221 GCA_035495715.1 Casimicrobiaceae bacterium
GTGCTGACGTCGGTGCACGCGTTCGCGACCGATCCGGCGCGCGGCGTCTTCATCCTCGCGTTCCTCACCGTCGTCATCGGCGGCTCGCTCGCCCTTTACGCGGCCCGCGCGGGTGCGGTTGGCGCGGGCGGCGGCTTCGCAATGGTGTCGCGCGAGTCGATGCTCCTCGGCAATAACATCCTGCTCGTCGTCGCGATGGCGAGCGTACTGCTCGGCACGCTGTACCCGCTGATGATCGATGCGCTGCATCTCGGCAAGATCTCGGTCGGGCCGCCCTACTTCAACGCGGTGTTCTACCCGCTGATGGCGCCGCTCGTGTTCCTGCTCGGCGTCGGGCCGCTCGCGGCATGGAGAAAAGCGAGCGTCCCGGATTTGTGGACGAAGCTGCGCTTCGCGGTCTTGGCTTCGCTCGCGACGGCCGTGCTGGCGCCGTTCGGCATCGGAACATGGAAACCGCTCGTCGCGCTCGGGCTTCTGATGGCGGCGTGGATCGCGACGGCGACGATCACCGCGCTCGTGCAGCGACTGCGCAGCGTGCCGCAGCGCGGGCTCATCGACAAGCTGCGCGCGAACGCGCCCGCCTGGTACGGCATGCTGCTCGCGCACTTCGGAGTCGCCGTCTTCATCGTCGGTGTCACGCTCGTCAAGGGCTACGAGGTCGAGCGCGACGTGCGCCTCGACGTCGGGCAAAGCCTCGACGTCGCCGGCGAGACCTACACGTTCCGCGGCGTCGCGCCGCAGGCCGGCCCCAACTACGACGCGATCGTCGCCACGATCGACGTCTCGCGCAACGGCAAGCCCGTCACGACGCTCTCGCCGCAGAAGCGCACGTTCCGCGCGTCGGGCCAGGTGATGACGGAGGCGTCGATCGACTGGGGCGTCGGCGGCGACCGCTACGTCTCGCTCGGCGAGCCGGTGACCGACAAGGGCGCTTCCGGCGCATGGAGCGTGCGGATCTACGTGAAGCCGTTCGTGGACTGGATCTGGGCCGGCTGCATCGTGATGGCGCTCGGCGGCTTCTGCGCCGTGGCCGACCGGCGCTACCGCCTCGCGGTGCGGCAGCGTTTCGGCGCTACCGTCGCCGCGATGAGGGCATAGGATGAGTGACACGGCAATGCCGACGAATCCCGCGCAACCGCGAAAGACTTCGAACGTGCTGCGCTGGTCGCTGCCGCTCGCGGTGTTCGCGATCATCGTGGCCTTCCTGTTCGTCGGTCTCTTCCGGGACCCGCGCGAAGTGCCGTCGCCGCTGATCGGCAAGCCGGTGCCGTCGTTCTCGCTCGCCGAACTGCACCGGCCTGACCAGCGTCTGACGAGCGCCGACATGCGCGGACATGTGTGGCTCCTGAACGTCTGGGCGTCCTGGTGCGTGTCGTGCCGGGAGGAGCATCCGCTGCTCGTCGCACTCGCCAAGGCGAACGTGGTTCCGGTGATCGGCCTCGCCTACAAGGACGACCCTGCCGACGGACGCAAATGGCTCGCGTCGAACGGCGACCCGTATCGGGCGTCGATCGTCGACCGCGACGGCCGCGTCGGCATCGACTTCGGCGTCTATGGCGTTCCCGAGACGTTCGTCATCGACAAGGCCGGGATCATCCGCTACAAGCAGATCGGTCCGCTGACGGCGGAGGCGCTCGACACGACGATCCTGCCGCTCGTGCGGAAGCTGCAGCAATCGTGATGCGGCTGGTCGTCGTCGCGCTGTCGCTCGCCGCGACGGCGGCGTTCGCCGACGACGCGCTCGACGCGCGCCTGAAGGCGCTCGAAGGCGAGCTGCGCTGCCTCGTCTGCCAGAACCAGACGCTCGCCGAAAGCGAGGCGCCGCTCGCGGCCGACTTGCGCAAGGAAGTGCGCGAGCTCGCGCAGGCCGGGAAGAGCGACGACGACATCCGCACCTACCTGGTCGCGCGCTACGGCGATTTCGTGCTCTACAAGCCGCCCGTCAAGCCGGTCACGTATCTGCTCTGGTTCGGGCCGTTCCTGCTGCTAGCCGGCGGCGTCGCCGTGTGGCTCGCCGTGCTGCGTCGTCGCGCGCGGATGCCCGCCGATGAAGCGGACGCGTCGACCGCGGCAGCGGCAGCGGCAAACGCCGACGTCGCGCGAGCGCGCGAGCTGCTGGAGGACTGACGACACCGG
This sequence comes from Casimicrobiaceae bacterium, assembly GCA_035495715.1. Taxonomy (GTDB): domain Bacteria; phylum Pseudomonadota; class Gammaproteobacteria; order Burkholderiales; family Casimicrobiaceae; genus VBCG01. The sequence goes on from DATJFI010000011.1 coordinate 2,137, forward strand.
TGCGCGTCGACTTTCCGTCGTCGATATAGCCTGCACGACCGGCGAGAGCCGGATCGGAGTTGTCGGATTGGAATTGGGTTCCGACGGCCGCACAATACGTGTGTCACTCTTCCGCGCGAACGATCCGGTGCTTCGTCTTCGGCGTTCGCGGGATCGAGGAAACGCGATTCGCCGGCCTCCGAGCGCTTCCATGTCCTCCCCCACCATGCCCAATGCGAAGACGAGCGTCTGGAACTGGCTCGGCCGGCGCAAGAGCGTTCCCGCGGAGCCGCCGACGTCGCGCTTCCCTGTTGCGCGCGTGCGGCGCACGTTCGACGAGTGCGCGAGCGGGGTCGGCGGCGAGGCCTCCGCCCGCTCGCGCGTGGCGACCCTCGCGACGATCTACCGCGGGCTCGACGACCAGGGCAAGCGCGCGTACCTGACGCTGCTCGTCGAGCATCGCAACGGGACGCGCGCGACAGCGCCCCTCGTCGACGATTACGTCGGGAGCAGCGGCGTCGAGCAGCAGCTCGCCGCGCTGCGGCTGCGTGTGGCGCTCGCCGGCGCGTCGCTTTCGATCCTGCGGCAATTCAACCTGCTCGAAGACGGCGTCAAGTTCCTGGTCGACCTGCGCGCGGATGCGATCCGCCTGCAATCGGGCAATGACGCGTTGCGCGTCATCGACGAGGAGCTTCTGTCGCTCTTCCGCGACTGGTTCGCGCTCGGCAATCTGGAGCTGCGACGAATCTCGTGGCAGTCGCCCGCGGCGCTGCTCGAGCGGCTGATGGGGTACGAAGCGGTGCACGCGATCCGCTCGTGGACGGATCTCAAGCACCGCCTCGAATCGGACCGTCGCTGCTATGCGTTCTTTCATCCGCGCATGCCCGCCGAGCCTCTGGTGTTCGTCGAAGTGGCGCTGACCGATCGCGTCGCGTCGAGCATCGCGCCGCTGCTCGACGAGTCGCTGCCGGTGACCGATCCGCGCGAGGCCGATGCGGCCGTCTTCTATTCGATCTCGAGCACGCAGCCGGGCCTTCGCGGCGTGTCGTTCGGCGGCTTCCTGATCAAGCGCGTCGTCGAGAGCCTGCTCGCGGAATATCCGAACCTCGAAACGTTCGCGACACTGTCGCCGGTGCCGGGCTTTCGGCACTGGCTCGATCGGCACCTGCAATCCGGAACGGATGCGTTGCTGACCGAACGCAATCGTGCGGCGTTCGCGGCGCTTGCGCGCTCCCGCGACGGCGAAGGCGACGAAACGACGGACGAGGTGCCGGTCGATCGCGCAGCGAGCGCCGCGCTCGAGAACGTGTTCGTTCCGCTATGCGCGCGCTATCTCGCCAACGAAAAGCGCGACGGTATGCCGATCGATCCTGTCGCGCGGTTCCATTTCGGCAACGGCGCGCGACTCGATCGGATCAACTGGCTCGCGAATGCGTCGGCGCGCGGACTCGCCGAGTCGCTCGGCATCATGGTGAACTACGTCTACGAGCCTTCGGAGATCGAGGACAACCACGAGGCGTATTACCGCGAAGGCCGGCTTGCGGTGTCGAACGCCGTGCGCAAACTGTTGCGCAAGGGCGGCAACGGCGCGGCGTCCGAGGAGCCTCGAACGCCGGTACCCTAGCCGACGTCCTTACGGTTGTCGCGGGATGCCGTTGTCGTCGACGATGATCGTGCGTCCGGGCGGCGTCGAGAACTGGGCGTAGTGCAATTGCCCGCGGAAGCGATAGCTCACGTCCCAGTACGCGGGACGCTCGTCGCGGTGCACGGTCGTGCAGCGCTGCACGTCTCGGGTGACGACCTGGTCGCCGCGCCCGACGTTGGCCCCAACCGCCGCCCCCGCGACAACGCCGCCCGCGGTCGCGATGTCCTTGCCGCGTCCGCCGCCGACCTGGTGTCCGAGCAGGCCGCCGATCACACCGCCGACGATGGCGCCGGGGACGTTGGGGGCATTCTTTTCGACGACCTGCTGTCGTTCGACCCAGCAACGCTGCTCGGGCGGCCCCATGACCGCATGGACGGAAGCGACGGAGACCGTGTGGTAGCGAGGCGGCGGCGCGACGTAGACGGGCGGAGGAGGCGCGACCACGTACGTGCGGCGGTAGTACGGCACGTAGACGTCCCTGTACCAGCTATCCTGCACGAAGTAGACGGGCACGCCGCACGCATCGTAGCGCGCGCAGTACCTGCGCCAGTGGCGGGCGTGCTCGCGCGGCACGCGCAGGTAGATCGGCTGCTGCACGACGCCGATCGGCGCCGGCGTGATGATGACCGGCTGTGCGTACATGACGCGCGGCGACGGCAGAGTACCGACGTCGACGCGGCCGTAGAAGCCGGGCTGTCCGACGGTCACCGAAACCTGAGCGAACGCGGGAACGGCGATCGCCGCGGTGATCAACAGGCAGAGAACACGCTTCACCGAAACCTCCCTCTTTCTCTTTCCATTGGACGAATGCGCCGCAGCGCGCGACGCGCGTGCTGTACGTTCCATCAACGGCGCCGCGGGGACGGGGGATGACGCACGATCGCCGCGCGTTCGTAACCGATTATGACAGCGGCATGGAGCGGCCGGAACCTTCGAGGCCCCGGGACGACACGTTCAGGCGATCGCCGTACCGCAATTCCAACAAAGCTCGAAGTTGCCCGGCGACTGCTCGCCGCACTTGCCGCAAAAAAGCGGCGCCCGCGGCCGCGCTTCCTGCTCCATCGTGCGCAGCAGCGCGCGTGCGCGCGGCTCGTCGGCGTCGTCAGCGAGCCATACCTGCGGCTGGGCGACGTCCGGCGGGACGTCGCCGACGATGCTCGAGGCATGCTCGTTGAAGACGTGCGCGCGGATCCCGGCCTGGTTCAGGCGATCGGCGACGAGATAAGCGTCGTAGCGCTGGCGTGCAACGTAGATGCGAATCATGGCCGCCACTCCGACAGGGCAATCACGAGGCGCTCGAGCAGCGCGACGATCGCCGCCGCGCGCGCCGGATCGTAACGCTCCGGCCGCGACTCGTCCATGTAGCAATCCTGCACCATCTCGAGCTGAAGCGCATGGACGCGCTCGCCGGGGGTGCCGAAGTGGCGGGTGACATAGCCGCCCTTGAAGCGGCCGTTGACGACGTGCGTGAAGCGATCGACGCCTGCGAGCACGCGCGTCGCGAGGGACTCGAGCGACGGCGCGCAACTGGATCCGTCCGCGGTTCCGAGATTGAGGTCCGGCAAACGGCCTGCGAAAAAGCGCGGCACCTCGGCGGCGATCGAATGGCCGTCGAGCAGCACCGCGTAACCGTGGCGCGCGCGGACGCGCCGGATCTCGACCGATAGGCGCGCATGCCATGGGTCGAAGAACGTTGCGCGACGTGCGGCGATTTCGGATTCGGACGGCGCCTCGTCGGGAAGGTAGATCGCGTCGTTCGCGAACGTTCGCGTCGGACACAGCTCGCTGTTGTCTGCGCCCGGATAGAGCGCGCCGCCCGACGGATCGCGGTTCAGGTCGATCACGTACCGCGAATGCGTGGCGACGACGAACGTGGCGCCGGTGGCCGGCACAAACCGGTACAGCGCGTCGACGTGCCAGTCGGTGTCGGGCAACGCGCGCGCTGGCGGCGTCATTCGCAAGGCGATCGCGTCCGGGACATGACGTCCGGCGTGCGGCACGCTGACGATCAGCGGCGAATCTCCCTGGTGCAATCGCGCAAGCAGCATCGAGCGAATGTCTGCGAAGCGCGATCAGGCGCTGCCTTGCGCATGCCGCGAAAGCGCCGCGCGAAAGCGGCGCAGCACGTCCTGCTCGCGCGTGTGGCGGCCTTCGCGGACGACGAAGCGGCCGCCGCTCACGACGTCGCGCACGGGCCGGCGGCACGGTCCGAAGATCGCGGCATCGAGCAAGTCGGACAGCGGTTGCTCGGCGAGCGCGGGATCGTCGACGTCGAGCACGACGAGATCCGCGCGCATGCCGGGCGCGATGCGTCCGGCCGCGATGCCGAGCGCCTGCGCGCCGTCCTGCGCGGCCTTGCGCCAGAGTGTTTCACCGAGCGGCGCAGCGGACGCGCCTGCGAGGACGTTTCGGCGCCGAAGCGCCAGGCGCTGGGACCATTCGAGCTGGCGCAATTCAGCGAACGGATCGATGGTCGCGTTCGAATCGCTGCCGACGCCGAAGCGGCCACCGGCAAGCAGGAACGCCTCGCCGGGAAAGATGCCGTCACCAAGGTCAGCCTCCGTGCAGGGCGCGAGGCCGACGACGGCGTTGGTCGCCGCAAGGTCGTGCAACTCCTTCACCGTCATGTGCGTCGCGTGCACGATGCACCAGCGCCGATCGACGTTCGCGTGCGCGAGCAGCCATTCGACCGGCCGCTCGCCGCTCCAGCGAACGCAGTCGTCGATTTCTCGCATCTGCTCCGCGGCGTGGATGTGGATCGGCGCATCGGCCGGCGCGCATTGCGCGACCTTCGCGAGCTCCTCCGGCATGACGGCGCGCATGCTGTGCGGCGCGACGCCGAGCACGTAGCCATGCTCGGCCGCACCGCGTGCGAGCGCAGCGCAAAGCCGCTCGAACTGGTGAACGGTGCTGATGAAGCGCCGCTGCAACGGCAGGCACGCGCCGCCGCCGAAGTCACCATGCGCATAGAACACCGGCAACAGCGTGAGCCCGATGCCCGCCGTTGCCGCGGCGCCGACGACGCGCCAGGCGAGCTCGGCCGGATCCGTGTAGGGCTTGCCGTGCGGATCGTGGTGGACATAGTGGAATTCGGCGACGGCCGAATAACCGGCCTTCGCCATCTCGACGTACGCCTGTGCGGTGATCGCCTCGAATGCGTCGGCGTCGAGCCGCTCCACCGTCGCGTACATCGCCTGCCGCCACGTCCAGAAGCTGTCGTCGCGCGACGGCGATGGCTTGCCCGTGCGGCCGGCCATCGCCCGCTGGAACGCGTGCGAATGAAGGTTCGGCATCGCGGGGATCACCGGACCTTCGAGGCGCTCGCCCCGCTTCGCCGCGCCCGCTTCGACACGCGTTATCCGACCGTCGTCGGCGATGTCGATCGCGACGTCGGGCTTCCAGCCGTCGTCGAGCAGCGCGGCGGGTGCGTGGAGCGTAGTCATGGGCGTCCGCGTCTCGATCGGCGTGGCGTTGCCGGTTGCCGATGCGTCAGCGTGCGAAGATTGTAACTGGGCGAGTCGTCGCCATCTGGGAACCGTGCGCCGCCGGATTTGTCCGATACGCGCCCTGCGTCTTCATCCGGGATTGTTTTCCATGCCGCACTTCCGCATCCGCCAATCGCTCGTCGCCACCGCGTTCGCGCTGGCAGTCTCGACCGCTGCGCACGCGTCGCGTGACGCCGTCGCAGAGGGTGAAATCGATCACCTGCTCCAATACGTCGGCGATTCATCTTGCACGTTCGTGCGAAACGGCGACGAATATCCGGCTGCCAAGGCGCGCGATCACCTCGCGACGAAGTACCGTTTCGTCGGCGAGCGGATCTCGACCGCCGAGGACTTCATCCGGTATCTCGCGACGGGCAGCAGCGTGTCCGGCGAGCCGTATCACGTGAAATGCGGCACCGCCGATGCGCTTTCCGGTCCGTGGCTGACGGCGGAACTGCATCGGTACCGCCAGACGGCGCACCTGCAAAAAGTCGCGCGCTAGCGCGCCATCCGGCGCAGGCAGGGTTACGTCGTCGGCCGCGCCAACGGCTGTTCAGGCGCTAATAGCGGCCGCCGTTGCGCTGCCATCTCCACGCGTCGTTGCAGATCGCGTCGAGGTCGCGCGTCGGTCGCCAGCCGAGAAGCTCCGCGGCGCGCGTAACGTCTGCGCAGCTCCCGGCGACGTCTCCGGGCCGGCGCGGACCGACGACGCGTGCGATCGGTCGCCCGCACGCGCGTTCGAACGCGGCGAGCACGTTCAGCACCGAATGCGACGTGGCGCTTCCGAGATTCACGGTCGCGAGTCCGGGCCGCGACGCAACGTGCCGCAACATCCGCACGAAGCCGTCGGCCAGATCCTGCACGTGCACGTAATCGCGCACGCCCGTGCCGTCGGGCGTGTCCCAGTCGTCGCCGTGAACGACGATTTCGGCGGCCTCGCCGGCGGCAATCCTGCAGAGCTGCGATACGAGCCGCGTCGGCCGGCCGCGCGGCGCCTCGCCCATCATTCCCGACGCGTGCGCGCCGGCCGCGTTGAACCTGCGCACGACGCCGATCCGCCAGTTGGCGTTCGCGAGCGAAAGGTCGCGCAGGAAATCCTCGACGACGCGATTCGTACGGCCGTACACGCTGACCGGCATGCGCGGAATGTCTTCGCCGAGGCACAGATCCTCGGCGTCGCCGTAGACGCTTGCGCTCGACGCGAAAACGAGCGTGCCCACGCCGGCCTCGCCCATCACCTCGACGAGCGACAGCGTGCCGCCGACGTCGACGTCGTAGTAGGCGAGCGGCCGCGCTTCGGATTCGGCGATGTTCTTCAATCCCGCGCAGTGGACGACCGCCGTGATCGGATGATCGTGGAACGCGTTGCGCAGCGCGGCGACGTCGCGGACGTCGGCGGTGACGCAGGGCACCGGCCGGCCGCCGAGCGCCTCCAGCCGGCTGCGGATCGCCGGCGTGCTGTTGACGAAGTTGTCGAGCACGACCGGCGCATACCCGCCGCGCGCGAGCTCGACGACGATGTGCGAGCCGACGAAGCCGGCTCCGCCAGTGACGAGAACGCTGTCGGGCATGACGGCGGATGCTACACGGTTCGCGACGCTGCCTGCCTTGCCGGCGCAACTTCTGCGAACGAAAAGGCCGGGCAGCGCCCGGCCTCTTCAGCCGCTGCAGCGTTCCGGGGCGCTAGGCTGCCTGCGCTTCGTCGCCCGGTGCTTCCGGGCGGTCGACCATCTCGATCAGCGCCATCGGCGCTGCGTCGCCCGGCCGATAGCCGAACTTCAGGATCCTGAGATAGCCGCCCGGGCGCGACTTGAACCGCGGCCCAAGCTCGTTGAAGAGCTTCGTCACGACGTCGCGGTCGCGCAGCCGGTCGAAAGCGAGCCGGCGATTCGCGAGCGTCGGGTTCTTGCCGAGCGTGATCAGCGGCTCGGCGACACGGCGCAGCTCCTTCGCCTTCGGCAACGTCGTGCGGATCGCCTCGTGCATGAAGAGCGAGTTCGTCATGTTGCGCAGCATCGCGAGGCGGTGCTCGCTCGTGCGATTCAGTTTCCGCAGTCCGTGTCGGTGTCTCATCGTTCGTTCCTGTCTTTTCCGCTGAAAGTCGTCGGGCTTCGCCCGCGATTTTCAGGTAGGCCTACCCGTGAAAAGCAGGGGTCTACGTTTCACGGCCTATCCAAGCCGGCGGGCGGCCAGTTCTCGAGGCGCATGCCGAGCGACAGCCCGCGCGAGGCGAGCACTTCCTTGATCTCGTTCAGCGATTTGCGGCCGAGGTTCGGCGTCTTCAGCAGTTCGGTTTCCGTGCGCTGAATCAGGTCGCCGATGTAATAGATGTTCTCCGCCTTGAGGCAGTTGGCCGAGCGCACCGTGAGCTCGAGATCGTCGACCGGCCGCAACAGGATCGGATCGACCTGCGGCGACGCGCGCTCGGCGGACGGCTGGTCGGTGCCCTTGAGATCCGCGAACACGGAAAGCTGCTCGACGAGAACGCTCGCCGCGTAGCGCACGGCCTGTTCCGGCTCGACGACGCCGTTGGTCTCGATGTCGAGAACGAGCTTGTCCAGGTCAGTCCGCTGCTCGACGCGCGCCGACTCGACCGCATAGCTCACGCGCCGCACCGGCGAGAACGACGCGTCGAGCAGGATGCTGCCGATCGTGCGGCCGCCCTCGGGCTTGGTGCGCGACGTCGCGGGCTGGTAGCCGCGTCCGCGCTCGACCTTGATCTCCATCTCGATCTTGCCGCCGGCCGTGAGATGCGCGATCACGTGCTCGGGATTGATGATCTCGACGTCGTGGTTCGGCTCGATGTCGGCCGCGGTAACCGGTCCTTCGCCGGTCTTCGCAAGCTTGAGCATCACGCTGTCGCGATTGTGCAGCTTCAGCACGACGCCCTTCAGATTCAGCAGGACGTCGACGACGTCCTCCTGCACGCCGTCGAGCGCCGAATACTCGTGCAGCACGCCGGTGATCTTGACCTCGGTGGGCGCGTACCCGGGCATCGACGACAGCAGCACGCGCCGCAGCGCGTTGCCCAGCGTGTGCCCGTACCCGCGCTCGAACGGTTCCATCACCACCTTGGCGTGGAACGGCGACATGCTCTGCACGTCGATGATGCGGGGCTTCAACAGAACGTTGCTCTGCATGCGGTACCTTTGGGTTGGAATCGACGTCGAGCACCTGGCGGCGCCGACGTCGAACAGCGCTTATTTCGAGTACAACTCCACGACCAGGCTTTCGTTGATGTCCTGGCCGAATTCGGAGCGGTCAGGCGCGCCCTTGAACGTGCCGGTCATCTTCTTCGGATCGACCTCGACCCACGACGGGAACCCGACCTTCTCGGCGAGCTGCAGCGCGTCCTGGATGCGAAGCTGCGATTTGGCGCGCTCGGTCGTCGAGACGACGTCGCCCGCCTTGAGCAGCGCCGAGGGCACGTTCACGACCTTGCCGTTCACCGTGATCGCGCGGTGCGCGACGAGCTGCCGCGCTTCGGCGCGCGTCGAGCCCATGCCCATCCGGTAGACGACGTTGTCGAGCCGCGACTCGAGGATCTGCAGCAGGTTCGTGCCGGTCGAGCTCTTGCCTTTCGTCGCCTCGGCGAAGTAGCGCCGGAACTGCCGCTCGAGCACGCCGTAAACACGACGCAGCTTCTGCTTCTCGCGTAGCTGCTTGCCGTAGTCCGACGTGCGCGCGCCCGAGCGCACGCCGTGCTGGCCCGGCTTCGTGTCGAGCTTGCACTTCGAATCGAGCGAACGGCGCGCGCTCTTCAGGAAGAGATCGGTTCCTTCCCGGCGCGCCAGCTTGCATTTGGGTCCGGTGTATCGAGCCACTTGTCGTCCCTTGTCTTTTCTGCCGCGAATCGTCGGGCTTCGCCCGCGATTCTCAGGTAATCGAATCGGACAAAAGTAGGGGTTTACTTTTGTCCGTCATATCCTCCGCCGCTTCGGCGGCCGGCAACCGTTGTGCGGCACCGGCGTCACATCGGAGATGCTGCTGATCTTCAAGCCGAGCGCGTTGAGCGCGCGAACCGCCGATTCGCGCCCGGGTCCGGGACCCTTGATGCGCACCTCGAGATTCTTGACGCCGCACTCCTGCGCCGCGCGTCCAGCCGACTCGGCCGCGACCTGCGCGGCGAACGGCGTGGACTTGCGCGAGCCCTTGAAGCCGGCCCCGCCGGACGTCGCCCACGACAGCGCGTTGCCCTGCCGGTCGGTGATCGTGATGATCGTGTTGTTGAAGGACGCGTGAATGTGCGCGATGCCTTCCGACACGTTCTTCTTGACCTTCTTGCGCGTCCGCGCGGTGGCGGCCTTCTGCGAGGATTGCTGAGCCATCGTCTGCTTCCGTGATGAATTCGATCAAGTCTTCGAGAGGGACGGCCGGTTGAGCGCGACCTGGCGGCCCTTCTTCGGTCCCTTGCGCGTGCGCGCGTTCGTGCGTGTTCGCTGGCCGCGAACCGGAAGGCCCTTGCGATGCCGCACGCCGCGATAGCAGCCGAGGTCCATCAGCCGCTTGATGCTCATCGTCACTTCGCGGCGCAGGTCGCCTTCGATCGTGAACTTGCCGATGTTCTCGCGCAGCTTGTCCATCTGCGCGTCGGTCAGGTCCTTGATCTTCGCGTCCGTCGGCACGCCGGCGGCGACGCAGATCGCGCGTGCGCGCGGACGGCCGATGCCGTAGATCGCCGTGAGCGCGATTTCCGCGTGCTGATGGTTCGGAATGTTGACGCCTGCAATACGGGCCATGGTCTACCTGTCGTCGCAATCGGGCCTTGTCGCCCCGATTCCCCTCGTGAGTTGTGTCAGCCCTGCCGTTGCTTGTGCCGCGCGTCCGCCGTGCAGATGACGCGCACGACGCCGTTGCGACGGATGATCTTGCAGTTGCGGCAGATTTTCTTGACGGAAGCCAATACCTTCATGTCGTTTCCCTCATTCGTCACTTGGCGCGGAACGTGATCCTCGCCCTCGACAGGTCGTACGGCGTCAGCTCCACCGTCACCTTGTCGCCCGGGAGGATCTTGATGTAGTGCATGCGCATCTTCCCCGAGATGTGCGCGAGCACGACGTGCCCGTTCTCGAGCTTCACGCGAAACGTGGCGTTCGGCAGCATCTCGGCCACCTCGCCCTGCATCGCGATCGTTTCTTCCTTGGCCATCAGCGCGTCGGCACCCCCGCCTTGAAGTTGGCCTTCCGCAACAGGCTCTCGTACTGCTGCGACATCAGGTACGCCTGGACCTGCGTCATGAAGTCCATCGTCACGACGACGATGATCAGAAGCGACGTGCCGCCGAAATAGAACGGAACGTTCTTCCACGCGATCAGGAAGTTCGGCACGAAACACACGACGACGAGGTACAGCGAGCCGATCAGCGTGAGCCGCAGCGTGATCTTCTCGAGGTACTTCGCGGTCTGCTCGCCGGGCCGGTAGCCGGGGATGAACGCGCCGCTCTTCTTCAGGTTATCCGCCGTCTCCTTCGGGTTGTATTGCAGCGCGGTGTAGAAGAAGCAGAAGAAGATGATCGCCGCCGCATACAGGATCTCGTGCACCGGCTGGCCGGGCGCAAGCGTCGCCGCGAGGTCGCGGATCCAGATCGTGTTCTCGCCGGTCCCCGCCCATTGCGCGAGCGTCGCCGGGAACAGGATGATCGACGACGCGAAGATCGGCGGAATCACCCCGGCCATGTTGATCTTGAGCGGGAGGTGCGAGCTCTGCCCCTGGTAGACCTTGTTCCCGACCTGACGCTTCGCGTAGTTCACGAGGATCTTGCGCAGCGCCCGCTCCATGAACACGACGAACGCCGTCACGAGCACGACGAGCGCAGCGATGCCGATGATCAGCAGCCACGAGTACGCGCCGGTGCGACCCTGCTCGAGCGTCTGCCCGATCGCGCGCGGCAGGCCGGCCGCGATCCCCGCGAAGATGATCAGCGAGATGCCGTTGCCGAGGCCCCGCTCGGTGATCTGCTCGCCGAGCCACATCAGGAACATCGTGCCGGTCACGAGCGTCACCGCCGACACGAGCCGGAACGCGATGCCGGGCTCGATGACGAGTCCCGGCTGCGCCTCGAGCGCCGCCGAGATCGCGAACGCCTGGAAGAACGACAGGAACAGCGTCGCGTAGCGCGTGTACTGCGTGATCTTGCGCTGCCCGGACTGCCCTTCCTTCTTGAGCGCCTCGAGCGACGGAACGATCGTCGTGCAGAGCTGCATGATGATCGATGCCGAGATGTACGGCATGATGCCGAGCGCGAAGATCGAGAAGCGCGAAAGCGCCCCGCCGGAGAACACGTTCAGCAGGCCGAGGATGCCGCCCTGCTGACCGCGGAAGAGCTCGTCGAGCACCGACGCGTTGATCCCCGGCACCGGGATGTGCGTCCCGATCCGGTAGACGACGAGCGCGCCGAGCAGGAACCAGAGGCGCTTTTTCAAGTCGCCGTACTTGGTGCCGCTCTTCAGGGCCGGATTTGCGATTGCCAATGGACTGTCCTAGTTTGCGTCGCGCGCTGCCCGATTCAAGCGGCCGCGACCGCCGCAATGCTGCCGCCCGCCGCCTCGATTGCGGCCTTCGCGCCCTTCGTCACGGCCACGCCGGAGAGCTTGACCGCGCGTTCGAGCTTGCCGGTCTTGATCACCTTCGCCGACTTCGCAAGCGCCGGTACGATGCCCGCGGCCTTGAGCGCGAGAAAGTCGATCTCGTCGACCGGGAGTCGCGCGAGATCCGACAGGCGCACCTCGGCGACGTCGTCGCGCGAGCGCGAGACGAAGCCGCGCTTCGGCAGGCGCCGCTGCAGCGGCATTTGTCCGCCCTCGAAGCCGACCTTGTGGAAGCCGCCCGAACGCGACTTCTGCCCCTTGTGACCGCGCCCGGCGGTCTTGCCGAGCCCCGAGCCGATGCCGCGGCCGACGCGCCTTCTCGCCTTGCGGCTGCCGGCAGCGGGTTTCATCGTATTGAGACGCATCGCGTGCTCCGAAGATTTCACTCGCCGACGACTGCGACGAGATAGCTGACCTTGTTCACCATGCCGCGCACCGCCGGCGTGTCGTCGAGTTCGACAACCTGGCGGATGCGTGAGAGACCGAGCCCGCGCACCGTCGCGCGGTGGTCCTTGCGGCAGGCGTTCGTGCCCTTGACGAGCGTCACCTTCAGTTTCTTCGCGTCACCCATCGCTTTCAGGCCCCGAGGATTTCTTCGACCGTCTTGCCACGCTTGGCGGCGACGTCGGCCGGCGCATTGACGGCCTCGAGCCCGTTGATCGTCGCGCGCACGACGTTGTACGGGTTCGTCGAGCCGTGGCACTTGGCGAGGATGTTCGTCACGCCGACAACGTCGAACACCGCGCGCATCGCGCCGCCGGCGATCACGCCGGTGCCCTCGGACGCCGGCTGCATGTGCACGCGCGTCGCGCCGTGCCGGCCCTCGACCGCGTGGTGCAGCGTGCCCTTCTTGAGGCGCACCTTGACCATCTTGCGGCGCGCCTGCTCCATCGCCTTCTGCACGGCGACCGGCACTTCCTTCGCCTTGCCCTTGCCCATGCCGACCCTGCCGTCGCCGTCGCCGACGACGGTCAGCGCCGCAAAGCCCAGGATGCGGCCGCCCTTCACCACCTTGGTGACGCGGTTGATCGAGATCATCTTCTCGCGCAACCCGTCGCCGCGGTCGTCCTGCTGCTGCGGCTGGCGCGGATTCGAACGTTGCTGTGCCATGAACTTTCTACCCCGGTCAGAACTTGAGGCCGCCTTCGCGGGCGGCGTCGGCCAGCGCCTTCACGCGGCCATGGAAGCGGTAACCGGCGCGATCGAACGCGACGGACTCGATGCCGAGCGCCTTCGCCCGTTCGGCGATGCGCTTGCCGATCGCGGCGGCAGCGGCCCTGTTGCCGCCGTTCTTCACGTCGTTGCGCACGTCCGCCTCCAGCGTCGACGCGCTGGCGAGCACCTTGTCGCCCGACGGCGCGATGAGCTGCGCGTAGATGTGGCAGTTCGAGCGGCTCACGGTGAGACGCGTTGCACGCTGCTCGGCGATGCGCACCCGGGTTTTGCGGGCGCGGCGGACACGAGCTTCCTTCTTGTTCATCGCTACACCTCGTTGCACTTGCTACCTCGAATCGTCGGGCTCCGCCCGCGATTCGAGACTGGCTTAACGGCCGAAAGTAGGTTTCCACTTTCGGCCGACCGATTATTTCTTCTTGGTTTCCTTGATCTTCACGTGCTCGTTCTGATAGCGAACGCCCTTGCCTTTGTACGGCTCCGGCGGACGATACGCGCGGATCTCCGCGGCGACCTGTCCGACCTGCTGCTTGTCGATGCCCTTGACGACGATCTCGGTCTGTTGCGGCGTTTCGACCTTGACCCCCTTCGGCATCGCGTGCACGACCGGGTGCGAGAAGCCGAGCGACAGGTTGATCCTGTCGCCGGCCGCCTGCGCGCGGTAGCCGACGCCGACGAGCGCGAGGCGCTTCTCGAAACCCTGCGTGACGCCTTTCACCATGTTGGCGACGAGCGCGCGCATCGTACCCTGCATCGCGGCGGCTTCCTCGCCGACTGCCTTGAACACAAGCTTCTCGCCGTCGCGCTCGATCGTGACCCGTGGGTCGAAGCGGCGCGTCAGCGTGCCGAGGGGTCCCTTGACGGCGATCTCGCCTCCCTGCAGGGTCACCTCGACCTTGGCGGGAATCGCGACCGGGGCATTTCCAATTCGTGACATGCGCTTCTCCGGTCAGGCGACGATGCAGAGGACTTCGCCGCCAACGCCCGACGCCCGAGCCTTGCGGTCGGTCATCACGCCGTGCGACGTCGAGACGATCGCGATGCCGAGGCCGTTCATCACGCTCGGAATGTCGTCCTTGCCCTTGTAGATGCGAAGCCCCGGCTTCGACACGCGCTCGATCTTCTCGATGACCGGGCGGCCGGCGTAATAGCGAAGCGCGATCTCGAGCTCGGGCTTGCGCGTTTCATCGCCGGAGATCTTGAAGCCGTCGATGTAGCCTTCGTCCTTCAGCACGCGAGCGATCGCGACCTTGACCTTCGACGCGGGCATGGCGACCGTCGCACGCTCCGTCATCTGGGCATTCCGGATGCGCGTCAACATGTCGGCGATGGGATCGGTCATGCTCATCGTTCGCTCCTACCAGCTCGCCTTGACGATGCCGGGGATTTCGCCGCGCATCGCATATTCGCGCAGCTTGTTGCGGCCCAGGCCGAATTTGCGGAAGACGCCGCGCGGCCGTCCGGTGATCGCGCAGCGGTTGCGAAGCCGCGTCGGATTCGCGTTGCGCGGAAGCTGCTGCAGCTTGAGCCGCGCCGCGAAGCGGTCCTCGTCGGAGGCGCGCGGATTGTCGACGATCGACTCGAGCATGGCGCGCCTCTTCGCGTACTTCGCGACGAGCTTCTCGCGCTTCTGCTGGCGATTGATCAGTGCGAGTTTCGACATGCGGGAGTCCTCTAGCCCCGGAACGGGAACTTGAACGCGGAGAGCAGCGCCTTCGCTTCGGCGTCGGTCTTCGCGGTGGTCGTGATCGTGATGTTCATCCCCCGGATCGCGTCGATCTTGTCGTACTCGATCTCCGGGAAGATGATCTGTTCCTTGACGCCCATGTTGTAGTTGCCGCGCCCGTCGAAGCCGCGTCCGGACACGCCGCGGAAGTCGCGCACGCGCGGCAGCGCGACGGACACCAGGCGGTCGAGGAACTCGTACATGCGCTCCTGGCGCAGCGTGACCATGCAGCCGATCGGATAGCCCTCGCGGATCTTGAAGCCCGCGATCGCCTTGCGCGCCTTCGTGATCACCGGTTTCTGGCCGCTGATCTTCGTCATGTCGGCGATGGCGTTGTCGAGGATCTTGCGGTCGGCGGTCGCTTCGCCCACGCCCATGTTCAGCACGATCTTCGAGATACGCGGCACTTCCATCGGCGACTTGTAGCCGAACTGCTTGCGCAGCGCCGGGGCGATTTCCTTGCGGTAGATCTCCTTGAAGCGCGCCGGCTGGTGCGGCTGATCGGCCGTGTGCGCCATTTCGGCAGCCGCGGCCTTCTGCGACTTCTCGGCCTTCGCCTGCTTCGCCGGCGCCGCGGCGGCGGGCTTCGCTGCCTTCGCGTCCTTCTTGTCGGGGGTCTTCTTGTCGGGCGTCTTCTTGTCGGGCGTCTTCTTGTCAGCCATTGATCTGTTCCCCGTTCGACTTGAAGAAGCGCAGCTTGCGGCCGTCCTGCATCAGGCGGAAGCCGATGCGGTCAGCCTTCTGCGTGACCGGGTTCCAGATCGCGACGTTCGAGATGTGGATCGGCGCTTCCTTGCTGACGATGCCGCCCGGCTGGTTCTTCATCGGGTTCGGCTTCGTATGGCGGCGCACCGTGTTCACGCCGTTGACGATCACGTGCGTGTCGTCGACGTACTTGGCGACGTCGCCGCGCTTGCCCTTGTCCTTCCCGGCGATGACGACGACGTTGTCGCCCTTCCTGATCTTGCGCATGGTGGTCTCTTCTGTCGTGCGGCGCGCGTCAGAGCACTTCGGGCGCCAGCGAGACGATCTTCATGAACCGCTCGGTGCGAAGCTCGCGCGTGACCGGCCCGAAGATGCGCGTTCCGATCGGCTCGAGCTTGTTGTTGAGCAGCACGGCGGCATTCGTGTCGAAGCGGACCAGCGCGCCGTCGTTGCGGCGCACGCCCTGGCGCGTGCGGACGACGACCGCGTTGTAGATCTCGCCCTTCTTGACGCGTCCGCGCGGAGCGGCTTCCTTGACCGACACCTTGATCACGTCGCCGATGTGCGCGTAGCGACGCTTGCTGCCGCCCAGCACCTTGATGCACATGACCTCGCGCGCGCCCGTGTTGTCGGCGACGTCGAGCACCGTCTGCATTTGAATCATGACTTCTTCTCTCCAACTTGATCCGCCTGCCGGCAGGTCCCTCGGGACGCGTGCAACCGGCGAATGTCAAGGCGGCGGCCAGTTTTGGACCCCGTCGCGAAACCGCGGTCGGCGATTCCGGCTGGGATGAGCCACGAGCGCCACGCTGATTGCGCCCGCGGCAAGGAAAACGGCGATTATGGCAGGTAACGCCGAGCTCTGCAATACCCGCGCCTGATCGAACGTTGCGGTCGTTGCGCGATCGGCGCCGGGCCGTCCCAAGGCGATTGCGGTGGCCAAGCCGGGCCAACGTGTCGCGGGAGCCGCGGCGCGGCGACCGAAACGTTGGCCCGCCCGTCAGACCTCTTTTGCCTTCTCGACGACCCGCACGACGCGCCAGGCCTTCGTCTTCGAGAGCTTGCGCGCCGCCTGGATCTCGACCAGGTCGCCGGTCTTGCACGCGTTCGCCTCGTCGTGCGCGTGGTACTTGTTCGACTTGATGACGACCTTGTCGTAGATCGGATGCTTGACGCGCCGCTCGACGAGCACGGTCACCGTCTTGTTCATCTTGTCGCTCGTCACGCGTCCCGTGACCGTCTGGATCAGCGCCTTGCGTGCAGGCGCTTCGGCCGCCGGGTTTCCCGTTTGCTCGCTCATCTGTTATCTGCCTTTCGCCTGCGAAGCGGCATTCGCCGCGCGGCCTTTCTGCGCGAGAAGCGTGCGCACGCGCGCGATGCCGCGACGCACGTCCCGCAACTTCGCCGTGTTCGTCAACTGCTGCGTGGCGCCCTGCATGCGCAGGCCGAATTGCTCCTTGAGGAGCGCCTCGAGCTCACCCTGAAGTTCAGTCGCATCCTTCTGCGCGAGCGCGCGCTTGCGTTCGTTCTGCTTCATCTGTCGTCTCCGTCAGGCGCCGACCAGCCGATGGACGAAGATCGTGCGCAGCGGCAGCTTGGCCGCGGCGAGCGCGAACGCTTCGCGTGCGAGCGCCTCCTCGACGCCGTCCATCTCGTAGAGCACCTTGCCCGGCTGGATCTCGCAGACGTAGTACTCGGGGTTGCCCTTGCCGTTGCCCATCCGCACTTCGGCGGGCTTCTTCGAGACCGGCTTGTCCGGGAAGATGCGGATCCAGATGCGGCCGCCGCGCTTGATGTGGCGCGTCATCGCCCGGCGAGCCGCTTCGATCTGCCGCGACGTCAGGCGCCCGCGGTCGGTCGCTTTGAGGCCGTACTCGCCGAAGCTCACCTTGTTGCCGACGGTCGCGACGCCCTTGTTGCGGCCCTTCTGCTCCTTCCGGTATTTCCTTCTAGCTGGTTGCAGCATTCTTCGCTCCTGCTCCTGCGCGTTCCTCGCGCGGCGCGCGCCGCGGGCGCTTCGTCGCCTCGGGTGCAGGCGCCGGCGCCTGCGCCGGTTCCTGGTTGTGCGCCATCACCTCGCCCTTGAACACCCACACCTTGATGCCGATGACGCCGTAGGTCGTGCGCGCTTCGGCGAAGCCGTAGTCGATGTCGGCACGCAGCGTGTGCAGCGGCACGCGGCCCTCGCGGTACCACTCGCGACGGGCGATCTCGACGCCGTTCAGCCTTCCGGCGCTCATGATCTTGATGCCCTGCGCGCCGAGGCGCATCGCGTTCTGCATCGCGCGCTTCATCGCGCGGCGGAACATGATCCGCTTCTCGAGCTGCTGCGCGATCGAGTCGGCGACGAGCTGCGCGTCGATCTCCGGCTTGCGGATCTCCTCGATGTTGAGGCCGACGTCGCTGCCCATCATCTTGCGCAGATCGCCGCGCAGCGTCTCGATGTCCTCGCCCTTCTTGCCGATGACGACGCCCGGCCGCGCGCTGTGGATCGTGATCCGCGCGTTCTTCGCCGGCCGCTCGATCGTCACCTTGGCGACGGACGCGTGCGCGAGCTTCTTCTTCAGGTACTCGCGCACCTTGATGTCCTCGGCGAGCGTTGGGCCGTAGTGCTTCTTGTTCGCGAACCACTTCGAGCCCCAGTTCCGGTTGACCGCGAGCCGGAAGCCGGTCGGATGGATTTTCTGTCCCATAGGGTGTCCTATTTCTTGTCGCCGACGACGACGCGGATGTGGCAGCTCTGCTTGCCGATGACGTTGCCGCGGCCCTTCGCGCGCGCGGTGAAGCGGCGCAGCGTGTCGGCCTTGTCGACGTAGATCGTCGTGACTTTCAACTCGTCGATGTCGGCGCCTTCGTTGTGCTCGGCGTTCGCGATCGCGGATTCGAGCACCTTCTTGACGATGCGCGCGCCCTTCTTCGGCGAGAACGCAAGGAGGTTCAGCGCGCGATCGACCGGCAGCCCGCGGATCATATCGGCGACGAGCCGGCCCTTCTGGGCCGACAGGCGTACGCCGCGAAGCGATGCAGTGGTTTCCATCGTGCCCCTCACTTCCTGCGCGGACCGGGAGCCGCCGGCGCCGCGACCTTCTTGTCCGACGAGTGTCCCTTGAACGTGCGCGTCATCGCGAATTCGCCGAGCTTGTGGCCGACCATGTTCTCGGACACGTAGACCGGGATGTGCTGCTTGCCGTTGTGCACGGCGATCGTGAGCCCCACGAACTCGGGTGTGATCGTCGAGCGGCGCGACCAGGTCTTGATCGGCTTCTTGTCGTTGACCGCGCGCGCGGCGTCCACCTTCTTCAGCAGGTGGTCGTCGACGAACGGGCCCTTCTTGATCGAGCGTGCCATGTTCAGTGTCCTGTACCGTAAATTCCGAAGACAAAGGAGCGGATGAAATCGGCCGTCAGGCAGGGCGCGAGGCCGAGACAGTAGTCCGCACTACGGCGAGGTCGAGTAACGCAGCATGGCGGCCGGTTTCGCCGCGAACTGTCGAGTGAATTTGCGGTGCAGGACACTTTATCCCTTTGTCGCGTGACGGCGGCGCACGATCATCGAATCGGTCCGCTTGTTCTTGCGCGTCTTGTAACCCTTGGCCGGCGTGCCCCACGGCGACACCGGGTGATGCCAGCCGCCGCCGCCGTTCGTGCGGCCGCCCATCGGATGGTCGACCGGGTTCATCGCGATCGCGCGCACCGTCGGCCGGATGCCGCGCCAGCGCGTCGCGCCGGCCTTGCCGATCGAGCGCAGGCTGTGCTCCTCGTTGCCGACCTCGCCGATCGTCGCGCGGCAGTCGACGTGCACGCGGCGAATCTCGCCCGAACGCAGGCGCACCTGCGCATACAGGCCCTCGCGCGCGAGGAGCTGCACGGCCGCGCCCGCGGAGCGCGCGATCTGCGCACCCTTGCCCGGCTGCATCTCGATGCAGTGGATCGTCGTGCCGACCGGGACGTTGCGAAGCGGCAGCGTGTTGCCCGGCCGGATCGACGCTTCGCTGCCCGACATGAGCTGCGTGCCGACGGCGACGCCGCGCGGCGCGATGATGTAGCGGCGCTCACCGTCGGCGTAGAGCAGAAGCGCGATGTTCGCGCTGCGGTTCGGATCGTATTCGAGCCGCTCGACCTTCGCCGGAATGCCGTCCTTGTTGCGCTTGAAGTCGACGATCCGGTAGTGATGCTTGTGGCCGCCGCCCTTGTGCCGCATCGTGATGTGGCCGTTGTTGTTGCGGCCGGAGCCACGCTTCTGGCTCTCGACGAGCGACGCCAGCGGCGCACCCTTGTGCAGCGCCGGGTTGACGACCTTGACGAGCGAGCGCCGCCCGTTCGACGTGGGTTTGACCTTGACGAGTGGCATCGCTTAAGCCTCCGCCGCGAAGTTGATTTCCTGCCCCGGCGCAAGGCTCACGTACGCCTTCTTCCAGTTGCCGCGCCGGCCCGCGTGCGTGCCGAAGCGCTTCTTCTTGCCCTTGACGTTGGCGATCTGGACCGACTCGACCTGGACCTTGAACATCAGCTCGACCGCCGCCTTCACTTCCGGCTTCGTCGCGTTCTTCGCGACGCGGAAGACGACCTGCTCGTACTTTTCGCCGATGAACGTCCCCTTCTCGGACACGACCGGCGCAAGCAGCAGCGTCATCAGCCGCTCGGGGTTGTACTTGATCGTTGCAGTCATCCCAGCAACTCCTCGAATTGCGTCACGGCGCCCTTCGTGAGCAGCACGTGGTTGAAGCGCACGAGGCTCACCGGATCGACCTCTCGCGTCTCGAGCACGAGCACGTTCGCCAGGTTGCGCGACGAGAGAAACACGTTGTCGTCGAGCTGGTCGGTGACGACGAGTACCGTCCCTTCGAGCCCGTAGCTCTTGATCTTCTGCGCGAAGACCTTGGTCTTCGGCGCGTCGAGCGCGAGCGCGTCGATCACGGACAGGCGTTCCTCGCGCACGAGCTGTGACAGGATCGACGCGATCCCCGCGCGGTACATCTTGCGGTTGACCTTCTGCGTGAAATTCTCGTCGGGCGAGCTCGGAAAGATCTTGCCGCCGCCGCGCCACAACGGGCTGTTCGCCTGGCCGGCGCGCGCGCGGCCCGTGCCCTTCTGCTGCCACGGCTTGCGGTGCGACTTGTTGACCTGGCCACGGCCCTTCTGCGCGCGCGTGCCCTGGCGCGCGTTCGCCTGGTATGCCGTGACGACCTGGTGAATCAACGCCTCGTTGTAGTCGTGTCCGAACAGCGCGTCGGAGCCCGCCACCGTCGCCGTGCTCTGGCCCTTGTCGTCGATGAGCTTCAGGTCCATCGTCACGCTCCCTTCTTCGCGGGCGTCTTCGCCGCGACGCGTACGACGATGTGACCGCCGTCGGCGCCGGGAACCGAGCCCTTGACGAGCAGAAGCCCGCGCTCCTTGTCGACGCGCACGATCGGCAGCGTCTGCACGGTACGGGTCACATTGCCGTACTGGCCCGGCAGGCGCTTGCCCGGGAACACGCGACCGGGATCCTGCGCCATCGAGATCGAACCCGGCTTGTTGTGCGACACCGAGTTGCCGTGCGATGCGCGGTTCGAGCTGAAGTTGTGGCGGCGGATGACGCCCGAGAAGCCGCGGCCCTTCGTCGTCCCGGTGACGTCGACGAGCTGGCCGACCGCGAACGTGTCGACGCCTACGACGTCGCCCGGCTTGAACTTCGCGAGCTCGTCGGTCGTGACCTGAAATTCCTTCAGCACCACACCCGCCTCGACGCCGGCCTTCGCGAGATGCCCGGCGGCCGGCTTCACGACGCGCGACGCCCGGCGCTTGCCGTACGTCACCTGCACGGCGGCGTAGCCGTCGGTGTCGGGCGTCTTCACCTGCGTGACACGGTTGTTCGCAACGTCGAGCACGGTGACCGGGATCGCGCTGCCGTCGTCGGCGAAGACGCGGGTCATGCCGACCTTGCGACCTACCAATCCTAGACTCATGTCGTCTCTCTCTTCGTGTTGACCGGATTCGCATCCGGTGCCGGCTGCAATTGGCCGGCGATCTCCATACGGCGAAAAGTGCACCCCTACTTTTCGCCGGTCATGCTTGCGTCGAATCGCGGGCCAAGCCCGACGATGCGACGCCTACCTTCTTTACCCAACTTCGAGCGCTTTGCGGGCGCCTGTCTCCGTCCCGTTCCTTGTGCTACTGGAGCTTGATTTCGACATCGACGCCGGCCGGCAGGTCGAGCTTCATGAGCTGGTCGACCGTCTTGTCGGTAGGGTCGATGATGTCCATCAGCCGCAGGTGCGTACGAATCTCGAACTGGTCGCGCGACGTTTTGTTGACGTGCGGCGAGCGCAGCACGTCGTAGCGCTCGATTTTCGTCGGCAGCGGCACGGGGCCCTTGACGACGGCGCCCGAGCGCTTCGCCGTCTCGACGATCTCGAGGGCCGACTGGTCGATCAGCTTGTAGTCGAATGCCTTGAGGCGGATTCTGATGCGTTGATTCTGCATGTCATCATTCCTTTGAGGAACCGCCCGCACGCTCGGTTCTTCGTTGTCCCTGCTCCACGAAAAGCGAAGGGCCGCCCCGAGCTTTTCGTGCTGACTTCTCCGGCGGAAAATAAGGTTTCACTTTTCGCCAATGGATTTTTCCGGCGCAAAGCAGGTTTTCACTTTGCGCCGACGAACTATTCGATGATCTTGGATACGACGCCGGCACCCACCGTCCGCCCGCCTTCGCGTATCGCGAACCGCAACCCTTCCTCCATCGCGATCGGCGCAATCAACGTCACCGTCATCGCAATGTTGTCCCCCGGCATCACCATCTCCGTC
>DATJFI010000012.1:0-86501 GCA_035495715.1 Casimicrobiaceae bacterium
GGGCGTGATCGCCGCCGAGCTTGCCGCCGCCGGTTTCGCCGCACCGCGCATCGAAACGCTCGCGGCGCGCAGCCGCGCCGACACCGCGCGCATTCCCGCGATCGCGTATTGCCAGGGCACGCCGCTGCGCAGCGAGATCGAGGCGCGCGACGCGTCGCGCCTGGCCGAGGCGACCGACCTGGCGAGCGCGGCGATTGCGAAGCGATTCGGCTCGGGTGCCGTCGACGGGAAAATCCAGGCGCTCGTCGTGACCGTAAAGCGGTAGCGCAACCGCGATCTACGCGATCTCGAACAAGCCCGCGGCGCCCATTCCGCCGCCGACGCACATCGCCACGACGACGTAGCGCGCGCGGCGGCGCTTGCCCTCGACGAGCGCGTGCCCGACGAGCCTCGAGCCCGTCATGCCGTACGGATGACCGATCGCTATCGCACCGCCGTCGACGTTCAGCTTGTCGGGATCGATGCCGAGGTGGTCACGGCAGTAGAGCGTTTGCACGGCGAACGCCTCGTTCAGCTCCCATAGGTCGATGTCGTCGATGCCGAGTCCATGCTGCGCGAGGAGCCTCGGGATGGCGTAGATCGGCCCGATACCCATTTCCTCGGGTGCGCAGCCGGCGACCGCGATGCCGCGATAAATGCCGAGCGGCTCGATCCCCCGGCGCTGCGCGAGCTTCGCGTCCATGAGCACGCACGCGGATGCGCCGTCGGAGAGTTGGCTCGCGTTGCCGCCGGTGATCGTTCCCCCTTCGATCACCGGTTTCAACTGCGCAAGCGTGTCGTAGCGCGTATCCGGCCGGTTTCCTTCGTCCTTGTCGAGCGTCACGCCGTGCGTCGAGACTTCCTTCGTTTCCTTGTTCGTCACGAGCATCTGTGCGTCGACCGGCACGATCTCGGCGTCGAAGCGGCCCTCGCGTTGCGCGCGCGCGGTGCGTTGCTGCGACTCGAGCGCGTAGCGGTCCTGCGCCTCGCGCGACACGCCGTACTTGCCTGCGACGAATTCGGCGGTCTGCAGCATCGGCATGTAGGCGTGCGTCTCGCGCGCGATCGCGTTCGGATCCGTCTCCGCCTGCACCCACTCGAAGTAGTGGTTCTGCACCGCCGAGATGTTCTCCTGGCCGCCGCCGACGACGATGCGCATGCCGTCGACGATGATCTGCTTCGCCGCGACCGCGATCGCCATGAGGCTCGACGCGCATTGGCGGTCGATGGTCTGCGCGGGAACCGTGACAGGCAGGCCCGCCGCGAGCGCGGCATAACGGGCGACGTTCATGCCCGCCGTTCCGGCGCCGAGGACCGTTCCGAGCACGACGTCGTCGATCTCGGCCGGCTCCACGCCGGCGCGTTCGACGGCATGCCGAATGGCGTGTGCGGCGAGCGTCGGCGACTTGACGTTGTTCAGCGACCCGCGAAACGCGCGGCCGATCGGCGTGCGCGCCGTCGATACGATCACGGCATCGTTCATCGTGTCCTCGTCAGGATGCGCCGGGCGCGATCACGAATTGCGCGCCCAGCACGAAGGCCGCAAGCGCTGCGGCCTCGATGACCAGCAGCGCGAACGCCCGCGCACCGACCCGCTTCAACTCGAGCGGCGAGGTCTTGAGCCCGACGGCCGCGATGGCGACCACGAGGCAGGCGCGCGCGATTGCGTTCAACGCCGCGCCGGCCGCCGCGGGAACGAGTCCGAAGCTGCCGGCCAGCACGAGCGCGGCGAACACGAGCAGAAAACGCGGCAACAGCGGGTCGCTGCCGCGGCGCGTCTCGACGCGGCGGAATCGATGGCGAAGCGCCAGCGAGATCGCGACGACGACCGGCAACAGCATCGCGACGCGCAGCAGCTTCGCGAGCACCGCAAAGTCGCCGGTATCGGGCGAAATGCTGTAGCCGGCACCGACCACCTGCGCCACGTCGTGGATGGTTCCGCCGAGAAAGAGACCCGCCTGATGCGGATCGAGCCGTGCCGCCGTGACGATCAGCGGGTACAGGATCATCGCGAGCGTCGACAGCAGCGTGATGCCGGCGATCGTGAAGATCAGCTCGCGGTCCGACTTGTCGTCGCGCGGCAGGACCGTCGCGATGGCGATCGCGGCCGAGGCGCCGCAGATCGCGGTTGCACCGCCCGTCAGCACGCCGAGGCGCCGCGACAGGCGGAGCGCCCGCGCCGCGACGATGCCGAAGGTGATCGTGACGACGATGCCGGCGACGATCAATGCGGCGCCCCGCCATCCGAGCGTGCCGATCTGCTCGAACGTGATCCGCGCGCCGAGCAACGCGACGCCGGCGCGCAAAACGTTGCGCGCGGCGACATCGACACCCGGCCTCGCCTTGCCTTCCATCGCGACCGGGTTGAGCGCCATGCCGAGCAACAGCGCATAGAGCAGCGTCGGTCCGCCCCGGCTTTCGGCGACGAATGCCGATGCGACGGCGATCACGACGGCGAGCAGCAAGCCGGGCCACGCGCGGCCGAACGCGGCCGGCCACTGCCGCGGCCCGTTGTTGCGCCACGATGCTCGCAATGTTTCGCGAGGCTTCGGCCGGTCGAGCATGATGTCCACGGTTTGCGCGTCGCTCCAGTCGAAGATCAGCGGCAAAGCTCGCCGACGAGTGACTCCGCCTGCTGCCATTCGCCGAAACCGGACGCCGGGTTCAGGTGCCCGACCGCGCCGAGATCGACGAGCCTGCTGCCCCAGCTCTTCGCGAGTCCGGCGACGAGGTCGAACCGGCCGAGCGGATCGTTCGCGCTTGCGCCGACGATGCTCGCGAAGGCGAGCCGCTCGCGCGGCATCGGCGTCCAGCCGTTCTCGCGCAACGTGTCGAGCGACGGGTAGCCCGGCGGCATCGGCGATTCGAAATCGGGCGGCGTGGCGAGCAGCGCACCCTTGATCGGACGGCGATGGTCACGCGCCCAGTGCACGACGATCGCACAGCCCGCGCTGTGCGCGACGAGCACGACGGGACCGTCGATCGCGGCCAGTGACCGATCGAGCGCGGCGACCCACGCCGCGCACGAAAGCTTCTCCGGCGCGTCGCGATCCATGCGCTGCACGGCAACCGCGTTCGGCAGCCGATGCTCGAGATGTGTTTGCCAATGCTCCGGGACGTGGTCGCGGATACCCGGAACGATGAGAACGGTCGGCATCGGATCGTCGGTCCTGGGACGCGCGCTTCGTCAAAGCGCGGCGGTGAGCTGCGGCACGATCTCGAACAGGTCGCCGACGAGTCCGTAGTCGGCGATCTCGAAGATCGGTGCCTCGGGATCCTTGTTGATCGCGACGATGACCTTGCTGTCCTTCATCCCCGCAAGATGCTGGATCGCACCGGAGATTCCGACCGCGACGTAGAGCTCGGGGGCCACGATCTTGCCGGTCTGCCCGACCTGCAGGTCGTTCGAGACGTAGCCGGCGTCGACGGCCGCGCGCGATGCGCCGATCGCTGCGTGCAGCTTGTCGGCGAGCGCGTCGAGGAGCCTGAAGTTTTCCGCGCCCGCCATTGCGCGGCCGCCGGAGACGACGACGCGCGCGCTCGCAAGCTCGGGCCGTTCCGATCGTGCAATCTGCTGATCCACGACCTGCGACAGTCCGCTGTCGGGCGCGCTGTCGACCGCGACCACCGTCGCGTTGCCTCCGGTCGAAGGCGCCGCGGCGAATGCGGTCGCGCGGACGGTCACGACCTTGAGCGCATCGTCGGAGCGCACCGTCGCCAGCGCGTTGCCCGCGTAGATCGGCCGCACGAACGTGTCGGCGGATTCGATCGCGACTGCGTCCGCGATCTGCGCGACGTCGCGCAGCGCCGCCACGCGCGGCAGCGCGCCCTTTCCATAGGTCGTCGCAGCCGCGAGCAGATGGCTGTACCTGCCCTGCGCAAGGATCGCGAGCAGCGTCGCGGCAACATTCTCCGCGGTAGGCCGCGCGAAATGCGCGGCGTCGGCGTGCAGAACCCTCGTCACACCCGGAACCTGCGAGGCGGCCTGCGCGACGGCGGCCGCTCCGTGGCCTGCGACCAGCACGTCGATCGGCGCGCCGAGCCGCGTCGCCGCCGTCACCGTGCTGCGCGTCGCGGCACTCAGCCGCGCGTTGTCGTGCTCGGCGAGAATCAGCGTGTTCATGTTCGTGCCTGCTCGATCACCTTGGCTTCATCGCTAAGCTTCGCGACGAGCTCGTGTACGGTCGCGACGCGCACGCCACCCTTGCGCCGTGGGGGCTCCGCGACGTTGATCCATGAAAGCCGCGGCGCGACGTCGACGCCAAGGGCACCAGGCGTCACGGCTTCGAGCGGCTTCTTCTTGGCCTTCATGATGTTCGGCAGCGTCGCGTAGCGCGGCTCGTTGAGCCGCAGATCCGCGGTGACGACGGCCGGCAACCCGCAGTCGATCGTCTCGGTGCCGCCGTCGATTTCACGCGTCACGCGCGCACGGCCGCCGGCGATCTCGACCTTCGACGCGTAGGTCGCCTGCGGCCAGCCGAGCAATGCGGCGAGCATCTGGCCGACCTGGTTCGAATCGTCGTCGATCGCCTGCTTGCCGGCGATCACGAGTTGCGGGTGCTCGCGATCGACCAGCACCCGCAGGAGCTTGGCGACGGCGAGCGGCTGCAATTCGGCGTCGGTCTGCATGAGAATCGCGCGGTCGGCGCCGAGCGCGAGCGCGGTTCGCAGCGTTTCATGGCACGCCGCTGGCCCGCACGACACGGCGACGATTTCGCCGGCGACACCCTTCTCTTTCAAGCGCACCGCTTCCTCGACGGCGATCTCGTCGAACGGATTCATCGACATCTTGACGTTCGCGGTGTCGACACCGGTGCCGTCGGGCTTGATGCGCACCTTCACGTTGAAATCGACGACGCGCTTGCAGGCGACCATCACTTTCATGCTCGTTGCTCCGATTCCCGCGGGCGTCACACTTCGTCGTCCGGCAGCGCGAGCACGCTTGCGGCCCCGGCGACGATCACCTCGCGCAGTCCCGCGGCCTTCGTCAGCACGTGATCGGCGAAATGGCGCGCGGTGACGATCTTGGCACGCATGAACGCGGCGTCCGTATCGCCGGCGGCGAGCCTCGACGTCGCGACGAGCGCCGCACGCGCGAGCTGTGCGCCGCCGAACACGATCCCCGCGAGCTCGAGCAGTGGCACCGAGCCGGCCAGCACGCCGCGCGGATCGCGGCGGTAGTTTTCGGTGACGTAGCGCCGGCAATCGTCGAGCGCGTCGATGCCGGCACCGAGGCGCGATCCGATCGCCGCCAGCGTCCCGTCACGCGATTGCGCGAGCGCCTTCTGCGCGTCGCGCGCCTTGCCAAGCGCGACGGCGAGCGTGCGGCCCTCGTCGCGCACGATCTTGCGGCCGACGAGGTCGTTCGCCTGGATGCCGGTGGTGCCTTCGTAGATCGTCGTGATGCGCGCGTCGCGCGCGAATTGCGCAGCGCCCGTCTCCTCGATGAAGCCCATGCCGCCGTGAACCTGCACGCCGAGGTACGCGACCTTCTGCGCGACCTCCGTGCTCCAGCCCTTGACGATCGGGATCATCAGCTCGGCGAACGCGAGATCGCTCCGGCGCGCGTCGGGGTCGGGATGATGGCTCGCGCGATCGAGCGCGGCCGCGGTCACGTAGCCGAGTGCGCGGGTCGCCTCCGCGAGCGCGCGCATCGTCATCAGCATGCGGCGCACGTCCGGGTGATTGACGATGCCCGGCGTCGGCGCATCCTTCGCGGCGCCCGCGGGCTTGCCCTGGATGCGCTCGCGCGCGTAGCTTCGTGCGAGCTGCCAGGCGCGATCGGCGATCGCCACGCCCTGCATGCCGACGCCGAAGCGCGCCTGGTTCATCATCACGAACATGTATTCGAGGCCGCGGTTCTCCTCGCCGACGAGATGGCCGACCGCGCCGCCGGCATCGCCGAACGCGAGCACAGCCGTCGGGCTCGCGTGGATGCCGAGCTTGTGCTCGAGCGAGACGCAGCGCACGTCGTTGCGCGCGCCGGGCGAGCCGTCGGGATTCACGACGAACTTCGGCACGACGAAGAGCGATATGCCCTTCGTTCCGGCCGGCGCACCGGGCGTGCGCGCAAGCACGAGGTGCACGATGTTGCTGGTTAAGTCGTGCTCGCCGTAGGTGATGAAGATCTTGTTGCCGTAAAGCCGGTAGCTGCCGTCGCCCTGCGGCTCCGCGCGCGTGCGGACCGCGGCGAGATCCGAGCCCGCCTGCGGCTCGGTCAGGTTCATCGTGCCGGTCCATTCCCCGGACACCATCTTCGGCAGGTACGCAAGCTTCAACGCGTCGGAGCCATTGCGCTCGATCGCCTCGATCGCGCCGCCGGTCAGCATCGGCGCGAGCTCGAACGCCATGTTGGCCGCGTTCCACATCTCGTCGACCGCGGCGGCGACGAGAAGCGGCATGCCCTGGCCGCCGAAATGCGGATTCTTCGCAAGCCCGTTCCAGCCAAGCTCGCAGAACTGCCGGTAGGCGTCCTTGAAGCCGCTCGGTGTCGTCACCGTGCCGTCGGCGGCAAGTCGCGTTCCCTCGCGATCGCCGACGCGATTCAGCGGATCGAGGATGCCGGTCGCGAACTTCGCCGCTTCCTCCAGAATCGCGGCCGCGGTGTCGGGCGTCGCGTCCTCGAATCCCGGCAACTCGGCGACCTGCGCGAGGCCGGCAAGCTCGGTCATCACGAAGCGCATCTCGGCGAGCGGCGCCTGGTAGGGAATCATCGTCTGCTCCTTGTCGCGCCGCGGCCGATCAACGCGATGCGGGCGCGTTCCCGGCCGTCAGCTCGCCGAGTTTTGCGCGGATCACCTTCTTGTCGAGCTTGCCCACGCTCGTCTTCGGGATCGCATCGACGACATGCACGCGATCGGGAACTCCATACCTCGAGATCAGGCCTTGTTCCGCGAATCGCGCGACATGGCGGCGAATGGCATCCTCGGTGGGTGAAGCCACGCCCTCCTTGAGCGTCACGAGCGCGACGGGCCGCTCACCCCATTTGTCGTCGGGAACACCGATGACCGCCGCCTCCGCGATACCCGGCGCGCGCAGGATCAGGTCCTCGATGTCGAGCGACGACACCCATTCGCCGCCGCTCTTCACGACGTCCTTGATGCGATCGACGATCTTGAGATAGCCGTCGGCGTCGATGACGCCGACGTCGCCCGTGTGCAGCCATCCGCCGCGCCAGAGCTCCTCCGAACGCTCGGGCTCACCGAGATAGCCCTGCGTGAGCCACGGCGAGCGCACGACGATCTCACCCTGGCTCGCGCCGTCGTGCGCGACGTCATTCATGTCGGCGTCGACGATGCGGAGCTGCACGAACGGAATCGGGCGCCCGGCCTTGCAGCGGTACGCCACCTGCCGCTCGACGTCGGCGTCGAGCATCGACGGCAACAGGTGTGCGAGCGTGAGAATCGGACATGTCTCCGACATTCCGTAGCCGGCGATCACGTCGATGCCGCGCTCGAGCGCCGCGCGTGCGAGCGCGACCGGCAGCGCGGAGCCGCCGATGATCACCTTCCACTTGCGGAATTCGACTTCGGCCGACGCCGGGCTCGTCAGCATCATCGAAAGGATCGTCGGCACGCAATGCGAAACGGTCACGCGTTCGCGGCGGATCAGGCCGAGCAGCACGTCGGGAACGTAGCGTCCCGGGTAGACCTGCTTGACGCTGAGCATCGTCGCGACGTACGGCAGCCCCCATGCGTGAACGTGGAACATCGGCGTGATCGGCATGTAGACGTCGTCGGGGCCGAACGTCGCGTGGCTTGCGCCGGCGAGCGCGCTCGCGACCGCGAACGTGTGCAGCACGAGCTGCCGATGGCTGTAGTAGACGCCCTTCGGCAATCCGGTGGTGCCGGTCGTATAGAACGTCGTCGCGCGCGTGTCCTCGCGTAGCGCCGGGAAAGCGAACGCGGGCGGCGCCTGCGCCAGCATCGCCTCGTACTCGGCGGCGAAGGGCAGCTTGCTCGCGGGCGGGCTCGCGCTATCGTCGATCAGTACGAGTTTCACGCCCGGCCGGATCCGCGGATGAACCGCCTCGAGCAGCGGCAGAAACTCGGCGTTGACCAGGATGACGTCGTCCTGCGCATGGTTGATCGTGTAGAGCACCTGGTCCGCGGAGATACGAATGTTCACCGTGTGCAGCACGGCACCCATCATCGGCACGGCGAAGAAGCACTCGAGATAGCGGTGGCTGTCCCAATCCATGACGGCGACGGTCGAGCCGGGCTTGACGCC
Organism: Casimicrobiaceae bacterium; assembly: GCA_035495715.1. GTDB lineage: Bacteria > Pseudomonadota > Gammaproteobacteria > Burkholderiales > Casimicrobiaceae > VBCG01. Next base: position 8,209 of record DATJFI010000012.1, read on the forward strand.
GAGCATCGACAGCGCCGACGCGAGGCGGCGCACGCGCTCGTCGAGCGTCGCGTACGTGTAGCGCGTGCGATCGGCGTAGACGATTTCCTGCTTCGGCGCCTTCGCGACGCCATGCGCAAGGATCTGCGCAATCGACAGCGGCGCGTCGTGCGCCGACGAGGTGCGAACGATGGCGAGGTCGATCATGGTGTTCCTTCGGCTAGCGGCGAGGGCGAGGGCGCGGGCGAGCGCCGTTCGTTGGATGCATCGACACGCGGCGTCGCCGGCGGCCGGCGCCGCCGCGCACGAACGCGGGGCGTGGGCAGCAGCACGTACGAAAGCGCCGGGATCAGGATCAGCGCGCCGAGCATGTTCCAGACGAACATGAACGTCAGAAGCACGCCCATGTCGGCCTGAAACTTGATCGGCGAGAACGTCCACGTGACGACGCCGGCGGCCAGCGTGACGCCCACCAGCGCGACGACCTTGCCGGTGAACTGCACGGCCTTCTTGTAGGCTTCGCCGAGCGGGACGCCCGCGCGCTGCTGCGCGAGCTGCACGGACAACAGGTACAGCGCGTAGTCGACGCCGATGCCGACGCCGAGCGCGATCACCGGCAGCGTCGCGACCTTGACGCCGATGCCGAGGACGACCATCAGCGCCTCGCACAGGATCGACGTCAACGCGAGCGGCACGACGGCGACGATCACCGCGCGCCAGCTTCGGAACGTGATGAAGCACAGCAGGACGACGGCTGCGTACACGTAGAGCAGCATCGTGCGGTTGGCCTGCTCGACGACGATGTTCGTCGCCGCCTCGATGCCTGCGCTCCCCGCGGCCAGCAGGAAGCGACGGTCATCCGCGCCGTGCGCGTCGGCGAACGCGGCGGACGCGCGAACCACGCGAGCGAGCGTCTCGGCCTTGTGATCGGCGAGATACGCGATCACCGGCATCACCGAGCACTCGGTGTTGAACAGGTCCGGATTGTTCACCGACGCCTGCTGCGCGGCGTAGTTCAGCACGTCCTGGTTGCGGTTGATCGTCAGCCACTTCGGATTGCCTTCGAACGAGCCGGCCGTGATCTGTCGTGCGGCGTCGGCGAGCGATACGGTCGTCTGCACGCCGGGCACCTGCTTCAGCGTCCACGCGAGGCGATCGGCCTCGACGAGCGTCGGGTACTTGAGGCAGCCTTCCTTGTCGGTCTTGACGATGACCGCGAACTGGTCGCTCGACAGCGCGTAGTTCGCGGTGATGAACGCATTGTCGCGGTTGTATCGCGAATCGGCGCGAAGCTCCGGCGCACCGGGGTCGAGGTCGCCGATCTTGAGATGCAGGCCGACGGCGAAGCCGATTGCCCCGAGCACGATCGCCACCGCGATCGCCCCCGATGCGTAACCCCGCGTCGTGAAGCGATCGAGCCACGACCAGATGGCGCCAAGACCGCGGCCGCTCGTCTCGAGCCGCTCCTCGCGAAGGCTCCGCGCGGCGGCCTTCGCGCTGACGCCGGTATACGAGAGCAGCACCGGCAGCAACAGCAGGTTCGTGAAGATCAACACGGCGACGCCGATGCTCGCAGTAAGCGCGAGATCGCGGATCACCGGAATGTCGATCACCATCAGCACGGCAAAGCCGACGGCGTCGGCCAGCAGAGCGGTGAGCCCGGCGAGGAAGAGCCGGCGGAACGTGTAGCGCGCGGCGACCAGCTTCTGCGTGCCGCGGCCGATGTCCTGCATGATGCCGTTCATCTTCTGCGCGCCGTGCGACACGCCGATCGCGAAGACGAGGAACGGCACGAGGATCGAGAACGGGTCGAGGTCGAAGCCGGACAGCGCGACGAGGCCGAGCTGCCAGATGACGGCGACGACCGAGCACGCGATGACGAGCGCGGTGCTCCGCACGCAGCGCGTGTAGGCGAAGATGATCAGCGTCGCGATCAGTGCGGCGATGCCGAAGAACGTCGTCACCTTGAGCAGGCCCGCGATGAGATCGCCGACCAGCTTCGAAAAGCCGATGACGTGCATGCGAACGTGCGGCGGCGCCGCGGCGTCCGCTCGCGGCGCCTGGCCGCCGGCCTCGTATTTCGCGCGCAGGTCGTCGAGCGTGCGCGACAGGCTCCGATAGTCGATCGGCTTGCCGGTCGCGGGATCCTTGTCGAGCAGCGGCACGAAGATCATGCTCGATTTGAAGTTGTCGGCGACGAGGCTGCCGACGATGCCCGAGCGCGCGATGTTCTGCTTGAGCTGCTCGACGCTCTGCGGCGAGCCGTTGTAGCCGTCGGGCATCACCGGGCCGCCGCGAAAGCCTTCTTCCGTCACTTCGGTCCAGCGCACCGCCGGCGTCCACAGCGACTTCACCCACGCGCGGTCGACGCCGGGCGTCAGGAACAGCTCGTCGTTGATGCGCTTCAGCGTGTCGATATAGCGCGGGTCGAAGATGTCGCCGTCGGCGTTCTCCACGACCACGCGCACGGCGTTGCCGAGGCCGCGCAGTTCATGCTGGTACTGGAGGTAATTCCTGATGTACGGCTGGCTCTGCGGGATCATCTTCTCGAAGCTCGCGTTCAACGCGAGCCTCGTCGACGCGACGTAACCGAGCACGACCGTGACGATCGCGCACACGACGATCATCGCGAGCCGGTTGTTGAAAACGAGCCGCTCCAGCGCGTTTCCCGAGCGCCGGTCGAATTCGGACAGGCTGCGCACGACCGGCATCGGGTCGTTGTCGGTGGAGATCGCGCTCATCGACGTGTGTCCGTGTAGGGTCGGCCGCGTCAGCGGCCGGCAAGCCCGGTGACGGCCACGCCACGCGGACCCACGAGCGCAAGTCGCTTCGCGCCCGCGTCGGCGATACCGGTGACTGGCATCGATCGCTCGAGGGCGACCGGCTTGAACGTGCGTCCGCCGTCGTCGCTCCCGACGATATGGCCGCCGACATCGGCGAGCAACACCGCATCGGACGGCGAGCGTTCCGCGGCGACGACGGTTCCCTGCAGCCCGGTTTCGACCTTCGCCCAGGTCCTGCCCGCGTCGTCGCTTCGATAGACGGTCCCGCGCAGGCCGAAGACGAGCACCGAGCTCTTCGTTCCCGCCACGCCGAAATAACTTCCCGCGTAGCCCGTGTCGAGTGCCTTGAACCGTTTCGTGTCGGCATCGAGCTTCATCACGAGTCCGCTTTCACCCGCGACATAGAGCTCGCCGGCAACCGGCCGGATCGCGTAGAGGTTGAAGTACTTCGGGTTGTCAGTGCGATCGAACCACGAGGTCCACGACTTCCCGCCGTCGGTCGTGCGGAAAATGAGGTTGTAGGCACCGACGACGTAACCTTCGTCGGCGTTCGCGAACCAGACGTCGAGAAATGGCTTGTCGGCGCCCTGCTCCGCATAACGTTTCGTCTCGGCGAGACGCTTCTTCGCGTCGTCGGACGGCTCCGCCTCGACCTTGCGCGCCATCGCCGCGACCAGGATCTCGTTCGCCTTGCGCCCGTCGAGCTGTAGTTGCCAGGAGTCGCCGCCGTCTTCGCTATGCAGCACGACGCCGTCGTGGCCGACGGCCCAGCCGCGCTGGTCGTCGACGAAAAAGACGGCCGTCAGATCGGAGCTCACCGGCACCGGCGATTGCTTCCACGACGTCCCGCCGTCGCGCGACACGAGCACGTGCCCCCGCTGACCCACGGCGACGAGGCGCTCGCCTGCATGCGCGATCCCCTGAAGCAGGCTGCGTTGCGCGAGCGGGCTCATCTGCGCCGGCGTGTCGAGCACGTCGACGAAGGGAGCGGCACCCGCGCGAGGCAACGAAAGCGCGGCAGCGATCGACAGCGATGCGGCGACGATGCGAAACGCGTTCATGATCGAAGTCGTTGTCGAGGCGCTGCTAACGCAAGCCCGCTCCAGCGAGCGCATCCGCCGTCCAGGCGCTGTCGCGCGGCAGCTCGCTCATGTACTTGAGGCCGCCGTACGTCCCGAAGAGACCCGTGATGTTGTAGGCGCCCGAGCTGAAGTCGTAGATCGCGAACGTGTCGCCGAACGGCGCCTGCACATCGTAGCTGTACGACTGGAACGCGAAGCTCGCGCGATAGAGCTGCCCGCGCGCGTCGTACTCGTCCGACGCGAGCGCCGTCCAGCTATCCTCGTCGATGTAGAACACCCGTTTCGCGTAGATGTGGCGCTTGTCGGGCTTAAGCGTGCCTTCGACGACCCAGACGCGATGCAGCTCCCAGCGCACGAAGTCCGGGTTCAGGTGATGCGGTGTCGTGATGTCGGACGCCGGCTTGTGGTAGGTCAGCCGATAGCTGCTATAGGGGACATACATCTCCTTCTTGCCGACAAGCTTCCAGTCGTAGCGGTCGAGCGCGCCGTTGAAGACCGAAACGTCGTCGTACGTGCCGGCGCCGGCAGCGCCGGGATTCGGCGTGTCGTAGGCGAGGTCGGGCGCCAGGCGCACGCGACGCTGGCCCGGCAGGTATTGCCATGCGCGTCGCGGCTGCTTGAGCGGGTTCACCGAGTCGATGATGAGCAGAGCCTCGCCATTGCGCCGCGCCGGTCCGACGTAGAGCAGCTTGTTGTACCAATAGGGCTCGCTCGGGCTGATGACGCCCGTGTGCTTCGCATCGTAGATCGGCCACGCCCAGAACGCGTCGGCGGCGACGGCGAGCGTCGCGACACCGGCCGCGTCGACATTCCAATTCTCGTAACGGCTGCCGTCGTAGCCCAGCCCGCTGTAGCGCAGCAGATGGTTCCACATCACCTCGGCGCCGGTCTTCGGAATCGGAAACGGATAGCCGGGTAGCGCGTTCTCGACGGCAAGACCGTTTTCGATCGCCTTGGCGCCGGTCGCGTTCTTCACCGTGTTGTCGATCACGCGCTGCGGGACGCCGACGGTGCGGTGCGTCGGATAGACGTCGAGACGCATCGTCTTGTATCGCTTCAGGAGCTCCTTCGCGCCTTCGGTCAACTTGTCGCCCTGCGCCGCGACGTCCTTCTCCGTGATGACCAGGCGCGGCTTCTCGTCGGCGAACGGATCGGGGCGCAGCGTCGCCCCCTTCTGATAGTTCGCCGGCGCGGCGAGGGGACCCGTGTAAGCCGGAATCGTGCCGTCCTTGCTGCCGGCCTTCTCGGCGCCGATCGGCGTCAGCGTAGTGCCGAGCTGCTTCGCTTCGTCGGCGGTGACCGCCGCGAGCGCGCTCGCGCTTACGATCGCCGCGAAGCCCGCGGCCAGCATCGTCTTGCCAGGCATGATGCTTCTCCTCTCGAATCAGAAAGTGGTCTTGAACGTCAGCGAAACCCAGCCGCGATCCGAGATTGCGGCATTGACGCCATTGGGAAGGACGCCGGGATAACCCTTGAAGCCGGGCGTCGTCGTCGCGTAATTGCCGTAATAGCCGTTGTACTTGAGGTCGAAGCGATACTTCTGATAGACGTCGACGCCGACGCCGATGCTGTAATTGCCCGCGCCCTCGTTGCCGCCGAGCAGCACCGCCGCATTGCCGGAGATGCCCTGGCTCCACGTGATCGGCGCCGAGATGTCGACGCCGGGAAACACCTGGAACCAGGTCGGCGTGAAGTTGATCGCGAGACCGAAGTAATTGCGCGTGACCTTGTCGATCGGCGCGGTGCCGTCCGGGTTCACGTACAGCGAACTGCCCTTGAACACGGCCTCGTTCTGCGTCACGCGCAGCCACTGCATCCAGGTGAGCTCGCCGCCGAGCGTCGCCGTGTCGAAGAGCGGCGTCTTCGGTAGCACTTGAACGGCGTTGACGAGCCCGTGCATCGTGTCGCCCAGCGTGCCCGGCGTGCCCTCGCTCGACAGGGCCGCCGTCGCGATCGAGCCGGGGATCAGCGGCACGAGCGGCGCCGGCACGACCTGCACCGCCTGGCTCAGGAGCGGCATGTTCTGGCGATACGAAAGCTCGGCGCCGACGCTTATGCCGGCGATCTCCTTCGACAGGCTCATGCCGTAGATGTGGATGTTGTCGCCGTACGTGGTGTTGTACGTGCCGAACTTGCCGAAATGCTGCAGCTCGTAGACGCTCGTCGCCTTCGGATTGATGATGCAATTCGTGCCGCCGAGCGGTATGCCGCCGATCCCCGTGCATACCCCCGCGGGAACCGTCGTCGCGACACCGGGAACCGCAACGATCTGCGGGCTGATGTCGGTCGCGTTGCGGTAGTAGAAACCGAGCGTGCCGTCGAGCCACGCCGGGCTCCAGCGTGCCGCGAGGCCGAAGTCGCCGAGGCTGCCGCTCGTGCGCGACGGCGCGACGTTGTTCGTGTTCCAGACGCGTAGGTACGCGGGGGCGCCGGGGATTGCCTTCGCGAACGGATTGGGTCCGACGATCTGCGACTCGCCGCCGAAGTTCAGCGCGTCGTTGACGGTCAGGTAGCTTCCCGACTCCGGAACGCGGATCGCCTGCCAGTTGTAGAACCACTGCCCGGCAAGCGACAGCTCCTTCGTCGGCTGCGCCTGCAGCGTGAGGCCGCCGCGCGGGCGGAACAGCTCCTTCGCCTCGGCGCCGGGCGTCTGGAAGGCCTTCCAGGCGTCGAGCGAATTCTGCGAATACGAGATGCCGTGGATCGCGCCGCCGAAGAACAGGCTCTCGCCCCAGTAGACGGTGTGCTGGCCGGCCTTGACGTTGACCGGCACGTTGCCGGCGTCGAAGTTCGCGAAGGCGAACGCGTCGAGGATCTCGCCCGACGGGCCTTCCGCGTAACGCTTCGTGTACGGGCTCAACACGCCGGCGCGCGGCAGGCCGTCGACCAGCGTGTTCGCGGTCGCATCGGAGCGATTGTCGAGGTGCCGGTACGCGTCGTCGTACCAGGCGGCGGCGCTCACGCGAAAGCCGTAGCTCCGCTTGTAGACGAAGTCGAACTCGGACAGCAGGTCGAGGCGGTTCGTGACGACCGAGCCGTTGTTGAAGTTGCGGTCACCATCGTCGTAGTTCGGGCTCGCGAGCAGGTTCGCATCCTGCGATTGCGTGCGGAAGCCCAGGTTGTAGCGAATCGTGTTGTCCCAGCGGACCGCGAGATCGGGATTGCCGGTCGGAATGTCGACTGCGTTCGCGACGCCGGATACGAACATCGACCCCAGCGCCAGCGCCACTGCACGACGGCGCCAGCCCTGAACGCGACCTGCCCCCATCGAAACCCGTTGCTCGTTCTGCATCATCTCCCTCTACCCTCTGATTGTTGATGGCGAAGTCTTGCCTCGAAACGCCGCGCGAACGCCTCACCGGGCGCTGACCGGTACACCGCCGACGGCCGAATCGGGAACGAGATTCAGGATGCGCGCGAAGAGATCGCGGAACTCCTCGTTGTTGTCGATCGAGAAGCGCGGATCGCCGTTGTCCGCGAACGCGCGGCCGATCTCGACCCAGTCCTCGGCTTTCAGGTGCCTGCGAGCCGCCGGAAGAATCACTTTCGTTTCCAGCCGCATGTGCGCCATTTGCGCGCTCGCGAAGCGCTCGACCGCTTTCGCAAACGCAGCGAAGCCGTCGGCAGTGTTCGACTCGTATCGCGCGACGCTGTCGGCCAGGTCGGCCACCAGCCGATTGCCCTCGTCGTGCTGTCGCTCGAGTTCGTCCAGCGTCTCGTCGAGCTCGGACGTCCGCATGCGGAGCTTGCGGAACAGGTACGCGTTTTCCCTCGGGTGGTGCAGCCGCTCGGGAAATTCCCGGATGTAGTAAAGCATCGCGTGCAGCAGCGGGAACGACGGCGGATTGCCGCTCTGCCGCGCTTCGCGAACCACGAATTCGAGACCGTGGATCACGGCGCCGAGCGACCGGTGTTCGTCGCCGATGATCGCGAGCGCGGCCATCTGCTCGTTCGCCGGAACGTTGCTCTCGACGGCCGAGACCAGCACCGGAATCGTCGTCTGCTGCAATACCTTCTGCGTCTGCGAACCGAGCATCAGCCCCTTGATGCCGCGGCGGCCATGCGAGGCGATGAAGATCAGGTCGCAGCGTCGCGTCTCCGCGGCATTGAGGATCGCTTCGTGCGGCCGGTTGCTGGTCACCGCGAGCGACGCGTATGGAACGCCTGCCTCGCGCGCGACCACCTCCGCCTTCGACAGGATCGCGCGCGCCTCGCCAGCCATCCCTTCGTTGAATTCCGCGGGCGTCATCACCCGTGAAAGCGCACCGACGCTGGTCGCCCCGTAATCCTCCTGCGCATGGAAGAAGGTGACCTTCGCGCCGAGAGCGCGCGCAAAGGCCACGGCGTCGCGAACCGTCGGCACTGCCAGCGGCGAATCGTCCAGCGGCACGAGCAAATGGCGATACATGATTCTTCTCCCCGATGCGCTCTGTTTGGGTCGTCGGCTCGCGCGGTCAGAAGGGCCGGTCGCCGACGATGCCGGCGCGCTCCATCTTCCGGTGGCACGGCGGATAGTCCATGACGGCGTAGTGCTGCGTGCTGCGGTTGTCCCACATCGCCACGCTGTTCGGCCGCCAGCGGAACCGCACCTGGTACTCGGGCACGCACGCCTGGCTGACCAGGTAGTTGAGCAGCAGCGCGCCGCCCGGGTTGTAGTCCTGGCCGAAGCGCACGTGCTCCGGGGTGTGGAAGTTCGTGAAATGCGTCGTGAACGCATTGACGAACAGGATCTTCTCGCCCGTTTCCGGGTGCGTGCGCACGACCGGATGCTCGGCGTCGGGGAACTGCGCGGCGAGCGCGTGGCGCTTGTCGACCGGCATCGCCGCGCCGAACGACGCCTCGATGCTGTGCCGCGCGCGCAGTCCCGCGATCTGCTGCTTGACGTGCGCGGGCAGGCCCGCGTAGGCAGCGGCCATGTTCGCCCACATCGTGTCGCCGCCGACCGGCGGGCATTCGACACAGCGCAGCACGCAGCCGAACGGCGGATTGTCGCGCCACGTCGCATCGGTGTGCCACGCGTTCTCGTAGCGATCGTTCGGCACGTCCGGCGATTTGTAGATGCGCACGAGCCCCGGGTGCTCCGGGTCGCTGCCGGCGACCGGATGGTCCTCGAGCGGCCCGAAGTGACGCGCGAACGCGACATGCTCGGCGCGGCTCATGTCCTGATCGCGGAAAAAGAGCACCTTGTGCGCAAGCAGCAACGCGCGGATCTCCGCGACGAGCGACGGATCGCGCGATGCGGCGCCGAGGCTCACGTTGGTAAGCTCGGCGCCGATCGTGCAGGTCAACGGCTCGACCCTGATCGACCCCTGCGAGCGGATCTGCGCAGGAGCCGCCGGTGCCGCAGTCGATGCTTCGTTCATGTCGATTCCTCAGCGCGAAGTCGGTTGGCCGTCGAGGCTCAGCAAGGCCGGTCGCCGACGATGCCCGCGCGTTCCAGATTGCGGACCGCGGGTCCGAAATCCTGCACCGCGTAATGCTGCGTGCAGCGGTTGTCCCAGATCGCCACGCTGTTGCGCCGGAACCGGAAGCGAACCTGGTATTCCGGGACGCCGGCCTGGCTGATCAGGTAATTGAGCAGCAGCGCGCCACCCGGGTTGTAGTCCTGGCCGAAACGCACGTTCTGTGGCGTATGGAAGTTCGTGAAGTGCGTCGTGAACGCGTTGACGAAGAGAACCTTTTCGCCGGTCTCCGGGTGCGTCCGCACGACGGGGTGTTCCGCGTCGGGGTACTGCGCCTTGAGCGCGAGACGGGTCCTCATCGGCATCGCGGCTCCGAAGCTCGCCTCGATGCTGTGTCGCGCGCGAAGGCCCGCGACCTGCGCCTTCACGTGTTCCGGCAGCCGCGCGTACGCCATCGCCATGTTGGCCCACAGCATGTCGCCGCCGACCGCGGGCGTTTCGACGCAGCGGAGCACGGCCCCGAACTGCGGACGCTCGCGCCAGGTCGCGTCGCAATGCCAGGCGTTTTCGTAGCGCTCGCTCTGGCTTTGCGGACCCTTGTAGATGCGCACGAGTCCCGGATGCTCGGGATCGCTGCCGACGACCGGATGATCTTCGAGATCGCCGAAGCGGCGCGCGAATGCGACGTGCTCGGCGCGCGTCATGTCCTGATCGTGAAGGAGCAGCACCTTGTGTGTCAGCAGCAGCGCCCTGATCTCGGCGAAGAGTTCGTCGTCGCGCGCGGCGTCGCCAAGCCTCACGTTCTCGAGCAGCGCACCGATCGAGCACGTCAGCGGCTCGACCTTGATGGAGCGGAGCCTCGAAGCGCTGACAGCCGGAGCGTCGAATACCGAGTTCATCGCGTTCACCGTTCGCGCCGTCGTCACACGACGAAGATCGACGAGCCGGTCGTCTTCCGCGCCTCGAGGTCGCGGTGCGCCCGCGCCGCATCGCGCAATTCGTAGCGCTGGTGGATCTCGATGCGGATGCGGCCCGCCGCCACGTGCTCGAACAATTCGTGCGCAAGCGCGTCGCGTTCCGCCGGATCCGCGATGTAATCGGCGAGCGCAGGCCGCGTCACGAACAGCGAACCCTTGATCGCGAGGTGCGTCGCGTCGATCGGCGGGACGGGACCCGAGGCGGTCCCCACGCACACGAGGAGACCGCGGCGCTTCAGCGAATCGAGCGAGCCTGCGAACGTGTCCTTGCCGACGCTGTCGTAGACGACCGTTACGCCGGCGCCGCCGGTCAGCTCGCGAACGCGCGCCGGGAACGACTCGCGCGTATAGACGATCACGTGGTCGCAACCGTGCGCGCGGGCGACGCCGGCCTTCGCGTCGCTCGATACGGTGCCGATCACCGTGAGGCCGAGCAGCTTCGCCCATTGCGAGACGATCAGCCCGACGCCGCCCGCGGCCGCGTGCAGCAGGATCGCGTCGCCGGGCTGCAACGGCCAGATGCGGCGCATCAGATACGCCGACGTGAGGCCGCGCATCGTCATCGCCGCCGCCGTGTCGAACGAAATGGCGTCGGGCAGCCTGATCAGCGGCGCCGCGGGGATCAGCCGCTCCGTGCTGTACGCGCCGAGCGTGTTGAGGAAGCCGGTGTAGGTGACGCGATCGCCTTTGCTGACGTTCGTCACCCCTTCGCCGACCGCTTCGACGACGCCGGCCGCTTCGACGCCAATCCCGTTCGGGAGCGGAACCGGATAGAGTCCGGTGCGGAAATACGTGTCCGCGAAATTGAGTCCGACGGCTGCGTGGCGCAGGCGCACCTGGCCCGGTTTCGGATCGCCAACGGCGACCTCCTCGAAGCGCAGAACGTCGGGTCCACCCGGCTGATGCATGCGGATTGCGTGCGCCACGGTCCTTCTCCTTGCCGTCAAGGCGAATCAGGCGACGGCGCGCAGCGTCGAGCCGCGCGACGACGGTTTGCGATTGGGCGCGAAGCCATTCTTCGCGAGCGTCTCGTCGGCGTCCTGATAAAACTCGCCGATCCGGTAGATGCGGCGCGCTTCCTTCGCATCGGCGATCTCGCGGCCGAATTCGCGGGAGATCCGCACGAGTTGCTCGATCTGCGCGACGGAGCTCATCTTCCCCGTGCGATCCTGCGTCCAGATGTTGTCCTCGATGCCGCAACGCACGTGCAGGCCCATGGCGATCGCCATCATGTTGATCGGCAGCACGTTCAGCATCGACGTCTCGAGCGTCAGCACCGCGTTGTCGGGTACCGCGCGCACGAAATTGGCGAGGTTATAGAGGTTCGGCGCGTCGAAGCCGCCGCCGATGGCGACCCACGTCAGGATCAGCGGCACGTTGCAGGTGCCGCGGCGCATCATCCGCTCGACGGTCTCGAGCTGCGTGATGTTCGCGAGCTGGAAGTGCGTCTGGATGCCCTTCGCCGCGAGGCGCCGGATGTGCTCTTCCACCCATTCGGGTCCGGCCGGAATCGTCATCTCGCGATAGGCGCGGTACAGCGCCGGATCGGCGATCGACGTTCCCGCCAGGTCCGCGTCGCACATCTGCTCGACGATGTTCATCTGGTTGCTGTTGATCGCGATCGTCACCTGATCGGGCGCCGGCGTGAGCTCGGCGAGCATGTGCCGCGTATCGTCCGACAACCACTTCGCGACCTCGCCTTCGCCTTCGGGCGCGAACGAGATCGAGCCGCCGACCTGCAGGATCATGTCGGGCACCGCGGCGCGGAGCTTCGCGAGCAGCTCGTTGAACCGGGAAAGCCGCTTGCTGCCCTTGCCGTCGAGCTCGCGCACGTGCACGTGCAGCACGGTCGCGCCGGCGTTGTAGCAGTCGACCGCTTTCTCTACGTGCTCGTCCATCGTGACCGGAATGTCCTCGGGATAATCCGACGGCATCCATTCGGGGCCGTACGGCGCGCACGTGATGACGAGCTTCTGCTGGTTTTCGGGAAACAGCGATCCATCGAGAAAATTCATGGCAGCTCCTTTGCGGTTCGTGTTGCGTCGCCCGCGCGCTTTTCCATCGCGGCCAGCTCGTCGAACAGGATCGGTGCGCCGACGCAGATCGTTTGCAAACCCTGCATGCTCGCGAGCTGCAGGACGCACGTGATTTCGCTTCGCGTCGCGCCCGCCTCGAGCGCGCGGCGGATGTGGCGGCGTACGCCGGGCGCATAGAGCCGCGGATACGCGGCGTCGAGCGCGATGCCGATGAGCTCGATCGTCTTCCTGTCGAGCGCACCGGCGACCGCCGGCGCGATCGCCATCGAGATCACTTTCTCGGTCCATGCGGGATCGAGTTGCGCGAAGGCTTCCCATTCCGGGTTCCAGTTGCCGTTCGCCTTCCTGCGGCCGGCCGGCGCCTGCGAAGGCTTCGTCGAGACGGATCGCGCGTTCTTCATGAATCAGGCAGCAAGAGGCTCGAAGGCGCTGTCGCGCACGCCGCAGTTCGTCTCTGCATTCTTGAGGTCGAACACGTAGCTGCGCCCGGCCACGACGAAGATGCCCGCCGCGAGCAGACAGAACAGTGGAACGACCGACATCGCGAAGGGCAGGCCGTACGCATCGGAGAGGAGGCCCGTCAGCAATGGCCCGGCGGCGAGACCGAAGAGGTTCTGCGTGAGCGAGAGCACGGCGGCGGCGGTCGCACGCACGGCGGGATGCACGACATCGACGACGACCGCGCAGACCGGACCGATGCTCGCTGTCATCGTCGCAGCGCCCGCGACGATCAACGCGAATTGCACGGGGCCCGGCGGAAACATCGCGAACGCGCACGACATGAGCAGCGCGGTCGCGACGGCGGCAACGGCGGGCACATGGAGCCGGGCACGCGGAAAGCGCGGGGTGATCCGGTCCGCCAACATGCTCCAGGCGATCGCGGCGATGCCCCCCACGAGCACGACGATGCCGGTGCGCAGGCCGGCGCGGTCGGGCGCGAGGCCGTAGAAGCGGTTGAAGTAGCTTGGAAGCCACGCGTACGTCGTCGACACCATGACGAGCTGCAGGCCGGCGCCGATGCACGTGACGATCGCCGTCCGGGGCTTGAGCAGTGCCGCGACCACGACCTTCGTCGCCAGCGTTGCACTCCGCTGCAGGCGTTCGGGCCCCGGAAGCGCGACCGTCTTGTAGTCGCGGACGACGAGCAGGAACAGCACGGCGAGCACGAGGCCCGGCACGCCGACGCTGCCGAAACCCGCCTGCCATCCCCAGTGCTGCGCGATCACGCCGCCGAGAACCACGCCGAGCACCGATCCCATGAGCCCTGCGGCGAGAAATGCGCCGAGCACGGTGCTGCGCATGCGCACGGGAAAGAGCGTCGCCAGCAATGCCGCTCCGGCGGAGCCGTACGCCGCTTCGCCGAGGCCCACGACGCTGCGCGCGGCGAGGAGCTGCGAATAGCTCGTCACGTACGCGCAGGCGATCGTCGCGCAGCTCCAGACGAGCGCCATAACGACGATGCTCTTCACGCGGCTCCAGCGGTCGGCGAGAAGCGAAAGCGGCACGGTGCCGAACGCGACCGTTATCGAGACGATCGAGACCAATCCGCCCAATTGGCCGTCCGAAAGATTCCAGTGCGCCTTCAAATGCGGAAACATCGAGACGACCACCTGGCGGTCGATGTAGTCGACCACCATCAGTGCGAAGACGATGCCGAAAACCGACCACGCATAGCGACGCGGCGCCGGGCGTTGCGCGACGGAGCCGTATTCGACGCGATGGGTCACGATGGCCATTGGCGAATTCTGAAAAGGCGGGTCGTTTGCGGCGGTGCTTCGAAACGCGCCCATTGTTGGTCGAGCGGTCGATTGGCAGTTGACCCTTCGCGGCATAGACTTATCCTTTTGCGACATTGCCGGAGGCGGCCGAATGGCGGCACCGCGCGTCCGCTCCGCGAGCCTCACCCACTTCGGCGACGTCGCGCGCAGCGTCGGTCTCGACCCGGCGCGGCTCCTGAGCGAGTTCGGCCTGCCGCAGCGCGCGCTGCAGGATCCCGATCTCAAGCTTCCGATCGAGTCCGTGCGCCGGCTGCTGGAAGCGAGCGCCGAGCGCAGCGGCGCCGAGGCGTTCAGCCTGCTGATGGCGGAGCGGCGGCAACTGTCGAACCTCGGCCCTGCGGGCTTGCTCGTTCGCGAGCAGCCCACCGTGCGTCTCGCGCTCGAGGCACTCGCGCGCCACGCGCGCCAGCTCAACGAGGCGCTGTTCGTCACCCTCGAGGACAGCAGCGACGTGGTCGTCGTGCGCGAAGAGCTGATCGTCGGTCAGGCGGGACCGGTGCGGCAATCGACCGAGCTCGCGATCGGCGTCGTGTTCCGGATGCTTCGCACGCTGCTCGGTCCGAGATGGAAGCCGCTACGCGTGTGCTTCGCGCACGATGCGCCGGCCGACCGCTCCGTGCACGCGCGCGTGTTCGGCTGCGCCGTCGAGTTCGGCCACGACTTCAACGGCATCGTCGTCGCGCGGCGCGATCTCGACGTCGCGAATCCGAACGCCGATCCCGGCATGGCGCGTTACGCGCAACAGATGCTCGAGGCCGATCACGGCCGCGAGGCGACGCGCACGGCCGTGCGGGTGCGCGAGGTCGTCATGCGGACGCTGGGAACGGGACGATGCACGGTGGGTGTCGTCGCGCAACACATGGGGGTCGACCGGCGCACCGTGCATCGATACCTGGCCGCGGAGGAAGAAACGTTCACCGGCATCGTCGATTCGGTGCGGCGCGAACTCGTCTTGCGCTACCTCGACGATCGGAGGCGAACGCTCGCACAGGTTTCGTCTCTGCTCGGCTTCTCGGCCCCGAGCGGCTTTTCGCGCTGGTACCGACGCCAGTTCAGCGCCCGGGCATCGGATCAGCGCCCGCGAGGCGCGCACCGATCGCGTTAGCCGCGGAGCGCGGCGAGTTACGCGCGCCGCTCGCTGCGGCGGTCGAGAAGGCCCGCGACGACGAGCACGAACTCGCCGATGTCGAACGGCTTCGCGAGGTGCGCCTGGTAACCCGCCAGCATCGCCTTCTTGCGATCGTCGGGGCGCGCGAATGCGGTGAGCGCCAGCGCGGGCAGGCGCTGGTTGCGCGGCTCCCTGCCGCGCAGCGTACGGATCAGGTTGTGGCCGTCGGTGCCGGGCATGCCGATGTCGCTGATGAGCAGGTCCGGCGTCGTCGTGCGCAGAACGGCGAGCGCCTCCTCGGCCGAGCCCGCCGTCGTGATCTTCGCGCCCTGGTTCTCGAGCACAGCGCGCACGAGCTCGCGCGCATCGACCTCGTCGTCGACGACGAGGATGCGCGCACCGTCGAGCTCCGGCATCGGCGGCGGCCGTTCGGCGGCGTCTTCGAAGTCCGCGTCGCGTCCATGGGCATGCGCGACGCGATTGGACTCGACGATCGCAAGCGGCAGGCGCACGATGAACGTAGACCCATGGCCTTCGCCGGCGCTTTTCGCACTGATCGACCCGCCGTGCAGCTCGACGAGCTGCTTCGAGATCGCGAGCCCGAGTCCGAGGCCGCCGTGCGAGCGTCCCGGCGTGCTGTCGCGCTGCGTGAAGCGGCCGAAAATGTGCGGCAGGAAGTCGGACGTTATGCCGATGCCGGTGTCGCTGACCGTGACCTCGACGTGCGAGTTCACGCGCTCGAGCAGCACCTGCACCTTGCCGCCCTTCGGCGTGAACTTGATCGCGTTGCTGAGCAGATTCCAGACGATCTGCTGGAGCCGCCCGGCATCGCCGGAGACGATGCCGCGCCGCGCGTCGAGGATCGTTTCGAGCCGCACGTTCTTCGCGTCGGCCGCCGGCTGCGCCGATTCGATCGCCGCGCCGATGACGTCGGCCAGCGCGACCCGCTGCACGTCGAGGCGAAGCTGCCCCGCGAGGATGCGGGAGAGGTCGAGCAGGTCGTCGATCAACTGCACTTGCGCCTTCGCGTTGCGCTCGATGATCGCGAGCGCGCGCTGCACCTCCTCGGGTGCCGGGCCGCGTTGCGGCATCCGCAGGATCTGCGTCCAGCCGAGGATCGCGTTGAGCGGCGTGCGCAGCTCGTGCGACAGCGTCGCGAGAAACTCGTCCTTCATCTGCGCAACGCGCTGCGCTTCGATCCGCGCCGCGCGCTCCGCCTCCAGCATCTCGTCGCGCACCACGCCGTATTCGGCGAGGTTCTCGGCGCGCTTTCTCTCCGAAAGATCGCGCGTCAGCTTCGCGAAGCCGCGCAGATGCCCGGACTCGTCGCGCAGGGCCGTGATCGTCACGTGCGCCCAGAAGCGCGTGCCGTCCTTGCGCAGCCGCCAGCCCTCCTCCTGATACCGGCCCTCCGCAATCGCGACCTGCAGCTCGTGCTCGGGCCAGCCGCTCTCGACCGCGTCCTTCGGATAGAACGTCGAGAAATGCTTGCCGATGATCTCGTCGGCGCGGTAGCCCTTGATCCGCTCGGCGCCGGCGTTCCAGGTGACGACGCGGCCGTTCGCATCGAGCATGAAGATCGCGTAATCGGCGACGCCTTCGACGAGCAGACGAAAGCGCTCCTCGCTTTGCCGCAGCGATTCCTCGTGCTCGCGGCGGCCCGTGAGGTCGCGCGTGACCTTGCCGAAGCCGATCAGCTCGCCGTTCCTGTCGCGCAACGCGGTGATGACGACACTCGCCCAGAAGAGCGAGCCATCCTTGCGCACGCGCCAACCTTCTTCCTCGAAGCGTCCTTCGCGTGCGGCGACGCGCAACTCGTATTGCGGATGCCCGCGCTCGGCGACCTCCGTCGGATAGAACTTCGAGAAATGCTGCCCGATGATCTCGTCGGCGGTATAGCCCTTGATCCGTTGCGCGCCCGCATTCCACGTGGCGATGCGGCCTTGGGGATCGAGCATGAAGATCGCGTAGTCGCTGATGCTCTCGACGAGCAGGCGGAAGCGTTGCTCGCGCTCGAGTCCGCTGGCGCGGACCGTCCGTCCGTTGTCGTCCAACGCGCAACCTTTACAAAATGGGCGCGACCGCCCGCGCGCACGCTTGGCGAGGCGTGCGCCGAGCGGATATTGTCCCGATCGTCCCCGGGGGGCGTCTGTAGGAGAAAATCCTTACTCGCTACCCGTCGGCGACGGTGCCGACCGCGAGCGCTACTTCACGGACCGCCGGTCGACGACGCGCTTCGCCTTGCCGAGCGAGCGCTCGATCGCACCGGGCGAAAGCACGCGAACCGTGCAGCTCACGCCGATCAAGTCCTTGATTCGACGTGCAAGCCGCTCGCCGGCCGCGTCGGCGTCGCCGGCGCCCGCCGAGGCCTCGCGCTCGACGACGACCGTCATCTCGTCGAGTGCGCGCGGTCGCGTGATCTCGACCTGGTAATGCGGCGCGAGCGCCGGGTCGCGCAGGATCAGCTCCTCGATCTGCGTCGGAAAGACGTTGACGCCGCGGATGATCAGCATGTCGTCCGCGCGGCCGGTGATCTTCTCGATCCGGCGCATCGTTCGCGCCGTGCCGGGCAATAGGCGTGTCAGGTCGCGCGTCCGGTAGCGGATCACCGGCATCGCTTCCTTCGTGAGCGACGTGAGCACGAGCTCGCCCTTCTCGCCGTCGGGCAGCACGGCGCCGGTCTCCGGATCGACGGTCTCCGGATAGAAGTGATCTTCCCAGACGGTGAGCCCGTCCTTCGTCTCGATGCACTCCTGCGCGACGCCCGGACCGATCACTTCGGACAATCCGTAGATGTCGATCGCGTCGATGTCGAGCAGTTCCTCGATCGTCTCGCGCATCGTCGGCGTCCATGGCTCGGCGCCGAAGATGCCGATCCGAAGCGACGATGCGCGCGGGTCGAGCCGCTGTCGCTGCATCTCCTCGGCGATCGCGAGCATGTACGACGGTGTCACCATGATGATGTCGGGACGGAAATCGGCAATGAGCTGCACCTGCCGCTCCGTCTGGCCGCCCGACATCGGCACCACCGTGCAGCCGAGCTTCTCCGCGCCGTAGTGCGCGCCGAGACCGCCGGTGAAGAGCCCGTATCCATAGGCGACGTGCACGGTGTCGCCCGCGCGTCCGCCCGCCGCGTAGATGGACCGCGCCATCACGCCAGCCCATGTGTCGACGTCGTTTCGCGTATAGCCGACGACGGTCGGCTTGCCGGTCGTCCCCGAAGACGCATGGATGCGTGCGACATTCGTGCGCGGCACCGCGAACATGCCGAACGGATAGTTGTCGCGGAGGTCCGCCTTCGTCGTGAACGGGAAGCGTGCGAGATCGTCGAGGCTCGCGACGTCGTCGGGATGCACGCCGGCGGCGTCGAATGCGCCGCGGTAGTGCGGAACGTTCGCGTAGGCATGGCGAAGCGACCAGCGCAAGCGCGAAAGCTGCAGCGCGCGCAGCTCGTCCATGCTCGCCGTCTCGATCGGATCCAGGCCGCGTTCGCGCGCAGTGCCGTTGGCCATGGGTCCCGTTCGCGTCGATCAGCCGGCGTCGACGACGCTGCCATCGATCCGGTAGCTCTTGCCGCGGAAGAGCGCGATCGTCGTCCCGTGCTGGTTCGTGACCTCGATGTCGTAGACGCCTGTACGGCCGGTGCGGCTGCGCTCGACGCCGACGGCACGCAGGACGTCGCCCGTGCGCGCCGGCGCGAGATATTCGATCGCGCAGCCTTGCGCGACGGTGTTCCGGTTGTGGCTGTTGCAGGCGAACGCGAACGCGCTGTCGGCGAGCAGGAAGATGAAGCCGCCGTGACAGATCGCGTGTCCATTCACCATGTCGCCGCGCACCGTCATCGTCATCGCGGCTCGGCCGGGCGCCACGCTCTCGATCCGCATGCCGAGCGAGCGCGACGCGTGGTCGCTGTCGAACATGCTCGCCGCGACGCGCTCGGCGAGCGCCTGCGCACCGCCATCCGCGGCATGCGCATGAACGCGATCGTCGGATGTCTTCATGCCGCCGCGAGCGGCTGCCCGGCGGCGTAGCGCCGCGCGATCAGCGGCGACAGCCGATAGCGATCCTCGCCGTAATGCGCCGCGAGATGCACGAGCACGTTGCGAACGCGGGCGACGCCGATCTCGTCGGCCCAGCGCAGCGGCCCGCGCGGATAGTTGACGCCCTTCTGCATCGCGATGTCGACATCGCCCGCCGATGCGACGCCCTGCGTCACGGCGTCGGCCGCTTCGTTCGCGAGCGCGGCCACGGTGCGCAGCACGACCATGCCGGCGACGTCGTCGAGCGGCGCGACGGCGATGCCGGCCGCCTGCAGCGCGCCGGCCACCATTTCGAATCGGCCGAGCGGACACGTGTCGGCGCGCGCGAGGCCGAGTCGATTGCAGCGCGCGTAGTCGAGGGCGAGGTCCATCAGCACGAGATTGCGCATGCCTGTCGCGGCCGCGCGCGCGATCGCCGTGCTGCCGTCCGACAACGCAAGCGTGGCGTCGCCGATCTCGATCGAGCCGTCGGGAAAGGCGTCGTGCGCCGGCGCGCGCTCGACGGCGATGCCGGCCTGATCGAAACGGCGCGCGAGCGCCGCGGCAACGCCGACCTCGCCGCGCACGACGAGTCGTTTCGGCGCGGGCTGCGCGGAAACGGATGCAGGCGCCGGCCGGGGCGCGCCCGCCGTGTAATCGTAGAAGCCGCGCCCGTTCTTGCGGCCGAAATGTCCGGCCGCGACGCGCTCCTCCTGCAGCACCGACGGCGCGTAGCGCGGATCGTGGTAGAACGCCTCCCAGACGCCGCGCGTCACCGCGAAGTTGACGTCGTTGCCGATCAGGTCCATCAGCTCGAACGGTCCCATCCGGAAACCGCCCGCGTCGCGCATCAAGGCGTCGAGCGTCGGCACGTCGGCCGCGCGCTCGGCGAGGAGCCGCAGCGCCTCGCCGTAGAACGGCCGCGCGCATCGGTTGACGATGAAACCAGGCGTCGACGTCACGCGCACTGCCTGCTTGCCCCACGCGGACGCGGTCGCGGCGACCGTATCGGCGAGCGCTTCGTCGGTCGCGAGGCCGCTCACGACCTCGACGAGCTGCATCAGCGGCACCGGGTTGAAGAAATGCATGCCGACGACGCGTCCCGGGAATCGCAAGCCCGCAGCAAGCGCGGTGATCGACAGCGACGACGTGTTCGACGCAAGAATCGTCGATGCCGGCACCACTTTTTCGAGCTCGCGCAGCAGCGTGCGCTTTTCGCCCAGGTCCTCGACGATCGCCTCGACGACGAGCTGGGCGCTAACGCAATCGCCGAGCGCGTGCACCGGTGCGATGCGCGCGACGGCGGACTCGGCGCTGCCGGCATCGAGCTTGCCTTTCGCGACGAGACCCTTGAGCGTTTCGCCGATGCTCGCGCGCATCTTCTCGGCTGCGCCGAGACGCGTATCGAACAGGCGCACGCGATGCCCGGCCTGCGCGGCGACCTGCGCGATGCCGCCGCCCATCGTCCCGGCGCCGACGACGGCAACCGTCGCGTCGCGCGGAATCGCGAGCGCAGGCACGGCCATCAGTTCCGAAGGGCCACCCCGAGCGTGGAGGGATCTTCCATCAGCGGCCGGTGAAGCTCGGCGCCCGCTTGGCGAGGAAGGCGGCGACGCCCTCGCGATAATCGGCGCTCTGGCCGAGCGCGCGCTGCGCGTCGCGCTCGAGCGTCAGTTGCTGCTCGAGCGTGTTGGCCGCGGATGCATGCAGCGCTCGCTTGATCTCGGCGAGCCCGCGCGTGGGTGCCTGCGCGAGCTGCGCGAGCAGCGCGTCGACGCTCGCGGCGAACGCGTCGTCGTCGACGCACCTCCAGATGAGTCCCCACGCTTCGGCCTGCTCGGCCGTGAGCTTGTCGCCAAGGAGCGCGAGACCCATCGCGCGTGCGCTGCCGACGAGGCGCGGCAGGAAATACGTGCCGCCGGCGTCGGGTATGAGGCCGATGCGGCAGAACGCCTGGATGAAGCTTGCGGAGCGCGTCGCGATCACCAGATCGCACGCGAGCGCGATGTTCGCACCGGCGCCGGCGGCGACGCCGTTCACCGCGCAGACGACGGGCAGCGGAAGGTCGCGCAGCGCCGTCACCAGGGGACGGTAGTTGTTGTCGATCGACGCGCCGAGGTCGACCGGCGTCTCGCCCGGCGCAACGGCGCGATCGGCGAGGTCCTGTCCGGCGCAGAAGCCGCGTCCCGCGCCGGTCAGGAGCAGCACGCGCGCGCTCCCGTCGCCCGCGACGCGCCGCAGCGCATCGCGCAACTCCTCGTGCATCTGCGTCGTGAAGCTGTTCAGCCGGTCGGGCCGGTCGAGCGTGACGCGCGCGACCCCGTCCGCCGATTCGAAGCGAATCTGCTCATATCCGTTCATACGTGTGCCCGGTGCTGCACGACGCGGAAGCGGTTCGCCACGTACGCGGCGTCGGTAAGCGCCGCATTGGCTGCCGGGTTCGCGCCCGTGCCGTGGAAATCGGAAAACGCCGCGGACTGGTTCACGAAAATGCCGCGGGTCAGGTTGATCGACAGCGAAACGCCGACGTCCTCCGCGACGTCGACCGCGCGGTGGATCACGGCGTCGTCGGTCGAATAGACCGACATCGTCAACGCGCCGTGCCCGACGACGGCGTCGCGGGCGATCGCAAGGCTGTCGTCCGTGCTTTCGGTGGCGATGACGAACGCGATCGGGCCGAACCACTCGTTGAGATACGTTGCCCGATCGGCCTTCGTCAGCTTGACGATGAGCGGCGTGCGGACCACCGCGTCGGGAAACTGCGGGTGCGATATGGAGCGCGTGTCGAGCGCGATCGGGCCGAGCGCGCGTGCCGCTTCGAGCCGCCGCAACACGCCGTCGTTGACGACAGCGCCGAGCACTTCGACCGCGCGCGCGTCGTCCGCCAGCAGCTTGTCGACGCCCTGCGCGATCGCCGCCGCGACGTCGTCGAACGAGCGGTGACCGTCGGCGGTCTCGATCCCGCCTTTCGGAACGTAGATGTTCTGCGGTGCGGTGCACATCTGCCCCGCATAGAGCGACAGCGAGAATGCGAGGTTCCGCACGAGGCCCGCGAAGTCGGACGTCGAGTCGACGATGACCTGGTTCACGCCCGCCTTCTCGGTGTAGACCTGCGCCTGTCGCGCATGCTCCTCGAGCCAGCGACCGTTCGCGGTGCTGCCCGTGAAGTCGACGATCTTGATCTCGGGACGCAGCGCAAGTGTCTGCGCGACGTTGTCGCCCGGCTCGTGCGCGACGAGCGTGACGACGTTCGGATCGAAGCCGCCTTCGCGCAGCACGTCGCGCGCGATGCGCACGGTGATCGCGAGCGGCAGGATCGCGTTCGGATGCGGCTTCACGACGACGGCGTTGCCGGTGGCGAGGCTCGCGAACAGCGCCGGATAGCCGTTCCACGTCGGAAACGTGCTGCAGCCGATGACGAGCGCGACGCCGCGCGGCACGATGCGGAACCGCTTTTCCATCCGGACCGGGTCGCCCTTCGGCTGCGGCTTCTCCCACGTCGCCTCGGCGGGCACGCGGCGCATCTCGTCCCACGCATACGCGACCGCCTCGAGACCGCGATCCTGCGCGTGCGGACCGCCGGCCTGGAACGCCATGACGAACGCCTGTCCGGTCGTGTGCATCACGGCGTTCGCGATCTCGAAGCTCGCCTTGTTGATGCGCTCGAGGATTTCGAGGCTGACGCCCACCCATGCGTCGGGTCCCGCCTTGCGCCAGGTCGTCTGCGCCGCCTCGACCGCGGCCATCAGGCCGTCCACGTCGACTTTCGGATACGTGATGCCGAAGCGAACGCCGTATGGCGAACGCTCGGTGCCGACCTGGCCGATCGTCGCCGGCTGCGTCAACGCAAACCGCTGGTTCGCGAGCTTGTCGAACGCGGCCTTGCCGGCCTCGGGGGCGCCTTCGCCGTAGACCTTCGGGCTCGGCGATTCGGGGAACGGCGTCCAGTAGCCGCGACGGGCAATCGCTTCGACCGCACGCTCGAGCGTTGCGCGATGCTTCTCGAAAAACGGATGCGCCACGAGACGTTTCTCTCTCGCTTCTGCGATGCGTTTACTCTAGCACGCTGCGTGCGCAAATAGTCGGCGGCAAGCGCACCATTAACCGGTACCTGTCTGGTCGAAGTCGACGGTGACCTTGTCCGTCACCGGGTAGCTCTGGCACGCGAGCACGAACCCGCGCGCGACTTCGTAATCCTCGAGCGCGAAGTTCACGTCCATGTCGACTTCGCCGTCGACGAGCCGGCAGCGGCACGTCGAGCACACGCCGCCCTTGCACGAGTACGGCAATTCGATGCCGTTGCGCGCGGCGCCGTCGATGATGTTCTCGTGTCCTTTCTCGAGCAGGAACGATCGCTTCGCGCCGTCGATGATCGCCGTCACCTCGCATTCGCTCTGCGCGGCCACCGGCAGCGGACGCGGCACGTGCGTGTGCTTCGGGATGCTCGCCGCGAAGCGCTCGATGCGGATGCGCTCCTCGGCGAGCCCGTGCGCGGCGAGCGACGCGCGCACCGCGTCCATCATCCCCTCGGGCCCGCAGACGAACGCGTGGTCGACGTCGTCGATCGGCACCCATCGCTCGAACAGCGCGTCGGCCTTCGCACGGTCGATCCGGCCGTGGAGAAGCTCGATGTCCTGCGGCTCGCGCGAGAGCACGTGAACGAGGTTGAAGCGTGCGAGATGCCGGTCCTTCAGCGCAGCAAGTTCGTCGCGGAACATGACGCTCGCCGACGAGCGGTTGCCGTAGATCAGCGTGAAGCGCGACTGCGGCTCGGTCGCGAGCGAGGTCGCGATGATCGACAAAAGCGGCGTGATGCCGCTGCCGGCGGCGACGCCGAGGTAATGACGGCGCGCACGCGGATCGTGGGCGACGCCGAAATGGCCCATCGGCGGCGTCGCATCGACGTGAAGTCCGGCGCAGAGCGCCTCGTTCGCCCAGCACGAAAAGCGCCCGGCCGGTGCCTTCTTGACGGCGATCCGCAGCGGCTCGCCAACGGCTGCGCAGATCGAATACGAACGCCGCACGCGCTCGCCGCCGATCTCGGCGCGAATGGTGAGGTGCTGGCCGGCAGCGAAGCGGAACTGTTCGCGCAGCGCCTGCGGAACGTCGAACGTGACGGCGATCGCATCGCGGGTTTCGCGATCGACGCGGGCAATCGGCAACGGGTGGAACCTGCTCACCGCGAAGCGTCAGTGCGCCTTGAAGTAGTCGAACGGCTCGCGACAATCGCGACAACGGTACTGCGCCTTGCACGCGGTCGAGCCGAAGCGCGCGAGCTCTTCCGTCGCGAGCGATCCGCAATGCGGACAGCGGATCGCCTCGCGGAGCGCGACCGTTGACGCCGCAGTGCGCGCTTCACCGGGTGGGGCAATCCCCGCTGCCGCAAGCTTGCGGCGTCCTTCGGGCGCGATCCAGTCGGTGCTCCACGCAGGGGCGAGCGCGGTCTCGATCCGCACCGCGCGATCGGTCGCGTTCGAAACGGCCGCGCGGACCTCGGCTTCGATGACGCGTGTCGCCGGACATCCCGAGTACGTCGGCGTCAGCGTCACGACGCATTCATCGCGACCGCAGGCGACGTCGCGGACGATGCCGAGCTCGACGATGGAGACGACGGGGATTTCCGGGTCGAGCACCTCCCCGAGGGCGGTCCACGCCGCGGCGGCCAAAGCGTCGGCAGCAGCGCTGCGATCGTCGTGCGCCATTTGGGCCCTGCACTCCTTCACCAGCGTGCGTCGGGGTGCGTGCGCGGCAGCACCTGCATCTCGGCAAGCAGGCGCGACAGATGCTCGGTGTGCACGCCTTGCCTGCCGCCGCGTCCATTCGCGGCCTGCATCCACGAATCGGCAGGTTCGACGAGCGTCGCTTCGGCGAGCACCTGGCGGACCGCGACGAGCCAGGGCGCACGGAGGGACTCGCCGTCTGCGGCCACGCCGGCTTCGATCAGTGCGCGCTCGCCCGCGTCGACGACGAACATCTCGCCGGTGTACGTCCACAGCGCGTCGATCGCGGCCTGCATCCGCGCATGCGACACGTCGGTGCCGTCGCCGAGGCGCACGACCCAGCGCGACGAACGCTCGACGTGGTAGCGCACTTCGGTCTGCGCCTTGGCGGCGATGCCCGCGATCCGCGTGTCGCGGCTCGTCGCAAGCTCGGCGAGCAGCAGCACGTGCCATTGGTCGAACAGGTACTGGCGTGCGAGCGTGTCCGCGTAGTTGCCGTTCGGCTGCTCGACGAGGAGCAGGTTGTAAAACTCGTGGCTTTCGCGGAAGTACGCAAAGCGGTCCTCGCTGCGCCCGTCGATCTCGCTTGCATACGCGAACCAAAGGCGCGCCTGGCCGAGCAGGTCGAGGCCCACGTTCGCCGACGCGATGTCCTCCTCGAGCACCGGCCCCTTGCCGACCCATTCGCCGAGGCGCTGCGCGAGGATCAGGTCGTTGTCGGCGAGGTGCAGGACGTACGGCAGGAGCGCCGAGTCAGAGATGCTTGACCTCCTCGGGCATCGGAAAAAACGTCGGATGGCGATAGACCTTGTCGTTCGACGGCTCGAACAGCGGTCCGCGCTCGCCCGGCGACGATGCGTGGATGTCGCCCGAGCGCGCGACCCAGATCGACACGCCTTCGTTGCGCCGCGTATAGACGTCGCGTGCGTTGCGGATCGCCATTCCGGCATCGGCCGCGTGCACGCTGCCGACGTGCTTGTGCGCGAGCCCGTGCTGCGAGCGGATGAACACTTCCCACAACGGCCATTCGGCAGTCATCGCTGCATCTCCTGCGTCATGCGGCCTGCGGCTCGCGCGCGGCGCCCTTGCGTGCATGTGCGAGCGCAGCCTCGCGGACCCACGCGCCGTCTTCCCAGGCCTTGATCCGCGTCCCGATGCGCTCGCGATTGCACGGCCCGTGTCCCTTCAGCACCTCGTGGAACTCGTTCCAGTCGATCTCGCCGAAATCGTAGTGCCCGCGCGTCGCGTTCCACACGAGCTTGTCGTCCGGAATGCGCAAGCCGAGGTACTCGGCCTGCGGCACCGTCTGGTCGACGAAGCGCTGGCGCAGCTCGTCGTTCGAGAGCAGTTTGATCTTCCAGCGCGCCGACTGCGCGCTGTGAACGCTCTGTGCGTCCGGCGGGCCGAACATCATCAGCGATGGCCACCACCAGCGCTCGAGCGCGCCCTGCGCCATCGCCTTCTGCTCAGGCGTGCCGCGGCACAGCGTCATCATGATGTCGAAACCCTGCCGCTGGTGAAACGACTCCTCCTTGCAGATGCGGATCATCGCGCGGGCGTACGGTC
Organism: Casimicrobiaceae bacterium; assembly: GCA_035495715.1. Lineage (GTDB taxonomy): Bacteria > Pseudomonadota > Gammaproteobacteria > Burkholderiales > Casimicrobiaceae > VBCG01. Next base: position 34,659 of record DATJFI010000012.1, read on the forward strand.
CGTAGCTGCAGCGGCAGAGCGGGATCTGGTTCATGATCGCCGCGCCGTCGACGAGCCAGCCGATCGTGCCGATGTCGGCCCACGCGAGCGCCGGATAGTTGAAGATCGACGAGTACCGGACCTTGCCGGCGTGCAGGTCCTCGATCATCCGGTCGCGCGAAATCCCCAGCGTCTCCGCGGCGCAGTAGAGGTAGAGCCCGTGCCCGGCCTCGTCCTGCACCTTCGCCATCAGAATCGCCTTCCGCTGAAGCGACGGCGCCCGCGTGATCCAGTTGCCTTCCGGAAGCATGCCGACGATTTCCGAATGCGCATGCTGCTGGATCTGGCGGATCAGCGTGCGCCGGTACGCCTCCGGCATGTCGTCCTTCGGCTCGATCTTGACGTCCGCATCGATGCGCGCCTGGAACGCCCGTTCCTCCGGCGACATCTCGGACACGTCCTGCACGCGGGCGACGCCCGTTTCGACCATCTGTGCGTACATCGGTCGCCTTTCCTCGCGCCTCCCGGCGTGCGATCGCGACGTCCATAATAGCGCGCGAACCCGGTAACTTTGGTCGAGCAGAAATTACCAGGGCTCCCTGGCGGTGCGTGCGCATCGACCGGCCGTCACTCGGGGAAACGCGAGCCTGCGCATGGCATGGCGACTGCTATAGATGAGGATTGCCCCAAGCGAGCGGCCGGTCCGCGCGAGCGGTCGGCGTTGAGAATCTCCGGGAGACCACGATGACGCGAGCACACCACGGCGAACCATCGAAGGAACACAGCCGCCAGGAACAGACGATCGACGAAATGGTCGACGAAACGTTTCCGGCAAGCGACGCGACGCAACTTCCCGGGCGCGCCGCCGGCGCACCGGAGCCGGGCGCTCAACGGCCCGATCCGAAGCGCGAATTCCGGCGGCAGCAGCCCGGCACCATCGGCAACCAGGGCGTGCCGCCTTCGACGCGGATGAAGGAGGAGCGCGTCGCGCTCGGCGGCGACGCCGTCGCCACGTTTCGCTTCGACGATGCGCGGCGGCTGTCGCTGCGCTTCAGCGAGGAAGGGATGATGCTCGACGCGGCCGCGCTCGACCACCTGATCGAGGCGCTTTCGAGAAAGCGCGCCCAGATGGGTGACTAGAACCTGGGTTCTAGCGTCCCACCATCGCGAGCACGTCGGCCTTCAGGAATCGCTCGACGACGAGCATGAACGCAATCGACGGCACGAGCAAAAGGAGCGCCGTGATCGACGCGATCTGGTAATTGCCGCCCATGCTCGCATTGAACATGAGGAGCGGCAGAGTCGTCACGTCGGGGACGCCGACGAAATAAGTGCCGGTGAACTCGTCGACCGACTCGAGAAACACGAAGATCGCGCTGGCCATCAGCCCTGGTGCGGCGAGCGGCAGCGTCACCGTGCGAAAGCATGTCCACGCCGAGGCGCCCATGTTGCGCGCCGCCTCTTCGAGCGACGCATCGACGGACGCGAACGCGGCCGACGCGATCCACACCGCGAGCACGAGGCCGTGCGACGCGTGGACGAGCACGACGCCGCTGATCGTTCCCGCGAGGCCGATCCGGTAGAACACCTGCGCGATGTTCACGTAGACCGGCAGGTTCGGCACCGCCTGCGGCAGCAGGAACGCGAGCAGGATCAAACCGCGCCACGGCAGCTTCAGCCGGCCGAGCGCGTAGCCCGCCGGAATCGCGACCGCGAGGCTCACGATCACCGTCAGCACCGCGATCCAGATGCTCGTGCCGAGCGATGCAAGCGCATTGCCGCGCGGCGCGAACACGCGCCGCCAGAACGTGAGGCCGTACTCGAGCGGCAGCTTGCTCGGGAAATACCATTTCTCGGCGAACGCCCACAGCACGAGGTTCAGAAGCGGCCCGAAGATCGCGAACGCTAGCAGCGCGAGGACGAGCGCGCGCAAGACGTTCTGCCCGTAACGGGCAGCAATGGCACCGCTTGTACCATCCACCCACGCTCGCGGCTTCGCCGTTTCGCTGCCCCCCGAGGGGGCGGAATTCGCGCTTCGACGCGCGTCTGCAGCGCTCATGCGTTCTCGACCTTGCGCACCGCGTGGCGCAGGTAGAACGCCGCGCCGAACGCCGCCAGCAGCAGCGACAGCAGGCAGAGCGCATTCGCGACGGCATAGTCGGCGAACGTGTTGATCCGGTACGCGACGTCGACGGTGATCATCGTCGGCGAGTTCGGATTGATCATCAGCGGCACCGACAGCACCGACAGCATCGCGACGAACGACAGAACGAGACCCACGAGCAGCGTTCCGCGCACCTGCGGCAACACGATGTCGATCAGGACCCGCCAGCGCGGCGCGCCCAGGTTGCGCGCGGCCTCGATGTGCTGGCGCTCGAGCGCCGCCATCGCGCCCGCGAGCAATAGCGTCACGAACGGCGCCTGCTTCCAGACGAACGCGATGACGATGCCGCGCCAGTCGAGCATCGACTGCGCCGAGATCGGCTCGATCAACCCCGTGCCGATCAGCACGTGGTTGAGCATCCCGTTCTTCGCGAGGAACGTGCGCATGATCTGGCCGGCGACGACGAACGGGATGAACAGCGGCCAGCGATAGAGCCAGCGCAGGACCGCGACCGCGCGCGGATGCTCGCCAAGCGTCAGGTAGCCGGCGATCGCGATCGCGACGATCGCGATCAGGACCGTCGAGAGCACGACGATCCCGATCGTGAAGATCAGGTCGCGCGTGTAAAGGTCGAGCGACTTCGCGAAGTGCGCGAGCGTGAAGGCGCCGTCGGCGTCGCGAAACGCGCCGACGGCGGACAGGACGAGCGGCGCCACGAAGAACACGCCGACGACGAGCAGCGCCGGCAGCACCAGCGCGAACGCGGCAAGGCGGCGATCACTGCGGATGTGATCCCCCCACGCTCGCCGCTCCGCGGCTGCGCTGCCCCCCGCGGGGGCGCAATCCGCTCCTCGGGGCGGCCCTTCGGACGGAATTTGGTCCCCCCACGTTCGCCGCTCCGCGGCTGCGCTGCCCCCCACGGGGGCGCAATCCGCTCCTCGGGGCGGCCCTTCGGAGCGGATGATCGCCATCGCTTTTCCGCGTCGCCTACTTCAGCACGACCCGCTCGTAGCCTTCAACGATGTCGGTGAAGTATTGCGACAGCGGGAACGGCCGCCCCTTGCTCGCGAGGTCCGTCGGCGTGATGTCGGTGAAGAGCTTGTTCCACTCCGCCTTCGGCATCTTCGACTCCACGTACTGCGGGTCGATGCCCGGGTACCAGTTGAACTGCTTGACGATGCCGTCGGCCTGCACTTCCGGGCTCTCGGCGAAGTCGATGAACTTCTTCGCGAGGTCCGCGTGCTCGGCCTTCGCCGGAATCACGTAGTACATTGGCTGCCCAGGGAGGCCCGGCGCCGGCAGCTCGAGCTTGACCTTCGGATTCATCTTGCCGTCGGCCATCCACGTGTAGAACATGTCGACCCACACCGGGCCCATCGCGATCTCGCCGCGGTTCAGCATGTCGAGCGTGCCGGCGTTGCCGGGCGTCATCACGACGTACTGGTTGAACGTCTTGAGGCCCTCGAGCGACTTGTCGATCGTCGCCTTCATCTTCGGATCGTACGGCCCCTTCTCGAACGTGTTGCGCATGCCCGGGTCGCTCGCCTCGACCCAGCCCATCACGAAGCCGACGCCCGACATGCCGCCCTTGACGCCGTTGTAGCCGAACTGCTTCGGGTTCTTCTTCACCCACTCCTCGAGCTCCTTGAAGCTCTTCGGCGGCGTCTTGACGAGGTCGGGGTTGTACGCGAACGCGATCTGGCTGTGGAACATCGGCAGCACGTAGCCGTCGACGTTCGCGCCGAGCGCGTTCTTCGCCGTGTCGCGCGATACGAGCTTGCCCGCCTTGACCTGGTCGCGATACTTCATGAGCAGGTTGTTCTCGACCATCGTCGCCGCGCCGCGCTGATGGACGACGGCGACGTCGACGTCCCATTTCGCGGCACCCGCCTTCTGCTGCGCCTCGAGCTTTTCGTAGATCTTCTGCGAGCCGGAATCGCCGGGGCCCGTGCCGACCGCGCGCACCTTGACGCCCGGATTCATCTGCTCGAACTTCGGTCCGAGGTAATTGTTGACGTAGTCGACCATGTTCTGGTCGCCCGCGGAGACGACGTTCAGCGTCGTCTGGGCGGCGGCTCCGCCGATCGAAGCAAGCCCGAGCGCCGCGATGGATGCAAGACTGCGCACTTTCATGATCTCTCCCGAGTCGTTGACGGCCCGTTGCCGGCCTGTTCGCTGATCACGTCGATCGCCGCGCGTCCCCGATCAGCCTGGGGTGGTGGCGCGCGGAAAGAGCAATAGCGCGTCGCGCGGGACGACGACGGCGACCGAAGCGCCCTCGTCGATCCGCTCGCTCGCATGCGCCCAGACATCGGCGCCTTCGGTACGGACGCGATAGCGGTAGCCCTGCCCGACGTAGAGCGTCTGCACGATCTGGCCGTGCAGGCGCAAATCCGCGTCGTTCGCCACGGACGACGCGGCGTCGATCCGCGCGGCGTCGCTGCGGAAATGCGCGGTCATCGCCTCGCCGCCGCCGTTTCCGTTTGCGCCGCGCAGCCGTCCGTCGCCCTCGCGCGTCAGCTCGATCGCGTTGTCCGCGCCCATGAAGCCGGCGACGAACGCCGACGCGGGCCGGTGAAAGATTTCCTCGGGCGACCCGTACTGGACGACGCGTCCGGCGTCGAGCACGGCGATGCGATCCGCGAGCGTCAGCGCTTCCTCGCGGTCGTGCGTCACGTAAACGGCGGTGATGCCGATCCGCTTCTGCAACGCGCGAAGCTCGTGGCGCAATTCGATGCGCACCTTGTAATCGAGGTTCGACATCGGCTCGTCGAGCAGCAGCAGGGCGGGATCGACGGCGAGCGCGCGAGCGAGCGCGACGCGCTGCCGCTGGCCGCCCGACAACTGGGCAACCGAACGCGACGCGAATCCGTGCATCTGCATCAGCGCGAGCATCTCGTCGACGCGCTTCGCGATCGCATCGCGCCTCGCGCCGCGCATGCGCAAACCATAGCCGATGTTGGCGGCGACGCTCATGTGCGGCCACAGCGCATACGACTGGAACATCATCGCCGTGCCACGCTTTTCGGGCGGCAGCGCACCGATGTCGCGGCCCGCGACCCGGATGCGCCCCGACTGCGGCGTCACGAAGCCGGCGATCGACCGCAGAAGCGTCGTCTTGCCGCAACCCGAGCTGCCGAGCAATGCGACGAGTTCGCCGCGCGCGACGTCGAGCGAAACGTCGGACAGCACGCGCGTGCCGTCGTAGGCGACGCACACGCGGTCGATCGCGAGGTAAGGGTCAGGAATCAGAGGTCAGGAATCAGGGATCAGGGGAACGGCGAGCGCGCCGGTCGACTCCGGGGCGGGCGACATTGTGCCGCGATGCGGCTTCGATGGCGATGCTGCAACGCAAAAACGCGCAGGCACCGGCGGCGGCCTGCAGCGGCTCCTCGTCGTCGTCGTCGTCATCATCCCAGTCGTCGCCTTCGTCGTCGTCCGGGGGATCGCCGATCGGAAGCTCGTCCTCGTCGTCGTCGTCGTCGCCCGGACCCAAGCGCGAAGCATGTACGGCAACGTTCATTGCGGCGGAATGCGCAGCTTCTGTCCCGGATAGATACGGTCCGGCGAAGTCAGCATCGGCTTGTTCGCGTCGAAGATCTTCACGTACTTGTTCGGATCGCCGTAGAACTGCTTCGAGATCTTCGACAGGTTGTCGCCCGAGACGACGGTGTAGTACTGCGCCTCGGGCTGGCTTTGGTCGACGCTCATCATGTCCTTGACCGCCGCGACGCCGGCGACGTTGCCGCAACACAGCACGATCTTTTCCCGCGTCGCCTGGTCGGGCGCGACGCCGAAGACGCTGACCGTCGCGGTGGCGCCATCGTAGGTGACGGTCAGCCCGGTGGCGTCGAGATGCTGCGACTTGACGTATTCGAGAATCGCGTCGGCGGCCGCCGAATTGGCGGCCTGCGTCTTCGCGGCGTTCGACGGCTCCGCCGCCGCTTCCTTCGCCGCGGCCTGTGCCTGCCCGCGGCCGAACAGCTTCTCGCCCGCGTCCTTCACGAAATCAATGAGTCCCATTCGCGCCCTCGTCGATTGAATTCGCATTCGCGCGGTCCAAAAACTCGTCGGCAGCGCGTTCTCGCAGGATACACCGCTCGGGTTTCGCGTTTGCACGCCAACGCGCGACACGCGACGCAGGTAAATTTTTCAAGGAGGCACGATGAGCGATCAGATGCAGCAACGCCATGCACCCGGGCAGAACGAGCCGAAGCCGCCGTTTCCGAAGCAGCATCAGGAAGCGCCCGGTCTCGAATCGAAGTTGAGCCCGCGTCCGCGCTACGAGGCCGAAGCGTACCGCCCGGCAGGCAAGCTCGAGAACAAGGTCGCGCTCGTCACCGGCGGCGATTCCGGCATCGGCCGGGCGGTCGCGCTTTTGTATGCGCGCGAAGGCGCGAAAGTGGCGATCGCCTACCTGTCGGAGGAGCAGTCCGACGCCGACGAAACGCGCAAGGCGATCGAAGGCGTTGGCGGCGAATGCCTTTCGGTCGCCGGCGATCTGACCGACCCCGGTTTCTGCGACCAGCTGGTGGAAAAGGTCGTGCAACGCTTCGGCAAGCTCGACATCCTCGTGTCGAACGCCGCCCACCAGGCGCGCAAGAAAACGCTCGACGACGTGACCGACGAGGAGTTCGATCGGACGTTCAAGACGAACATCTACGCCTATTTTCGCCTCGCGCGGGCGGCGCTGCGGCACATGCAGCCGGGAAGCGCGATCATCGCGACGAGCTCGGAGACCGGCATTTTCGGCTCGAAGAACCTTCCCGACTACTCGGCGACGAAAGGCGCGATCAACGCGCTCACGAAGACGCTGGCGATGAACCTGCTCGACAGGCGGATTCGCGTCAACGCCGTGGCGCCGGGTCCGGTCTGGACGCCGCTCAATCCGTCGGACGCGGGCGCGTCGCCGGACAAGGTCGCGCACTTCGGCGAGGACAATCCGATGAAGCGGCCGGCGCAGCCCGAGGAGCTCGCGCCGGCTTACGTGTTCCTCGCATCGAACGCCGACTCGTCGTACATCACCGGCACCGTGCTGCAGGTGATGGGCGGCGAGACGACAGGCGGATGAAAGCGGGTTTTCGCGTCGAGCGGCTCGCGTCAATGGAGCTTGACGTGCGGCTCGGTCCGCCGCGTGATCATGCGCGCGGCGGTGTCGAGCGTGGTCTTCCAGAAGCCATGCAGTGCGAGCTCGTGCATCTTGTAGAGCGACAGGTACATCATCCGCGCGAACCAGCCTTCAAGCCAGATATTGCCGCGCGTGAGGCTTCCCATCAGGTTGCCGACCGTCGAGTGCTCGCCGAGCGACACGAGCGAGCCGAAATCGCGATAGCGCCACGGCAGCAGCGGCTTGCCGGCGAGGCGGCGACGGATCTGCTTCACCGTGTGCGATGCCTGCTGATGCGCCGCCTGTGCGCGCGGCGGTACGACCGCTCCTGCTTTTCCAAGCCATGGGCACGCCGCGCAGTCGCCGATCGCGAACACGTCGTCGTCGCGCGTCGTTTGCAGCGTCGGCCGCACGACGAGCTGGTTGATCCGGTTCGTCTCGAGACCGTCGAGATCGCGCAGGAAGTCGGGTCCCTTGACGCCGGCGGCCCAGACGACGAGCTCGGCGGGAATGATTTCGCCGCTCGCGAGCCGCACCCCGTTTTGCAGCACCTCGGCGACCGGCGCCGACGTGCGCACCGCGATGCGCATCGACGCTAGCAGCCGCGCCGCCGCATCGGCGATGCGCTTCGGCAACGCCGGCAGCACGCGATCGGCCGCCTCGATCAGCACGAGCTGGATGTCCTTGTCGACGTCGATGCGGTCGAGTCCGTACGAGACGAGCGTGCGCGTCGTGTTGTGGAGCTCCGCGGCGAGCTCGACGCCGGTCGCACCGGCGCCGATGATCGCGACCTGCAATTGCGCGTGCCGCAGCGGCTCCGCTTGCGTCTGCGCGCGGATGTACGCGTTGACGAGGCGACGATGGAACCGCTCGGCCTCCGCCGGATCGTCGAGCGCGATCGCGAATTCGCGCGCGCCGGGCGTTCCGAAGTCGTTGGTCCGGCTGCCGATGGCGATCACCAGCGTGTCGTAGGGTACCGCCTGCTCGGGCGTCACCGTGTCGCCGTCCTCGTCGACGAACGGCGCCACGAGCACGCGGCGCTTCGCGCGATCGAGGCCGTTCATCCGGCCGATGCGATAGCGGAAGTGATGCCAGTGCGACTGTGCGAGGTAGTCGGTTTCGTAGACGCGCACGTCCATGCTGCCGGCCGCGAGCTCGTGCAGGTGCGGCTTCCAGAAGTGCGTGCGCGCGCACTCGATCAGCGTGACGTCGACGCGGCGCTTGCGTCCCAGCGTGTCGCCGAGCTTCGTCGCGAGCTCGAGACCGCCCGCGCCGCCGCCGACGATCACGACGCGATGCGGCACCGCTGCGGGCTCCGAGGTCATCGACGCAACGCGCCGCTCATGCGATGCCGCGAAACGCTCAGGCCTTGCGCGCCGGCGGCAGGTCGGTGCAGACGCCCTCGAACAGCTCGGCCGCCATGCCGATCGATTCCGACAGTGTCGGGTGCGGGTGAATCGTCTTGCCGATGTCGACGGCATCGCAGCCCATCTCGATCGCAAGCCCGATTTCGCTGATCAGGTCGCCCGCATGCGTGCCGACGATGCCGCCGCCGATGATACGGTGCGTCGCGTCGTCGAACAGCAGCTTCGTGAAACCCTCGTCGCGTCCGTTCGCGATCGCGCGCCCCGATGCGGCCCACGGAAATACGGCCTTCCGGTACGCGGTTCCCTTCGCCTTGCATTCGTCTTCGGTGACGCCTGTCCACGCGACTTCGGGATCGGTATACGCGACCGACGGGATCTGGCGCGCGTCGAAATACGACTTCATCCCCGACGCCGCTTCCGCTGCGACATGACCCTCGTGCACGGCCTTGTGCGCGAGCATCGGCTGGCCGACGATGTCGCCGATCGCGTAGACGTGCGCGACGTTCGTGCGCATCTGCGCGTCGACGTCGATGAAGCCGCGGTCCGTCACGGCGACTCCCGCCTTCGCCGCGTCGATCGCGTTGCCGTTTGGCGCACGTCCGACGGCGACCAGTACGAAGTCGTACGTCAGCGGTCCCGACGGCGCGTTCGCGCCGTCGAACGCGACCTCGATGCCGGGTTTCGTCGCCTTGGCGGACACCGTCTTCGTTTTCAGCATGATCCGGTCGAAGCGCGACGCGTTCTTTTTTTCCCAGACCTTCACGAGATCGCGATCGGCGCCCAGCATCACGCCGTCGAGCATCTCGACGACGTCGATGCGGCTGCCGAGCGACGAATAGACGTTCGCCATCTCGAGGCCGATGATGCCGGCGCCGACGACCAGCATTCGTTTCGGAATCGATGGCAAGTCAAGCGCACCCGTCGAATCGGCGATGCGCGGATCGTCCGGCATGAAGGGCAGCTTCACCGCTTCGCTGCCCGCCGCGATGATCGCCTTGTCGAAACGAATCGTCTTCGACCCGCCGGATGGCTCGTGGCCGTTGCCACCCGTCAGCGTCACCTGCAGGTGATGCGAATCGACGAAGCGACCGATGCCTCGCACGACGTCGACCTTGCGCGCCTTCGCCATGCCGGCGAGACCCGACGTGAGCTTTTTGACCACGCCCGACTTGAACGCTCGCAGCTTGGCGAGATCGATCGCCGGCGGCGCGTACGCGATGCCGTGCGCGGCCATCGACTTCGCTTCGTCCATCACCGCCGCCGTATGCAGCAACGCCTTCGACGGGATGCAGCCGACGTTGAGGCAGACGCCGCCGAGCGTCGCGAAGCGCTCGACCAGGATCGTCTTCATGCCGATGTCCGCCGAGCGAAACGCCGCCGAATAGCCGCCGGGACCGGAACCGAGTACGAGCATCTCGCATTCGAGGTCGGCGCGACCGGTGAACGCGGGCAGCACGGCCCTAACCCCCGGTCCCTCTCCCGCAGGCGGGACAGGGGAGGATCGTGCAGGTTCGCCTCCTCTCCCGCTTGCGGGAGACGCCTGCGTCGACGCAGCCGTGCTCCCTCCGCTTGCGGGAGAGGATTGAGGCGAGGATGCAGCGACGCCGCTTTCGAGCGTCAACAGTGCGCTTCCCTCCGCCACCTTGTCGCCGACTTTCACCGCGATCGCCTTGACGGTCCCCTCGGCCGGCGACGGAACGTCCATCGTCGCCTTGTCGGATTCAAGCGTGACGAGCGGGTCTTCCGGCTTGACGGCGTCGCCGGGCTTGACGAGCACGTCGATGACCGGCACGTCTCGGAAGTCGCCGATGTCGGGGACCTTCACTTCGACGATGGACATGAAGCGTTCCTTCTCGCGATCGGAGAATGCCGATGGTAACGCGGGCGCGCGGCGGGAGCGCGCGACAAACGCGTTGCGCCAGGTCGCGGCCGACGCCTCGCGCTATTCGCCGGCGTGCAGGATCGCCCGCGGCGTCGTCAGGACGTCGGGCTTCAGGATTTCCTCGAGCCGCTCCTTCGACAGCAGCTTCTTCTCGAGCACGAGTTCGGCGACGCTTCGTCCCGTCGTCAGCGCTTCCTGCGCGACCTGCGTCGCGTTCGCGTAGCCGATGTACGGATTGAGCGCCGTGACGATGCCGATCGAATGCTCGACGAGCGAGCGCATCCGGTCGCGGTTCGCAGTGATCCCCTTGACGCAACGATTCGCGAGCGTGAGGCAGCCGTTCGTCAAGTGGGTGACGCTCTTGAAGAGGCTGTGCGCGATGATCGGCTCGAACGCGTTGAGCTGAAGCTGGCCCGCCTCGGCGGCGAAGCTCACGGTCACGTCGTTGCCGATCACCTCGAACGCGATTTGGTTGACGACCTCGGGAATCACCGGATTCACCTTGCCCGGCATGATGCTCGAGCCCGCCTGCATCGGCGGCAGGTTGATCTCGCCGAGTCCCGCGCGCGGCCCGCTCGACAGGAGGCGCAGGTCGTTGCAGCTCTTCGACAGCTTGACTGCGACGCGCTTCAGCACGCCGGAGAGCTGGACGAACGATCCGCAGTCCTGCGTCGCCTCGATCAGGTTAGGCGATGTGATCAACGGAATGCCGGTGATCTCGGAAAGCCGCCGGCAGACGAGCGCGGCGTATTCGGGATGCGCGTTGATGCCGGTGCCGATCGCGGTCGCGCCGAGGTTGATCTCGCGGATCAGCATCGCGGCCTCCTTGAGCCGCTCCTCGTCCTCGCCGAGCATCACCGCGTACGTCGAGAACTCCTGGCCGAGCGTCATCGGCACCGCATCCTGCAATTGCGTGCGGCCCATCTTCAGGACGTCGGCGAACTCGGTCGCCTTCGCCTCGAACGCGCGGCGCAGCGTCGCCATCGCGTCGACCAGCCGGAAGATGCCGAAGTAGGCGGCAACCTTGAGCGCCGTCGGATAGACGTCGTTCGTGCTCTGGCTCATGTTGACCTGCTCGTTCGGATGCAGGTACTGGTATTCGCCTTTCCGGTGGCCCATCAGCTCGAGCGCGAGGTTCGCGATGACCTCGTTCGCGTTCATGTTCGTCGACGTGCCCGCGCCGCCCTGGATCACGTCGACGACGAACTGGTCGTGCAGCTTGCCGTGTCGGATCTCACCGCACGCGGCGACGATCGCGTCGCACTGCGCCTTGTCGAGCAGGCCGAGCTCGTTGTTCGCGCGCGCGGCCGCCTCCTTGATGCACGCGAGCGCGCGAATCAGGTCCGGATAGATCGAGATCGCGTTGCCGGTGATCGGAAAGTTCTCGACGGCGCGCAGCGTATGCACGCCGTAGTACGCGTCGGCGGGCACCGCACGGTCGCCGAGCAGGTCGTGCTCGATTCGCGTTGCGCCGGCCTGCGTGGCGCCGGTACTTTTCGTGACAGCCTCGTGAGCCGTTTGCATCGTGCCTCTCTGTCCTCGCGGGAATGATCAGTCGGAATCACGCACCGTCATTCGGTCGGCTGCCCCATCGTTTCGAAGATCGAGACGAGCTGCGGGCTCATCGCGATGCCGAGAGTGCGTCCCGACGGCAGCTTGCGCTCGAACCATTGCTCGTAGAGTCTCGCGAGCTCGCGCGACCCGGCGAGATCTTCGAACGTCCGCTTCACGAGCGCCGCAAAGTCCGGGTCGTTCTTGCGGAACATGAGCCCGTACGGATCATAGGACAGGTAATCCGGCAGCACGCTGTAGTCGCCGCGATGCCCGGATTCGGCGGCCTGCGCGTAGAGCAGCACGTCATCGCCGGCCCACGCGTCGACCTTGCCGGCCGCGAGCGCCGCGAATGACTGGTCGTGATCGCGAAACGCGACGGCCTTGATGCCGAGCTGCTCGCGCGCATTGATGGATTTGATCGCGGCCTCGTTCGTCGTGCCTTCGGTCACGGCAACGCTGCGGCCCGCGAGATCGCGATACGAGCGGAAACGGCTGCCGCGTCTTACCATGACCTTCGTGCCGCTGACGAAGAAGATCGGCGAGAACGCGACCTGCTTCTGGCGCTCGGTGTTGTTCGTCGTCGAGCCGCATTCGAGATCGACCGTGCCGTCGACGACGAGCGGAATGCGCGTTTGCGTATTCACCGGAACGTATTTGACGCTGATCGCGTCGCTGCCGAGCTCGGCCTTGATCGCTTCGACCATCGCGAGGCAGAGGTCGATCGAATAGCCGATGGGCGTGTGCCCGGGTCCGAGATACGAGAACGGGATCGAGGCGTCCCGGTAACCGATCGCCACCGTACCGGTCGAGCGGATCTTGGCAAGCGTGCCGGACACGCGCGCGACGCCGGCGGATTCCTGGGAGACGGCGGACGTCGCAAAGAGCGCGAGCGCACAACCGACAAGGAGGGCAACCGCCTGGGCAACGCCGCGTGGGCACGACATCGGTCTCGCAGGACGACGCATCATGATGAACTCCGCCCGTCGTGGGCCTCTCGCGCCTATGCGGCTGCCGGCGCGATGAGCCCCACGTCGGCGTTGACTTGGGCTTCGCCGACGCGTTCGGGGCGAAGCTCGCCTTCCCACTTGGCGACGACGGCAGTCGCGATGCTGTTGCCGACGACGTTGGTTGCCGAGCGTCCCATGTCGAGGAACTGGTCGATGCCCATGATCAGCAGCAAGCCCGCCTCGGGAATATTGAACGTGGCGAGCGTCGCGGCGATCACGACGAGGGACGCGCGCGGCACGCCGGCCATGCCCTTGCTCGTCACCATGAGGATCAGGAGCATCGTTATCTGCTGCGTGAGGTTGAGCTCGATCTTGTAGGCCTGGGCGATGAAGATCGTCGCGAACGTGCAGTACATCATCGAGCCGTCGAGGTTGAACGAGTAGCCGAGCGGCAGCACGAAGCTCGTGATCTTCGGGTTCGCACCGAAGCGCTCGAGCTGTTCGAGCGTCTTCGGGTATGCGGCCTCGCTGCTCGCCGTGCTGAACGCGAGCATGATCGGCTCCTTGATCAACGAGAGCAGCCGCCCTATGCGCGGTCCGACGAAGATGAACCCGGCGAGCGCCAGCAGGCACCACAGGATCAGGATGCCCAGGTAGAACTCGCCCATGAATTTTCCGTATGTCCACAGGATGCCGAGGCCCTGCGTGGTGACGATCGATGCGATCGCGGCAAACACGGCGATCGGGGCGAGCCCCATCACATAGGCGGTCACTTTGAGCATCACGTGCGAGACCTGCTCGACCCAGTCGACGACCGCCTTGGCGCGGTCGCCGAACGATGCCGCGGCGGCACCGAAGAACACCGAGAAGATGACGATCTGCAGGATCTCGTTGTTCGCCATCGCCTCGAACACGCTGCGCGGTACGAGGTGCGTGACGAACTCCTTCAGCGACAGCGACGCGGTTTTCAGGTTCGTCGACGCGCCGACGTCGGGCAACGGGAGGCTCAGCGAATCGCCGGGACGCAGCGCGTTGACCAGCGCGAGGCCGAGAAGCAGCGACATCAGCGACGCGCTGACGAACCAACCCATCGTCTTGACACCGATGCGACCGACGGCCTTGCCGTCGCCCATGTGCGCAATGCCCACGACGAGCGTGGAGAATACGAGCGGCGCGATGATCATCTTGATCAGGCGCAGGAAGACATCCGTCATGAGCGAGATGTATGCCGCGACGGTGTTCGCCGCCGCCGGTGTCGGCAGCAGCATGTGGCACATGTAGCCCACGGCGATGCCCGCCACCATCGCAACCAGGATCCACGTCGTCAGCTTGCGTCTCATGAGGTGCTCCCTCGAAGATCGATGCCATGGCGCAGCCGGCTGGACACCGATTGCGGGCCTGTACCCTGTTCGGGATGCTAGTCCGCCACGTTGAACAAATCAAACGTACGGTGGCGGAACAGTGAGCGCAAAATGGGCGTTCCTGCAGAACCTGTCCGCCAAGGAGACCTCGACATGGTTTTCAAGATGTTCGTTCGCGCCGCGTCGCTTCTGACGACGCTCGGCGTCGTGCCGGCCGCGCATGGCCAGTTCATGCTCGCGAGTCCTGATTTCCAGCCGGGCGGCACGCTCGCCGACGAGCAGGCCTACGACGGCATGGGCTGCACGGGGAAGAACGTGTCGCCCGCGTTGCGCTGGTCCGGCGCACCGGCCGGCACGAAAAGCTTCGCGCTGCTGTTGCACGACCCCGACGCGCCCACCGGCGGTGCCGGATGGTGGCACTGGATCGCCTACGACATACCGGCGACGACGAGCGAGCTTCGGAAAGGCGCCGGCAAGCCCGATGGCTCGGCGATGCCCGCCGGCGCGAAGAGCGTCGCCAACGACTACGGCACGCCGGGCTACGGCGGTCCCTGCCCGCCCGAAGGCGACAAGCCGCATCGCTACGTGTTCACGCTTTACGCGCTGTCGGTCGACAAGCTCGAGTTGCCGACCGGCGCGCACGCGCCGGTCGTCGGCTTCGTCGTCAACGGCAAGACGATCGGAAAGGCGTCGATTACCGGGATGTACGGGAGGCCGCGGAAATAGGCGTCGCGAACTATTGCCCCTTTCCCTGCCACAACGCGAGCACGGCGCCCGACGGGTCGCGAATCACGCTCATCGTTCCGTACTCGCCGACCTCCATCACGTCCTGCAGCACCGTTGCGCCGAGCGACTTCGCCTGCTGCGTCTTCGCGCGCACGTCGTCGACGCCGACGTACGCGAGCCAATGCGGCGGCGCCGACGTGTCGTTCATCATCCCGCCGCCGACACCTTCGCCGACGCCGATCATCGTGTAACTTCCGCCGCCTGGCATCGGCATGTCCTTCAAGTCCCAGCCGAACAAGCCCTCGTAGAACTTGCGTGCCTTCGGCAGATCCTTCGTATGCAGTTCGACGTGCACGAACGGGTTGGCCATCGCGATCTCCTTGCGGAATGGAACGAACAGGCAGTTTACGCTGGCACGAGGCGCAGACGCGTGATCTCCGACGGCGCGCCGAGCCGCTGCGGCGGCCCCCAGTAGCCAGTGCCGCGGCTCGTATAGACCCACAGCCTGCCGAGCCGCGCGAGACCGGCCGTGAACGGCTGCTGGAACCGGACGAAGAACGTCCAGGGCAGGAACTGGCCGCCATGCGTATGACCCGAGAGCTGCAGATCGAAGCCCGCCTTCGCCGCGGCGAGCGCCGAGCGCGGCTGATGCGCGAGCAAGAGCTTCATCGCCGACGTCGGCGCGCCTGCGATCGCGCGCGCCGGATCGCTGCGGTGCGACGGTTCGAAGTGGTGCGCGGAAGGATCGGTAACGCCGGCGACGACGACGTGCGCGCCGTCGTGATCGAGCACGACGTGCTCGTTCAGCAGAACGTTCACGCCGAGGCGGCGCAACTCGCCGATCCACGGATGGACGCCGGAGTAGTACTCGTGGTTGCCGGTGACGAAATAGGCACCGTGACGCGCTGCGATCCGCGCGAGTGGCGCCGTGTGCTGCGAAAGCTGCCGCACGCTGCCGTCGACCAGATCGCCGGTGATCGCGACCAGGTCCGCCTCGAGGCCGTTCACGACGTCGACGATCGCCTCGACGTGCTCGCGTGCGATCGTCGGTCCGACGTGCACGTCGGTGATCTGGGCGATCGTGAAGCCGGCGAGCGACGGATGCAGCGACGCGATCGGCACGTCGACCGTGCGCACCTTCGCGACGCGCCGTGCATTGCCATAGCCGATCAGCGTTGCGATCGCCGTAACGATCGGCACGGCGACCGCGCTCCAGCGGGCGTAGTCGGCGACCGGGACGATACCCGGCAACAACGCCGCAAGCGCGAGTGTCACCACGAGGCCGACATCGCGCAGCGCCGTGAGCACGAACAGCGTCGAGAAGGCTCCGAGCGCGACGAGCCCAGCCCACATCAGCGTCTTCGCGCGTCCGGACACGACAGCACGCCTTCGATTGAATCCGTACGGGATCAGCGATGCCGACGCAAGCAGCACGGCGGCTCCGGTGGCGACGCCGGCAATGCCGAACGGCAGGTCCGGCAGCAGCCGCACGCCGACGTAGACGTGGAGCAGCCACAGGACGAGCGTCATGCGCGACATTCGGGATTAAAATTGCAGGAGGAAGATTCCAACGTGGGGCTCCCCCGGCACTCGCGCAAGCCCATCCCCGAATACCGATGACCATCGCATCCGTCGTTTCGTCCCGGCGTCGCGCGGCGCTGCGAGCGCTTGCGGCGGGCGCAACGCTGGCGGCGACGGCTGCGCGCGCGCAGGCCGATCCGTTCGACAACGTGCGGCCCTCGTGCGTGCTGACGTCCGCGCAGACCGAGGGTCCGTACTACGTCGACGAGAAACTCGAGCGCAGCGACATCCGCAGCGATCTCGGCGGCAAGAACGCGCGCCGGGGGATTGCGCTGGTGCTCGCGCTGCGTCTTTCCGCCGTCACCGGCACCGCCTGCGCGCCGCTGGCCGGAGCGAGCGTCGACGTCTGGCACTGCGACGCGACGGGGCTTTATTCCGACGAGGACGGCCTGCACACGAAGGGATCGCAGTTCCTGCGCGGCTATCAAGTGAGCGACGCGAGCGGCCGCGTCCGCTTCGCGACCATCTATCCGGGCGCCTACCGCGGGCGCGCCGTGCACATCCATTTCAAGGTACGCGTGCCGCGGCACGATCGGCGCGACGAATTCACGTCGCAGCTCTATTTCGACGATGCGCTGACGGACCGCGTATACAAGGCCGCGCCGTACGCCGGCGCGCTGCGGCGCCGCACGCGCAACGACGAGGACGGCCTCTTCCGCGCGGGCGGCCGCGCGCTGATCCTCGACGTGCGCGACGCGGGCGACGGCTATGTCGCGGCGTACGACGTGGGCCTGCGCGCAGGCTAGCGGCTTACGTGGCGGTGAGCTCGCGGACGAGTTGCGCAGCGGGAATGGCGCGGCAGCCGCTCGCGTTCTGGCCCGACCAAAGCGGCGAGAAGTCCCCCGATCCCCGGCGCTCGGCCTCGGCGCGAAGCGGCGCGAGCGCGGCGGTCGCGAGCGGAAACGGCGGCGCTTTCGCGCTGATCGGTCCCACCTCCCGCATGATCCGGTTCACGATGCCGCGTGCCGGGCGTCCGGTGAACACGTTCGTAATCGCCGTATGCGACGCAGCGTCGCTTGCGAGCGCGTCGCGATGAATACGCGATGTCGTCGCCTCCGGACAGAGCAGGAACGCGGTGCCGATCTGCACGGCGCTCGCGCCGAGCGCAAGCATCGCCTTCACGCCGTTCGCGTCGGCAATGCCGCCGGCCGCGATCACCGGCACGCGCACCGCGCGCACGACCTGCGGGACGAGCGCGAGGGTCGCCACCTGCGTCGTGACGTCGTCGGTGAGGAAGTTCCCGCGATGACCGCCGGCCTCGAAGCCCTGCGCAACGATCGCGTCGACACCCTTCGCGTCGAGCCAGCGGGCCTCGGCGACGGTCGTCGCGCAGCCGACGATGCGCGCGCCGAGCGCGCGCACGCGGGCAAGCAGGTCGTCCGGGGGCAATCCGAACTGGAAGCTGACGACGGCCGGCCGCACGCGCCCCAGCACATCGGCGGCCGCCGCGTCGAACGGCGCGCGTCCCGGACCCGGCTTGATCGATGCGGGATCGATGCCGAGCTCGCGATAGTACGGCGCGAGCGCGGCGCGCCATGCCGCTTCGCGGTCGGCGTCGACCGCTGGCTGCGTATGGCAGAAGAAGTTCACGTTGAACGGTCGCGACGTTTGCGCCCTGATCGCAGCGAGCTCGCGCTCGATGCCGTCGGTCGACAAAAGCGCGCACGGCAGCGAGCCGAGCGCGCCCGCGTTGGAAACGGCGATCGCGAGTGCGCCCGCCTGCACGCCGGCCATCGGCGCCTGGACAAGCGGCACGTCGATGCCGAATAGCTGTCGCATAGTCATGGTTGCTTCCCCCGCGCCTCGGGTGACATGACGAACGTCGTCTATACCATCGGTCACTCCACGCGAAGCGCCGACGAATTCGTCGCGCTGCTCGCCGCGCACGACGTCACGGCGCTCGCGGACGTGCGCACGGTACGCCGTTCGCGCCACAACCCGCAGTTTAACGGCGACGCGCTCGCGGCGACGCTCGCCGCACACGGGATCCGCTACGAGCCGTTTTCCGGGCTGGGAGGATTCCGCAAGACGACCCCGGATTCGCCGAACGGCGGGTGGCGCAACCTGTCGTTCCGAGGTTACGCCGATTACATGCAGAGCGCCGAATTTTCGGCGAATCTCGATGCGCTGATCGCACTGGCCCGCGAAGCGACCGTCGCGATCATGTGCGCCGAGGCGGTGCCCTGGCGCTGCCACCGCTCGCTGATCGCCGACGCGCTGCTCGTACGCGGCTTCGACGTGCGCGAGATCGTCGGCGAAGCGAAGTCGGCGCCGCACAAGCTGACGCCGTTCGCAAGAGTCGACGGGACGACGATCGTCTACCCGGCGCTCGCCTGATGCGTCAATGCGCGGATCGGGCCGGGGCGCGCCGATATTTCTCGGCGCAGCGGATGACGCCCAGGTTGCTCACGAATTCGAGGCATGCGCGCGCGTCGACGTCGTCGTGCGCACGGGCGGCCATCGCCGCGGGATCGGTCGCTTGCGTTGCCGGCGTCGCGACGCCCGGCGCGCGCGGCTCGGCCGGCGGCGCCGGCGACTGGGCAACCGCGACCGCGGCGATGAATGAAAGGCAGGCAAGCGCGGCGATCGCGGAGATGCGTCTCATCGAATGACTCCCCTGTGCGCCGCGAGGCAGGCGGCGATGCGGACATTGTCGCCACCACGTTCGCGGCGCGTCAAACGCAACCGTGTCCCATGCGACATGCGGCGTCGCCAACGCGGCGGCGACGCGACAGTCGTCGGGCCGCGCACGGCATCAAGAGCCTGATGGACTATGCGACCATCAAGCTGATCCACGAGTCGGCGGTCACGCTTTCGTTCGCGGGTTTTTTCGCGCGCGGCCTCGGCATGCGGCGCAATGCCGCGTGGATCCGGCACCGGCTCGCGAGAACGCTGCCGCACGTCGTCGATACGGTGCTGATCGTCTCGGCGATCGCGCTCGCGTGGATGCTGCGGCTCACGCCGTCGAACGCGCCGTGGATCGCGGCGAAGATCGGCGGCCTCGTCGTCTATATCGCGCTCGGGCTCATCGCGTTGCGCCTCGGCCGCACGAAAGCGATCCGCACGGGCGCCTGGGTACTTGCGATGCTGACGTTCCTCTGGATCGTGTCAGTGGCGATCACCAAGGATTCCCGCGGCGTCTTCGCACTCGTCTGACTTCCCGCTCGCGTCGCCGGGCCGATGTTGTATCGTCGGATTTTTCGCAACGAGGAGACGGCCGGCATGAGCGACGACGGGGAAAAGACGGATATCCACCGCGGCCTGAAGGGCGTCTACTTCGACCGCTCGCAGGTCTGCTTCATCGACGGCCGCGCCGGCGAGCTCCTCTATCGCGGCTATTCGATCCACGACCTCGCGCAGCGCTCGACGTTCGAGGAGACCTGCTACCTGCTGATGCACGGCGAGTTGCCGACCGCGAGCGAGCTGTCGCAATTCGACGCCGCGCTCAAGGCGGCGCGCACGCTGCCGCCGGCGATCTACGACGTCGTTCGCGCGGTGAAGCACGCGCATCCGATGGACGTGCTGCGCACCGCGACGTCGGCGCTCGCTTCATTCGATCCCGACGTCGACGACAACTCGGTCGCCGCGACGCTCGCGAAGGGTGTGCGGCTCACGTCGCAGGTGCCGATCATCATCGCCGCGCACGAGCACATCAGAAACGGCCGCGAGCCGGTCGCGCCGGATCCGGAGATCGGCCACGCGGCCAATTTCCTGCGCATGCTGAAGGGCAAGCCGCCGAGCGGCGATGCGGCGCGGCTCATGGACATCGACATGATCCTGCATGCCGAGCACGGCTCGAACGCGTCGGCGTTCGCGGCGCGCGTCGTCGCCGGCACCGACGCGAATCTGCACGCCGCGATCACCGCGGCCATCGCCGCGCTGTCCGGTCCCGCGCACGGCGGCGCCGCCGAGAACGTGATGCGGATGGCGCAGGAGATCGGCGATCCGGCCAACGCCGCCGACTACGTGAAGCGCAAGCGCGCCAACAAGGAGGCGGTGATGGGCTTCGGCCACCGCGTCTATCGCGCCGAGGATCCGCGGGCGCGCCACATGCGCGCGGGCGTCGAGCGACTGTCCCAGGCGATGGGCGAGCCGAAGTGGTACCGGATCCTCGCTGCGCTCGTCGACGCGATGAAGCCGTACGCGCGTCACGGCGTCAATGTCAACGTCGACTTCTACGCGGGCGTCGTCTACTTCCTGAACGGCATTGCCGAGGATCTGTTCGTGCCGATCTTCGCCGCCGGCCGCGTGCCGGGATGGACCGTGCAGGTCGTCGAGCAGCTTTCGAACAACATCCTGATCCGGCCGCTGACGCTCTACAACGGGCCGGCGGCGCGGACCTACGTGCCGATCGAGCGGCGTTAGCATGTTTCGGCCATCGCGAGCACGATCGCCGTCGTCGCGACGATGTCGTCGATGCTGGCGCCGCGCGACAGGTCGCTGATCGGCCGCGCGAAGCCCTGGAGGATCGGTCCGATCGCCTGTGCGCCGGCCAGGTATTGCGTCAGCTTGTACGCGATGTTGCCGCTGTCGAGATCGGGAAAGATCAGCACGTTCGCGCGTCCTGCCACGTCCGACGCCGACGCGACCTTCCGTGCCGCGACGGCGGGCACGAGCGCAGCGTCGGCCTGCAGCTCGCCGTCGATCGCCAGCGCGGGATCGCGCTCGCGCGCGATCGCGAGCGCCTGCACGACCTTGTCGATGCGCGGATGACGCGCGCTGCCCTTCGTCGAGAACGACAGCAGCGCGACGCGCGGAAGCACGCCAAGCAGTTGCGCGGCGCTGCGCGCCGAGGCGATCGCGATGTCGGCGAGCGCTTCGGCCGAAGGATCGGCATTGACGGCGCAATCGGCGTAGACGAGCAGCCGATCGCGGAGCGCGATCAGGAAAAAGCTCGACGGCGTCGCGATGTTCGGCGCGAGGCCGATCGTCATGATGCCCGCCTCGATGATGCGCGCCGTCGGGTTCGCGACGCCGGCGATCATCGCGTCGGCGTCGCCCGCCTTGACCATCAGCCCCGCGTGGAACAGTGGCTTCGCCGCGAGCCGTCGCGCGACTGCCTCGCTCGCGTCGGGTCGTCCCTGCCGATAGAGCGCGGCGTAGCGGTCGAGTCGCGATGCGTCCGCCGTCGCGAGCACGATCGGCTCGGCGAGGCGTTCTTCCGAAAGCCGCCGCGCCGCCGCGACGATCCGCTCGTCGCCGCCCTCCGGGAAAACCACGCGGAAACCACGATCGCGAATCCGCGCGCGAGCGCTTGCGAGAGCATCGATCATGCGCGACAGATTACAGCCCGAGGTACGCCCGGCGGATGTCGGGCCGCGACGAGAGCTCCGCCGGCCGGCCTTCGCTGAACAGGCGTCCCTCGGCGATCACGTAAGCATAGTCGCTCAACGCGAACGCGAGATGTACGTTCTGCTCGACGAGCACGATGCTCAAGCCCGCGTCCTTCAGCAGCTTGAGCGCCGAAAAGAGCTGGTGAACGACGACGGGCGCGAGACCGAGCGACAGCTCGTCGATCATCAGGATCTCGGGGTCGGACATCAACCCGCGCGCGATCGCGAGCATCTGCTGCTCGCCGCCCGAGAACGTGCCCGCCGCCTGCCGGCGCCGTTCCTTGAGACGCGGAAAGAGCGTGTAGACCTGTTCGAGCCGCTCGCCGAATTTTCGCGACGCGCGCCGCGAGAACGCGCCCATCTCGAGATTCTCTTCGACGGTCATGTCGTTGAACAGTTGCCGGCCCTCGGGGACGAGCACGAGGCCCCGCCCGGCCTTGGCGTGCGGCGAGAGACCGGTCACGTTGTCGCCGTTGAAGACGACGCGTCCTCGCCATGGGCGGATCGTGCCGACGACCGCGCGGAGCAGCGTCGTCTTGCCGACGCCGTTCGCGCCGACGATCGTCGTGAGCTTCCCGGCGGAAGCGCTGAGCGACAGCCCCCAGAGGACCTGCACCTCGCCGTAACCGGCTTCGAGCGCCTCGATCGTCAGCAGCGGCGCGGCCACGTCACGCACCCGTCGGCTCGAAGCCCGCGAGCGAAGCGTCGCCGAGATACGCCTCGATCACGGCCGGATTCGCCGCGACGTCGGCCGGCGTGCCTTCGGCGAGCTTGCGACCGGAGCTCAGCACGACGATGCGATCGGATAGACCCATGATCGCCTGCATCAGGTGCTCGATCATCAGGATCGCGATGCCGCGATCACGCAGCGTGCGCACGACGTCGATCATCCGCCGGATCTCCGTCGGGTTGAGCCCCGCGAGCACTTCGTCGAGCAGCAGCAGCGACGGCTGCGCGCACAGCGCGCGCGCAAGCTCGAGGCGCTTCTTGCCGGCGATCGTGAGCTGGCTCGCCGGCTCGCCGAGGCGATCGGCGAGTCCGACCAGATCCGCCGTCTCGCGCGCGATCGTTTCGGCGGCGCGCAGCGAAAGATCGGCACGGCCGAAGCACGCGCCGACCATGCAGTTCTCGAGCACGCTCATCGTCGCGAGCGGCTGCACGATCTGATGCGTGCGCGCGAGGCCACGCCGAACGACAGAACGGGGATCCATGCCGGTGATGTCTTCGCCGCGCAAGACGACGCGTCCGCGATCCGGCAGGCGCACGCCGTTGATCAGGTCGAACGCTGTCGACTTGCCGGCGCCGTTCGGACCGATCAGGCCGACGATCTCGCCCTCCCCGACCGTGAACGTCAATCCCGCGACCGCCTCGACACCGCCGAAGCGCTTGCCGAGCTCGTGCACGTCGAGGAGCGCCGTCATTGGGCTACCCCGCGCGCTCCGCGCCGCGGGGCTGATTCGCCCTTGGGGCGGCCCTGCGGGCTTGGGCTACCCCGCGCGCTTCGCGCTGCGGGGCTGATTCGCCCTTGGGGCGGCCCTGCGGGCTCATTCGAGCACCTGTTTCATCCGCGGCCAGCGCCGGTGAATCCAGCCCATCAGGCCGCCGGGGACGAACTGGACGATGATCAGGAGCAGCAGTCCCGCGATCACCAACTGGAAATTCGAAAACGCCTGCGTCGTCAGCAGCGTGCTGCGAAGCTCTTCGTAGAGGAACGCGCCGAGCGCGGGCCCGATGACGGTGCCCTGCCCTCCGAGCATCACCGCGACGATCGCTTCGGTGGAAAGCACGAGGTCGTACGCGTCGTCGGGCTGGATGAACGCGCTCTTGAAGAAAAAAAGCGCGCCCGCCACGGCCGGCAGGAACGCCGACACGCTATAGGCCGCGGCCTTGTATCGACGCGTCGGCACGCCGAGCACGACCGCTGCATCCTCGTTCTGTCCGATCGCGCGCAGGCCCAGTCCGAACTTCGAGTTTCTGATCGCGTAGCTCAGTGCGAGCGACAACCCCATCACCGCAACGAGCAGGAAGTAGAGGGTCCATAGCGCGTTCGCGGGACCACCGAGTGATCCGTACGCGGTGATGGACAGATAGATGCCCGTCGAGCCGCCCCATGGCGGGAAATTGGCCGTGAACGCCTTGACGCCTTCGTTGACGCCGATCGTCGCCAGCGCGAAGTAGGCACCGCGAAGCCGCAGGATACCGAGTCCGAAGCCGAGCGCGACGATGCTCACGACGCCGCCCGCCGACAGCGCCGCGGCGACCAGCGGCCACGCATGGGCGCTCACGAGCCAAACGCAGAGGTAACCGCCGAGCCCGAAGAATACGACGTTGCCGAAGTTCACGTATCCGGCGTAGCCGATCACGATGTTCAGGTTCGTCGCGAGAATCACGTACAGCGCGGCGAGCAGAAGCTCCTCGCGCAGGCCGACGTTGTTGCCGAGCAGCGGAACGAGCGCGAAGGCGAGCACGACCGCGGCGATGAGCCAGGGCGTCGGCCGGCGCAGCGCCTCGGCCGGCCTCATCGGACTCGCGCGTGCCGAAGGAACGGAAAGAGACCCCTGGGAAACGCAATCAGCACGATCACGAACACGACGAACTCGATGACGGCTGTCCAGCTCACCGGCATGAACGGCGTCACGAGGCCCTCGAGCAGTCCGAGTGCGACGCCGCCGAGCAACGCGCCGGCGGGATTGCCGAGGCCGCCCAGTACCGTCACGACGAAGCTCTTGAGCTGGTAGGCGGCGCCGGAAAGGACGGTAAACGGAAACAGCGTCGCTATCAGCGCGCCCGAGAGGCACGCGAGTGCGACGCCGAGCGCGAACGTGAACGCGAGCACCTGCGTCGTCGGAATGCCGTTCAGCTCGGCAGCCTCGCGATTGCTCGCGACCGCACGAATCGCCTTGCCGGGCCGCGTTCGATAAAGGAACAGATAGAGCGCGGCCGCCATCGCGGCCGTGAGCGCCGCCGCCATCAGGTGCGTGCCGGTGAACGTGTATCCGCGCATCGAGAGGCCCGGAAGCGCGACCGGCACGTTGAAGAGAACGGTGCCGAAAACCGCCGTGCCGAGACCGATCAGCACCATGTTCATCGCGAACGTGGACAGCAGGCTCATCAGCGGCGGCCGCCCGATCATCCGATGCACGGCGATCCAGTACACGCCGACGCCGATTGCGAAGCCGCCGGCGAGCACCGGTGCGAGCGCGGCATACGCGGGAACGCCGATCGCGGTCAGGTAGAAAAGCGCGAACATCCCGGCGACGATCATCGCGCCGTGCGTCAGGTTGATCACGTTCATCACGCCCCAGATGAGCGTGAGGCCCATCGCGGCGAGGCCGTAGACGGAGCCGACGAGCACGCCGTCGACGATCGAGGCCAGGATCCCGAACATCGTGCGCTCGCGATCGGAATGCGGCAGCGTTAGGCGGCCGCTTCCGATCGTGCGATCACTGGTACGGGTAGACGACCGGCGCCGTCGCGGCGGCTTGCGGCCAGACGACCTCCTTCACGAGCTGGCCGTTCTTCATCTGCCATTGGGTCAGCACCATCGCGTGCGCGAGCTGCAGGCCGTGGCTTTTCGGGTCGGTGGAGAATTTCGTCGCGCCCCACAGCGTCGTCACGTTCATCGCGTTGAGCGCCGCCGCGACCTTTGCCGGATCGATCGACCCGCTCTGTTCGATCGCGTGCTGGAACAACAGACCCCCGGCGTAGCCGCCGGCCGCATGGTAGCCCGGCGCAATCTTGTAGGCTGCCTCGAAGCGCTTCGTGAACTCCGCCGGCGTCGGGCCGAAGTCGGGCTTGTAGGTAACCTGCGGCGCCCATTGCGACGGAACGGAAATGCCCTGCGCTGCCGCACCGAGGCTTGCGAACTGCGGACTGTCGGGCGCGACGAGGAGCGTCACCCACTTCAGGTTCGCCTTCTGGTCGTGCAGCTGGCGCGCGAGCGTCGCGCCGTCGGGATAGTGACCGCCGCCGAGCAGCGTATCGGCACCCGACGAAATGATCTTGTTGATGATCGCGCTGAAGTCGGTCTGATTCGGTGGATACGATTCATCGAGCACGAGTGAAAAGCCCAGTTGCTTCGACTGCTCGCGTGTCGCGATCGCGACGGCCTTCGAGAACGGATCGTCCGAATAGACGAGCGCGATCTTCGCCGCGGGGTTCTTCGACTTGACGAGCTCGAGCGCGCCGGTCAGGTAGTGATCGGCCGGCGTGTACGTCTGGAACAGGTACTGGTTGCCGAGCTGATAGGTCTTGGGCTCGGCGCCGCCGATGCTCATCATCAGCTTGCCGTATTGCTCCGAGATGACGGTCGCGGTCGCGACGAGCCCGGACGAGTACGGGCTGAACAGGAATTGGGCCTTGTCCTCGACGATCAGCCGCGTGTAGAGCTGCTGCACGCGCCCCGGCTGCGACTGGTCGTCGTAGCTCACGAAGCGAACCTTGTAGCGCTTGTCGCCGGCCTTGATGCCGCCCGCCGCGTTGACGTCGTCGCGCCACATCTCGAATCCGTGCAGTTGCGCGATCGAATCGAGGTTGAGCGGTCCCGTCTGGGACACGGTGAATCCGATCGTGATCGTTTCCTGGGCGAGGACGACAGTGCTCGCGAGAACGCACAGCAAGCCGATGACGAGCCGTTGAAGCGTTTTCATGTTTTCCTCCAGTTCCCGGTGACGGCTGATTCGCCGCTCCGTGGTTTTTTTCGAGCGTGCAACGCGCGCATATATTGAAGGCAGCGCCCGGCGAACCGCAAGAGCTGCGCGTGCTAAGCCGGAAGGGTCCGACGGGCGCAGTGCGCGCCCATCGGTCCGAGGGCGGTTAGGTCGCGCCCGTGACGTCGCCGAGATATGCGCGCTGCACCTCGGGATCCGACTCGAGCGCGCGCGCGCTGCCCTCGCGGACGATCTCGCCGGTCTCCATGACGTAGCCGCGATCGGCGACCGAAAGCGCGGCATGGACGTCCTGCTCGACGAGCAGCACCGTCACGCCTTCGTTGCGGATCTTCGTCATCGTCTCGAGCAGCAGGTCGACGATGACCGGCGCGAGCCCGAGGCTCATCTCGTCGACCATCATGAGCCGCGGCCTCGCCATCAGCGCGCGCGCCATCGCGCACATCTGCTGCTCGCCGCCCGACATGCTGCCCGCGAGCTGGTGCCGGCGCTCGGCGAGCTTGGGAAAGATCGCGTACATCCGCTCGAGATCCTGCGCGATGCCGTCGGCGTCACGGCGGCGATAGGCGCCCATCCGCAGGTTCTCCTCGACGCTCATCCGGTCGAAGAGCTGGCGGCCCTCGGGCACCTGGACCAGGCCCATCGCGAAGACGTCGTCGGCCGTCGCATGCGCAAGCGGGCGGCCGTTGAAATCGATCTTTCCGCGTGACGGGATGAGCCGCGAGATCGCGCGGAGCAGCGTCGTCTTGCCGGCGCCGTTGCCGCCGACCATCGCGACGATCTCCGCCGCTCGCACGTCGAGGCTCACCTTGCGCAGCACCTGCATCTCGCCATACCCGGCGTCGAGGCCGGCGACGTGCAGAAGTGCGTTCCCCTCACCCGCCTCGCGTACGCTCGGCTCCCTCTTCGCGCTTGCGGGGAGAGGGTCGGGGTGAGGGGCCGTCGCCGCACTCATCGCTTCTTTCCGAGATACGCCTCGACGACGCGCGGATCGCGCAGCACCTCGTCGGTCGGCCCTTCGACGATCTTCTCGCCGTGATGCAGCACGAACGTGCGGTCGGCGAGGCTCGTGATCGCCTTCATCACGTGCTCGATCACGAGGATGCTGATCCCGCGCTCGCGCACCTTGCGGATGTCCTCGATCACCTCTTCGATCTCGACATGGTTCAAGCCCGCCATCACCTCGTCGAGCAGCAGGAGCCGCGGCTGCATCGCGAGCGCCTTCGCGAGCTCGAGCCGCTTGCGGTCGGGGCCCCCGAGCGCGTCGGCGCGCTGCCCGATCCGCCTGCCGAGGCCGACGAACTGGAGCGATTCGCGCGCCTGCTCGCGCGCCTTGCGCAGGTTGCGCTCGCCACCTTTGGCACCGAACAGCGCGCCGATCGACGCGTTCTCGAGCACGCTCATCCCGGGAAACGGCTTCATTACCTGAAACGTGCGACCGATGCCGAGATGCGCGCGCCGGAACGCCGGCAGCGAACGCACGGACGCGCCGTCGAACAGGATGTCGCCGCTCGTCGGTGCGAGCGTCCCGTTGACCATGCCGACGAGCGTCGTCTTGCCCGCGCCGTTCGGGCCGATGAGGCCGAGAATCTCGCCGCGCCCGAGATGAAAGCTCACGTCGCGGACGGCGACGAGGCCGTGAAAGCGCTTCGTCGCGTTGCGGACGTCGAGGATGTTGGGCGACGCGCTCATCGTGTTCTACAGCCGGTGCGCGCGGACGTTCTCGGCGAAATAGCGCAACCGCAGGCGCCGGAAGCGCTCGGCGAAGTCCGCGAGGCCGCGCGGCATGAACACGACGGCGATCACGATGACGACGCCGAAAAACATGCTCGCGAAGCTCGTGACCTTCGTCGCCAGCACCTCGGAGATCGTCGACAGCACGAAGGCGCCGACGACCGGCCCGAGCACGCTGCCCGGGCCGCCGAACACCGCCATGATGATCATCTTGACGTTCAGCGCGACGTCGAATACGCCGACCGGATCGATGAACGTGATGTAGTACGCATAGATGCCGCCGGCCAGCCCCGAGAACGCCGCGGACAGCATGAACGCGAGCACCTTGTAGAGCGTCGTGTTGACGCCCATCACGGCGGCGCCTTCCTCGTTCTCGCGAATGGCGATCAGGCCCAGTCCGAAGCGGCTTCGCGACAGCCAGAACACCGTGAGCGTCGCGAGCACGAGCAGCGCGAGCGCGAGCTCGTAGAACAGCAGGTCGCTCTTGAGCAGCGGCAGCACGAGGCCGATGTTGCGTCCGGCGATCTCGAGATTCGACACGATCGCCGTCATGATGAACGCGAGGCCGAGCGTCGCGATCGCGAAATAGTGTCCGCGAAGCCGAAGAACCGCGAGGCCGAGCAGGGCCGCGAAGACGACGGCGAGGCCGAGCCCGAGCAGCATCCCGACCCAGAACGGGAGCTTCAGTTGCACCATCGCGATCGCGACGCCGTACGCGCCAAGACCGTAGAACACCGAGTTTCCGAACGACGCGTAGCCGGTATAGCCGCCGATGATGTTCCAGCCCTGCGCGAGCGTCGCGAGCAGCAGTACGCTGATACCGAACTGCACCATCACGCTGTTGCCGTACCACGGCAGCGCCGCGAGCACCGCGACGACGATCGCACAGACGACGATCCCCGCCTTCGTCTTCATTGCGCCGCCGTTCATGTCGTGCGTCCGAGCAGGCCCTTCGGCCGCAGAATCAGCACCAGCAGCAGCACGCCGAAGCTCGCGACGTCCCGGTACGTCGACCCGAAATAGAGCGCGGTCAGCGCCTCGACGAGGCCGAGCACGAGGCCGCCGGCGATGACGCCGAGCGGGTTGTCGAGGCCGCCGATGATCGCGATCGCGAACGACTTCGCCGTGAGCGGGCCGCCGATGTACGGATTGATCTGTGACACGGTTCCATACAAGCCGCCGGTGACGCCGGCGAGCGCGGCGCCGATGCCGAACGTCAGCGCGTAGATGCGCTTGGGATCGACGCCGTAAAGCCGTGCCGCGACGAGATTCTGCGCCGACGCGCGGATGCCGCGGCCGATCCGCGTATGCAGCAGGAACAGCCACATCGCGATCGTGAGCCCGATCGCGACCGCGAACACGGCGACCTGCACGAGCGGAATCGTTACACCGGCGAGCGCGAAGTTCGATCCGGCGTAGCTCGGATTGATCGCGCGGAAGTCGGCCGAGAACGCGAGCTGCGCCAGGTACGTCAGCACGACCTCGATGCCGAACGTGATCAGCAGCGTGTTGAACATCGGCCCGCGGATCACGTAGTTCAAGATCCCGCGCTCGATCACGTAACCGACGACGAACAGCACGACCGCGGTGATCGGCAGCGCGACGAACGGGTCGATGTGCGCGCCGGTGAAGAGGAAATAGGTGACGTAGGCGCCGAGCATGATCAGCGCCCCGTGCGACAGGTTGACGATGTTGAGCACGCCCCAGACGAGGGCGAGCCCGAGCGCCATCAGCGCGTAGAGCCCGCCCAGGAGAACGCCGCTTACGAGAACCTGGGCGAGCAGCGACAAGGCGGGCTACGCGTGGTCGCGGCGGACGTGCTGCACGCTCGCGAGATCCCCCCACGCTCGCGGCTTCGCCACTTCGCTGCCTCCCGAGGGGGTGGAATTCGCGCTTCGAGGCGCCTCTGCAGCGTTCATTGCCGCTTGTCCCATGGCGGCAGCGGATACTCGAGCTTGTTCAGGAAATCCTTGCCCGCATAGATCGAGACCACCATGTCGTTCTGGATCTGGATCATGATCTGTGGCAGGTTGATCTGGCCCTTTTCATTGAACGC
This sequence comes from Casimicrobiaceae bacterium, assembly GCA_035495715.1. Classification (GTDB taxonomy): domain Bacteria; phylum Pseudomonadota; class Gammaproteobacteria; order Burkholderiales; family Casimicrobiaceae; genus VBCG01. The sequence continues at coordinate 65,057 of DATJFI010000012.1, forward strand.
GATGCGGCCGTAGACGCTCTCGAAGTCCGTCTTCGCGAGCGCGTCGCGCACCTTGTTCGCGTCGAGCGAGCCCGCCGCCTCGATCGCGTTGACGAGCGCCTCGACGGCCGCGACGCCGGCCGCCGCGTGGTAGTCGGGATCGTAGCCGAATTTGGCCTTGTACGCCTTCGCGAACTGCTCGGCGTCGCCGAACCACTTGTCCTTGAGCGTCGACGCAGGGAGCCACGCCGTCATCCCGCTCGCGCCGTTGGCGTCCTTGCCGAGCGCCTTGCGGAAGTCCGCGCTCGGGACGCCGACCGTGAACGAATAGAACTTCGGACTGACGTTCAGGCTCTTCGCCTGGCGAATGAAGTTCAGCACCTCCGTTTCATGGCCCGCCACGAGAACGGCGTCGGCGTTGTTGCTCTTGATCTGCGACAGCAGCACGGAGAAGTCGGTCGCGTTCGTGCTGTAGCGCTCGTCGAGCACCGTCTTGAGGCCCGCTTTCTTCAGCAGATCGCGCGTTCCCTTGGCAACCGACACGTCGAACGAGTCGTCGGCGTACAGCAGCGCGACCGTCTTCGGTGCCGGGTTCAGCTTCTGCATCGCGTCGATCGTGCTGCCGAAGTAATCCGTCGCCGGCGGCAGCGTGCCGAAGATGTACTTGTAGCCGCGCGCGTAGATCTCGTCCGAAGCGCCGCCGCCCTGCACCATCGGCACCGAGCTCTTCTCGGCGATCGACGAATCGGCGAGGACGAAATTGCTCGCGAACGGGCCGAGCAGAAAGTTGACCTTGTCCTGCGTCAGGAGCTGCGTGTACTGGCGCACGGAGAGGTTCACGTCCGACTGGTTGTCGAGCAGCTTCAGCGCGATCTTCTGCTGTTGCGCGCCGACCTTGACGCCACCCGCGGCGTTGATCTTGTCGATCGCGAACTCGTAGGCGTCCTTGTAGTAGCGACCGGTGTTGGCGACGGGACCGGTGAGCTGCACCGACGCGCCGAACGTGACCGTCTGCGCGCCGGCGGCGGTCGCGGCGCCGAGCGCCGCGACGAAGAAGAGAGAACGAAGCATCATGACCACCTTTTTGTTCGTTGGAACGGCGTGCGGATCACGCGAGCGTGTACGCCGTCTTGACCGTCGTGTAGAACTCGACGGCGTAGCGGCCCTGCTCGCGCGGCCCGTAGCTCGATCCTTTGCGGCCGCCGAAAGGAACGTGATAGTCGACCCCGGCCGTCGGCAGGTTGACCATCACCATGCCCGCATCCGCGTTGCGCTTGAAATGCGTCGCGTGCCTGAGGCTCGTCGTGCAGACGCCTGCGCACAGGCCGAACGCCGTGTCGTTCGCGAGCGCGAGCGCCTCGTCGTAATCGCGCGCGCGGATCACCGCGGCGACCGGCCCGAAGATTTCCTCGCGCGCAATCCGCATGTCGTTGCGCGCGTCCGCGAAGAGCGCCGGCGCCATGTAGAAGCCCGGCGTCCCGCGTGAAAGACGCTCGCCGCCGGCGACGAGGCGCGCACCTTCCCCTTTGCCGATCTCGACGTAGCGCTGGTTCTGCGCGAGCTGCGTCTCGTCGACGACGGGCCCGATCTGCGTTCCCGGCTTCTGCGCGTCGTCGACGACGAGCGACTTCATCTTCTCGGTCAGCGCCTGCACGAAGCGGTCGTGAATGCCGGCAGTCGCGATCAGCCGCGACGAGGCGGTGCAGCGCTGGCCGGTCGAGAAGAACGCGCCATTGGCGGCGCAATCGACCGCAACGGCGAGGTCGGCGTCGTCGAGAACGACGAGCGGATTCTTGCCGCCCATCTCGAGCTGGAACTTCTTCATGCCGGCCGCGCACTTGGCCGCGATCGCCCGGCCCGTCGCGACGGAGCCCGTGAACGAGATGGCCGCGACGTCCGGATGCGCAAGGAGCGCTTCGCCGACGACCGAGCCGCGTCCCATGACGAGGTTGAAGACGCCGGGCGGCACGCCGGCGCGCACGATGATGTCGGACAGCGCATGCGCGGTACCGGGAACGAGGTCGGCCGGCTTGAAGACGACGCAATTGCCGTAGGCGAGCGCCGGCGCGATCTTCCAGGCGGGAATCGCGATCGGGAAGTTCCACGGGGTGATCAAGCCGACGACCCCGAGCGGCTCGCGCGTCGTCTCGATGTCGATGCCCGGCCGCACCGACGCGATCTTCTCGCCGGCCGTCCGCAGGCACTCGCCGGCGAAGAAGAGAAAGATCTGGCCGGCGCGCACCGTCTCGCCGACGGCTTCGCCGAGCGTCTTGCCCTCCTCGCGCGCCAGCAGCCGTCCGAGTTCGTCCTTGCGCGCCAGGATCTCGTCGCCGACGCGCTTCAGGATGTCGTGCCGCTGCTGAATGCCGCTGCGCGACCAGGCGGGAAAGGCGGCCTTCGCCGCTTCGATCGCTTGCGCGGCCGCCTTCGCGTCCGCGCGCGCGAAGAGGCCCACGACGTCCGCGGTGTTCGACGGATTGACGTCCTGTGCGGCGTCGGTCGCCTCGATCCAGTCGCCGCCGATGAAATTTCTCGCTGCTTCCACGGAAGTCCTCCTGGTTGCGCAGCCTAGCGGCCGCGCGCGGCGCGCCATGCCGCGAACTCGCGCGTCGTCTGCTCGTCGGTCGCGGGGTAAAGGCCGAGGATCGAGCGGCCCGCCTGCACCTGCTCGGTGACGAAATCCTCGAACGCCGTCATCTCGACCGCTTCGTCGGCGACCTCGCCTGCGAGGTGCGCGGGAACGATGACGACGCCCTCGGCATCGCCGACGACCACGTCGCCCGGAAAGACCGGCGCGTCGCCGCAACCGATCGGTACGTTGATGTCGACCGCTTGATGGCGGGTGAGGTTCGTCGGCGCCGCCGGCCGGCTGTGATACGCGGGAAACGCAAGCCGCGCGATGTCTGGCGAATCGCGGAAGCCGCCGTCGGTCACGATGCCCGCGGCACCGCGCTTCATGAGGCGCGTGACGAGGATCGAGCCGGCGGACGCGGCGCGCGCGTCCTTGCGGCTGTCGATGACGAGCACGGCGCCAGGCGGGCACTCCTCGATCGCGCGGCGCTGCGGGTGCGTGCGGTCACGGAACACCGTGATCGGGTTGAGATCCTCCCGCGCCGGGATGTAGCGCAGCGTGTACGCTTCGCCGACCATCGCACCCGCGCCAGGATTCAGCGGCAGCACATCCTGGACGAACTGATTGCGCAGGCCCCGCTTGAAGAGCGCGGTCGTGAGCGTCGCCGTGCTGACGGTCGCGAGCTTCGCGCGGGTCGCATCCTTCAGCGACATCTCAGTTCCCCGGCAAATCGGCCGTGATCGGAAGGTAGTAGTCGGTCCATGCCTTCGGCATCGTCTTCAGCGTCCCGACCTTGTGCAGGTGCTCGGCGAACTTCATCGTTCCCTGCGGCGCGACGCCCCATTCCATCATCCCCGGCTGCTTCAGCATGTCGAGGATTTCCGCGGACGGCGTGTTGTCCTTCGTGACCTCCTTGTAGATCTCGACGGCTGCCGGCGTGTCCTTGCGGATGAACGCGATCGCGTCGAGGCTCGCGGCCTTGATCGCGGCGACGATCTTCGGGTTCGCATCGGCGAACTTCGTCGTCGTGAAGAACTGCGACTGTGTGAGCGGCCCGCCGATCACGTCGGGCGAGGCGAGAACGACGTGCGCGCCCGGCACTTTCGTGATCTCGTAGTACGAGTACGGCGGCGCCGCGAAGTGGCTCGTGATCTCGCCCTTCGGATTGGCCATCGCGATCGCCGCGTCGGGATGCCCGAGCTGGACGGTGTTCGCGTCGAGCTTCGTCATCTGTCCCGCGCCGAAGGTTTTCTCGCTCGCCATCTGCAGCAGGATCGCCTGCGTCGACACCTTGAGCGTGGGCACCGCGATCCGGTCGTTCGGGCCGTAGTCCTTCAGCGAATGGATGTTCGGGTTGCGCGTGATCAGCGCGAGCGGCAGCGCCGAATTGGCGACGATACCCTTGACGCCGCCCTTCGTGCGATCCCACAGCAGCAGCAGGTTGCCGACGCCGGTGTTGACGATGTCGACGTTGCCCGACAGCAGCGCATCGGTCTGCGCGCCGCCCCCGGCAAGCTGCGCCCATGTGACCTTCAGGTTCGGCACGCCGAGCTTCGCGGCCTCCTTCTCGATCAGCTGCTGCTTCTCCATCACGTGCGACGGCAGGTACAGGATGCCCGGCTGGCGCGTGATCGAGATCTCGGTCTTCTGCTGCGCCAGGGCAGCGAACGACGAAGCGGCGAGGATGCAGGCAGCGAGCGTCGGGAGGAGGCGGCGGATGCGTTTCAAGCGAAATCTCCGGCAAAGGCGATCGCGGCAATCGCGGGACGGGACGGGGCAAACGCACGGCGGCGCCGGCGGCTCGCGCGGCGGCGGCGGACACACGGCCGCGGTACGCATTTTAGGCCATCGCGCAATTTCTACCCGGCGCCGGTAAGGGTTGCACCGGCTTCCGCGCGGAACTCGTTGATCGAATTGGCAACGGGACGGCACGCCGCTTGCACCTGCATCGGCTTCCCCCGACCCGCGCGCTCCAATTGCCTGCTCACGCCATACCCGCGGCTCGCCGTGCGATGAGACGCGCGTGCGCACCACAGGCGCCGAGCTGATGGCGCCGCGGGCGCGGACGGCGTCGCGCCGGGCGCGAACGACGCCGGTCGACATTCCGCGCGACGTCGACGACTGCGCATTGACCATCGACGGCAAGGCGCTGCGACTCACGAACCTGCGCAAGCCGTTCTGGCGCGCGCTCGGCGTGACCAAGGGCGATCTGCTGCGCTATTACGCGGCCGTCGCGCCGGCGCTGCTGCCTCACGTCGCCGCCCGCGCGATGGTGATGAAGCGTTATCCGAACGGCGCGGACGGCGAGTGCTTTTTCATGAAGCGCGCGCCGTCACCGCGTCCCGACTGGATCGCGACATGCTCGATCACGCACGGCTCCGGCAGCGTCATCGCATTCCCGATCGTCGACGACCTGGCGTCGCTGCTCTGGCTCGTCAACCTCGGCTGCATCGACCTCAATCCGTGGTATGCGCGTTGCGACGACGTCGACCGCCCCGACTACCTGCATTTCGACCTCGACCCGGTTCCCGACGCGACATTCGACGACGTCCGTGCCTGCGCGCTCGCGATCCGCGACGAGCTCGCGTCGCTCGGCATGCCCGCGTATGCGAAGACGACCGGCTCGAAGGGGATCCACGTCTACGTGCCGATCGTCCGCGGACCGACGCAGAAGGCGGTCTGGGCGTTCGCGAAAGGTATAGCGTTCGCGCTCGCGAAGCGTCATCCGCAACGGATGACCGCCGAATACCGGATCGCGAAACGTCCCGCGAACCGCGTGCTCGTCGATTACAACCAGAACGCGTGGGGCCGCACGCTCGCGTCGGTCTATTCGCCGCGGCCGAAGCCGTTGGCGACGGTATCGACGCCCGTTACGTGGGATGAGCTCGCACGAGGAGCGTCGACCGACGACTTCCGGATCGACAACGTGCCATCGCGAATTGCGCACATCGGCGATCTGTGGGCGCCGGTCGACGCGAACGACGGGCGATTCGATCTCGCGCCGCTCGTTGCGGCCGCTCGCCGATGACGCTGCCGCTCGCCGTGGACTACGCACCGATGGAGGCGAAGCTCGTCGATGCATTGCCCGACGGCGACGACTGGCAATACGAGCCCAAGTGGGACGGCTTTCGCTGCCTCGCGTTCAAGGACGGCGACGACGTCGATCTGCGGTCGAAGGCCGGGCAGCCGTTCGATCGCTACTTTCCGGAGATCGTCGATGCGGTGCGCGCGTTGCCCGTTTCGCGCTGCGTTCTCGATGGCGAGCTCGTCATCCCGGATGGCGGCTCGCTGTCGTTCGACGAGTTGTTGCTGCGCATTCATCCGGCCGAAAGCCGCGTGCGCAAGCTCGCGCGCGAGCATCCCGCGCTCTACGTCGTCTTCGACCTGCTCGTCGATGCGAAAGGACGCACGCTCGTCGACGAGCCGCTCGCGGCCAGGCGCCAGGCGCTCGAGCGCTTCGCCGCGCGTGCGTTCGCGGATGCGCCGGCGTTCCGGCTGTCGCCCGCGACGCGATCGCGGCACGAAGCCGATCGCTGGCTGTCGGCGATCGGCGAGGGCCTCGACGGCATCGTCGCGAAGCGCGCCGATTTCACATATCGATCGGGCGAGCGCAGCGGCATGCAGAAGTACAAGCGGATGCGCACCGCCGATTGCGTCGTCGGCGGCTTCCGCTACGGCGCGAAGAGCGACGTCGTCGGCTCGCTGCTGCTCGGCCTCTACGACGACGGGGGACTGCTCGATCACGTCGGCTTCACGTCGAACATTGCGCGCGCGGATCGCGAATCGCTGACCCGCAAGCTCGAGGGATTGATCGCGAAGCCCGGCTTCACCGGACGCGCGCCCGGCGGCCCGAGCCGCTGGAGCACCGAGAGAACCGGTGAGTGGGAGCCGTTGAAACCGACGCTCGTCGTCGAAGTCCGCTACGACCACTTCAGCGCCGGCCGCTTTCGCCACGGCACGAGCTTCCTGCGCTGGCGACCCGACAAGGCGCCGCGTCAATGCACGTTCGCGCAGGTCAGCCGGATCGCGCGCGGCTCGCGCGCGCTGCTCGAGCGCGCGTAAGCGCTGCGGTCGGCGACGTTATGGCGTCGCCGTCGGCACCGGCGACAACGCGGTCGCGACCGCGTCGTCGACGTCGTTCATCCAGACGAAGTCGACCTGCGCGCGCGCATCGGCCGGTATGTCCTCGAGATCGCGCTGGTTGCGCATCGGCAGCATCACGGTCCTGATGCCCGCGCGAAGCGCCGCGAGCACCTTCTCCTTGACGCCGCCGATCGGCAGCACCAGGCCGCGCAGGCTGATCTCGCCCGTCATGGCCACATCGCTTCGCACGGCGCGCGACGTGAGCAGCGACGTCAGCGCGACGAACATCGCGACGCCCGCGCTCGGACCGTCCTTCGGCGTCGCGCCGGCCGGTACGTGCACGTGGATGTCGGACTTCTCGAAGATCTGCGGGTCGATGCCGAGCGTCGACGCGCGCGCCTTCACGAGCGACAGCGCGGCCTGCGCGCTTTCCTTCATCACGTCGCCGAGCTGACCGGTGAGGATCAGCTTGCCGTTGCCGGGCGTGCGCGCGGCCTCGACGAACAGGATGTCGCCGCCGACCGGCGTCCATGCGAGTCCCGTCGCCACACCCGGTATGCCGCTTCGCATCGCGACCTCGGCCTCGAACTTGCGCGCGCCGAGGATCGGCTGCAGGTCGTCGGGACCGACAACCGTCCTCGTCTCGCTGCCCTCGGCGATGCGCACCGCGACGTGGCGGAAGACATGCCCGATCTCGCGCTCGAGATTGCGCACGCCCGACTCGCGCGTGTAGTCGTCGATGATCGCAAGAAGTGCGGCGTCGGTGATCTCGCACTGATCCGCCTTGAGACCGTTGGCCTCGAGCTGCCGCGGCACGAGATACCGCTTCGCGATCTGCAGCTTCTCCTGCGCCGTGTAGCCGGGAAGCTGGATGATCTCCATCCGGTCGCGCAGCGGCCCGGGGATCGTGTCGAGCACGTTCGCCGTGCAGATGAACATCACGCGCGACAGGTCGAACGGCACGGCGAGGTAGTTGTCGCGGAACGTCGAGTTCTGCTCGGGATCGAGCACTTCGAGCAGCGCCGACGACGGATCGCCCTGGAAGCCACCCATGCCGAGCTTGTCGACCTCGTCGAGCATCATCACGCAATTGCGCGTGCCGGCCTTGCGGATGCTCTGGATGATGTTGCCGGGCAACGCGCCGATGTACGTGCGACGGTGGCCGCGAATCTCCGCCTCGTCGTGCACGCCGCCGAGGCTCACGCGAACGAACTTGCGGCCGGTCGCGCGCGCGATGCTCTGGCCGAGCGACGTCTTGCCCACGCCGGGAGGACCGACGAAGCAAAGGATCGGGCTGCGCCCTTCCGGATTGAGCTTGCGCACCGCGAGGTACTCGAGGATGCGCGTCTTGATCTTCTCGAGGCCGAAGTGATCCTCGTCGAGGATCCTGCGCGCCTCCGCGATGTCGATCGGCGGCTGTTCGGGAATCGTCCACGGCAGCTCGATCAGCCATTCGAGATACGTGCGCACCATCGAATACTCGGCGGCCGCCTCGGGCATCCGCTCGAGGCGCGCGAGCTCCTTGCGCGCGGCCTTCTCGACTTCCTCCGGCATGTGCGCGTCGGCGATCGCCTTGTCGAGATCGGCGATCTCGGCGTTGGTGCCTTCGCCTTCGCCGAGCTCCTTCTGGATCTGGCGCATCTGCTCGCGCAGCAGGTGCTTGCGGTTCACGTCGCTGATCGACTCGCGCGTGCGCTCGCCGATCTCGCGCGACACCTTCAGCACCTCGATCCGGTGCGCGAGAAGCGCGAGCAGCTTGTCGAGGCGCGCCTTCAGGTCGAACGTCTCGAGCAGCGACTGCTTCTCCTCGGCGCTCACGTCCATCAGGCCGGCGATGAAATCCGCGAGCTGCGACGGTCCCTGCAGCGCGGCGAGCGCCGCGACCATCTCCTCGGGCACCTGCGGCAAAAGCTGCAGGATCTCGTTGGCGCGCTCGCGTAGCGCGCGGGCGCGGCCTTCGATCTCCGCGTCGACCTCGATCGTGTCGTCGACGTACTGGACCCGCGCGACGGTGAATGGCCAGCCCTCGAGGAACTGGAGCACGCGAAAACGCTGCAGGCCGCGCGCGATCGCGTGATGCACGTCGTCGGGCGTCGTGATGTAGCGCAGCACCGTCGCGCTCGTGCCCACCCAGTGCAGGTCGTCCGGGCCGGGCTCCTCGATGTCGGGATTGCTTTGCAGCAGCACGCCGAGCGGCCGCTCGAGGCGCACCGCCTCCTGCGCCGCCGCGCGCGAGCGTTCGCGGCCTACGGTGATCGGAAACACGTTGCCGGGAAACATCACGACGTTACGCACCGGCAGGATGATGAGCGCGTCCTCGGGGAGCGGCCGCGTGGACGTGTCGCCGCGCGAGGGCGCGTGCGCCACGGTCGCGCCGGTCGCTGTCCGGCCTTCCGCCGCAACGGGTGTCTGCGTCTGTTCGGTCATGTCGTCAGCTCAAGCGCCGCAGGCGCAGGATCAGGCAGCCCTGCGAAAGCTCGGGTGTGCCGGCATCAAAGCGGCCGGCGGGGAGCGGGATCCGGCGCTCGAAGGCGCCGTACGGAATTTCGAGATGGCGCACGGTGAGCGGGCGCCCGGCGAACGGCAATGGCCGCTCGCCGCGCACGACCAACGCGCCCTTCTCGGTGAGCACGGCTACGCGATCGGCAGCGACGCCGGGCATCGCGACGACGACGACCACCTCGCGTTCGTTCTCGTACATGTCGACCGGCGGCTCCCATGCGGGAAGCGCCGTGCGCGACGTGTCGAGGCGAAAGAAGCGCCGATGCAATCGCTCGGCCTGGTCGAGCAGGTCGCAGGCCTCGGCCCACATCCAGTCGCCCGGATCAGATCTGCGCATGCGTCGATATCCATTGAACGAGTTGCGGAAGCGGGAGCGCTCCGGACTGCCGCGCGACCTCGCGGCCGTTGCGAAACGCGATCAGCGTCGGAATGCTGCGGATGTCGTAGCGCGACGCAATCGCCGGCTCGGCTTCGGTGTCGAGCTTCGCGAGCTGGACACCCGGCCCCACGCGCGCGGCCGCCTGCTCGTACGCGGGCGCCATCATCCTGCACGGGCCGCACCACGCGGCCCAGAAGTCGACGACGACGGGAGCGTCGCCGTTCACGTGTTTCGCGAAGTCGGCGCCGGTCAAGGCGAACGGCTTGCCGGGAAAGAGCGGCTGCTTGCAATGGCCGCAAGTCGGCGTTTCGCCAAGGCGCTCGCGCGCGACGCGGTTCGTCGTCGCGCAATGCGGACAGGCGACGCGCAGCTGCGTTGCGGAAGAATCGGCGGTGGTCATCGCTGACGAACCGGGCGTCCGGGGATGCGGAGAATTCGCATGGGCATCACAGTGAGGGCGCAGAACCTGGGATTCAAGCCGACGCACCCGGAAGGCGCCGCAGTTCGCACCCCGGGAGCAGCCCCACTCGTACGGGTGGACCGCTTACGTGTCAGGTCACGATGCGCCGCAGAGCCCGAGCACGCGTTCCTGCTGCGAGCACGTGTGCCGTGTCGATGGCGGTGGGCTCGAACGTCCGGCCATGCACGCGCGGATCTCGCTCGCGGTTGGCGCGTAATAACGCCAGCCTTTGCCGAGCTCGGGCATCGAAAGCTCGACCTCGCGCCACTTCGGATGTCCGCTGGCCTGCAACCGCGCGTAGTTCGCGCAGAGCGCGCGCACGAGGTGCGCGAGATAGATGCGCGTGCTGGGCAGGTTGTAGTCGAAGGTGACGAGGTACGCGCGGACCGCGAGCGAGGGAAGGTCCTCGGTCAGCAGGTTCGGATAGTTCGACGCGAGAACCGTCGTCGGGAAGTAGGTCGCGAGCGCCGCCGCGCTCGCCGGATTGTTCGGGTCGAACCGCAAGAGCTTGATGTATTGCCTCGCCTCGGGCTTCATGTCGACGAGGAGCTTGGCGGGCTGCCCGGCGATGATCGCCACGACGTCGATCGACTTGTCGGTGACGAGCTTCGCGAGCGCTTCCTCGTTCGACAGGAAGCTCGCTTTGGCGTCGCTGATCGGCTCGCCGAACATCAGCCGATAGAGCGTCGTCGTCGTGAGCGCCGTTCCACTGCCGACGGGTCCCGTATTGATCCGTGCGCCCCGAATGTCGTGCACGTATTGCATCGGCGAATCGGCGCGCACGGCGAAATAGATCTCCTCGTTGTAGAGCGGCATGATGACCCGCAGCGGCCGGATCATGTCGGCCGCCTCGGCGTTTCCTTCCGCGGCCTGGTCGAGGAACGCCTGGTAGACGTCGGACTGCACCATGGCGAGCTTCACGCCCGGCTCGTAGCGCAGGCGCCGCACGTTCTCGGCGGAGCCGGCCGACGGCAGGACCTCGAGATTGATGCCGGCGGCGGGCGCAACGAAGCGCGCAAGGTCGCGGCCGATCTGGATGTAGGTGCCCCGCTCGGACGCGGTGACGATCTTGTATTCGACCTGGGGTAGCTGGGTGGCGTCTGCAGCGAGGACCTCTGCTGCGCAGCCCGCCGCGAGCGCCACCAGTAACGCCGATGCAATGCGACGAAGCATCTTCTCACTCCAGCTTGTTCTGCTGCATGTAGCGAATCAGCGCGACGCGGCCCCGCACGTTGAGCTTCGAGTAGATGTGATGAAGGTGCAGCTTCATCGTACCCTCGGTGATCGCAAGCCTGCCCGCGACATGCTTGCTTGGCAGGCCGTCGGCCACCATCTGCGCGACCTGAACTTCGCGCGGCGTCAAAGCCGGGTGCGTCCCCGGCGCGCGTGGCGCGCTTTGGCCGCTCGCACGGCGCGCGATGCTCTCGCCAATGTACGACCTTCCGTCATGTACGACGCGTACGGCCTCGACGATCTGCGCCGTTGCCATCTCCTTCAGCAACACACCTCGCACGCCGAGGCGGATCGCCGCTTCGAGCTCGTCGCTCTCGACCGCGGTCAGCAAAACCACTCTCGTCGCGATTGCGTCCCGCGCCATTTCCGAGAGCACCGCGAGGCCGTTCTTGCCGGGCATGCGCATGTCGAGCACCAGCACGTCCGGCCTCCGCTCGCGAACGAAGCGCAAGGCTTCGTTCCCGTCCTTCGCGATCGCGACGACCTCGAGATCGGGCTCCGCCTCGAAGAGCTTCGAGAGCCCTGCGAGCACGATCGGATGGTCGTCGGCAATGACAATGCGGATCGTCATGGCAAAAGCTTGGCGCGGCGTCGCCGGCCGGGGAACGCCCACGCGGGTTCGATCATGGGCAACGCGATTGCGAGCGTCGACCCGCCATGGCGCGATTCGAGCATCAAGCGGCCGTCGAGAAACGCGATGCGTTCCCTAAGGGAGGCTGGACCGATGCCCAGCGCATCGAGCGTCCGGAGGTCGTAGCGCCCGCGAAACGGAAAACCTCGACCATCGTCGGCGATGACGATGCGCACGGCGCCATTGGACGACCGGACGTCGACGCGCACGAGCTTAGCCTGCGCGTGGCGCACGGCATTGCTCAAGGCCTCCTCGACGACGCGGTACGCGTGCTCGGCAATTCGGGCCGGGAGGGCGTCGACGGCCGTGGTCGTGAGTTGGACCGGGGGACCCTGGCGGGATGTGCGGTTGCACAGCGTCGTCAGCGCCGCCTCGAGATCCTTCCGTGTTTCACGTCGCGCGGCATGGGGCTTGCGCACGGTGTCGATCCAGCGGCGCAGTCCGCGCTGTTGCTCGACGATCAATTGCTGGAGTTCGCGAATGCGTTCGCGGGCTTCGCGGGGGTCGGTCTCGACGAGGTGAATCGTCGTTTCGAGCTGCAACGCAGCGGCGGTCAGCGCCTGCAACAGTCCGTCGTGCAACTCGCGCGCGAGGCGCAACCGCTCAGAAAGCGCTTGCCTTATCGGAGAGAGGGAAGCAGCGTCGGATGCAGGATCGGACGGAACGCCGGCGTCGGGCGACATGCCCTCGCCAACGACGATCGCATCGAGCGACGCACCGCACATATCGATCGTTTCCACTCACGCCGCCGGCGCTGTCCTAACAGACGGAACAAGAGCAAGAAGCGACCCTCGATCGCCCGTACCGTTCACATTGTTCGCGACAACTGTGTGCTCGCGCTCGCCGCCGGTCAAGTGCCTATTCGCACAGGCCCAGCGCCGCCACGCCCGCAGCGCAGGGTGCCGGTGGTCGGTAGCGGGGGGGTTCGGGATCCGAAGCGCGAGGGATCGTCGTCGCTCGATGCCGCCGCTGGCCGCCATCGCTGCGAGGCGAAACGTTGTCGGCAGTCCCCCGTTGCGCCGGGACGCTCGCGACTGCTGGAGGTTTGAGCAGGGCCGCCGCAGCATTGGTGCCGTTATCGTCTTTGGGACGACGCGCGCCAGCAGGGCTCGCTACCCCTTCCGCCGCTCGCGGCGTCGCGAGACCCGGTGGCGATTCGATCTCGATCGGTCGCGTCAGCGTGTCCTCCCGTACGGCGGCCGGCCACTTGCCGACGAAGCCGATGAAAAGCAGAAGAACGGTTACCGCGCCCACGACGATGGTGACAAGCCGCAGCCCACGAAGACCGACCTTCGCGGAGCCGCGAAGCGCGACCGTGCGCGGCGCGAATGAACGCGAATGCAAGTTCGCGACGTCCGTACGCTCAGGCAGCACATTCGCCATCGCTGCGCCGAGGGTCACGTACGCATCGCGCCACGAGGGATCGAGGCGCACCGGCGACGGAGGCATCGTATCGGGCGCGGCCTGAAGCACCAGCCCGCACGCATTGCAATACTTCGACCCTTCCGGATTCTCGTGTTTGCACGAGGGGCATGCGGCCGACGAAATAGCCGTAGCGGATTCAGCGGTACGGGGCACTGTCGTGTCACCAGCGGCTGGCGTTTGTCGATGTATATTACAGCGCGCCTTGACGATGTGGGAGTTGCGCAGGCGGCCCAGCTTGAAACTCAAGCAGTTGCGTCGTTGGCTTCGGCTTTGCTTCGGCACTCGAAGCTCAGATACGTGAGGACGGATTTGTAAACTTTTTCGACGGAGAGATTCCACGGGGTAAGAGGGAGTCGACACACCCACTCGACTTTGGGCGGGCACTGACCCGACAACGGCGCGGCGCCCGGGGCAAAACAGGAAGCTGACGAGAAGGCCTATAGACCTTCCGCGGGGATGAGTTGCGCCGTTCGTATGGCTGTCTTCGGTCTCATCGAGAGTCACGCGCTGTTCGCCGCTTCGGCGGTCTCCGCCGCATTGGCCGTCATTGCAGTCGCGAAGCTGTCGTGGCTCGAGAAGCGACGTGAAGCCGGCGGACCGCAAACGATCCATCATGGGTACACGTCACGTCTCGGCGGTGTCGCCGTCTTCGTTGGCTACGTCGTGGCGATCACGATCGCGACGTGGTCGCTCATTCCGCCGAGGCCGGCGTTGTCGCTGCTGGTCGCTGCGTTGCCGGTCTTTGCCGTCGGTCTGTGGGAAGACCTCGCTCACACCGTACCACCGCGCAACCGGCTGATTGCGGCCATCGTATCGGCGGTGCTCGCGAGCGCGCTCGCCGACGGCGTGGTGCCGCGCGTCGACATCCGGTTCGTCGACGAATGGCTCGCGTTCCTTCCGTTCGCGCTGCCGGTCACCTGGTTCATGGTGGCGGGGGCCTGCAATGCGTTCAACATCATCGACGGCAATCACGGCCTTGCCGGCGGTACCGGCCTGCTGCTGTTCATCGGCATGGCGCTCGTCGCCTGGAGCGCAGGCGATGCGCTCGTTCTCGTCAATGCCGCCGGGATGGCGGGAGCGCTCGTCGGCTTCCTCGCCTGGAACTATCCGCGCGGCAAGATCTTCCTTGGTGACGCCGGCGCGTACTTCGTCGGCTTCATCTACGCGGAACTGTCCATTCAGCTGGTCGCGCGCAACCCCGGCATCTCGGCCTGGTTCCCGATCGCACTCGCCGCCTACCCGATCGTCGAGATGCTCTACTCGATCTTTCGTCGCAAGCTCATCCGGCAGGGCGCTGCGATGCAGCCCGACGGCTTGCACCTTCATTCGCTGCTGTACGTATGCGTGCTCGCCTTCGTCCAGAGGCCCCGCGGCGACGATCGGCGCCAGCGGATCTGGACGCGGGTTTATCCAGGAATGGAACAACGACGGTCGATTCGCGGGGCGAATGCGCGTGTCGCGCCGCTTCTGTGGCTTCACGCCGGCGTTTGTTTCGCGAACGCGTTGTTCTTCTACCGGGATGTCGGCGCCCTGATCGCATTCACGTGCCTGTATGCGGTGGCGTACATCCTCTGCTATCAGAGCGCGCTTCGCTTCAGCCGCCGGGCGTCGCCGACCGAGATCGAGATCGAGGCGCCCGCCCCGCTTCGGCCGGCGACTGCAAGTCCACCTGCCGAACCGGCAGAAACGGCCGAACAGGCCGAGCCCCTGGCATCCGCGACCGGCGTGCTCGTTCTCGAGCAATCGTCCGCATACTCGCCAGGCACGTCCCGATGAGCCCCGGCAGACCGTCGGGCCGGCGACCCGATTGGCGCCGGCGCGTTGCAGTATCATGCCCGGACGAGGCGTATGAAAGGCGGCATCGCGCGCCATGCATCTCGCGAGCCGTTTGCTTGTGTTCGAAGTTCCGCGAGGTGTGAATTGAAGTGTGCTGCGTGCGCAGTGCTGCTCGCTGCAACCGTCTTCATCGGGCGCGCGCTGGCGCAGAATGCTGCGCCAGCGCCCGCATCCGCGGGCACGCCGACTTCACCGCAACAACCGCTCGCAACCGGCGTCGTCCGTGGCAATGCGGCCTCGCCCCAGCCGCTTCCCGATCTCGCATCGAACTACGCGTTCCCGGCTCAGCGGGGATTCGTTCGGGCGGAGCCGGTGTTCATCTATCCATCGCTCGGCATGGGCATCGGATACGACGACAACGTGTTCGCGACGCCGAACAACACGACAGGCAGCGGCTTTTTCATGCTCTTTCCTCGCGTGCGCGCCGAGGTGAAGCATCACGGCGACGTCTACGCGTTCACCTACAACGGACGCTGGGGCCATTACTTCGACGCGTCGGAAGCCGATGTCAACGACCACGAGTTCGTCGCGACGTCGAGCAATCAGTTCACCGCGCGTGCCGATCTCAATGCGACAGCGTACTACCTGATCAAGCAGGACGATCCAGGGTCGGTCGATCGATCGGTCTCCGGCACGCCCGACCGCTGGCATGCCGTCGGCGCGTTTGCCACGTTCGGCTACGGCGCCCGCGAGGCACCGGGACGATTCGAGTTCGACGGCGGTGCGACAGACAAGCGATACGTCAACAATCGCGACGTCACCGCGGCGTTCGACGTGACCTCCTGGAATGTCGCGGGCCGCTTCTTCTACCGGCTCGCGCCGAAGACGCATCTGCTCGCGGAGCTCCGCTACAACGATTACGACTATCACTCGTCACCGCTGGACAGCGACGAGCAGCGTTACCTGGTAGGCGCTACCTGGGATGCGACGGCCGCGACGAGCGGCGCGCTGAAGGTCGGCTACCTGACCAAACAATTCAAGGCGTCGGGTTTCGAAGATTACTCGGGCGTCACGGCGGAGGCGTCCGTTCGCTGGAAGCCCCGAACCTATTCGACGCTCGATATCCTAGCCGTTTACGCGCCATCGGATTCGACCGGAACGGGACAATACACGGTCGACAAGACCGTCGGGGCGACGTGGGAGCACTTCTGGAAAACGTATTTTTCAACGCGGGTCGGCGCCTGGTACACCAAGTCCGATTTCGTCGGCGTCTCGCGCACTGACAATGACAGCAGGATCGGCATCGGCGGCTTCTTCGACATTCGCACCTGGCTGCGACTCGGGCTCGAGTATTCATACGAGAACCGCAACTCGACCGACCCGACGGCCGAATATTCGAGGAACGTCGTCATGCTGACGATCGGCGGCACGCTATAGCAGAGGTCTGCATGTCCAGGTGGTTCTTTCCTTTCAACCTCGGATCGATCGTGGCGACGTTGCTCGCGATCGTGCTTTCGGTAGGGCCCGCCTCCGCCATGGATGGCAAAGACGCTCTCTCGAGCTATCGGGTCAATTCGGGTGATGTGATCTCGATCCGGGTGTTCGGCGAGGACGACTTCACGCGCGAGAAGGTCCGGGTTACGGATGCAGGAACCGTTCCGTTTCCGGTCCTCGGCGAGGTTCCGGTGCTGGGCCGTACGGTGAGCGAGATCGAAGCGCTCATCACGGAGCGCCTCACGGGCCGCTACCTCGTCCATCCGCGCGTTTCCGTATGGATCGACGAGTACCGGTCGTTCTTCGTCAACGGGATGGTGGAGAAGCCCGGCGCATATCCGTTTCAGCCAGGTCTGACCGTGCGCAAGGCCGTCTCGATCGCGGGTGGGTTCAAGGAACGCGCGTCGGAGAACAAGATCTTCGTCGTCCGCGACAGGGATGCGGCGCACAAGCCCGTGAAGGTCGATCTGAATTCGGACATCGGACCGGGCGACACGATTACCGTCGAAGAAAGCTTCTTCTGAGGTGGCAATGCTGCGAGAACGGTTCTTCCGATTCTTCACGCGTATCGCGCAGTTTCGGCGTGCTCGTCGGGAACGCGAGCTCCTTCGTTCGCAGATCGCCGAGTTCGACGAGGAGAGGCCAGGCGCCGAGGCAATGGACCCCTCCGACGAGGACGCGCGGACGCAGCGGCGCCGGCTGCCCGAGTTGTGGGATGCGCAGCGCGCGTACGATGGAACTTACCCAAGCACGCCGCAACGGTATGCCGAGTTCGCGATGCGTCAGCGCCACGCGGACGATTCGCGTCGCAGCGCCGCCGACGACGACGGGCCGCAGTTCGTCGAATACTGGCGCGCCATAACGCTGCGCAAGTGGACGCTTCTCGTGCTCGTGGCGGTGGTCGGTGCCGCGACGTATGCCGTCGTGTCGCATATGGAGCCCATCTATCGCTCAGGCGCCACGATTCTGATTCCAGCCGACCGGACGAGCCTCGTTCCCTTTGCCGATGCGTCGGCGGGCGTCGTCTCGAATTATCACGAGTACTTCCAGACCCAGGTGCAGGTGATCCAGTCGCGCGACGTTGCCGAGCACGTCATAGCCGGTCTTAACCTTGCGCGGGACGCTGAATTCAATCCCCCTGCCAAGCAGCCATCGGCGATCCGGACATGGGTCAAGTCGCACCTCCCCGTGCTGCACCAGCTCCCGACCCCGCCTGCCGCCGAGATCGACGAGACCGGCGCACACGAGCGGCTGCTCGAGGCGTTTGCTGCACGTCTTTCTGTCGAACCGGTCCGCCAGAGCCAGCTCATTCGCGTGAACTTTGAAGCGCGCGACCCGAAGCTCGCGGCCGCGGTCGCAAACGCAGCCGTGCAGGCCTATATCCAAACGGACCGCGAAGCGCGGTCTGCGTCGAGCCAAAGTGCGGGCCAGCAGATCAACGCGCGCCTCGCGGAGCTCAAGGCAACGCTCGACGCCTCCGAGAAGGCGCTCCAGGCGTATAGGGATCGGGAGGGGTTGCTCGACAACAAGAGCACCGTGTTGAGCGGAACGGGGCGCCAATTCGACGAGCTCACGCAGAAGCTCGTCGATGCGCGAGTCCGGCGTGTCGAAGCGGAGCAGGCCTATAACCAGGTCAAGGCCGGAGAGGCGACCGACTATGAATCGGTGCCGGCGGTGGTCAAGAGTCAGGCCGTCCAGCACGCGAGGGAAGTCGAGGCCGACGCCGACAAAAAACTTGCCGAGATCTCGCAGCGCTACGGACCCGACCATCCGAAGTACATTGCGGCGGCCGCAGACGCGAAGGCTGCGCACACCAACACCCGTGGCCAGATCCAGAGCATCGTCGCGAGCGTCGTCAAGGAATACGAGGCTTCCCGTGCGACCGAGCGCACGATCCAGGACGCGCTCGCGCAATCGAAGGGTACGATCCAGTCGCTGAACCGCAAGGAGATCCAGCTCAATATGCTGGAGCGGGACGCAGCGGCGAATCGTCAGCTCTATCAGGCATTCCTGTCGCGCGCGAAGGAAACGAACGCTGCGAAGGACGGCCAGGATTCGATTGCGCGCGTGATCGACAAGGCGGTGCCCGCGCTGGCGCCCGTGCGACCGGCAAAGGCGCGCAGCGTCCTCCTGGCGATGCTGTTGACGGCAGTCCTCGGGGTAGCGGGCTCGGTGCTGCTGTACCGGGTCAACAATACGTTCAAAACCGACGAGGACGTGCAGCGAGCACTCGGCCAGCCGCTACTTGCTGCGTTGCCCACGCTGCCGAGAACGAGCCGGAAGCGGCGTGGGCGGGTAGTGCTCGACCGCCCGCACGACCTCTACGCCGAATCGATCCGCGTAGCGTCGACGAGCGTGCTGCTCTCCGCGCTGGATACTCCGCACAAGATCGTCACGGTCACGTCATCCGTGCTGGACGAAGGGAAGTCGACATTCTCGATCAACCTGGCATTCTCGCAGGCGAAATCCAAGCGGGTGCTGCTGGTGGAAGGCGATATGCGCCGACCGTGTTTCGGGAAGGCCATGATGCTGCAGCGGGGTCAGAAGGGACTCGCCGAACTCCTGGCCGGTGATGCCGAACTGCAGGAGTGCCTTTTGCGCATCGAGGAAACCGACCTGCACGTGATACCCGCCGGACGGATGCCGCCCAACCCGCACGAGCTCCTGCTGTCGCGCAGATTCCGCGAACTGCTGGCCCTCTTGCGCGCGCGGTACGACGTGGTGATCATCGACAGCCCACCGGTTCAACTCGTCTCCGACGCACTCGTGATCGGCGCGCAATCGACCGGCGTGATCTTCGTCGTCAACGCCGAAGACACGCCGATTCCGCTGGCGCAGAAGGCGATCCGGCGCATCGAGCACGCGCACATTCCAATCTTTGGCGTGGTCCTCAATCAAAAGGACTTCATGAAGGCCGAGAAGTACTACGGCGAGTACTCGGGGTATCAACGCTACTGGTACGGCGCGCAGTACGGGGCGCGCTCGTAATCGTTGTCGCCGGTCTCGATCCATCCGGCGTTCCGTAAGCACCTCCAGCCAAGCGTTGCGCCGATTGAGCGATCAGGAGCTATTGATCGCTTCGTCCCGCGCTTACCTGTTCCTCGATCCAGCGATAGGTTCGCTCAAGGCCCTGTCGCAACGGGAGGCTCGGTGCCCAGCCGAGCTTTTCGCGAATCAAGCGGTTGTCGGATTTCCGTCCTCGGACACCCAGGGGACCCGGAATGTGCCGAATCGACAGCTTCTTGCCGGCGATGTCCATGATCATGTGAGCGAACTGATTGATGCTGACCATCTCCTCTGACCCGATGTTCACGGGTCCGGGGAAGCCGGAGCGAGTCAAACGGATGACGCCCTCCACGCATTCGTCGATGAAGAGAAAGGAGCGCGTTTGCATGCCATCACCCCAGACCTCGATTTCACCACCATCAGGCGCCATTGCGACCTTCCGGCACAGGGCGGCAGGAGACTTCTCCCGTCCGTCGTTCCATGCTCCTTCAGGACCGAAAATGTTGTGGAAACGTGCAATGCAGACTTCGATTCCGCAATTGCGCGCGTAGGAGAAATACAATCGCTCGCTGAACAGCTTTTCCCAACCATACTCACTGTCGGGTGCAGCCGGATACGCGGTATCCTCGGCACAGTTCGGATTTTCCGGATCGAGCTGGTTGTGCTCGGGATATATGCAGGCGGATGACGAATAAAAGAACCGCCCGACACCGGCCGTCGCCCCCAGGTGCAGGACATTCAGGTTGATCTGAGCGGAGTTATGCATGATGGCCGCGTCATGTTCTCCGGTGAAGACAAACCCCGCTCCACCCATGTCCGCGGCCAGCTGATAGACCTCGTCGAATCCCTCGTTCAGCGCGGCCTTGGACGTCTTGAGATCGCGCAGATCACCGACCATGAAATCGTCTGCAGGGCTCGACGAATAGCGCGGCCGCTTCAGGTCCACGGCGCGCACCCAATACCCCTCGTCCTTGAGCCGTCTGACGAGGTGGTTTCCGATGAAGCCACCGCCCCCCAACACCAATGCGCGCTTCACTTGGCTTCTCCCAATCGCAAGGATGCGACGGAAACCGTATCATATGTGCATTTTCCCGGCAAGAAGCTCAACAAGGGCTTGCCGGACTCCTTCCGGATTCCCCACATCGACGCGCCGATATCGCGCAAGTGCCATGCGGGTCGAGCAAACGAGGTGAACGTCAGAGTCGGCACTACCGACAAAGAGCACCGATCGTCCCGACTCGACGCACGCATATACCTTCGACGGAAGCACATAGCCGACGAACGCGTCCGTCAGCGTGATCAAATGAACGTCGGCGGCTGCAAGCACGCCCGGCAGTTGCTCGAGTGGTACTGGTTTCGTGCGGCTGAAGGGTAATTGCCGGGCCTCAAGCAACTGCTGCACGATGTCCGCGCGTTTGCCGGTGGCGTTCAGCCATACTCCTGCGGCATCAGGGTGCTCCGCGCAAAACAGCGCGAAGCCTTCCACAAACGTATCGACGTCGTGCGCTACGCCCCAGTTGCCTGAATAGAGAACGATTGCACGTCCACGCAGCACTGGGGGTGACTGGGCGGCAACGACGTGCGGGCCACACTTCACGGGCGGCCCGTCGCGGAGCAACATGATGCGCTCGCTCTCCACGCCACACTCCGAAATGCGGCGTCGTTGGTCCTCCCCGAGCACCTCGATCACGCTCACCCTTCTGCGCCAGAAGTTGGTAAGGGCCTTCAACGGCTTCAGCCATGCCGGCTCACGGCGAAGCGCTGCAATTAGGCATTCCGGATGGAAGTCGGTAATGCGATAGCGCGTGCGCTTGCCGAGCAACCAGGCTATGGGCATGACGAAGTGCACTAGATATGGCGGCGACCCCGTAAAGCGGATTTCATCGCACGTGCGCAGCTTCTCCC
>DATJFI010000013.1:0-60778 GCA_035495715.1 Casimicrobiaceae bacterium
GCCGCGTCCGAATCGATGCAGGACGCCTCCGGTGCCTTGCATTCCGAGGCACGCTCCGCCCATCGCTCGGGCTCGCTGGCGACTGCGTCGGCGCTCTACCGCCGGATCATCGCGGCGCATCCGGACGACGTCGAAGCGATCCACGCGCTCGGCGTCGTGCAGTTCGAGCGCTTCCGCTACGACGAGGCGCTCGATCTCCTATGCGACGCCGCCGCGCGCACGGGGTGGGGCGAGCCCGTCGTTCGGAGGAATCTGGGGCTCGTCCTCGCCAAGCTCCTCGCGCCGCAGGCCAACGCCCGGCAGGAAGCGAACGTCGCCGCCTTCGCAGAGCGCGAGCGCGCACGAAAGACAGAGCCGCCCGTCCCGGCGCGCGTCAGCGTGATCCTCCTGACACACGGCGATGCGCGCATGACGGAGCGCGCAATGGAGTCGGTTGCTGCGCAGACCTACCCGAATGTCGAGCTCGTCATCGCCGATGACAGTGTCCCCACGGCGACTTTCGACGCCGGCAAGCCGTCGATCGGGCACGCGGCCCGCGCCGCGAACGCCGCGGCACGCAATGCCAGCGGTGTTTACCTCGCGTTCCTCGATGCTCACGACTCGCTTGCGCCGAATTGCATCGAGCGCATGGTCGCAGAAGTCGCGCGTGCACGACCCCTGTGGGGCTTCTCGCAGGTCGAGAATGTCGATGTACGCGTTGACGTTGACGCGCAGGACGCGAGGCTCGCGACGGGTACCGTCCCCGGCGAGCCGCTGCGTTCGCATTCCGATTTCCCCGTCGACGAGCTTCCGAGCTTCACCCTGCTGAGCCGCGATGCCGGCGGCGGAAGCGGCAACCTCTTCGTTCCGCGTGAATTGTTCCTTCGGCTCGGCGGCTTCAGTGACGTCGAAAGTCACGCCTGGGACTTCCGGGTGCGTGCTGCGCGTGAAGTCGAGCCGGTCGTGGTCGACCAACGCCTTTACTTTCGCGGGCGCCCGCATCCCGCTCACGCATCGAATCGAAGCAATCGCGGGTTCGACGAACCTCTCGCGAACTCAAACCGGTCGGACGAGCTCGTCGCCGAGGCGCTCTCCGGAGACGTCACGGTCAAGAACGAACTCTGTCCTCAGCATCCCGCCAATCGCACGCTGGTCCTGCGCGCGGTGCTTCGAGCCAATCGGGGCGATCGCATTCCGGTGTCGGTGCTTCGTGAGGTGGCCGCGGAATGGCGCGGCCGCGTCGTTTCAGCGAAACCGTTCGTGTCGGCGGAAGTGCCGGCTGCTTTCCCCGCAGAACAGGACACGGGCAAGGTCGCCCTCGTCGTGCTTGGCGTCTATCGCAGCGGAACGTCGGCGCTCGCGCGCGTGCTCAACCTGTGTGGAGCGTCGTTGCCGGAGCGCCTGATGGCGCCAAGGCTCGAAATCAACCCGCGGGGATTCTGGGAAGGAGAAGCGATCGTCGATCTCGACGCACAACTGCTTCGCCTGCTCGGGGTGGACTGGAAGCGCGTCGACTTCACGCTGCCGCACGAGGGTCCGCTCGTCGACGAGTTTCTCGCCGGCGCGCGTGAGATCCTGGAAGTCGAATACCGGACAGGTCGCATCATCGTGATCAAGGACCCTCGCGTCTGCCTGCTTGCTCCCCTTTGGCATCGCGCGCTCGAGGCAAGCGGCTATCGTGCCGCCTACCTCGTGTCGGTTCGCCATCCGCTCGAAGTCGCTCGCTCGCTCGCCCGCTCCCTCCGGGCCTCCGGCGGGATGCCGATCGAGCAAGGGCTCGCCCTGTGGCAGAGCTACATGCAACGCGCGGAAGCGTTCGTGGCCACCGTGGACGCCCGGGCGGTGCACGTTGCCTACGACGAACTGCTCGGCGACTGGCGCCGCACCGTACGCCGGATTGCACGACAGCTCGATGTATCGCTCGACGTCGATTCGTGTGCGGCGGAGGTCGATGCGTATCTCGAGCCGGGCATGCGGAGCCAGCGCGCGGATGGTTCTGTCGACGAGAATCCGACGCGCGCTGGGGACGACACCATCGGCTCGCTCTACGCCCGCCTCCTCGAGCGCTGCAAGCGGGAGGCGGCGGGCTGACGCTCGCGAGCTCGATGTTTCCGGCGCGTTCGCCATCCGTGAATCGAAACGACCCTTGTCCCTGCGGCAGCGGCAAGCGGTACAAGCACTGCCACGGCAGCGTCGCGCAGGACACCTCGCGAATATCGTCGACGACGCGAGGCGCGCAGGACGCTGCGACGGGACAGCGACCTCCTCCGGGCGGCCCGCAACCGGAAACGCTCACGGCATATCGCGCGGGTGAGTTGCGGCGCGCCGAAACGCTCTATCGGAGGCGCATCGCCGAGCGCCCCGACGACGTCGAGGCACGGCAGATGCTGGCCGGCGTGCTGTTCGAGCGCCTGCATTATGGCGAAGCGCTCGTCGTCTTGTGGGATGCCGCCGAGCGAGACGCGTGGCGCAATCCGGTCTACCGCACCAATCTCGGATTTGCTCTCGCGAAACTGCTGTCGCCGCAGGCCAACGCACGGCAGCAGGATCTCGTCGCCCGATATCTCGAGCGGGAACGCAGCCGCAAGGAAGAGCCGCCCGTTCGCGGTCGGATCAGCGTCGTGCTCGTCGCAGTCGGTGATGCGAGCGTGGTGGAGCGATCGATCGACTCGGTCGCGGCCCAGACTTACCGGGACCTCGAGCTTGTGATTGCCGGCTACGCTCTTCCTGAATCCGTCGCGGCCAAGCTGAACGAGCGCGTCGCCGGTCTCCCGTTCCACGCTACGGTCGTGACGTGCGCCAGCGCTAGTCGGTCGGGCACCGGTTCGGCAATGGCCGCCGCGCAGGCGGCGAACGTCGGCGCGGCGCGCGCGCGCGGGGACTACCTTGCATTTCTCGAGGCAGGCGACAGGTTTGCACCCGATCGCGTCGAAAAGATGGTTGCCGAGATTGCGCGGGCGAGTCCGATGTGGGGATTCTCCCAGGTCGAATACGAAAGTGTCGTCGAGCACGATGACCGCCGCGAGAGGAATGGCTTGCGCGAGGCCCGTCGCCCGATCGAACAGCCGTCCGGCACGTGGGACTCCCCGGCGGACCAATTCGCGAGCTTTGCCCTTCGGCGCGACTTCATCCCCGGCGTCAACGGAAATCTGTTCGTGCCGCGCGACCTCTTTCTGGCCCTTGGCGGTTACCGCGAGGTGGATCGTCACGGCTGGGACTTCTGTGTCCGCGCGGCGCAGGTGGCCGAGCCGGTGCTCGTCGAGAGGCCGCTCTACTTCGCCGATCCCGCTAAACGACCGCAACCGCAGACGCTGCTCGACCCCGAATCGCGGCGCGCGCTCGAGCAGCGGCGAAAGGAGATCGTCGCAGACGCTCTTTCGGGTCATTCGTCGGTAACCAACGAATTCTGCCCCCAGTTTGCCGGGAACCATCTCCTGCTACTGCAGGCGGAGCTTCACGCCGGCCGCTGTGATCGAATCCCGATTCCGCTGCTGCGCTCGGTTGCCGCCGAATGGCGCGATCGCGTTGCGGCGCAGGCACGACGCCACGCCGGGCAAAGCCGCGCTGCACCGGGGAACGAGAGCGCCGATAAAGTCGCATTGGTCGTGCTTGGCGTCTACCGAAGCGGAACGTCGGCGCTCGCTCGTGTGCTCAACCTGTGCGGAGCGGCGCTTCCGGAGAACGTCATTGCGGCGCGGCTCGACATCAATCGCAAGGGTTTCTGGGAGACGGAGGCGGTCGTCGATCTCAACGCGCGGATGCTGCAACGCGTCGGGGCCGCATGGAACCGCCCCGATGTCACGTTACCGCCCGATGGACCGGTCATCGACGAGTTCCTCGACACCGCGCGGGAGATTGTGCAAAGCGAGTACGACGATGAGCGGCTCATCCTGATCAAGGATCCGCGCATGTGCGTACTCGCCCCGATCTGGGATCGGGCGTTGCAACAGAGCGGCTATCGCCCCGCCTACGTCGTGGCGGTGCGCGATCCGCGCGAGGTGGCGGGGTCGCTTGCCCGTTCGCTCGGGCAATATGGAGGAATGCCACGCGATCAGGCGCTCGCGCTGTGGCACAGCTACACCCGAGCAACGGAAGCATTCGTGAACCGTACCGACGCCAAGGTCGTGTTCGTTCACTACGACGACCTCCTCGACGATTGGCGGCGTGTCGTGCGAACCATCGCCAGTCAACTCGACGTAGCCCTCGATACTGAAGCGAACGCGGATGCGATCGACAGGTTCCTCGATCCGAGCCTGCGCAGCCAGCGGGCCGAACGCGCCGATGGCAGCGCTTCCACCCCCGCGCTCGAAGACCCGACCATGGAGGCGCTCTACCGGCGCGTTCTCGATCGGTGCGCACGTGCGACCGCCGACTGACGTCGACTGCGCGCAGGCAGCGCTGACTGCCGACGCGTTCGCGGACGCGCTCGAGCATCACGCGTGCGGTCGGCTGTCGCAGGCCGAAGCCGGCTACCGGAGCGTGCTGCAAAGCGCCCCCGATCACCCGGACGCACTGCATCGGCTTGGCGTCATCGCGCACCAGGTCGGTCGAGACGAGGTTGCGCTCGAACTGATCGATCGCGCAATCACGGTCAATCCGTCGCAACCGACGTACTACAACGATGCCGGCATCGTTCTGCAGGCGCTCGGCAGGATCGACGAGGCGATTTCACGCTACCGCCAGGCACTCGCCCTCTCGCCGGCGTATTCGCGCGCGCACAACGGGCTCGGCATCGCGCTCCACGACCGGGGTCGGCTCGACGAGGCGATGGCAAGCTTTCGCACGGCGCTATCGCTGAAACCCGATTATGCCGACGCGCAGAACAACCTTGCGAACGTTCTCCGCGAGCTGGGGCGGGCAGCGGAGGCCGTCGAGATCTACCGGAAAGCGCTCGAGACGCGAGACGTGCCGGGCGTGTGGTGCAACCTTGCGCGAGCCCTCACCGATCTTGCCGCATTCGATGCCGCGGCGCAGGCGTACGCCAGGGCGCTCATCCGGAAGGAAACGCCCGACGCCATCGCGGGCTTCGTGCAGTCGCTCGTCGCGGCCGAGCTTCGTCACGTCGGCGACGACGTGCGGCGAATGACGCTCCGCGCGCTCGCCGCGCCGTGGGCGCGGCCGTCGGAGCTGTCGGCCGCATGCATCCGCGTGCTCGCGAGCGGCACCGCGTTGCGCGGATGCATCGATCGCGCGTGGAGCGCGTGGCCGGCGCGGCTTACTCTGACGCAGCTCTTGGACGCGGCGCATCCGGGCATCGTCTTCGATGACGTGCTGCTTCATTCGCTGCTCGAAAGCACGCCGGTGTGTGATCTGGTGATGGAGCGCTTTCTCACGCTTGCAAGATTCGCGCTTCTCGATGTGGTGAACGAGCACCGCCACTCCCAGACCGACCCGCTGCGCTTCGCCTGCGCACTTGCACGGCAATGCTTCATCAACGACTACGTGTTCGCCGTGACGGCCGCGGAGCTCGAGCGGGCGCAAGCGCTGCGCAATGGCGTCGTTGTGGCGCTGGCACGTGGCGAAACGGTGGCCGCGACGAACATTGCCGTCGTGGCCGCGTATTTCCCGCTGCTTTCGCTGCCGCAAGCCGAGACGCTGCTGTCGCGCGCGTCGCCGGAGCCGCTCGATGCGCTGCTCACCCAGCAACTGCGCGAGCCAGCCGAAGAGCGCGCGATCCGCGATCACCTTCGCCGGCTGACCGATATCGATGACCAGGTCTCGATTGCCGTGCGCCGGCAATACGAGGAGCATCCGTATCCAAGGTGGGTGCGGCTGTCCTCGCCTGAGGCATGGCCGGAAGGTGTTCGGCCAGGTGCGCGGTTTCCGCTCGAGCTGCGGGAAGCTGCGCGCGATCTCGCGGTCCTCGTCGCCGGCTGCGGCACGGGGCAGGAGTCGATCGAGTTTGCGCAGGCGTTTCCGCGGGGCCGGGTGCTGGCTGTCGATCTGAGCCTCGCGAGCCTCGCTTACGCCGAGCGCAAGGCGCGCGAGCTTCGCATCGCGAACGTCGAGCACGCGCAGGGGGACCTGACGAAGCTCGGCACGCTCGGGCGCCGCTTCGACCTGATCTCCTCGGTCGGCGTGCTGCATCATCTCGCGGAGCCGCTCGAGGGATTGCGCACGCTGGCCGCGATGCTGGTGCCGGGCGGCCACATGCTCGTCGGTCTCTACAGCGAGCGCGGACGCGCCGACGTCGTCGCCGCCCGGCAGTTCATCGTTGAACGAGGGTATCTTCCGACCGGCGACGACATCCGTCGCTGCCGGCAG
This sequence comes from Casimicrobiaceae bacterium, assembly GCA_035495715.1. Taxonomy (GTDB): domain Bacteria; phylum Pseudomonadota; class Gammaproteobacteria; order Burkholderiales; family Casimicrobiaceae; genus VBCG01. The sequence goes on from DATJFI010000013.1 coordinate 6,244, forward strand.
GATCTCCTGTCGGAGGTGCCTCGCCTGGGATTTCAGCTTGCGCGGCGAAGCGACTTCTTCGTCACCGACGAGTGCCGGGACCTGCTCTTTCACGTGCAGGAGCGGCGCTTCACGCTGCGGGAGATCGGCGACGCTCTGCGTGCGGCGGGGCTCGCCTTCGACGGCTTCCTTGTGCGGCCCGATCTCGCCGCGCGTTACGCTTCGCAATTTCCCGGCGATCGGACGTTGACGAATCTCGCGAACTGGAATCGCTTCGAAGCGCAGTTCCCCGACGCGTTCGCCGGCATGTATATATTCTGGGCTCGGAAGGTACGGGAAGCCGCGCGGGCGGGCGGCGATCGCCGCGACTGACATCGTTTTTCGTTCGGCGACGGACGCCAAAGAACAAGGAGCAAGCGTGCAAACGAATCTGCGTAATTTGGGCAACCGCGTCGTGCATCCGCTCGTCGCAGCCGTCTTTTTCTTCGCCGTCGCGATCGCGGCTCCGCAGGCGCACGCGCAGGAGAGGACCGGCGACGTCACCGACATGCAGGCGTTGCGCAATGCGATGAAGGCGGACAAGCGCGCCTATGTCGAGAAAACGCTGGCGCTGACGAGCGCGGAGGCGAAGGCCTTCTGGCCGATCTACGACAGTTACGAGCGCGTCATGGAGGACACGAGCCGGCGCCGCGTCGTCGCGCTCAAGGATCTCGTGTTCCGCGACAGTCCGACGACGAATCTGGCGGCCAAGAACCTGACGCAGGAGCTCGTGAGCATCTACGACACGGAAGCGAAGGCGCGCTTGCGCCTCGCCCGCCGCGTGATGCGTGCGCTGCCGCCCGTCAAGGCGGCGCGCTACCTGCAGCTCGAGGACAAGATGCTCGCGGTGCGCGATTACGACGAGGCGTCGGCGGTACCGCTGATCCGATAGGCGCGGTCGTGAAGGATCGACTGACGGGACACTAGCTACGCGCGAGGCCGACGAGCGCGTCGCGGGCCTCCGCGACCGGCGAGCGGTGGTGTGCGCGCACCGCGACGACGTCGATGCCGGTGACGACCGTATCGTCGGAAGGCACGCACCGCTCGCTCGTGACGCGGGTGACGAGATCGTCCTGCGGCGCGATGCTTTCGACGCCAGCGGGCGCGAGTACTGAAAGCGCGAGCGTGGTCGCCGTGAGTGCAACGGCGGCGATTGCAAACAGCGCGCGGGGCTGGCGGGGATCGTAGCGGTTCATGTCGGGCTCCATCGTCGAATCGTGCGAATGCTGCGGTTCGATGCGCGATCGTGTCGCTTCGGATTCAGCGCTTCGAACCGGATGCGCGATCGCATTGCATGGCGCGCATCGTGGAGGTCCGCGCCGGACGTCGCAATTCGGATGCGACGAAGCGCCGAAATCGGCCGCGAAGCGCGGATCGGGACGACAGGGCGCGGCCGCCGGCCGCGGCGGTGGACTTCCGGGCCGTATTGTGTACAATCGCGCGTTTTCCGAGCCTGGCTCCGTTCCGGCGGGGCCAAGATGCATTCCGGGTGCACCCCCGCGGGTTCTTCGTGCCGCCGTTCATTCGCGGCCGGCTCGCGTGCACCCGCCAACCACGCAGGGAACCGGGGTGCAGTCGCCTCCGCTTTCGCGGCCCGCGATGTCGCAGCGCATTCCATCCGCATCGTTCGGATGTTCCGGAAGATCGTTGACCAACATTCGCATGGAGACAACATGTTGAAGATGAACCGTCTGGCGAACCTCGCCGCGGCCCTGGCGCTTGCATTGCCGCTGGCGGTGAGCCCGATCGCCGCTTTGGCGCAGGCGCAATCGACGCCTCCCGCGCCTGCCGCCGCTCCGGCCGATACGGCGACGGCGCCGCCGGCAGCGCCCGCGCCGGCCCCCGCGGCGACGACCGGCGCGACGGCCGGCAAAGCCGCGCCGTCAACCGAAGTCATCGAGAACCCGTATGGACTCGAGGCACTCTGGAAGGGCGGCGACCTCGTCGCACGGATCACGCTCGGCATTCTCGTCGTGATGTCCGCCGGTAGCTGGTACATCATCGTGACGAAGGTCTACGAGCAGTCGCGGATGAACCTGCAGGCGCGGGCCGCGGATCGCACGTTCTGGAAGGCGGCGTCGGTGCAGAAGGGCGCCGCCGAGCTCCGCGAGGGCAGCCCGTACCGCTTCATCGCCGAATCGGGCCTCGAAGCGACGTCGAAGCACGAAGGTCTGCTCGGCAACGTCGACATCAACACGTGGATCAGCATGTCGATCCAGCGCGCGATCGACAACATCCAAAGCCGCACGCAGGATGGCCTCGCGTTCCTCGCGACCGTGGGCTCGACGGCGCCGTTCGTCGGACTGTTCGGTACGGTGTGGGGCATCTACCACGCGCTCACCGCGATCGGCATCGCCGGCCAGGCCTCGATCGACAAGGTCGCCGGTCCCGTGGGCGAAGCGCTGATCATGACGGCGATCGGTCTCGCCGTCGCGGTGCCTGCCGTGCTCGGGTACAACTGGCTGATCCGCCGCAACAAGGCGGCGATGGAGCGCGTGCGCGGCTTCGGCGCCGATCTGCATGCGGTGCTGCTCTCGGCCGCGCAATCTCCGGTGAAGACGATCGCGCCGGCCGCCGTGCCCGTCGCCTGATTCGAGCGAAGGACGTCGAGCCATGGCAATGACGGTCGGAGCCGCCGACGGCGACGAAGACGAGGTGATGTCGACGATCAACACGACGCCGCTCGTCGACGTCATGCTGGTCCTTCTCATCATCTTCCTGATCACGGTGCCGGTCGTGCGCATGACGGTGCCGGTCGAACTGCCGCAGGAGCGCAACGAGATCCGCGAGACGAAGCCCGAGAACATCGTGATCTCGGTCGACTCGCAGGATCGGATCTACTGGAACGACCTGCGGATGCCGAGCACCGAAGCGCTCGTCGACCGGCTCAAGAAGATCTCGCTGCTGACGCCGCAACCGGAAGTGCAGATCCGCGGCGACGCGCGCGGCAATTACGCCGGCGTCGGCCGTGTCGTCTACGCGTGCCAGCGCGCCGGCATCGCGAAGATATCGTTCATCACCGAGCCGCCGCCGCGCGCGGCCGCCGCGTCCTGACGGCGCCCGGAATCATGCGGAGACCGAACTCATGGCAATGAACGTCGGCGCGCCGAGCCGGTCGGGCGACCCCGACGTGATGATCGACATCAACACGACGCCGCTCATCGACGTGATGCTCGTGCTGCTCGTGATGCTGATCATCACGATTCCGATCCAGCTCCACGCGGTCAATCTGAACCTGCCGATCGGCAACCCGCCGCCGCCGGTCACGCTGCCCGAGGTCGTCAAGCTCGACATCGACGACGAGAGCAAGGTGTACTGGGACGGCGAGGTCGTGGCCGACCGCGCGACGCTCGAAGCGAAGATGACGTCCGCCGCGCACGAGGCCGTGCAGCCCGAGATTCACCTGCGGCCGAACAAGCTCGCGAAGTACGGCGTCGTCGCCGGCGTGATGGCGTCCGCGCAACGGCTGGGGCTCACGAAGATCGGCATCGTCGGCAGCGAGCAGTTCATCGGCGAATAGCGCGGCCCAACGACAAGAGCACTTCATGGATTACGCACGACAGCAACGCGATCCGACACGCCACGCCGTCGGCATCGCGTTCGTGGTCCTCATTCACGCGCTCGTGATCTGGGCGTTGTTGACCGGTCTCGGCCAGAAGGTGATCCAGGTCGTCAAGAAGCCGCTGACCGCGCAGATCGTCGAGGAGGTGCGACCGCCGCCGCCGCCCCCCCCGCCGCCGCCACCGCCGCCGAAACAGGTCATTCCGCCGAAGCCGGTGATCGAGCAGCCGTACGTGCCGCCGCCCGAGGTGCCGCCGCCGGCGATGCTGCCGCCGCCGGTCATCGCGAACGTCGCGCCGACGCCGCCGCCGACGCCGGTGGTGATCGCGCCGCCCCCACCGGTCGTGATCGCGCCGCCGGCGCCGCCGAAGCCGGCGATCCGGCAAGGCGTCTCGTGCACGAAGCGCGACCCGCCGCAGTTTCCGCGCGAGGCGATTCGCGCGCACGTCGAGAAGGGCCGAGTGGACGCGGTGCTGACGATCGACGAGAAGGGCAACGTCGCCGACGTGCAGATCGTGCAGTCGTCGCCGCCGCGCGTGTTCGATCGCGTCGTGCGCGACACGCTCGCGGATTGGAAGTGCGTCGGCGAAGGCGAGAAATACAAGGCCTCCGTCGAGATCAACTTCACGTTGAAGGACGAGTAGCGCTTCGGACGGAAGTTCCGCGCACATGGATTGCGCGCACGATACTTTCGTCCGGTTGATCTTCCGCAATCGGCTCGGGGACGCCTGAGCGCGGCGGGCGAGGCGAAGCCGAGCCAAGGCCCGGAGGGCGCGGCGCCGCGCGATGGCGGCAAGGCCGACGCGCCGCCGCTTGCAATCGACGGTGGCGCAATGAGGCCGCGGCCCTTCGCCGATTGCGCGACAACGTCACGAAGGCGTCGCTCGCGTCTCGCTGCGCGATACGTTCGCGTCGCATGCGACTCGCCGCATCCGGCTTCACCGCTGGCATTTCCGAGGCCGCGGGCCATGCGCGGCGTCGGGCGACTGGGAGTGCCGGGCGTAACGGGTGGGGCCGACGAGCGAGACATGTTTGTCTCGCGAAGGAGGCACCGGGTACCCGTAGCCCGGCGTCTACGGACTCGGAGCCCGCGCCGCGCATGGCCCGCGGCCTTCGGAACGACTAAGTCAGTCTCGCCTGAGCGCGACCGCCGTGGCGGTCCACATCGCGATGCTGACGGCGACGATGCCGAAGCCGAGCGTCGACAGCGAGAACGGAATCGCGGCGAAGAGCCTGACGAACTCGCGCGTGACGTCGAGGACCGTACCGGGAAGCATCGTCGCAATGACCACCGCTGCCACGAGCCAGAGCGCGACGACGACGGGCCTGCGCCACGCCGGCACGCTCACCGGCGCCGGCAACTCCTGCATGACGCGCGCGGTGAACCCGTCGTCGCCGATGTAACCGGCGCGGTCGTCGACGCCCTCGGCCGACAAGAATGCATCGAGCCAGTCGGCTTGCGGTTCCGGGATTGGCGTGGAACGGGCGTTCATGGCGTGCGCGTCGACGTTGCGGGCGCCCAGGCGCTCAGCGCCGCCTTGAGCTTCTGCTTGCCGCGAAGTATGTGCGTCTTCACGGTGCCCACGGGCCAGCCCAGCACGTACGCGGCCTCTTCGTGGGACAGGTCGTTATGGTAGCACTGGACGATCGCCGCCCGCTCCGCGTCGGAAAGACGTGCCATCGCGCGCTCGAGATCGATCTTCATCGTTGCCGTCGCCGCGTGGTCGGCGCCTTCGCCGAAGCCGGGAGCGACGGCGTCCGCATCGTCTTCGCCGACGTCCGCATCGCGCTCACCGAGCAGTTCCTCGCGCGGCTTTCGTGCTTGCGCAAGCCAGCAATTGGTCGCGATCCGGTACAGCCACGTCGAGAACCGCGCCTCCTGCCGGAACGACTTCAGATTGCGCCACGCGAGCACGAAGGTGTCCTGTGCGAGATCGTCCGCCAGCGCATGATTGCCGGCCGTCAGCTTGCGCAGACACGCGCGCACCGACGACTGATGGCGCTTGACGAGCTCCGCGAACGCATGGCGGTCGTCCGCGACGATGCAGCGCGCGATCAACTGCGCGTCGGGCACGTCGTGCGACGGTGTCGCCGGCATCGACTACGCGGAAGGCGAAGGCGGCGTCCGCGTGCCGCTTCGGCGCGGGCAGTTCGCGATCGCGGATCGGTTCATGCATGGCGGCCCGCAACGCATCGGAGGATCGGACCTTCGCGCATCACGCGTTTCCGGGCGGCGTCGGCGCGTTGCCCGCGTTCGTCGTCGTGCGGTCCTCGAAGAACCACAGCACGCAGTAGCCGAGGCCGACGAAAAGAAGGACGAGGCCGAAGCCGTTTGCCGTGCTGTCGTCGAACATCGACCAGAAGTTGAGGCCGATGCCGACGGCCGTCAGGATCACGCCCTTGCGCAGGTCCGACCAGACGACGCGCCGGCGCAGGTAGCGCGCCTGCTCGTAGACCGGCATGCCGGGGGGCGGCGGCGGCGCCGCGCTCGCCGCGACGGACGCGGCAGTGCCGGACGCGACGGCGTCCATCGCGGCGGCCGGCGGCACGACGCCGCGCTCCGCGAGCTTCAGCATCGTCTCGTTCGCGAGACGGTTCTTGCGCAGCTTGTACCAGACGAGCAGCACGACGATCAGAAGCGGCAGCAGGAACAGCACCATCAGCGTGATGAAGAACATCACCGCGATGCGCGGCGCCTTCCGGACGAACTCCTCGAACGAGTCGAACTCGCGGTCTTCGCCGCCGAGCCCCTCGATCGTGATCTTCTTGTCGCCCTTCTGGATGAAGATGCCGTGATTGCCCGAACGCGGCGTTGCCTTCGCCGTGTTCTCGTCGGCGGCATTCGCCGCATCGTCGTCCGAGGAATCGGTGTCGGCATCGTTGCCCGCGCCGCCCTTGGCGGCCGCGTCGGCATCCGGCTGTTTCGTCTTCCCGGCCGCCGGCGGCGTTGCCGGAGCGGGCGCCTTCGCTGCCTTCGGTGTGTCGGCCTGCGCGATCACGTCCCCGTGCAGGTTCGCTGCGCGGACCGCGAGCGTGTGCGGCGCGAGCGCGAACGCGACGCCGGCCGCGAAGACAGCGCCCAGAACGAGCCGGCGGACGTCGGCGCCGGCGGCGGGACTGCGCGGATGCTGCATGAGATCTCCCTCGAACCTGTCGCCGGTTGGATGCGGCAAACATGCCGGGCGGATTCGGCAATCATGTTGCAAAAACGCAACCGGACGCTTGGCATCGCGACCGGTACCGATGCTATCATCGCCGCCGATTCCGCTTCGTGGCGCACTCTTCGAAGGCGACGACGTCGCGATTGGAATCCCGGAGCCCGAATTCCTGCGTTGATGGCCTTCGTTTCGTTCCTCCTGCGCAAGCCACCACCGGCGCGCGCGGGCCATTGCGCACCACCCCCGTCCCGCTTTCGCCGTGCGCTTCGCGTGCTCGGCGCGGCCGTTATCGGCACGCTGCTGTTGACGACAACCGCGGGCCGGGCGCAGGAAGGCGACACCGTCACGCTCAATTTCGTCAACGCCGACATCGACGCGGTGGTGAAGGCGGTCGGCGAGATCACAGGCCGCAATTTCCTCGTCGACCCGCGCGTCAAGGGAACCGTGAACATCGTGTCCGCGCGTCCCGTTCCGCGGACGCTCGTGTATCCGACGCTGCTGTCGGCGTTGCGGATGCAGGGCTTCGCGGCGGTCGAAAGCGACGGGATCACGAAGATCGTGCCGGAAGCCGAAGCGAAAACGCAGGCCGGTCCCGTTGCGCGCGCGACGGTGAACGCGAGCGGCGACCGGATCGTGACGCAGGTGATTCCGCTGCGATATGAATCGGCTGCGCAGCTCGTGACCGTGCTGCGTCCGCTCGTCACGCCGAACAACGTGATCTCGGCGTACGTCCCGAACAACGCCGTCATCGTCACCGACTACGCGGACAACGTGAAGCGGATCGACCGCATCATCGCGTCGCTCGACCAGCCGCCCGCTGGCGAGCCGATGCTCGTGCAGGTCAGGAACGCGTCGGCGATCGACGTTGCGGCGCTCGTCAATCGCGTGCTGACCGAGAACGCGCCCGGCGCGCCGGCTGCGCAGGTCGAAGCACAGCAACGCGTCGCGCTCGTTCCCGACCCGCGCTCGAACAGCATTCTCGTGCGCGCCGACAATCCGGCTCGCGCCGCACGGGTGCGCCAGCTCATCGAGCAGCTCGATACGCCGTCGCGCACCGGCGGCAACGTATTCATCGTCTACCTGAAGAACGCCGAAGCGGCGCAGGTCGCCGAGACGCTGCGCGGCCTTTACGGCGGCGAACGTTCGCCGACGACCGCGGTGACGACGGCCGGCCTGCCGACGGCGTCGGGCGCGGCGGCCACGATGACGACGACCCTGGGCACGTCACCGGCCGCGACCAGCCCGCTTGCGACCAGCGCAACGGGCGGTCCGCAGACGGCGTTCGCCGCCGGCGGCGCGATGGTCCAGGCCGACACGGCGAACAACGCGCTGATCATCATGGCGCCGGAACCCGTCTACAACAACTTGCGCGCGGTGATCGAGCGGCTCGACACGCGCCGCGCACAGGTGTTCGTCGAGGCGCTGATCGTCGAGGTCTCGTCGGACAAGGCCGCCGAGTTCGGCATCCAGTGGCAAGTGCTGACGGGCGCGAAGCCGGGCCGCAACGGCGTCCAGGGGATCGGCGGCACCAACTTCGGCGAGCGCGGCAGCGGCCAGAACATCATCGACGCGTCGGTGAACCTGGGATCGGTCGCGAACGGTCTCAACCTCGGCATCATCAACGGCACGATCACGATTCCCGGCCTCGGCATCATCAGCAACCTCGGGTTGCTCGTGCGCGCGCTCGAGACCGATTCGACGGCCAACATCCTGTCGACGCCGACGCTTTTGACGCTCGACAACGAGGAGGCGCGGATCATCGTCGGCGAGAACGTCCCGTTCATCACCGGCCAGTACGCGACGACGGGCACGACGGCGACCGTGCAGCCGTTCCAGACGATCGAGCGCCGCGACGTGGGCCTCGTGCTGCGCGTCAAGCCGCAGATCACCGAGGGTGGCACGATCCGGCTCGGCATCTACCAGGAAGTGTCGCGCGTCGAGGAGAATTCGACGGCGGGGCCGATCCTCTCGAAACGCGCGCTCGAGTCGTCGGTGGTCGTCGACGACCAGCAGATCGTCGTGCTCGGCGGTCTCATCCAGGACAGCATGAACGACGGCACGCAGAAGCTGCCGTACGCGGGCGACGTCCCGGTCATCGGGTCGCTGTTCCGCTACGACAACCGTTCGCGGCAGAAGACCAACCTGATGATCTTCCTGAAGCCGACGATCGTGCGCGGCTCGGCCGGCGGACACGAGATCACGTCGGAGCGTTACGATTATTTGCGCGGCGAGCAGTCGAGGATGGGCCTCGACCCGCGCTGGTTCTGGAACGATCCGACGGTGCCGCAATTGCCGCCGCAGGGCGCGATGCCCGGCTCGCCGCAGGGTAATACGAGCGGCTATGCGCCGCCGCTTCCGGCGCCCGCGCCGGGGCCGGCGCCCGCCGCAACGAGTCCGCCAACGCAAAGTGGCGAGCCTTCCCGCAAGCCCTGACGCGGCACCACCGCCGTCGGTGCGCATTCCTTACGCGTTCGCGCGGACGCACGGCGTGCTTGCATGGCGCGATGAAGGCGAAAGTGTCGTCGTGCTGCTGCGTCCCGATGCGACGGTCGACGGCATCGCGGAGCTTCGGCGCGTCCTGAACCGGCCGCTGGTCACGCGTTCGGTCGCCGCCGACGTGTTCGCGGCCGAGCTCGCGCGCGCCTACAACCAGGCGGGCGCGGCGCTGGCGATGAGCGAGAGCCTCGCGAACGAGGCCGACCTCGCGCGGCTGATGCAGGAGCTGCCGACGAGCGAGGACCTGCTCGACGCCGGCGCGCAGGCGCCGGTGATCCGGATGATCAACGCGCTGTTGCTGCAGGCGCTGCGCGAGCGCGCGTCGGATCTGCATTTCGAGCCGTACGAGGCGCGCGCCGTCGTGCGTTTTCGCATCGACGGCGTGCTGCGCGACGCGATCGAGCCGCCGCGCGCGCTGCATGGCGCGCTCGTGTCGCGTCTCAAGATCATGGCCGGCCTCGACATAGCGGAAAAGCGATTGCCGCAGGACGGTCGCATTGCGGTGAAGCTCGGCGATCGCCAGGTCGACGTGCGCGTCTCGACGTTGCCGACGGGCGCGGGCGAGCGCGTCGTATTGCGCCTGCTGGACCAGGAAGCGGCGCGGCTCGATCTCACGACGCTCGGCATGAGCGACACGACACTGCGCGCCGTCGATCGCCTGATCCGTGAGCCGCACGGCATCCTGCTCGTGACGGGACCGACCGGCTCCGGCAAGACGACGACGCTTTATGCGGCGCTGTCGCGGCTGCCGCGCGACACGACGAACATGATGACGGTCGAGGACCCGATCGAATACGCGCTCGACGGCGTCGCGCAGACGCAGGTCAACGCGCGGATCGAATTGACGTTCGCGCGTGCGCTGCGCTCGATCCTGCGCCAGGACCCGGACGTGATCATGATCGGCGAGATCCGCGATCTCGAAACCGCGCAGATCGCGGTGCAGGCGTCGCTCACCGGTCACCTCGTGCTCGCGACGCTGCATACGAACGACGCGGCGAGCGCGATTACGCGGCTCGCCGACATGGGCGTCGAGCCGTACCTGCTCGCGTCCAGCCTGCTCGGCGTGCTCGCGCAGCGCCTCGTGCGCACGCTCTGTCCCGCATGCCGTGCACCGGCGCGGCCGACCGAGGGCGAAGGCAGGCTGCTCGAAGCGATGGGCCTTCCCGCGGCGCAGGCGGTCTTTCACGCGAACGGCTGCGACGCGTGCAACGGGACCGGTTACAACGGCCGCACCGGAATCTACGAGCTCCTGAAGATCGACGACACGCTGCGGCGTCTCATCCACGACGGCGCCGGGGAGCTTGCGCTTCGCGACGCGGCGCTTCGCGCCGGCATGCAGCGGCTGCGCGCCGACGGCGCGCGCTTCATCGCGGAAGGCCGTACGTCGCTCGCCGAACTCGCGCGCGTGACCCGCGATTCCTGATCCTTGAGCGCGTATCGCTACGAAGCGGTCGACGCGCAGGGGCGGCTTCGGCACGGCTCGCTCGACGCGGACAACGTGCGCGGCGTGCTCGAGCGCCTGCGCGCCGACGGTCTCACGCCGACGGCGGTCGACGCGGCCCCTGAGCGCGATTCGTCGTCGCGCACGCGACTCGCGGCCAGCGCGCTCTCGCTCTTCACGCAGCAGCTCGCAACGCTGGTCCAGTCCGGCATGCCACTCGACCAGTCGCTCGCCGCGGTCGCCGAGCAGGCCGACGACGCGGCGGTCGCTCAGCTCGCCGAGCGTTTGCGTACGCACGTGCAGGCCGGCGAATCGCTGTCGGTCGCGATGGGCCGCTACCCGCGCACGTTTTCGCCGCTCTACCGCGGACTGATCGCCGCCGGCGGCGAGACGGGTCGTCTGCCCGAAGTGCTGGCCCGCCTTGCCGATTATCTCGATGCCCGGCTCGCGCTGCGGCAGAAGTTCACCGTCGCGCTGATCTATCCGGCGCTCGTGACGATCATCGCAATCGGCGTGATCGCGGTGCTCGTCACTTATGTCGTGCCGCAGGTCGTGTCCGTGTATCAGCAAAGCCGGCAGACGCTGCCGCTGCTCACACGGGGACTGATCGCCATCAGCGCGTTCTTTCGCGAAACCGGCGTGTTCTGGCTGATCGCGGTCATCGCCGCGCTGGCCGCGTTCCTCGCCGCGTTGCGAAACGAGCGCTCGCGCGCACGGATCCACGCCGTGCTGCTGCGCATTCCGGGCGTCGGACGGCTCGCGTCGAGCCTCGACACCGCGCGCTACGCGAGCACGCTCGCGATCCTCGTCGGCAGCGGTGCGCCGCTGCTGCGCTCGCTCGATGCGGCGTCGGATGTGGTGCGGATGATTCCGCTTGCGCGCGCGTCGCGTGCCGCGTCGTCGCTCGTGCGCGAAGGCGTATCGTTGTCGCGCGCGCTCAAGGAGCAGAACGCGTTTCCCCCGGTGCTCGTCCACCTGATCGCCAATGGCGAGCAAAGCGGGGCGCTCGCGCCGATGCTCGAGCGGGCGGCGCGCGAGCTCGAGCGCGAAGCCGAGCGCAGGCTCGCCTGGATCGCCGCGCTGATCCAGCCGACGCTGATCGTCCTGATGGGTGCGATCGTGCTGGTGCTGGTGCTGGCCGTCATGCTGCCGATCGTGACGATGAATCAGCTCGTGCGCTAGGATCGCGTATCAAGCGTCCTTCGTGAGCGCCGCCCTTGCTGAAGTCGCCGCTCCTCGTGGTCCTGCTGTCGCTATTGCTTTGCGCCGCGGCGAGCGCCGCCGATCTGCCGGCGCGCTTCGACCCGACGCGGGATGCGGCCGCCGACGTCGCGCAGGCGGTCTCGGTCGCGAGCGCCCAAGGCAAGCGCGTCATCGTCGACGTCGGTGGCGAATGGTGCTCGTGGTGCCACATCCTCGATCGGTTCATCGCGAGCCATGCCGAGGTGCGCGCGCTGATCGACGCGCGATACGTCTGGGTCAAGGTGAACGTTTCGAAGGAGAATCGCAATCGCGCGCTGCTCGCGCGCTGGCCGAGGATCGAAGGCTATCCGCATCTCTTCGTTCTCGACGCACGCGGGCGCCTCGTCCACTCGCAGGACACGGGCGTTCTCGAATCCGGCAAGAGCTACGACGAGGCCAAGTTCATCGCGATGCTGCGCAAGTGGTCGGCAACCCGGAGTACAACCAGAACCTGACTCGAGAAAGCCACCGTTCGAGCGGGTCGGCGAGGGGGAAGCGATGGTGCGTATCGAGCAGGTTCAGCTCGCGGAATGCGTGAAGGCGGGCATCATCACCGGCGACCAGGCCGCGCGCCTGTGGGCATTTCTCGCCGCGCACGGCGAGCGCGCCGACGCTGCGGCGTCGAAGGGCCCGCGCTTCACCTTCACCAACGTTCTCTATTACCTGGGCGGCATGCTCGCGATCGGCGCGCTGTCGCTGTTCATGACGCTCGGCTTCGAGCGCTTCGGCGGCTCGGCCATCCTGTTCATCGCGCTCGCCTACATGGCCGTCGCCTGGGCGCTCGCGGAACGCTTCGAGTCGCGACAGCTCGTCGTGCCGACCGGCATCATGGCGGCGCTGATCGTCGTGCTGGTGCCGCTCGCCGTATTCGGCCTGCAGCACGCGCTCGGCATGTGGCCGCCCGGCGGACACGCCGAGCATTACCGCGACTACCACTACGAGATCGACTGGCGCTGGGCGACGCTCGAGCTCGTCACGCTGGTTGCCGGCGCCGCGATGCTGTATCGCCATCGCACGCCGTTTCTCGTCATGCCGATCGCGGTGACGCTGTGGTACATGAGCATGGATTTCGCGATGCTGCTGATGCCCGCCGGAACGACGCCTTGGTCCGCCGGCGAATGGCAGTTCCGCAAATGGTTCTCGATCGTCTTCGGGCTCTCGATGCTCGCGCTCGCGTTCGTCGTCGACGTTCGCTCGCGCTTCGGCAAGGACTACGCGTTCTGGCTGTATCTGTTCGGGATGCTCGCGTTCTGGGGCGGCCTTTCGTCGCTCGGTTCGGACCTGCTGTCCGGGAAGCTCGTCTACCTCGCGATCAACGTGGTGCTGGTCCTGCTCGGCGCGCTTCTGGTGCGGCGCGTGTTCACGGTGTTCGGCGCGATCGGAATCGCGATCGTGCTGTCCGATATCAGCTATCGGTTCTTCAAGGACTCGTGGCTGTTCCCGATCGCGCTGACGCTGATCGGTCTCGCGATCGTCTACGCAGGCATCTGGTGGAGCCGCAACGAGTCGCGCGTGTCGACGCGGCTGCAGCGGGCGCTCCCCTCGCACGTGCGCGAGTTGATCGCGAGCCGCATGGCGCAGACGCTCGCCTGAACCCGCGCGCCGCGGCGCGCGACGGTTGAGCGGCTACCAGCGGAACAGGCGCGCGCCGAGCACCGCGCCGGCGAGCGTCGGCACGAGCATGCCGAGCACGTACCACGTGCCGATGAATGGCGCGGCGAGCTCGGGGCAGTGGAACGCGTAGACGAGCGCGGCCGTCGCGCCCGATGCGAAGCCGGCGAGGGCGCCGGCGCGGTGCGGATGCGTCGGCGCCATCCGGCGCATCGCCGACGCGATCGCGACGAACACCGGGATCGACAGTCCGCCCACGAGCCACGGACACGTCCTCCACGTATCGCCGAGCAGCAGCGCGCCACGCGCGACGGGCGTACTTTCGACGAGCGCCGCGATGGCGACGATCCAGATGCCGCCGACGACGGCGACGATGCCGATCAAAAGCGCGGACACGCGCCGGCCAGGCAGTCCCGAGCGAAACGCGCCGAGCGTGCCGAGGATTGCGAGCGATGCGACGAACCCGAGCTTGATCCAGAACATCGGCAGCGCGATCGCGTATGCGAAATCGTGACGGGGCCCTAGCGTCGACATCGCCACGAGCGCCGTGACGACGGTTCCGACGGCGAGCATGACCGCATAGCGGCGGCGCACCGATCGCGTCTGCGCTGCGCCGCCGCTCGCGACGATCGCGTCGATCAGCGCGTCCGTCTTCATGCGCGTGGTCCGACCATCGCGGCCAGCGCCTTCAGGCCCCGGTGGATGCCGATCTTCACCGCAGAAACCGACAGGCCCGTCATGCCGGCGGCTTCGGCGACGGAAAGTCCGTGGAGCTTCACGTGCAGGATCGGCAGGCGCTGGCGATCCGGCAATCGCGCGAGAAGCTTCGCGAGATCGCGCGCCGCGTCCGCCGCGTCCCGCGCATGCGAGGCAGCCTCGTCCGCTTCGTCGTCGAAGTCCGAGCGCGCAATTCCGCCGGCCGCGCTGCGGCGCAGGTGATCGGCGAGCTTGTAGCACCCAATGGCGTGGACCCACGGCGTCAGCGGCTGGGACGGATCGTACGTTTGTCGCTTGTCGTGCACGGCGATCAGGCACTCCTGGACTAGATCCTCGACGTCGTCGGGCCGGCCCTGCAGGCGCTTGCCGAGGAAGCGACGCAGGTGGGCGGCAAGCTCGCGCAGGAACGCGCGATAGGCGGTGGCGTCGCCCGCGAGCGCGGCGACCATCAGCGCGCGCAGGCGCGCTTCGCGTGCGTCGTATGCCGGCTTGGTCGAAATTCGCAGCATGTGCCCGTTCGGTTACAGCGTTGGCGTGCGACGCGGGCGGCTCTTCGCAAAGAACTGTAACCGCCCGCCAGCGTCGAACGAACTACGAAGCGTACGGCGGGCGCTTCAGGCGAGTTGTCGCCGCGGCGCCGCGATTCCTTTCAACCTCGAGGAGCAAGACCATGTGTAACACGAGCCGGCTCGCCGCGGCGATCCTGTCGGTCGGATTGGCCATGCAGTTCGGGATGGCGTTCGCGATGGACGAGATGAAGAAGGACGCGATGGGCAAGGATGCCCAGGCGATGAAGAAGGACGCGATGGCCGGCGACTGTCCGGACCAGGGCGCGATGGCCAAGGACAAGATGGCCGGCGACAAGATGGCCGGCGACAAGATGGCTGCTGCGGACGACGGCATGAAGAAGGACGCCATGGGGCACGACGCGATGGCGAAGGACACGATGAAGAAGGGCGCGAGCGGCAAGGACTGCATGCCGGACGCGATGAAGAAGGACGGCATGAAGGACGGCATGGGCCACGACACGATGAAGAAGTAGCGAGCCTGGGGGCGCGCGAGCCCGCACCGCGAAAGCCTTCGGCTAGCCGGGCCTCGCGTCCCGCTGCCGCGCGAGCGCCCACGCGACGTGCTCGCGAACGAGCGGCGACGGGTCGTTCGCGCGCTTCGAGAGGGCGGCGACGATGGCGTCGTCGCATGGCGCGTTGCCGAGCGCGACCGCGACGTTGCGCGACCAGCGTTCATAACCGATCCGCCGGATCGCGCTGCCTTCGGTCTTGCGCAGGAACTCGTCCTCGGTCCAGGCGAAGAGCGTCGTCAGCTCGGCGCCGTCGAGGCCGTGTCGCACCGCGTCGAAGTCGCGCGTCGTCGTCGGCACCGCGTAGCGATTCCACGGGCATGCGAGCTGGCAATCGTCGCAGCCGTAGATCCGGTTGCCGATCAGCGGCCGCAGAGGCTCGGGAATGCTGCCGGCGAGCTCGATCGTCAAGTACGAGATGCAGCGCCTCGCGTCGAGCTCGTAGGGCGCGACGATCGCGCCGGTCGGGCATGCGGCGATGCACGCGCTGCACGTGCCGCAGTGCGCGCTGACGGCTGGCGTCAGCGGCAGCGGCAGGTTCGTGTAGATCTCGCCCAGGAAGAAGTACGAGCCGACGTCGCGCGACAGGAGGAGCGTGTGCTTGCCGCGCCAGCCGAGTCCCGATTTCGCGGCGAGCGCGACTTCGAGCACCGGCGCGCTGTCGGTGAACACGCGATGACCGAACGGACCGATGCTTTCCTCGATCCGGCGCGCGAGATCCGCGAGACGCTTGCGCAGCACCTTGTGATAGTCGCGGCCGAGCGCGTAGCGGGCGACATAGCCGCGGCGCGGGTCGGCGAGCACGTTGCCCGGTGCTTGTGCGCGTCGCGGCCAGTAATTGAGCCGCGCGGTGATGACGCGAATCGTGCCGGGCACGAGCTCGGCCGGGCGCGCGCGGCGCACACCATGGCGCGCCATATAATCCATCTCGCCATGGCGTCCGAGCGCGAGCCAGTTCAGGAGCCGCACCTCCTCGGGCGTCAGATCGGTGTCCGACACGCCGATCGCGTCGAATCCGAGCTCGCGTCCCCACTGCGCGATTCGCGAAGCCAACGCCGCGTAATCGGGTTCCGATGTCGACGCGGCCGGCGCGGCGCAGTCCCCATCCGGTGTCAACGCTGACGCTCCATCTGCCCGATGCGCAGGCGACCTCGCGCACCGGCGCCGCGCTGGCGACTTGCCTTCGAGGCGGCATGATCGTCACACTGCACGGCGAACTGGGCAGCGGCAAGACGACGCTCGTACGCGGACTGTTGCGCGCCCGTGGCGTCGCAGGTCCGATCAAGAGTCCGACCTACAGCCTGGTTGAACATTATCCAGTTTCTAGATTAGACTTTTATCACTTTGATTTTTATCGCTTCACGAGTCCCGATGAATGGGAATCAGCCGGGATGTCCGACCATTTCCGCGACGACGCCGTCTGCATCGTCGAATGGCCGGAACGCGTCGCAGGTCTTCTGCCCGTTGCGGACCTCGCATTATCGCTGTCGTACGCAGCCGGCGGCGGCCGCGACCTGGTCGCGGAAAGCAACACCGGCGAAGGTGCGCGATGCGTGAGCGCGCTGCGGGCAATGCCGTCACGCTGACGCGCGTCTCGCTCGCGCGTCGCCGCGCGTTCCGCTGGCTTCTGTTGCCGGCTGCGCAGTGCGCGCTACCGGCGGCATGGGCCGATGCATCGCGGATCGCCTCAGCGCGCCTGTGGCCCGCCCAGGAGTACACGCGGGTCATTTTCGAATCGCCGTCGCCGATCGAGCACCAGCTCGTCGTGTTGCGCGATCCCAGTCGCGTCGTGATCGATCTCGCGCGTGTCGTGCCGTCGCGCGAGCTCGACCAACTGCCGTCGCACGTGCAACGCAGCGATCCGTACATCGCGGCGATCCGGATCGGCAGTCCCTCGGGTGGTTTCCTTCGCGTGGCGATCGATCTCAAGACCGAGGTGCGGCCGCAGGTCTTCGCGCTCAAGCCGGTCGCCGAGTTCGGCTATCGGCTGGTGCTCGACCTCTATCCGCTGACGCCGGTCGATCCCCTGCTTGCGTTCCTGCAGTCCGAAGGATTCGACGCGCAGGAACCGGCGCCACCGAGGACCGGCGCAGCGGCGCCACCGCCGGAGGCGCCGAAGCGCGCGCCGCGGAAAGCGGCGTCGCGCCGCATCACGGTCGCGCTCGATCCGGGCCACGGCGGCGAGGATCCGGGCGCGATCGGACGCAACGGGACTTACGAAAAAACGGTCGTGCTCGCGATCGGCCGCAAACTTTCGCAAGTGCTCGCCGGCGACCCGAACATGCGCGTGATGCTGACGCGCAACGACGATTATTTCGTTCCGCTCGCCGAGCGCGTGCGCCGGGCGCGTCGCGTGCAGGCCGATCTTTTCGTGTCGATTCACGCCGACGCTTTCCGCGATTCGACGGCACGCGGCTCGTCGGTTTTCGCGCTGTCGGAACACGGCGCGACGAGCGCGGCTGCGCGCTGGCTCGCGCAGAAGGAGAACGCGGCCGACCTGATCGGCGGCGTCAATCTCGACGGGAAGGATCCGGTGCTCGCGCGGACGTTGCTCGACTTGTCGCAGACCGCGCAGATCAGCGACAGCCTCAAGGTCGGACACCAGGTGCTCGAAGGCATCGCCGCGCACAACCCGCTGCATCGAGGCATCGTCGAGCAGGCGGGGTTCGCCGTGCTGAAGGCGCCCGACATTCCGTCGATCCTGGTCGAGACGGCGTTCATCTCGAATCCCGACGAGGAGCGCAAGCTCCGCAACCCGCGCGAGCAGCAGCGCTTCGCCGACTCGATCGCCGAGGGCATCCACCGCTACTTCGCGCAGAGTCCGCCGCTCGCGCGCGCCTGACGTCTCGTCGGCGCGCACGCGCTAGAATCCGCCGCCATGCGCCGCTTCCTCGTCGTGTTCGTCGCGTTGCTCGCGTTCGCGTTCGCATTCGAGCTGACGCCGTTCGCGCAGGCGCATCTGGTGACGCCGTGGACCGATGCGGTCGCCTCGGCGTCGGCCGCGCTGATGCGCACGTTCGACGCGACGGTCACGACCGACGGCAACGTGATCGCCTCGTCGACGAGCCCGTTCGCCGTGTCGATCGAGGCCGGGTGCAACGGCGTCGAGGCGACGCTCGTGCTGGTCGCGGCGATCCTCGCGTTCCCCGCGCCGTGGCCGCATCGGCTGCGCGGCATCGTCGTGGGCGTCGTCGCGGTCCAGGTCCTGAACTTGCTGCGGGTGATCAGCCTCTTCTATCTCGGCCGCTACGACCGCGACGTGTTCGAGTGGGCGCACCTGTACGTGTGGCAGGCGCTGATCATGCTCGACGTGCTGATCGTCTGGGTCGTCTGGGTACGGCTCGTGGCCCGCAACCCGGCGGCGTCGCCGCCGCTCGCCGCTGCGTGACACGCTTCGTTCTTCGGACGCTCGCGCTGCTGCCGCTCGCGTTCGCCGTCTGGTACTTCGCCGCGCCGATCCTGCTGTGGCCAGCCGTGCTGATCGTGCGCGCCGTGGCGCACACGAGTTTCGCCGATCTCGCTCGCGTGGTCGAGCAGTCCGGTGCGGTCGCGACGTTCGTGACGACGCTCGGGGCGGGCGTCGCCGCCGCGGAAGGCTTTGTCACCGTCGACGTCAACCTGCGCGCGTACGCGTTCGGCATGCCGCTCTTCGCGGCACTGACGCTCGCTGCGCACACGACGCGATGGAAGCGATGGCTCGCGATCGGTTATGCGGCACTGACGCCGGTCGTCGCGTTCGGTGCGCTCGCCGATTTCCTGAAGAACGTCGCGATCACGGCGGGACCCGCCATCGCGTCGCAGACGGGGTTCGCGCCGTGGCAGCGCGAGGCGATCGCGTTCGCGTTCCAGTTTGGATCGCTGATCCTGCCCGCGGTCACGCCGGCCGTCCTCTGGGTGGCGATGCACGGCCGCTACGTGGCGGCGTTGCGCGCGACGGGCTCGCCGGCGCCGGCCGAGCGCTGAAGGGCTAAGTCGATCGCTTGCGCAGCGCCTCGCGCTCGCGCAGCACCTTGCGCTGCACCTTGCCGGTTGTCGTCATCGGCAGCGCGTCGACGAACTCGATCTCCTTCGGATACTCGTATGGCGCGAGATGGCGGCGCACGTGCTGCGCGATGTCGGCTTCGAGCGCGGGCGACGGCGCGTAGCCGGGCGCGAGCACGATGAACGCCTTGACGACGTTGCCGCGCACCTCGTCGGGTGACGGCACCACCGCCGCGTTGACGACCGCCGGATGGCGCACGAGGCAGTTCTCGATCTCGGAGGGTCCGATCCGGTAACCCGCGGCCTTGAACACGTCGTCGGCGCGGCCCTGGTACCACAAGTAGCCGTCCTCGTCGCAGACCGCGACGTCGCCGGTGCGGCACCAGTCGCCGCTGTACTTCTTCCGCGTCGCTTCGGCATTGCCGAAATATTCGAGGAAGAAGATCGGATCGTCCGTGCCGTCCGGCGCGCGACGGTTGATCGCGATGTCGCCGGGCTCGCCCGGAGGAACCTCGTTCCCGTCTTCGTCGAGGAGCGCGATCCGGTGGCCCGGATACGGCCGGCCCATCGACCCGGGTTTCGCCGGCCAGAGCGTGTGCGAGTTGCCGACGATGTAATTCATCTCGGTCTGCCCGAACATTTCGTTGATCGTCACGCCGAGCGCGTCGCGCGCCCAATCGAACACCGCAGTGCCGACCGCCTCGCCGGCGCTCATGATGGTGCGCAGGTTGACGTCGAACGCTTCGCGCGGCCGCGGGAACGCCTTCATCATCAGCTTGAGCGCGGTCGGGAACAGGAACGTGTTGCGGATCTGATAGCGCTCGATCAGCCGGAACGCGCGCTCGGGATCGAAGCGGCCGCGATAGCCGACGATCGGCTGGCCGAAATAGAGCGCCGGCAGCAGCGCATCCATCAGTCCGCCGGTCCAGGCCCAATCCGCCGGCGACCAGAAAAGATCGCCAGGCTGCGGATAGCCGTCGTGCGAATGCGTGAAGCCGGGAAGATTGCCGATGATGCACCGGTGCGGCATCAGCGCGCCTTTCGGCGGGCCCGTCGTACCGCTCGTGTAGATCAGGATCGCCGGATCCTCGGCACGCGTCTTCGCCGCTTCGAAACGACGCGAAGCGCCGTCGACGAGCGTCTCGTACGCGACGACGCCGCGCGACTGCGCGCCGGCGACGCCGATCACGTGGGCAAGCTTCTCGCAGCGCTCGCGGATCGGCAGCAGGTTCGGCAACGACTGCGGATCGACGAACACGGCCTTCGCCTCGCTGTTCGCAAGCCGGTATTCGAGCGCTTCCGGCCCGAACAGGAACGACAGCGGCACCGACACGGCGCCGAGCTGATGAATCGCGACGTGCGCGATCGCCGTTTCCGGCCGTTGCGGAAGGATCAGCGCGACCCTGTCGCCGCGCCCGATGCCGTATCCGGCGAGCGCATTCGAGAGCCGGTTCGCCTGCTGCGAGAGGTCGAAGAACGTGTACGCCGCACGCGTCCCGTCCTCGTCTTCGTAGTACATCGCGAAGCGCGAGCGGTCGTTCGCCCAGCGTGTGCAGCAGGCGTGCGCGATGTTGAAATCCGCAGGCACGTCCCATCGCCAGGACGCATGGATTTCCGCGTAGCGATCGACGACGCTCATCGCGCGCAGTATAACCGTCGGTACTTGCGTGCCTCGCGGCGGCGCGGGCCGCGCTTCGTCAGCGACGCTGGGAGAGCGTGGACGGCCCGGTGACGGTGGTGGGAGCGCCGGTCGCGCTCGGCGCATGATGGCGTGTGCTGTCGAGCGGCTCGATCGCTGTCCACACCCAGTCGGGTTGCTGCTCGATCAGGCGTCCGAATCGCACGCGGTGCTCCGCCTTCTCAGTGGAGACCAGGTAGCGCTTCGCAGGCTGGTATTCGACCGCGGGCACGATCAGCGACTGCACCATCGGCTCGCCGTCGCGCTGCCGCAACGAGAGCAGCAATGCGCCGAAGCGCCGCCCGTTGATCGTCGTGCCCTCGCCGTCGATCGAATACTCCTCGGCGCTTCGCTTGCGCTGCTCGTTCACGTCGACGGCCGAGATCGTGTCGGCGACGATGCCGAGCCCGATCTCCGCGCGGTCGGCCGACGTGCGCTTCATCCGCCGGATGATGCCGAGCGTCCAGCGCGGCTGGCCGTGCGGATGGATCGCAACGAGCGTGCCGAGCGTGACCGCATTCGCGACCTGGATCGGCGCGACGAGCTTGAATCCCGTCTGCGACACGTCCTTCGCTTCCCACGGACCGCCGGGCGCCGCATGCGCGCCGATGCGGCGACGCGCAATCTCCCGCTTTCGTGTCGGCTCGTCGCGAATGCGGCCGAACACGGCGATGTCCATCGTGCTGTCGAAGCTCTCGCCGGTCGAGTCGACGCTGTCGAGCGGCTGTCGCGCGTCCTCGCGAAAGTAGCTCGCGATTTTCTGGAAGCCGACGATCGCGTCGACCGCTCCACTCGTCGCGATCCGCTCGCCTCGGCGAGCGAACGGCTTGAACTCCGGATCGACCTGCGCCGCGAGCTTCGTGAACAGCGTCAACTGCTCGCTGCGCCGCGGCGTCTTGCCCGACAGCGGATCGGCCTTGATCTTGTGCTCGAGCGTGACGACGTGCTGCATCATCACCGCGTGCAGCGGCCGCGTATCGAGGAACAGCACGCCGCTTTCGAGGGGTCCCGGCTTGCGGCGCCGCAGACCTTCGCGTCCCGCGAGATCGACGAAAAATGCGGTCGCGGCGCCCGGCTCGAGCGTCAGGCGCAACGGCGAGCACCAGTCGTCGAGCTCGCCCCAGATGAATTCGACCTGCCGCGCGGTGAGGCTGCCGGCGCTCATGAGCTGCAGCACCAGCGCGCGCAGGTATTCGTGCTCGATCGTCGTCGCCGTCGATTCGGCGAGCGTCACCATCTGTCGCTCGAACCGGCCGGAGCACGCGAGCGACATCAGGCCGTGCAGTTCCGCCCACTTCGCCGGAATCCACTGCTCGTGGCGAAAGAGCCGTACGCGTGCATCGAGCGCGAGGTGTACGACCTGCCGGCAGACGAGCTCCGGCAAGAGGTCCTGCCAGCGTGCGCTTTGCGGCCGTTCCGCGATCTCCCGCGCGAACGACTGATACGTCGCGAGGAAGCTTTGCGTCAGCCGGAAAAGCGCGGTCCAGAGCTGGTTCTCGATGCGCGAGCTCCGGCGCGCGTGCTCGACGTATTGCGCGACGAGCGCGTTGCGTTGCGTGCCGGTCTGCGCATCGACGAGGAACACCGCGCGCAGACGGTTCGGCGTGCGCGTCGTTGCGTGGCCCCCGACGCGGTCGAGCTCCGTGACGACATCCGTGTGCACGGCGAGCGAGTCGCCGCCCGGAAGCGTCGACAGCCATTTCGTCGCCGATCGCACATCGGACAACGGATCCTTGCCCGACCTCCCAAATCCGAACATCGTCGGTCGCAATGCGTCAGGTACAGCGGTGAATGGGCACTCCCATCGCTGCCGTTCGTCGGCATTTCGAGAGTGGGCGCGTCTCTATCGGCGGTCCCCGCCTGTTTCGGTAGGCGGTCGCTGCAAGTTTCGGACCGAAATTGCGCCACGGCAAACCGAGCGATCGGCCCGGCTCCGAAATCCTCGTGGCACACATCCTGCATGACGGCTGCCCGTGCAGCACAGCGAGCGGACCGCCGGCACAGGTTGGCCGAAGGGAGCGTGTTGCGAAGCATTGCCGTGCGTGCCGCATCGTTCGGCGCGCGTGAGCGCGATGCGAAATGCAGGGGTTCGGGACATGGGCATTCTGATCGAAGCGCCTTCGCGGCGACAGGACGCGAGCGGAACACCGGCGAACGCGCCGGCGGTCGCCGTCGGCGAGCCTGCGGGCGCATTGCACATTCGCGAGGTCGTCCGCATCACCGGATTGCGCCGCGAGCAGCTTTACATGTGGCAGCGACGCTACGGTTTTCCGGCGCCGCTGCGCGACGCATTCGGCGATCGCGTTTACCCGGCGGACCAGGTCGCGCGCCTCAAGCTCATCAAGCAATTGCTGTCGGAAGGCTGGCGTGCCGGCGCCGTGGTGCCGCTCACGGACAGCGCGCTGCAATCGATGGTGGGACTCGCCGTCGCCGAGCCCGCTCCGCTGCCGCCGGAAATCTCGCATGCGTTGCGACTGCTCGGCGAGCACCGCATCGGTGATCTCCAGAACCACTTGTCGAAGCTGCTCGTCGCGCTGGGCCTGCGCAAGTTCCTCGAGCAGACACTGATTCCGCTGAACGAGGCGATTCACGAGCGCGTCGTGCGCGGCGAGATGCAGACGTACCAGGAGCTGCGTTTCTGCGATCTCGTGCAGCGGCTGCTCCGCGACGTGGCGCGTCTCGTCCGGCCGACGCGCGACGCACGTCAGTTGCTGCTCGCCACGCCGCCGAACGATCCGAACCCGCTCGGGCTCGTGATTCTCGAGCTGCTGCTTTTCACCGAGGGCATCCATTGCCTTACGCTCGGTACCGGCGTCCCGGCGCAGGAAATCGCCGCGGGGGCGGAGGCCTATCACGCATCGATCGTCGTGCTGCTGTTCGATCGCGGCATCTCGGGCAAGATCGCCGGACAGGAGATCCGCTCGCTTCGCCGCGCGCTCGCCGACGGCGTCCCGCTGATCGTGAGCGGCCGTGCCGTCAATCTCCTCGCGAAGCCGATCGAGCACGTGCAGGTCGCCGCCGACTTCAATTCGGTGATGGCGGCGCTGCGCGCGCGCGGCATCGTTCCGGCCGCGCCCGTCACGCGTGTGCCCGAAGCGCCCGGAGGCGCGTCGCAGACGGCGTAGAATCGGGTCGCGTGGAAACGCGCGACGCTCCGCACGCCTCCGAGACACCGGGTTCCCGCGGGACGCGGGCGTTATGGCACGTGTTCGCGCTGCTGCTTGCGCTCGCCGTCGCATGGCTCGTGTTCGCGGCCTATCGGCAGCCGGATTTCATCCTCGATTTCGCCGGCATTCGCCTGTGCTGAAACCGAAGCGGGGCCGCAGACGCCTTCGCTGGCGGAAACTCCTAAGGCTCGTTCAGGAAATCCTCGAGCCGCCGGCGGTCGCGTTTGGTGGGGCGTCCCGTTGCGGTGGCGCGCGCGTTCGCGCGCTCGGCCAGCGCACGCTCGCGCGCCTGCGCGCTTTCGGCCGTCTCGCGATACAGGAGCGCGGCCTTCGGCGCCGGACCGCGCACGTCGCTGACGTCGAGCACGTCGACGTCGAAGACGAGGTCGCGCTTGCGGATCGTCACGCGCGTGGACGCACGCACCGGATGCGCCGGCTTCACGTGTTCGCCGTCGACGCGCACGTGGCCCGTATCGACGGCTTCCGCGGCAAGGCTTCGCGTCCGATAGAAGCGCGCAGCCCAGAGCCATTTGTCGAGGCGCACGCGGCGCTCGTGCGCGGGAGCCGGAGCTTCTTCTGTCCGCCGCGTCATTCGCCCGCGCCGCCGGCGTAGCGGCGCATCCATTGCGCGACCGCGGTCGCCTCGGCATGACCTTCGGCATCGAGCGCGTCGGCGACGCGCACCTGGTCTCCGCGCGGGCGGTTCTGCGACAGCTTGAACTTCGCGTCGAGCGCGCGAATGCGCAGCCGGAAGGCGACGATCGCGCCGACCAGCGCATCGCGCTGCGGCTGCGGCATCGCGAATCGCCACGGCGCGTCGCGCGCGCCTTCGAACCGCTGCACCAGCGCATCGAGCACCTGCCGCGTCTCGACCGGATCGCGGACGATTTCCAGCGTACCGTGAACGTGCACGGCGGCGTAGTTCCACGTCGGCACCGCTTTCGCGGGCTCCGCGTACCACGACGGCGAGACGTACGCGTGCGGTCCGTGGAAGATCGCGATCGACGTAACCGAAGCGGCATGCTCCCAATGCGGATTCGCGCGCGCCATGTGCCCGAGCAGCGTCCCGCGCGGCTCGCAGTCGGCGACGAGGAGCAGCGGCAGGTGCGAGACGAACGGCTCGGGCGTCGCCGGCGTCACCAGCGTCGCGAACGGATAGTCGTGGATCAGCCGCGCGGTGGCGACGCGATCCGACATTGCGAAATGCGACGGCGTGTAGAGGCTCATGTCGGGAAATCGAAGGTCACGGCGCCAGCGGCAGCGTGTAGATCGTCATCGGCAGCGCCGAGTTGCGGTCGAATTTCGCGCCGGCCTCGACGCCGATCCGCGCGACTGCGTCGGCCGTCTTCAATTGCGCATAGCGCGCGTGCATCGCGCCGAGCGCGAACTCCCGGCCCGATCCCGCGGCCCAGAACTGCGTGTACTCGAAGACCTCGCGCATCGAGAACACGCCGAAGATGCCGCTGCCGTTGGCGATCAGCGCCGTGATCTGCGTCGACTCGTACGGGTCGTCCTCCTCCTCCTTCGGATTCAGGAAATGCTGTTCCTTGAGGATCGGGTGCAGCTTGCGGAACGTCTCGAAGATCGCCGACTTGTTCGCGAAGTCGAGGTCGTTGTGCTTGGCGAGCAAGCTCTCGAACACGAGCTGGTGCGCGGCCGAGCCGCAGAGACCGATGTACGTGTCGCGGTAACGGACGATCTTGTCGAACGTGCGGTCGTGCTCGGCGGCGAGCCGCGTATCGCCGAACGTCGTCAGCGAATCGGCGGCGATGGCGACGGAGTCGCCCTTGCGGACGACGACGAGCGTGGTCATTGGAATGGGAAATCGACGGCGTACCGCGGCCGGTTGTACGTTCTTCGCGGCGCGCGGCGACGCCAATTATACGATCCGGGCTGGAACGGGCCGCGTCATCGCCGACGCTATCGCCGCCACGCGCCAGTGCGCGGCGGCCCAGGACCAGAATTCGCGCACCGATCCGATCTCGGCCGGCGGCGGGTCCTGGCCCAGGAATCGCCATGCCGCGAGCAGCGCGGCCAGCGGCGCTCGCGGCAGCGCCGCGGCTCGCGTCTGCTTGGAAAGCTTGCGACCCTGCGCGTCGACGGCGACCGGTACGTGCAGGTAGCGCGGCGTCGGCAGCCCGAGCAGGCGCTGCAGAAGAATCTGGCGCGGCGTCGACGCAAGCAGATCGGCGCCGCGTACGACGTCGGTGATCCGTTGCGCGGCGTCGTCGACGACGACGGCAAGCTGATAGGCGCAAAGGCCGTCGCTTCGCCGCACGACGAAATCGCCGACGTCGACGTCGAGCCGCTGTGTCCGTGCGCCGAAGACGCGGTCGACGAACGCAATCGGCGTCGCCGGCACGCGCAGGCGCAGCGCGGCGCGCGACGCGTCGCGATCGCCGATGCCGTTGCGGCACGTTCCGGCGTACACGCGTTCGCCAATCGCGCTCACGCGCTCGTCGGCGAGCTCGCGGCGGGTGCAGGCGCAGGCATAGACGACGCCGTCGTCGGCAAGCTTCGCGAGCGCGGTTTCGTACACGCGCGTGCGCGTCGATTGGCGCCACACGTCCTCGTTCCATTCGAAGCCGTACGCCTCGAGCGCGGCGAGTATCGCGTCGGCCGCGTGCGGTCGGGCGCGCGGCAGGTCGACGTCCTCGATGCGGACGAGCCAGGCGCCGCCGTGATGGCGCGCATCGGCGTAGCTCGCCATCGCGGCGACGAGCGAGCCGAAATGCAGCGGGCCGGTCGGCGACGGTGCGAAGCGACCGCGGTAGGTGCTGACCGCCTTTAAGGTGGTGGCCTCAGTGCGCGAGCAGCGCCGACGTCTGCACGGCGTCGACGCCGCCGCTCTGGTAGCGCTTCATCGCCGCCATCACCGCCGTCGGATAGTCGGCCTGACCGACGCTGCCGTTGTAGCGGCCGAGCGCGCGGTAGAGATCGCCGTTCTCGACGTCGAGATAGTGGCGCAGGATCGTGCAGCCGTAACGGAGGTTCGTTCGGAGCTGGAACAAATTCTGATCCGCCGTGCCGATCAGGCGCACCCAGAACGGCATCACCTGCATGTAGCCGCGCGCGTCGGCCGACGAGATCGCGTACTTGCGGAAGTTGCTTTCGTGGTGGATCACGCCGAGCACGAGCTGCGGATCGAGGCCGGCGCGCGTCGCCTCGTAATGGACGGTCGCGAGGAATTGGGCGCGCGCGCCGCCGTCGGGGAACCTGCTGGCGAGCTTCGGCGACATCTGCGCGATCCACACGCGCACATCGGGGCGCTCGGCATAGTCGCGCGGCGCCGGGTTGTCGGCGACGGCGCGCGACAGGCCGCTCGCGACCGACGGCGCGAGCGCCTCCTCGACCTGCGCGCCGGCGTGCGCGATCAGCGGGGCGATGCATGCGAATGCCGCGACCAGAAGGCGCGGCGCGAACCGCCTGCACGGGTGGAAACAACGCTTCGTCACTGTCCGATCCGCTGCGTCAAGAACGGCAGAATGTCGGCGACCGCGACTTTCGTGGCCGCAGTTTCGCGCCGGGACTGGTATTCGACGATACCTTCCGTAAGGCCGCGCTCGCCGATCGTCACCCGGTGCGGGATGCCGATCAGCTCGAGATCAGCAAACATTACGCCAGGACGCTCCCCGCGATCGTCCAGCAGCACCTCGACGCCGGCCGCCGCGAGCGCTTCGTGCAGCCGATCGGCCTCTTTGCGCACGATCTCGCTGCGATCGTAGCCGATCGGCGCGATCGCGACGGCGAACGGGGCCATCGATTCCGGCCAGATAATGCCGCGCACGTCGTGGTTCTGCTCGATCGCCGCCGCGACGACGCGCGTCACTCCGATGCCGTAGCAGCCCATCTGGACGACGTGCGGCTGCCCCTGCGCGTCGAGGTAGGTCGCGTCCATCGCCTTCGAGTAGACGTCGCCGAGCGCGAAGACGTGGCCGACCTCGATCCCGCGCACGATTGCGAGCCGACCCTCGCCGTCGGGCGACGGGTCGCCCGCGACGACGTTGCGGATGTCGGCGACGAGATCGGGCTCCCGGCAGTCGCGGCCGAAGTTCACGCCGCGCAGGTGATAGTCGGCTTCGTTCGCGCCGCAGACGAAGTCGCTCATCGCGGAAACGGTGCGATCGACGACGAGCGGCATGTCCTTCGGAATGCCGACGGGGCCGAGATACCCCGGACGGCAGCCGGTCGCCTCGACGATCTCCGGCTCGCTCGCCCAGCGCCACCCGCTGAAACCGGGCAGCTTGCCGATCTTGACTTCGTTGCCCATGTGATCGCCGCGCACGAGCAGCATCTGCACGCGATGCTGCGCATGAACCATCAGGCACTTGACGGTGCGCGACAACGGCAGGCCGAGGAGCGCGGCGACTTCCTCGCACGTCGATTTTCCGGGCGTCGGCACGCGCGATAGCTTCTCCTGCGGCGCGGCGCGCGTCGCGCCCGGTGCCACCGCTTCCGCCTGCTCGACGTTCGCGGCGTAGCTCGACCGATCGCTGTACGCGATCGCGTCCTCGCCCGACTCCGCGAGCACCTGGAACTCGTGCGAAGCAAAGCCGCCGATCGCGCCGGTGTCCGCCTCGACGGCGCGAAACTGCAGGCCGAGCCGCGTGAAGATGCGCGCATACGCGTCGTACATCGCGCGGTACGACACCATCAGCGCATGGCGGTCGACGTCGAACGAATACGCATCCTTCATCAGGAATTCGCGCCCGCGCATCACGCCGAAGCGCGGCCGGATCTCGTCGCGGAACTTGACCTGGATCTGGTAGAGGTTGACCGGGAGCTGGCGATAGCTGCGAACGTCCTTGCGCACGATGTCGGTCACGACTTCCTCGTGCGTCGGTCCGAACAGGAAGTCGCGCGCCTGCCGATCCTTGATCTTGAGCAGCAGCGGGCCGAACTTGTCCCAGCGTCCGGTTTCTTCCCACAACTCGGCGGGCAGGATATGCGGCAGATACGATTCGAGCGCGCCCGCGCGGTTCATCTCCTCGCGTACCACCTGCTCGACCTTGCGCAGCGTACGCAGGCCGAGCGGCAGCCACGAATAGATGCCGGACGACACCTTCTTGATCATCCCCGAGCGCAGCATGAGCTTCTGGCTCATCACTTCCGCCTCGGCGGGCGCTTCCTTCAGCGTGTTGAGGTAGAACTTCGTCACGCGCATCGCGCGCTCGTCTTTCCGTGATCGAGGGACCGGCGATTTTATCGTCCTTTGGCGGGCGAGCCTCGGTCCGGGTGCGACAATCGCCCGGCCCGTCCACTCGTCGCGTTTTTTTCCCCGGATGTCCGTCGCCGACCTCGACGACCCCCGCGTCTGGCCGGCCGCTGCGCCGGCGCCCGCACCGTTCGATGCCGCCGAGCGGGCGATCGCGGCCGATACGCAGGTCGAGGCGGACGCGGCCGATTTGCGCGTGCGCCAATGGCTGCTCGACGCGGTGACGCGCAACGAAGGCGATCGACTGTCGCGCACGCTCGCGCACGCGCCGTCCCCGGCGCTTGCAAGACACGTGCGGCGGCTGCTCGCCGACGTGGAGCGCGAGGTCACGTTGCCACGCGACGCGCTCGGTACGGCGCTCTTCGCCCTTCCGGTGATCGTCGTCGCGGCGCAGAACGTCGCAGCGCCTGCGATCATGCTCGACGCGGTGCTCTCCGACGTCGCCGCGATGGAGGCGATCCTTCGCGATGCGCGCGCGTTCGGCGGCTGCGAAACGTTCGCGCTCGCGTCTTCGCTCGTCGCGTCCGATGCGATCGATCTCGGCCGCCTGCCCGCGTTGCTTGCGCGCGCCGCGTTGCGCGACGGCGCGTTCGCGCGCGAAGCGGTGGACCTGCCGCCCGCGCCGCTGCGAATCGACGATACGCAGGAGCGCGTGCACTTGCGCTTCCTGCCTGGCGCGGTGTTGACCCCACCGGGCGTCGATCCGCTTGCCGCCGACGCGATCGGTCGCTTCGGCATTCCGCTCTCGCATGCGCTCGCGCGCGCGCTCGCTTTCGCCGACGTGACGCTGCTCGCGCTGCCGCGGCCCGCGCAGCGGCTCGTCGTTGCCGTGCAGGCGGGGCGCGCGGCGCAACGCGAAGTGTCGGCGCAGCTCTTTGCGAGCAATGCGATCCGGCGCCTGCGCGGCTCCTTCGGCGAGCCGACGGCGATCGTGAGCGCGCACCGTGCCGCGCACGCGGAAGGCGGCGGCGAGTTGCGGCTGTCGCTATCCTCGCCGTTCGCGCCGAAGGCCGCCGAGGGCTTTGGCTGCCCGGTTCACCCGTACGAGACGGTGCAGGAGGTGGCGGCGATGCTCGAGGCGCTGTTGCGCGACTGCCGCGTATCCGACGTGCGCATTGTGCGCGGCGTTCACGACGACATCGATCCGATCACCGGCGGCCCGCTGTTCTTCAAGTCCTAGTGTCACATCTTGCTGCTCTTGGCCGCCTTCTGCGCCGACGCCTTTTCGATCGCCATCGTGACGACGGCATCGACCGCGCTCTTGTAGTCGTCCTTGTTCGCTTCCTTGAATCCCGGCGCGTTGATTTTCGCGCTGCCGCCCTTCGTCGTCTCGATCGTGAACGCAACGGGCTTCACGCCCTTGGGCCAGCCGGAATACATGTGCCCCCACGGCGAATAGATCTGGATCGACCGGTTACCCTCGGCGCCCTTGGCCGTGATCTTCTGGATCCCGGCGGCGACGGCGTCGTTGACCCGACCGCCGGTCACTTCGAGCAAGCCGGGCTGGACGGCCGTCACCTTCGCGGGCGCGGCCGGTGCCGGCGGCTGCTTGCCAGCCGCCTGCTCCTCGAGCATTTTCTTCCGCTGCTCGGGCGTGATCACCGAGCGCGACGAGGCCGTACCGCCGACCGCTTCGGCGCCCAGGTCGCGCTTGGGCGCCGGCGCAGGCGTTTGGGAATGGGCCGCGGTCCACGACACCAGGGACAGTGCGGCAACGAGCATCGATAGCTTCACGGTCATGATGTGTCTCCTTGACACGCTTCGCATGCTCGACGCCGCGTTGGCGCCGATGCGCGAAGCACGAGCGCATCGTAGTCAGAAAGCGGCCGGATTCACCTTGCTTTTCACGACACGGCCGCGACCGATGTCGTGTGTGCGCCACGCGAGATATCCGCGGTCTGCATGCCGGCGGCGTGCGCAGGTCCGCGACGCCTGACGCGGCCGATGCCGCTCACATGCTCGGTCACCTTGGGATCGCCGACGTACTCGATGTTCCCGGCGCCGGAAATGCTTGCGCGGAGCGTCTTCCGGGCATTGACGACCACGTCGCCGACGCCGCTCACGTTGACGGTCGCGTCGTCGGCGATCAGCTTGTCGGCGTGATACGAACCGGCGCCGGAGATGGAGACGAACTGCTGGTCGACGCGTCCGCCGAGCTTCGCATCGAGCGCGCCCGATCCGTCGACGCGAAGCGACGTCGCGCGAAGATCTTCGATCGCGAGCGTCGAGCCTCCCGACGCCGCGATCCGCAACGACTGCGCGTCGAGCCTCGACGCGCGGATCTTCACGCTGCCGTTCATGTCGATGACGTCGAGCGTGCGAAAGCGTAACGTGACGTGCGGGGCGCTTGGCGAGCGTCCGCCGAAGAGGCGGTTCCACCAGCGACGCCGGTCCACGGCACGCAGCCGCAAGCGGCCATTGGAGACTTGGGCGCTCACACGCACATGCCGGCCTGCCTCCACGTCGATCGACTCGCTGTCCGACTGCAGCAGCGTTACCTCCGCGCTGCCGCCAATCTCGAGTTGATGGAACGGCGGGAGCGATTCGTGCCGCGCCGTCTCGGCGCCCGGCTCGCCGCCGATGCCGCGCGACAGCGTCCACCAGGCGAGCATCGCCGAGACCAGGACAGCGGCGACGATCAGCAAAGGCAGGGTCGTGCGAGGCATGGGACAGTTCGAGCCAGGACGTCGATTTTGGATGCGACGCCCGCCGCGGTTGGATTCATTGCTTGAGCTTGACAGGTTGTTGGTGATCGCATACCGTATACAGAATTCAGGACCAACCCAGCATCAGACCGCGCGACGCGGCGAGAAGGAGGTGTCGTGGAACAACCATCGCAACCCATCCGGGTCGTCATCGCGAAGGTCGGCCTCGACGGCCATGACCGTGGCGTGAAGATCGTCGCGCGAACGCTTCGCGACGCGGGCATGGACGTCATCTACACCGGGTTGCATCGCACGCCCGAGGAGGTCGTCGAAGCGGCGATCCAGGAAGACGTCGACGTCATCGGCGTCAGCATCCTGTCCGGCGCGCACATGACCGTGTTCCCGCGCCTCGTCAAGCTCCTCGAGGAACGCAATGCCGACGACATTCTCGTCGTGGGCGGCGGCGTCATCCCCGACGAGGACCTGCCGAAGCTCAAAGCCATCGGCGTTCGCGAACTGCTGCTGCAGGATACGCCGCCCGCAGCGATCGTGGAGACCATCCGCCGCCTCGTCGCCGAGCGCGGGCCGCGGTAGAAGGAAGGTTCGGGCCGCGCGGCCGTTTCGACACCCGCAGCGAACTCACGACGATGAGCACGATGGAGCAGTGGAGCTTTCCGCCGCGCTTCGACGCGGGCTACCTGCCGAGCGCCGATTCGCGCTACTGGTTTCCGGTGCGCGAGACGATGCCGCCCAGCGCACGCGACGCCGCGATCGTCGCGCGGCTGCAGCAGGTCACGCGCTACGCCTACGAAACGTCGCCGTTCTACCGCCGCAAGTGGGACGCGGCCGGGTTTCATCCCGACCACCTGCGCTCGCTCGAGGATTTCGAGGCGAAGGTCCCGGTGATCACCAAGCAGGACTTGCGCGACGCGCAGACGCGCAAGCCGCCGTTCGGCGACTACCTTTGCATTCCCGATGCCGACGTGCATCACATCCACGGCACGTCCGGAACGACCGGACGCCCGACTGCGTTCGCGATCGGCCGCGACGACTGGGATGCGATCGCGAATGCGCATGCGCGAATCATGTGGGGGATGGGCATCCGTCCCGGCGACATCGTGTTCGTCGCGGCGATCTTCAGCCTGTACATGGGCTCGTGGGGCGCCCTTGCAGGCGCCGAGCGGCTGCGCACGAAAGCGTTTCCGTTCGGCGCCGGCGCACCGGGCATGACTGCACGCGCCGCGATGTGGCTCGATCTCGCGAAGCCGGCGGCGTTGTACGCGACGCCGTCGTTCGCGCTGCACCTGGCCGAGATCGCGCGCGGCGAGGGCTACGATCCGCGAAGCTTCGGCATCCGGACGATGTTCTTCTCCGGCGAACCGGGCGCGTCGGTGCCCGGTGTGCACGACCGCCTGGTCGCCGCCTACGGCGCGCGTGTCATCGACTGCGGGTCGATGGCGGAGATGACGCCGTTCATGAACGTCGCGGGATCCGCCGAGACCGGCGGCATGCTGTGCTGGCAGGACGTCGTGTACACCGAAGTCTGCGACCCGAAGCGCTACGTGCGCGTCCCGTACGGTCAGCGTGGAACGCCGGTCTATACCCATCTCGAGCGCACGTCGCAGCCGATGATCCGGCTCGCATCGGGCGATCTCACGCAGTGGGAGGACGGTCCCAATCCGTGCGGCCGGACTTATCCGCGCCTTCCGCGCGGCATCTTCGGCCGCATCGACGACATGTTCACGATTCGCGGCGAGAACGTCTATCCGAGCGAAGTCGACGCGGTGCTGAACCAGGTGCCGGGCTACGGTGGCGAACACCGGATCGTCATCACGCGCGAAGGCGCGATGGACGAACTCGTCATCCGCATCGAAATCGCACCCGAGGATCACGCGCGTGGCGAGAGCGCGCACCGGGCGCTGCACGACGAAGCGGCCAGGCGCCTTTCGAAGATGCTCGGCCTGCGCTCGAAGCTCGACGTGGTGGCGCCCGGCACGTTCCCGCGCACGGATTTCAAGGCGCGGCGCGTGATCGACGACCGCGACGTGTTCCGCGAAATGAACGCGCGGCTCGCGGCCGGTTGACGATGGCGTACATTCCGTCGCGCGAACTGGAAGCTCGCGTTCTCGCGGGCGACACGCGCGCGATCGCGCGTCTTCTGACCCGCGCCGAAAACGACGCCGCCGAAGCGCGCGCGACGCTCGATTCGATGTTCGGGCACGCGGGACGCGCGCACGTCGTCGGCATCACCGGCGTGCCGGGCAGCGGCAAGTCGACGCTTGTCGCGAAGCTCGCCGCCGAGGTCCGCAAGAGCGGCCGCAGGATCGCGATCGTCGCGATCGACCCGTCGAGTCCGTTCTCCGGCGGCGCGATTCTCGGCGACCGCATCCGGATGGGCGAGCTCGCCGGCGATCCCGGCGTCTTCGTGCGCAGCATGGCGACGCGCGGCGCGCTCGGCGGTCTTGCGAAAGGCACGCTCGAGGTCGTCGACGTGCTCGATGCGGCCGGATTCGAGATGGTCGTCATCGAGACGGTCGGCGTCGGCCAGGACGAGGTCGAGGTTGCACGCGCCGCGCACACGACCGTCGTCGTGTCCGCGCCCGGGCTCGGCGACGACATCCAGGCGATCAAGGCCGGCATATTGGAAATCGCGGATGTCCACGTCGTCAGCAAGTGTGACCGTCCGGACGCGAACCGCACGATCGTCGATCTGAAGACGATGCTCGCGCTCGGCTACACGCACATGGACACCGAGAGGTGGAAATCCGAAGCAGGGTCGGAGACGACTTTCGCGCCCGATGGCGCGCTGCCGGGTTCTTCCGGGAAAGTCGTCTCTGACCCTGCTTCGGTTGCTCCCGCCGTCATCGCGACGAGCTCGACGAAGGACCAGGGGATTGGCGAGCTGCTCGCGGCGGTCGACCGGCACCGCGAGGTGCTCGAACGTACCGGCGACATCGAAACGCGCCGCGCGGCGATCGCCGAGCGGCGCCTGCTCGCAGCGGCCGAGGGACTGATGCACGATGCATTCGAACGCCACCGGCCCGGCAAGGTCGCACCGTTGCTCGAACGACTGCGAGCGCGTGCGCTGTCGCCGCACACGGCGGCGCTGCAATTGCTGCGCGAACTGAAATTCGGAGGTGATGCATGAACGACACGACGACATCCGCCACCAGCGCGCTCGCCGACCAGGTCGAATCGTGGGAACGGAACGAGGTGGCCAATTTCGTGCAGCGCGCGCCCGAGCGCGCAGTCGAGTTCAGCACGCTCGGCGGGTTTGCGCTGAAGCGCGCTTACACGGCGCTCGACGTCGCCGACACACCGCTCGACGACATCGGACTGCCGGGCCGCTATCCGTTCACGCGCGGACCGTATCCGACGATGTACCGCGGGCGCCTCTGGACGATGCGCCAGATCGCGGGCTTCGGCACCGCCGAGGACACGAACCAGCGCTTCAAGTACCTGATCGCGCATGGGCAGACGGGTCTTTCGACCGACTTCGACATGCCGACGCTGATGGGCTACGACAGCGACCATCCGATGAGCGAAGGCGAGGTCGGGCGCGAAGGTGTGGCGATCGACACGCTCGCCGACATCGAGCATCTGTTCGACGGCATCGACCTGGAGACGATCTCGGTCTCGATGACGATCAACCCGAGCGCATGGATCCTGCTCGCGATGTACGTCGCGCTCGCGCAGAAGCGCGGCTACGACCTGAACAAGCTTTCGGGGACGATCCAGGCCGACATCCTGAAGGAATACCAGGCGCAGAAGGAATGGGCATTCCCGGTCGCGCCGTCGGTGCGCATCGTCCGCGACTGCATCGCGTACTGCGCGCGCAACATGAAGCGCTACAACCCGATCAACATCTCGGGCTATCACATTTCCGAGGCGGGCGGCTCGCCGCTCGACGAGGTCGCGTTCACGATGTGCAACCTGATCACCTACGTCGAGGAGGTGCTGAAGACCGGCATGCACGTCGACGAGTTCGCGCCGCGGCTCGCGTTCTTCTACGTCTGCCAGGCGGACTTCTTCGAGGAGATCGCGAAGTTCCGCGCGGTGCGCCGCGTCTACGCGAAGATCATGCGCGAGCGCTTCGGTGCGAAAAATCCCGAATCGATGCGGCTGCGCTTCCACTGCCAGACCGCGGCGGCGTCGCTCACCAAGCCGCAGTACCGGATCAACGTCGTGCGCACGGGCCTGCAGGCGCTCGCCGCGGTGCTTGGCGGTGCGCAGAGCCTGCACACGAACGGCATGGACGAGGCGTTCGCGATCCCGACCGAGGAAGCGATGAAGATCTCGCTTCGCACGCAGCAGATCATCGCCGACGAGAGCGGCGTCGCGAACGTCGTCGACCCGCTCGGCGGCTCGTACTTCGTCGAGAGCCTCACCACGCAGTACGAGCGCGCGATCTTCGGTGTGATCGACGAGGTCGACCGCAACGGCGGCACGATCAAGCTGACGCAGGAGGGCTGGTTCCAGCGGCGCATCGCGGACTTCGCGTACGAGACGGCGCTCAGGAAGGCGAACGGCGAGAAGACCGTCATCGGCGTCAACAAGTACGTCGAGCCCGAGGAGACATTCGACATCGAGCTGCATCCGTACGATGCGTCGACCGCCGAGCGCCAGCTCGCGCGTCTGCGCCGCGTGCGGCGCGAGCGCGACAACGCGAAGGTTGCCGCGCTGCTCGATCGGCTCGTCGAGGTGGCGAAGCGCGAGGACGAGAACATCATGCCCGTCACGATCGATCTCGTGACGGCGGGCGCGACGATGGGCGACATCGTCGAGAAGCTCAAGGGACTCTGGGGTACCTACCGCGAGAACCCGGTCTTTTGAGCGGCGCGCATCCGACGCCCCGCGGCATGATCCTCGACTACCTGCAATACACGCCCGCGATCGGCGGCGAGCTCGCGCTTGCCGGGCACGCGGCGCTGATCGGCCGCGCGACGATCGGCGCGAACTGCGCGCTTGGCGACTACGCGACGGTGCGCGCGGATGGCGAGACGATCCGCGTCGGTGCGAACACATGGTTCGGCGACCACGCGACGGCGCACATCGCGGACCAGATTCGCGGCGCCGTCATCGGCAGCGACGTGACCGTCGGCCGTTACGGCATCGCGCACGCGTGCACGCTCGGCGATGGCGTCGTGATCGGCGAATCGTCGGCGGTCATGGACGATGCAAGTGTCGGCGACCACGCGGTGATCGCCGGCGACAGCGTCGTCCCGCCGCGCAAGCGGTTGCCCGGCGGCTTCCTTTACGCGGGGCATCCGGCGAAGCCGGT
Organism: Casimicrobiaceae bacterium; assembly: GCA_035495715.1. Lineage (GTDB taxonomy): Bacteria > Pseudomonadota > Gammaproteobacteria > Burkholderiales > Casimicrobiaceae > VBCG01. The sequence goes on from DATJFI010000013.1 coordinate 43,533, forward strand.
CCGCGCGATCACGCGTGACGAGGCGAGAGCGTTCGGCGAGAGCGTGCGAAGCGGCCGCAGCGCGCCGGAGCTCGTCTCGCGACGCCTGCCGACATGGGCCGACGTGCTGCGAAGGTTGCCCGCCGGCGAGGGCGCTTGCCGGGAACTGCACGGGCGCAGACCGCTTGTCGACGGCGCGTTCGTCGCACCCACTGCGATCGTCGCCGGCGACGTCGCGATGCGCGCCGACGCGAGCGTGTTCTTCGGCTGTGCCGTTTGTGCGGGCGACGGCCGGATCGTCATCGGCGCGCGAACGAACGTACAGGACAACTGCATCCTCGAAACGGACCGGCGGCGCGGCGACCTGGTGCTCGGCAAAGGGGTCACGATCGGCCACAACGTAGAGATCGGCTCGGGAGCCATCGACGACGACGCGCTGATCGGCATGGGCTCGCGCGTCGGCGACGGCGTCGTCGTCGAGCGCGGGGGCTGCATCGGCGCCGGCGCATGGGTCGAGCCCGGCACGCGCGTGCAGGCAGGCTGGATCTGGGCAGGCCGCCCCGCGCGGCCGTTCCGCGCGTTGAAGCCCGAGGAGCGCGCCGAGTTCGCGCGCGCCCGCGACATCTACGTGGTCTACTCGAACGATTACCGGAGGACCGCGCGTTCAGCGCGGTAGATCGCGGCGGATTACAGTTCGGACCCCGACGTCTCGGCGGGCGTCGGCAGCGTCACCTGCACGTTGACCGCAGCGTGCGACAGATGCGCGCGCACCAGCGCCGCGGCGGCGTTGCCGTCGCGGGCCGCGATCGCGCGCAGGATCTGATGGTGCTCGACCCAGATCGCCTTGCGGTACTCGCGGTGCTGCAGCACTTCGCGCATCGCGCGGCGCAGGTGATTCCAGAGTTCGGCCATCAGGTCGACGAAGAGCCGGTTGCGCGACAGCTCGTAGAGGTACATGTGGAAGCGCATGTCGGCGTCGATGAGCTCGGCGATCGAGTTGTCGCGCACGGCCGCCTTGCCCTCGGCGACGATCGCCTCGCCGCGCGCGATGTCGTCGCGATCGGCATGCCGCGCAGCGAGCGTCGCCGCGAGCGGCTCGATGCCGAGGCGCAGCTCGTAGATCGCGCGCATGAAATCGCGGTCGAGCGGCGCGACCATCAGGCCGCGGCGTCCGGCCTCGCTGACGAACTTCTGCTGCTTGAGCAGCATCAGTGCCTGCCCGACCGGCTGCCGCGACACCGCGAGCTTCTCCGCCACCGATTCCTGCGTGAGCCGCTCGCCCGGCGGGAGACGGCCGTCGCATATCGCGTCGAGGATCGTCCGGTAGACCTGCTCGACGATCGTCGGCGCCGGCGCGAGCGACGGCATCTCGGGGACGGTCCGCGACGAATTCATGCCGCGATGATAGCGGGCTTCAATGCGCGGCCGGACCGAAGCGGATGTCGCCATACCACGCTTCGGCATGGCTGCCGGTGTTGTCGGTATCGGTCATGACGCCGACGGCGGTGAGCATGCCCGGTTCCTCGCCGAACGCGCGCACGAAATCGTCGTGGACGTTGCGCGAGACCGCCTGCCACGCGTTCACGCCGGCGTCGCCGCTCGTGGCGACGATCATCTGGATCCTTCGCGTGTGCGGGTTCGCGATCACCGTGCCGACACGCTCGCGGTTCGACCAGATGTACATGAGCGTCGCGTACGGCAACTCCCGACCGGCCACGCGTTTGGCGACGGCGTAGACACCCCGCTCGAGCAACGGCAGCTTGCGGGTGTCGCCGTCGAACTCGAGGACGATGCGCGCCGGCGCATCCTCGCGCGATGCCTCGCGCGAATCGGCGTCGGCGATCAGGCGCGCGATCTTCCAGCGCCACGCGATCGTCGGCGCGTCGCGCGGCGCAAGACGCATCGGACAGGCGAGCGCACTCGCCGAGTCGTCGGCGATCGCGTGCAGCACCGTCGTTCCCGCATCGTCGACGAGATCGTAGCGCGTGTGGTGCTTCCCGAACGCGATCGCGATCGGCGTCCACGGCGCGAACGAAGGTCCCGGGTGGAGCGACGAGAACGCCGTCGGTTGCGCGGCCGGCGCATCGGCCCTGGCCGGTCCGGTGCCTAGGTACGCGACGGCGCCGAGGATCGCGGCCGCATGCAGTGCCCGCCGGTATAATTGCGCGCCTGCACGCGGCGTCGTCTTCCCGCTGCGTTCGACCACGTCCGAATGAGCCTCGATCGCGTTCCCGCCGGTTACGACGTCCCCAACGACTGCAACGTCGTCGTCGAGATCCCGATGCACGGCGAGCCGATCAAGTACGAAGTGGACAAGGAAACCGGCGCCGTGTTCGTCGACCGCTTCATGTCGACGTCGATGCATTATCCGTGTAATTACGGCTACATCCCGCAGACCCTTTCCGACGACGGCGATCCCTGCGACGTCCTCGTGCTCTCGCCGGTGCCGCTCATCACCGGCGTCGTCGTCCGTTGCCGTCCGATCGGCATGCTGCGCATGGACGACGAGGCGGGAGGCGACGCGAAGATCCTCGCCGTCCCGACCGACAAGCTGTCGTCGATGTACCGCGCGATCAACGAACCCGGCGACCTGCCCGACATCCAGCTCGCGCAGATCGCGCACTTCTTCGAGCACTACAAGGATCTCGAAGCGGGGAAGTGGGTGAAGCTCGCCGGCTGGACAGGTCCCGAGGAGGCGAAGCGCGAGATCACCGCAAGCGTCGACCGCTACCGCGCCGCCGCGGCGAAAGCGTAGTGTCGGTCGCCACCGCGCGCGCGGCCGAAGCCGGTGCGCGCGCCTACGCGTTGCTGCCCGCGCTGTTCGTCGTGCTGTGGAGCACCGGGTTCATCGCGGCGAAATACGGGCTGCCGTACGCGCCGCCGCTCAAGTTCCTGCTCGTGCGCTTCGTACTGGTCGCGGTGTTGATGCTGGTCGTGACGGTGCTCATGCGCGCGCCGTGGCCCGCGGGTCCGCGCCAGGTCCTGCACGTCGCGATCGCCTCGCTGCTCGTCAACGGCCTTTACCTCGGCGGCGTGTTCGTCTCGATCGCCGGCGGCATGGCCGCGGGAACGAGCGCGATGCTCGTCGGGTTGCAGCCGGTCGTCACCGTGTTCCTCGCCCGCGGCTTTCTGGGCGAGCGGATCAGCGCGTGGCAGTGGACGGGATTTGCGCTCGGACTCGTCGGCGTCTATTGCGTCGTGCGGCACAAGATCTCGCTCGGCGACGATCCGGCGGCGCTGGCGCCGATCGTCGTCGCGCTGTTCGCGATCAGCGCCGGGACGCTGTATCAAAAGCGTTTCGCGTCGCACGTCGATCTGCGCAGCGGCGCCGTCGTCCAGTTCGCGGCGTGCGCGATCGTGTATGCGCCACTCGTCGGGTGGCTCGAGCCCGCGCCGATCCGCTGGACCGCCGAATTCGCGTTCGCCCTCGGCTGGTCCGTGATCGTCCTGTCGGTCGGCGCGATCAGCCTGCTGTACGGGCTGTTGCGCCACGGCGCCGCGGCCGACGTCGCGCGCCTGTTCTACCTCGTGCCGCCGGTGACCGCGCTGATGGCGTACGCGATTTTCGGCGAGCGACTCGACGCGTTGGCGCTCGCCGGCATGGTGCTGATCGCGATCGGTGTGGCGCTCGCGCGGCGCAGGGTGACCGACGAGTTTCGGGTCAGCGAAAGTCGTCTCTGACCCTAGTTCATTCCGCGAACGACGCCGGGAGACGGGCAACCTCGTCCGGCGCGTCGGCGAGCGGGGTACCCGAGTCGGCGAGCGCGTCGGCGAGCCGGCCGACGGTCGTCTCGTGCGGCAGCGACACGCCGAAATGCAGCGGCTCGCCGTTGCGGTAGATCGCGAGCGTCGGAAAGTTCTCGACGTCGATGTCACCGGCGATCTCGGCGTCGTCCTCGATGTCGAGCCACACGAACGTCGCCTGCGGCCGCGCTTGCGCGACGCGCTCGTACGCGGCGCGGAACTGCGTGCAGGTGTCGCACCAGGCGGCGCACAGCGCGACGACGACGAGCCGCGCCGGATCGGCGAACGCGCGCCCGATCGCATCCCGCTTCGCCATCGTCAGGACCGGCATTGCAATTTCCGGCAACATCGAACGCCGATTATCGCGCGCGCGGCGATCACGCGTCCTGCACGACGAGCGTTCCCGCAATCCGATCGTGCAGGAACTGGCGATCGGGATCGACGATCGCCCAGCAATAGCCGAGCGCGACGAACGCGGCGGCGTTGCGTCCGTGACCGCTCGCATGCACCAGCGCGTACGCCCCCAGCGCAAGCCCCGGTCCGATCCAGCAGGCGACATAGCGAACGAGCGCACGGATGCGCGTCGGAGGAGCGCCGCGGCGGTCGGCAAGACGCAGCCGCCACGTCTTCTGCGGCAGCGTGCGGCGTCCGCCGCTCCAGCACCAGACGTAGTAGAAGCCCGCACCGGCGGCGAGCGTGCAGAACATGATCACGCGCGCGAGCGTCGACGGAACGGTCAGCGTCTGGCGCGTCGGATCGTGCGGGAGAAACGGCAGGAACACGAAGCTCGCGACGAACAGCATTGCGGTGAGCAGCAACGCCTCGTAGCCGAGCGCCGCGACGCGGCGGCGGATCGTGGCGAGCCGCGGGCCCCCGGGAGCGGTCACTGCCCCGGCGCGCGCGGCGCAGGGACAGGGGCGCGAGAAGGCGCAGGCGCGGGCGGATGCATCGGTGGCGCCCCGGGCCTCGCCGGCGGCCGCGCCGCCAGCTCGCGTCGCTTCTCGGGGGGCAGGTTCTGATACTCCTGCCATTTCTGACGCATCTCGTTCTTTTGATCGGGCGGCAGCGCCTTCAGCGACTTGTAGCGCTCACGCGCGGCGTTGCGCTGGTCCGGCGTAAGGCTCGACCATTCGCGCATCTGCCGCTGGATCCGCTGCTGCTGATCGGGGGACAGCGACGGATAGCGCTTCGCGAGGCCGAGCCACTTGGTCTTGCGCTGCGCGTCGAGGTGGTTCCAGTCGGACGCGAGTGGCGCCAGCACCTGCCGGTCGTGCTCGCTCAACTCGTTCCACGACGGCGACTTGAGGCCGATCTGCGCGTGCGCCGTCGAAGCGGCGAGCGCGGCGACGGCAACGATGCGCGTCAGCGCTCTTCGCCGCTGCGAAGCCAATTCTGGAATCCCCTGTCCAGATAGGCGTCGATCGGCAGGTCCGACGCGAGCAGGTGCAGGTCCAGGTCCTCGAACTCGTTAACCTGCTGCACGGCGTGCCATTGTTGGTACCCGAAGCCCGCGGCGGCGACGAAGAGCGCAACGGCGAGCCAGCGGAACATCGCCGCCCGCTGATGCGGGCGGTTGCCAGGCAGGCCGGGCCCGCCGGCGGTCACGAGGTCCGGCACCGTGCTCTCCGCTGCGCCGAGGTTGCCCATGGCGGCCGCGCGCGCCTGTTGCAGCCGGTAGAGCGTGCCGGGGCGCAGGTCGGCGGTGCCGAGGTCCAGGTGGCGGGCGATCTTGCGGGCGAATTCGGATTCTGCATTCATAACGTCATACCCTTCGCCTTCAGCATCTCGGCCAGGGCGTGGACGGCGCGCGAGCAATGCGTCTTCACGCTGCCTTCGGAGCACCCCATGGCAGCGGCCGTTTCCGCAACGTCGAGTTCTTCCCAGTAACGCAACAGGAACGCCTCGCGTTGACGGGCCGGCAGCCTCGCGAGCGCCTGCTCGATGATCCGCAGCGTCTGGCGCTGCTCGGCCGCGTCGGCCGGGTCCGACGGCTCCCGCGACTCGCTCGGCGCCTGCAGCGTCTCGAGCGGATCGTACTCGTCGTCGTCCTCCTTGTGGCCGAACGCCGAGAGGACGGTCGTCCACGTTGAGCGCACCTTCTGGCGCCGAAAATGGTCATGGATCGCGTTTTGCAGGATGCGCTGGAAGAGCATCGGCAACTCGCCGGCCGGCCGCGCCGCGTAATTCTCGGTCAGCTTGAGCATCGCGTCCTGCACGATATCGAGCGCCGCATCCTCGTTGCGCACCGCGTACATCGCCTGCTTGTAGGCGCGCCGCTCGACTTCGGCGAGAAAGCTCGAAATTTCCGTTGGCGTTGCCAGTTCGCGCGTTCCTTCGGTTCAACCGGGTGCTTCACCGGACCGCCACGGCGTCGCTGCAAATCCCGATCGGGCGGCGGCGATTATAGGCGCACGCTCATGCGGCCCCCGGCTGTCGGCCGCGATGTTGCGCCGTAGCAAATCCCCTTGACCGCCTTTGGCATTGCCGGTAGTGTCGGGCCTTCCGGGTCGAAAGGCTCGGATGCTGTATTGCAGCAAGGGCCGACGAACCCTCCCTCCGCGGCGCCACGAGCGCCAACGAGTCTCCCTGGAGACGGCCCGATTGCCCATTCGCGGCTTTCTACCCCGAGCCTTGGCGGGCGCGCGCTCCCATCGAGTGCGACCAACTGAACGACCACCGTTCGCCGCGACGGCGCAACGGACTTTCGAGGCATGGACTCATGGAATTGACGGGCGCGGAAATCCTGATCCGCTGTCTTCAGGAAGAAGGCGTCGACTACGTCTTCGGCTACCCCGGCGGGGCGGTTCTCAACATCTACGACGAGCTTTTCAAGCAGACGCGGGTCAAGCACGTGCTCGTCCGTCACGAGCAGGGCGCGGTCCACGCGGCCGACGGCTATTCGCGCTCGTCGCACAAGGTGGGCGTGGCGCTGGTGACGTCCGGGCCGGGCGTCACGAACGCGGTGACCGGCATCGCGACCGCCTACATGGATTCGATACCGCTCGTCGTCATCACCGGGCAGGTGCCGACGGCGGCGATCGGGCAGGACGCGTTCCAGGAATGCGACACCGTCGGCATCACGCGGCCGTGCGTCAAGCACAACTTCCTGGTGAAGAACGTCGCGGATGTCGCGATCACGATGAAGAAGGCGTTCTATCTGGCGGCGACCGGGCGCCCCGGCCCCGTCGTCGTCGACATTCCGAAGGACGTCACGCAGGCGAAGGCGGCATTCACCTATCCCAAGACCGTCTCGCTGCGCTCGTACAACCCGGTGACCAAGGGCCATGCGGGGCAGATCAAGAAAGCGGTACAGCTCCTGCTCGAAGCGAAGCGGCCGATGGTGTACACGGGAGGCGGTGTCATCCTGAATGACGCGTCGGAGACGCTGACACGGCTCGTGCGGCTGCTCGGCTTCCCTTGCACGAACACGCTGATGGGTCTTGGCGGCTTCCCGGGCACGGACCCGCAGTTCACCGGCATGCCGGGAATGCACGGCACGTACGAAACCAACATGGCGATGCAGCACTGCGACGTGCTGCTCGCCGTCGGCGCCCGCTTCGACGATCGCGTGATCGGCGATCCGGCGCACTTCTACCGCCCCGACCGCAAGATCATCCACATCGACATCGATCCGTCGTCGATCTCCAAGCGTGTCAAGGTCGACGTTCCGATCGTCGGCTACGTCGGCGACGTGCTGTCGGAAATGACGAAGCTCGTCGAATCGGCGCCGGCGCGTCCCGACGCCGCCGCGCTCAAGGCGTGGTGGGCCGAGATCAAGGAGTGGCAGCGCAAGGACTGCCTGCGCTACGACCGCGCAAGCAAGCTCATCAAGCCGCAGTTCGTGATCGAGAAGCTCTACGCGCTGACGCGCGGCCAGGCGTTCGTCACGTCGGACGTCGGACAGCACCAGATGTGGGCGGCGCAGTACTACCGGTTCGACAAGCCGCGCCGCTGGATCAATTCGGGAGGCCTCGGGACGATGGGCTTCGGGCTGCCGGCGGCGATGGGCGTGCAGCTCGCCAATCCCGATGCCGACGTCGTCTGCGTCACCGGCGAGGCGTCGATCCAGATGTGCATCCAGGAGCTGTCGACGTGCCGGCAGTACCACCTGCCGATCAAGATCGTGAACCTCAACAATCGCTACATGGGGATGGTGCGGCAGTGGCAGGAGTTCTTCTACGGCAACCGCTACGCGGAGTCGTACATGGACGCGCTGCCCGACTTCGTGAAGCTCGCCGAGGCGTACGGTCACGTCGGCATGAAGATCGAGCATCCGCGCGACGTCGAAGGCGCGCTGCGCGAGGCGCTCGCGCAGAAGGAGCGGCTCGTGTTCCTCGATTTCGTGACCGATCAGACGGAGAACGTGTTCCCGATGGTGCCGGGCGGGAAAGGGCTCACCGAGATGATCCTGGCGGAGGAGCTGTGAGCACCCCTCATCCCCACCCTCTCTCCGCGCGGGGACAACGAGCTCGCGTAGCGATCGACGTTGCGGCGAAGGCTAACGTGAGCGCAGCGAACGTCGAGCCCGGCGTCAGCCGGGCGGCCATAGCCAAAAGGGAGCCGAGCGTCAGCGCGGCGGGTGAGGGGTCGAGCGTGCCGTGGAGGCATGCATGAGACACATCCTGTCGATCCTCGTCGAGAACGAGGCGGGCGCGCTGTCGCGGATCTCGGGACTCTTCTCCGCGCGCGGCTACAACATCGAGTCGCTGACAGTGGCGCCGACCGAGGACCCGACGATGTCGCGGATGACGATCGTCACGAGCGGCTCCGACGACGTGATCGAGCAGATCACGAAGCAGTTGAACAAGCTGGTCGAAGTCGTCAAGGTCGTCGACCTGACCGAAGGCAATCACATCGAGCGCGAGCTGATGCTGGTCAAGGTGCGCGCAGCCGGCAAGGACCGCGACGAGATGAAGCGTCTGGCCGACATTTTCCGCGGCCGCATTCTCGACGTCACCGACAAGAGTTATACGATCGAGCTGACCGGCACCGGCTCGAAGCTCGACGCATTCCTGCAGGCGATCGAACCGGGCGTCATCCTGGAGACGGTGCGCACGGGGGCGTCGGGAATCGGGCGCGGCGAGCGGATATTGCGGATCTGAGCGAACTCACGAGGACATGCACATGAAGGTCTATTACGAAAAGGACGCCGATCTCTCACTGATCAAGGGCAAGAAGGTGACGATCGTCGGGTATGGCTCGCAGGGCCACGCGCATGCACAAAACCTGAACGACTCCGGCGTCAAGGTCACCGTCGGCCTGCGCAAGGGCGGCGCGTCGTGGGACAAGGCCAGGGCGGCGGGCCTCGAGGTCGCCGAGGTCGCCGACGCGGTGAAGGGGGCCGACGTCGTGATGATGCTGATGCCCGACGAGCACATTGCCGCCGTCTACAAGTCCGATGTCGAGCCGAACCTCCGCAAGGGCGCGACGCTCGCGTTCGCCCACGGCTTCAACGTGCATTACGGTCAGGTCGTCCCGCGCGCGGACCTCGACGTCGTCATGGTCGCGCCGAAGGCGCCGGGCCACACGGTGCGCTCGACGTATGTCGCCGGCGGCGGCGTACCGATGCTGATCGCCGTGCATCAGGACGCGTCGCAGCGCGCCCGCGACGTCGCGCTCTCCTACGCAGCGGCGATCGGCGGCGCACGCGCCGGCGTCATCGAGACGAACTTCCGCGAGGAAACGGAGACCGATCTCTTCGGCGAGCAGACGGTGCTCTGCGGAGGACTGGTCGAGCTCATCAAGGCCGGTTACGAAACGCTGGTCGAAGCGGGGTACGCGCCGGAGATGGCGTATTTCGAATGCCTGCACGAGGTCAAGCTGATCGTCGATCTCATCTACGAGGGCGGGATCGCGAACATGAACTACTCGATCTCGAACAACGCCGAGTACGGCGAATACGCGACCGGACCGAAGATCGTCACCGAGGACACGAAGCGCGCGATGAAGGAGGCACTCGCCCGCATCCAGTCGGGCGAATACGCGCGCGAATTCATCCTCGAGAACCGCGCCGGCGCGCCGACGCTCATGTCCCGGCGCCGGATGACGGCCCAGCATCCGATCGAGGTCGTCGGCGAGAAGCTGCGCTCGATGATGCCCTGGATCCGCAAGAACAGGCTCGTCGACCAGACGCGGAACTGAGGCTAAACGTCCCCCACGCTCGCTTCGCTCGCTGCCTCCGGGGGGCGCGTCAGTCGCTCGGGGCGGGCGGCCCTTCGCGAATGACCGACGGCCGACGGTATACTTCGGCCATGGTCATTCGAGCGGGGATTGCGCCATGACACCGCGCCATCGTCAGCGAGGCTGGCTCGGATTGGTCGTGATCCTGCTCGCGCTCGTCATCGTCGGCCTCGCGGCGCGGAGCGCGCTCAAGGCCTATGGCCTGTTCGACGATCAGGACAAGCCGCGCCGTGCGGCCGCGCGCGGCGCATCCGAGGTCGAGCAGGCGGCTGCGGTCACGCCGCGCGACGCGCTCGAGCGCGCGAGGGGCGTCGAGGCAACGGTGAAGCAGGGCGCGATCGAGCAGGAAAAGCGCATCGACGACGCGATCGCCAAGTGACCGGACCTGCGTCCGCATCGCTCGTCCGCCTGTTCCGCGCGGCGAACGCGATCGTCGCGTAAGCGTTGCCGGTCGTGAGCGCCTATCCGCACCCGGTCATCGCACGCGAGGGCTGGCCGTTCCTGATCGTCGCGTTCGTGGTCGCGCTCGCGCTGTCGCTCGCGTCGTGGTGGGCACTTGCCGCGCTCGCATGGCTCGCGTTCCTGTTCATCCTGCAGTTCTTCCGCGACCCGCCGCGGGACGCGCCGACGCAGCCGAATGCGGTGCTTTCGCCGGCGGACGGACGGGTCGTGCGCGTCGGCAATGCGCGCGATCCCTACCTCGATCGCGACGCGCTGCTGATCAGCGTGTTCATGAACGTGTTCAACGTCCATTCGAATCGCAGCCCCGTCGACGCCGACGTCGTGCAGACGTGGTATCACCCGGGCAAGTTCGTCAATGCGGCGCTCGACAAGGCTTCGGTCGACAATGAGCGCAACGCGCTGGCGCTCGTCACGCCGTCGGGCGCGAAGGTGACGTGCGTTCAGGTCGCGGGCCTCATCGCGCGGCGCATCCTCTGCTACGTCAAGGCGGGGGATCGCCTGGCCCGGGGGCAGCGCTACGGCTTCATTCGGTTCGGCTCGCGCGTCGACCTTTACCTTCCTGCCGATGCGGTTCCGCGTGCAGCGGTCGGCGACATCGTGCATGCGACACGATCGATCGTCGCCGAATTGCGCGAGCCGTGACCGCGAGGTGACCAGCCGATGATCAGCGACGACGACGACCTGCAAAGCGAGCGGCGGCTCCTCAAGAACCGTGTGCGAAGGCGCGGGATCTACCTGCTGCCGAACCTGTTCACGACCGCCGCGCTTTTCGCGGGCTTCTACGCGATCGTGCAGGCGATGAACATGAACTTCGACCAGGCGGCCGTGGCGATCTTCGTCGCAATGGTGCTCGACGGCCTCGACGGCCGCGTCGCCCGGATGACGCGCACGCAAAGCGCGTTCGGCGCCGAGTTCGACAGCCTGGCCGACATGGTGAGCTTCGGCGCGGCGCCGGCGCTCGTGATGTACGAATGGGTGCTTCGCGATCTCGGCAAGCTCGGCTGGATCGCCGCGTTCGTCTATGTCGCCGGCGCAGCGCTGCGCCTCGCGCGCTTCAACACGCTGCTCGAGGTCGCGGACAAACGCTATTTCACCGGATTGCCGAGTCCGTCGGCCGCTGCGCTCGTCGCCGGGCTCGTCTGGGTCGTCGACGATCTCGCCTACGATCCCGACGCGCTGCGCTGGCTCGCATGGGCGGTCACGCTGTTCGCGGGACTCACGATGGTGAGCAATCTCAAGTACTACAGCTTCAAGACGATCAATCTCAAGAAGAGCGTGCCGTTCGTCGCGATCTTCCTGATCGTGCTGTTCGTTGCGCTGCTGTCGTGGCAGCCGCCGCTCGTGCTGTTCGCCGCGTTCGTCGTCTACGCGGCGTCCGGTTACGTCGTCTCGGCCTGGACGCTTGCGCGCGCGCGGCGGATGCGCACCTCGGGCTCGTCGTGAGCCGATGATCGCGGTCGTCATTCCGTGCTATGAGACACGGCGGCAAATCCTCGACGTCATCGCCGGGATCGGCGCGAACGTCGGCCGCATCTACGTCGTCGACGACCGATGTCCGGAGCACACGGGCGACCTCGTCGAGCAGTCCGCCCGCGACCCGCGCGTGCGTGTGCTGCGCCACGACAAGAACCTCGGCGTCGGCGGCGCCGTCGTGACCGGTTACCGCGCCGCGCTCGCCGACGGAGCGGAGATCGTGGTCAAGATCGATGGCGACGGGCAGATGGACCCGGCGCAGATAAGCCGGCTCGTCGCGCCGATCGCGATGGGCGCCGCCGATTACACGAAGGGCAACCGCTTCTACGATTACGCGCTGCTGCAGCAGATGCCGCGCGCGCGGCTCCTCGGCAACGCGCTGCTGTCGCTCGTCAACAAGATCTCGAGCGGCTACTGGAACGTGATGGATCCGACGAACGGCTATACGGCGATCCACCGGATCGCGCTCGCCGCGCTGCCGCTCGGGCGGATCGACCGCGGCTATTTCTTCGAGTCGGACATGCTGTTCCGGCTCTACACGGTCCGCGCGGTCGTGCGCGACGTGCCGCTCGCCGCCCGCTATGCCGACGAGAAGAGCAACCTGCGGATCGCGCGCGTGCTGTGCGACTTTCCGCTCAAGTACGTGGCGGCGACGCTCAAGCGTGTCCTCTACGCGTACTTCCTGCGCGACTTCAACGCCGGGACGCTCCAGCTCGCGTCGGGCCTCGTGTTGCTGACGTTCGGCATCGTCTTCGGCGCCTGGAAATGGATCACGCTGTCGATCGAAGGCTTCACGGCGACGTCCGGCACCGTGATGCTCGCCGCACTGCCGGTCCTGATCGGGGTTCAACTGCTGCTCGGCGCGCTGCAGTTCGACATCCAGAACGTGCCGCGCGCGCCGCTGTGCGCGGATCCGGCTCTCGTCGGAGCCGAAGCTTTTTAGCGTCCCGTTGCGGACGACAGCGACTTGCCGTCGTCGCCCTGCGCGATCGCCGCGACGACATAGCCGCCGATGCGCGCGACCGGCGTCGTGTCGCGGTCGCGGTATTCGAGGAGCACGCGGTCGAGCGGGTCGGTCGAATGCGCGACGAACACGGCATGCGTGAGGCGAAACCGCCGCGCCACGGCCGCGACGTCGTCGGCGGTGCGCGCAGCGGCGAGCGCGCTGAACACGCCGGCGTCGTGCCAGTTCGCCGAGCGCGAATAACCGACGAAGCCGCTCGGTGCAGGCGCGTTGAGGACGAAGAAGCCGACGCGGGCATCGGCGAGATTGCGGTTCAGGTAGTCGGCGACGATCCGCAGCGGCGCGTAGCGCGCCACATACGCTCGGCGCGCATCGGCGTCCTGCGAGCAGCGCAGGCAAAGCGTCGTGTTCGGCCAGCTCGCCGTCGGCATCAGCGATGAGTTGACCACGACAACGAGGGCCGCAACGGCAACCAATCCCGCCCGCGCCATCGCCGGGCGCATCCAGTCGCCGAGCGACCACGCGCCAAGCACCGCGAGCAGGACGAGCGCGGGCAGCAGGTAGCGCAAATAGGATTGCTGCGCGTAGACGAGCAGCGCGAAGCCTGCGGCGAGCGCGAAGAGGCCGGCCCGGATGCCGCGCCGGCGTGCAAAAAGGCCGCCGACGACGAGCGGGAACAACAGCAGCCACTGGACGCCTGCGGCGCCATCGTGACCTTCGATGAAGCGGCCGCTTTGCGTCACGAGGTCGTACGGCGTCGTCGCGGTGAGCGGCGCGTTGTAAAGCGGATTGTTGAAATCGACGGCAGGGAAGAGCGGCGAGGCGAACAGCGCGTTCATGAACGGGAACACCGGGTTTCCGGTCCGCACCCATGCATTGACGTACGGCCAGCCGCCGATGACGGCGGCGACAACGACGACCGCGAAGAGGCGACGGTTGCCGACCGCGCCGCCGCGCGCGAGATCGTAAGCAAGCACGGCAACGAGCGGGGCAATCCAGAAGACGCCGATCACCTTGCATGCCATCGCGCCGGCGAAGCACATCGCGGCCGCAGCGACGTCTTTCGCGCGGCGATCGGCAATGAATGCGAGCGTCGAGGCGAGCCCCGCGACGAGGAACGCCGCCCACGCGAACTCGACGAACAGCGAGCCCGATTCCAAGAACCAGAGCGGCGTCGACGCGAGCGCGCAGACGCTCGCGAGCGCGACGACGCGGTCCGCCTGCATCCGCATCATCGTGTACGTCGCCGCGCACAGCAGCGCGCCGAACAGCAGGTTGACGAGCCGCGCGGCCCGCTCGCCGTCGACGAGATAGGCCGCGAGATACGCGGCATCGGCGCCCATCGGCATGACGGCCCACGCATAGCGCGCGGCGTCGAACGGCCAGCGATGATTCGCCGCGACGAGCTCGGCGAACTGCAGATGCATCGCGCTCGCGTCGTAACCCACTTCGGGCTTCGCGACGACGACCAGGTGCAGGACGACGACCGCGCACGCGAGCGCGGCGCACGCGCGTTCCGGCCACGACCACCGCGTCTCCTCGGACAGCCACGCGAGCGCTGCCGCGATCGAACGCCGGACTTGCGCCGGTAAGGCGGCAAGCGACGCCGCGATCGCCAGCAGATAGACGAATGCATAATGCACGTGCCACGCGAGCGTCGCGCTGACGACGCCGATCCAGACCGCGCTTCCGACGAGGACCGGGATTGGGCCATGGGGGCGCGCAGCGTGGGCTCGCGGACCGTCGCCGCCGCTCCAGTCGAGCAGCGAGGCGCCGATCACGTGGGCCGATAGCGTCATGATCGCGACGGTCGCGACCGCACCGATGCCGACGAGCACGCACGCCGCGGTCAGCACGATCGCTGCGAACGCGCCGTGCGCGCGGCGCGCGAAGAGGGCGAAGGCCACGAGCGCGAGCGGCACGACGAGCGCCAGAACCGGCGCAAGCTCGCGAAGAGGCAACAGCATGTCGCGGTTGCTCGCCGGCAACAGGCGCGACAGCCACACGCCGAGGAGCGCCGCGTGCAGCGCGATGGCGGCGGCGAGCGCGATGCCGAGCCACCGGGGCGGCAACGGCATCGTCGGCCTCGAGGCGGCGGTCGGCATGGAGCGATGCGACAAGATGGACGCAAGTGTCGCACGGCTCCCGGCGGCCGGCCGCCGCCTTGCAGAAACGGGCCGTTTCGTATAACGTAGCCTGGATGAGCAGCCATCCCTTCGCCGCCCGCGCGTTCGCGCCTGCCCTCATTCCGGGCGGCCTGCTGCTTCTGCTGCGCCTCGCGCGCAGATAACTTCCCACCCCTCGCTCAAGAGCAGTGCCCGCGCCGTCCCACAGGACGGTGAATCCCGTTTCTCGCCGGAAATCCGCCATGCACGCCGACCCTTCGCAGAAGTACCGCTCGTTCCAGCCGATCGACCTTCCCGACCGCACGTGGCCGTCGCGCACGATCACCGCGCCGCCGATCTGGCTGTCCACGGATCTGCGCGATGGCAACCAGGCGCTGATCGAGC
Organism: Casimicrobiaceae bacterium; assembly: GCA_035495715.1. GTDB lineage: Bacteria > Pseudomonadota > Gammaproteobacteria > Burkholderiales > Casimicrobiaceae > VBCG01. Next base: position 58,845 of record DATJFI010000013.1, read on the forward strand.
CGATGGACGGGGCGCGCAAGCTGCGGATGTTCCGCCAGTTGGTCGACATCGGCTTCAAGGAGATCGAGGTCGCGTTTCCGTCGGCGTCGCAAACCGATTTCGACTTCGTCCGCCAGTTGATCGACGAGGAACTGATCCCCGACGACGTCACGATCCAGGTGCTGACGCAGTCGCGCGACGAGCTGATCCGGCGCACGTTCGAGTCGCTGCGCGGCGTCAGGCGCGCGATCGTGCACCTGTACAACCCGACGTCGCCGCTCTTCCGGCGCGTCGTCTACGGCAGGGATCGCGCGGGCATCATCGACATCGCAACCGAAGGCGCGAGGCTTTTCGCGCAATGCGCGGCCGAGCAGCCGCAGACCGACTGGCGCTTCGAATACTCGCCCGAGACGTTCACGATGACCGAGCTCGATTTCGCGCTCGAGATCTGTGAGCGCGTCGTCGACGTGCTGGGACCCGCGACCGCGCATCCGGTGATCCTCAACCTTCCGGCGACCGTCGAAGTCGCGACGCCGAACGTGTTCGCGGATCAGATCGAATGGATGCACCGGCACCTGTCGCGGCGCGATCGCGTGATCGTCTCGGTCCATCCGCACAACGACCGGGGCACGGGCGTCGCCGCGGCGGAACTCGCGGTGATGGCCGGCGCCGACCGCGTCGAGGGCTGCCTCTTCGGCAATGGCGAGCGCACCGGCAACGTCTGCCTCGTCACGCTCGCACTGAATCTCTATTCGCAGGGCGTCGATCCGAAGCTCGATTTCGGCGATATCGGCGCGGTCATCCGCACTGCCGAATACTGCACGCGGCTGCCCGTGCATCCGCGCCATCCGTACGCCGGCGAGCTCGTCTTCACGTCGTTCTCCGGATCGCATCAGGATGCGATCAAGAAGGGCTTCGCCGCCCAGCGCGCGGCGCAGGCGGCCGGCGGCACGATCTGGGAAATGCCGTACCTGCCGATCGATCCGGCCGACGTGGGCCGCAGCTACGAGGCGGTGATCCGCGTCAACAGCCAGTCCGGCAAGGGCGGCATCGCGTTCCTGCTCGAGCGCGACTACGGACTTGCGTTGCCGCGCCTTTTGCAGATCGAATTCAGCCAGGTCGTGCAGGCGATCACCGATGCGACCGGCAAGGAGCTCACGAGCGTGGACCTCCATGCCGCGTTCGCGCGCGAATACGTCGCGCCCGATGCACCGATCCGCTACATCGACCATCGAAGCGGGCATGCAGGTGCGCAGGAACAGATCACGGCGCGGCTTGCGATCGACGGCGTCGAGACGCTCGCCGGTGGCGCCGGCAACGGGCCGGTCGACGCGTTCGTGCACGGCCTGCGCAACGACCTTCGCCTCGACGTGCACGTGCTTGCCTACCACGAGCACGCGACCGGAACCGGCGAGGATGCGACCGCCGTTGCGTACGTGCAGCTTCGGGCCGGCAACGCCAACGTCTACGGCGTCGGCCTCGATCCGAACATCGTCACGGCGACGCTCAAGGCGGTCGTCGCGGCGGCGAACCGGGCGTGCGCGCAGGGCGCGATCGCGCTCGCGGCGCCGGTGGGCGCCGCGGCTTAACGAAACGGAGGCTGCAATGCCGGATCACTTGATCATCTTCGACACGACGCTTCGCGACGGCGAGCAAAGCCCCGGCGCGTCGATGACCCGCGAGGAAAAGACCCGGATCGCGCGCCAGCTCGAGCGGTTGCGCGTCGACGTCGTCGAAGCCGGCTTCCCGGCCTCGTCGAACGGCGATTTCGACGCGGTGCACGACATCGCGAAGGCGATCACGACGAGCACCGTCTGCGCGCTCGCACGGGCGAACGAGAACGACGTCCGCCGCGCCGGCGAAGCCCTGCGTCCCGCGAAGTCGCGGCGCGTTCATACGTTCATCGCGAGCTCGCCGATCCACATGCAGATGAAGCTGCGGATGACGCCGGAGCA